>NZ_JAERRE010000002.1:0-857726 GCF_016735645.1 Pseudomonas sp. B7
GAGCCTGCTCGCGATGGCGGACTGTCAGTCAACAACTATGTTGCATGTGCCGACCTCATCGCGAGCAGGCTCGCTCCCACATTGGTTTCCGGTGAATTTGAATTTAGTGTGAGGACACTGTTTTGCGCTCTACCGAAGTCGTGATCATTGGCGCTGGCGCCGCAGGGTTGATGTGTGCACTGACCGCCGCCGGGCGCGGGCGTCAGGTGATGCTGCTCGACCACGCGAACAAGGCCGGCAAGAAAATCCTGATGTCCGGCGGTGGACGCTGCAACTTCACCAACATGTACACCGAACCGAGCAATTTCCTCTCGCAGAACGCGCACTTCTGCAAATCCGCGCTGGCCCGCTACACCCAGTGGGATTTCATCGGCATGGTCGCCAAGCATGGCGTGCCGTATCACGAGAAAAAGCTCGGTCAGCTGTTCTGCGATAACAAATCCAGCGACATCCTCGGCATGCTGCTGGACGAGTGCGATCAGGTCGGCGTCAACCTGCACCTCGACACCTCGATCCAGACCATCGAGAAAGTCGAGGGCGGTTACCTGCTCGACACCACCCTCGGCCAGATCCAGTGCCAGTCGCTGGTGATCGCCACGGGTGGCCTGTCGATCCCGACGTTGGGCGCCACCGGTTTCGGTTATCAGGTCGCCAAACAGTTCGGCCATGAACTGCTGCCGACCCGCGCCGGGCTGGTGCCGTTCACCATCACCGATCAGCTCAAGGAGTTGTGCACCGAACTGTCCGGCACCTCGGTGGATTGCCTGGTCAGCTGCAACGACCAGAGCTTTCGCGAGAACATCCTGTTCACTCACCGTGGCCTCAGCGGTCCGGCGGTTCTGCAGATTTCCTCGTTCTGGGAGCCGGGCGACACGGTGGAGATCAATCTGCTGCCCGATCACGACGCCGCAAGCTGGCTGCAACAGCAAACCGCCGAGCGCCCGAACAGCGAACTGAAAACCCTGCTCGGCGAAATCTTCACCAAGAAAATGGCCAACCTGCTGGCGGACAACTGGTTCGTCTCCAAACCGATGAAGCAGTACACCCATGCCGAACTGGCGGACATCGCCGAGAAGCTGGGCAGCTGGAAAGTCGTGCCGGCCGGCACCGAGGGCTACCGCACCGCCGAGGTAACGCTGGGTGGGGTCGACACCCGCGAAGTGTCGTCCAAGACCATGGAATCGCTGAAAAGCCCGGGCCTGTACTTCGTTGGTGAAGTGCTGGATGTCACCGGGCATTTGGGCGGATTCAACTTCCAGTGGGCGTGGGCCTCTGGCTACGCCGCCGCGCAGTACGTCTGATAAACACAAATCAAACTGTGGGCGAGACTGCTCCCACATTTGTTATCGGTGAAGCTGTAGGGAACACTTTTTGCTGTCAGATGTGATCGGCGCCATTGCGTCGGCGTCATTACTGGCTCAATTTAGCGGCATCGCCTCGGAAGGCCTTCGCACTTCATGTCCTCGACCTCGTTTCGTCAGTCTTTGCGGCGCCTGTGGGCGCTGGATAAATTCAGCTACAGCGTGCGGGTGTTCATCGCCCTGACCGGCAGCATGGCGCTGTGCTGGTATCAGGATGAGATGGGGCTGCTGATCCCGCTGTTCCTCGGGATTATCGCCAGCGCCCTGGCCGAGACCGACGACAGTTGGCAGGGCCGCCTCAACGCACTGGCGGTGACGCTGGTGTGTTTCAGTGTCGCGGCGCTGTCCGTGGAATTGCTGTTCCCCTACCCCATCGTGTTCGTCATCGCTTTGGCACTGGCCAGTTTCGGCCTGACCATGCTCGGTGCGCTCGGCGAGCGTTATGGTGCGATTGCTTCGGCGACCCTGATTCTTTCCGTCTACACCATGATCGGCGTGGATCAGCGCGGCGGCGCGGTCACGGATTTCTGGCATGAGCCTATGCTGCTGGTGGCCGGCGCCGCATGGTACGGCCTGCTGTCGGTGCTGTGGCAGGCGATGTTTTCCAATCAGCCGGTGCAGCAGAGTCTGGCGAGGCTGTTCCGCGAACTGGGCTATTACCTGAAGCTGAAATCCTCGCTGTTCGAGCCGATCCGGCAGATGGACGTCGAAGCACGGCGACTGGAGCTGGCCCAGCAAAACGGCCGGGTCGTCGCAGCCCTGAACAGCGCCAAGGAAATCATCCTGCACCGGGTCGGCAACGGTCGCCCCGGCTCGAAAGTCAGCCGTTACTTGAAGCTGTACTTCCTCGCCCAGGACATTCACGAACGCGCCAGTTCTTCGCACTACCCGTACAACGCCCTGGCCGATGCGTTCTTCCACAGCGACGTGCTGTTCCGCTGCCAGCGCCTGCTGCGCCAGCAAGGCAAGGCCTGTCGGGCGCTGGCCGAATCGATCCAGATGCGTCAGCCATTCATCTACGACGCGAGTTTCGCCGAAGCCCTGAGCGACCTGCACGCCTCCCTCGAACACCTGCGCATCCAAAGCAACCCGGCCTGGCGCGGACTGCTGCGTTCACTGCGGGCACTGGCGGCCAACCTCGGCACCCTCGACCGTTTGCTCAGCGATGCGAGCAACCCCGATGCCCTGGCCGATGCCACCGACAGCAGCCTGCTCGACCGCTCGCCGCGCAACTTCAAGGACGTGTGGATTCGCCTGCGCACCCAGCTGACGCCGACCTCGTTGCTGTTCCGCCACGCCCTGCGCTTGCCGCTGGCGTTGAGCATCGGCTACGGCATGGTGCATTTGATTCACCCGTCGCAGGGTTACTGGATCATCCTCACCACGCTGTTCGTCTGCCAGCCGAACTACGGCGCCACTCGCCGCAAACTCGGCCAGCGTATCTTCGGCACCGCCATCGGTCTGACGATTGCCTGGGCGCTGTTCGATCTGTTCCCGAATCCGCTGGTGCAGTCGTGCTTCACCATCGCCGCCGGCGTGGTGTTCTTTACCAACCGCACCACCCGCTACACTGTGGCCACCGCCGCGATCACGATCATGGTGCTGTTCTGCTTCAACCAGGTCGGTGACGGCTACGGGCTGTTTGTGCCGCGGTTGTTCGATACCTTGCTCGGCAGCCTGATCGCCGGGCTGGCGGTGTTCCTGTTCCTGCCGGACTGGCAGGGTCGGCGTCTGAATAAGGTGCTGGCCAACACCCTCACCTGCAACAGCATTTACCTGCGCCAGATCATGCAGCAATACGCCGCCGGCAAGAGCGACGACCTTGCCTATCGCCTGGCCCGGCGCAACGCACACAACGCCGACGCGGCACTGTCGACCACGCTGGCGAACATGCTGATGGAGCCGGGGCATTTCCGGAAGGAAGCCGACGTCGGTTTCCGCTTCCTGGTGCTGTCGCACACCTTGCTCAGCTATCTGTCAGGCCTCGGCGCGCACCGGGAAACCCAACTGCCGGCGGAAGTGCGCGAACATCTGATCGACGGCGCCGGGGTGAGTCTGGCGGCGAGCATCGATGAAATCGCCCAGGGTCTGGCGAGCAAACAGCCGATTGCGATTCAAAGTGATGAGGAAGAAGCGCTGGCCAATGAGCTTGAGCAGATGCCGGACGAAATCGACGAAGGCCAGCGGCTGGTGCAGACGCAACTGGCGTTGATCTGCCGCCAGCTCGGCCCGTTGCGCACGCTGGCGGCGCACCTGATCAAAGACACAGCCGAAGATTGAGCCGCCTCACATGCCGTGTTGCCTGAGCAGCTTGTCATAGCTGCCATCGGCCTTCATCGACGCAATCGCCTTGTCGAACCCGGCCACGATCTGTTCGTGCTGCGGGTTCTTCAGGCTGACCAGAATATGCAGGCTGTTCTCGCTCAGCGGCTTGGGCAGAAACTCCACCGCGTTGCGCACTTTCGGTGATTCCCGGGCCAGGTAATAGCGAGCGACGTATTCGTCTTCCAGGGTCAGCTTGACCCGGTCCGCCGCCAGCATGCGCACGGCCATGGCAAAGTTATGCACAGGGACTTTCTGCAACGCGGTGTCGGCATCGAACGGCGCCGAATAGGCGTAGCCGCGCACTACCGCAATCGGATAGGTGTGCAGTTCCTGCAGGTTGTTGTATTCGATGGGTGCGTCTTTGCGCTTGAGGAAGCGCACGCGATTGAGCAGGTACTCGGCGGAAAACTGCCCCAGCTTCGTGCGCTCGTCGTTGTACCAGGCGTTGACCAGCACGTCGTAACGTCCTTCGCCAACCCCCATCAACGCCCGCGCCCACGGCACCTGCTCGTAACCGCTGGCATAACCGGCACGGGCCAGGGCCGTGCTGACGATGTCGGTCGCCAGCCCACCGTTGACCAGCGTGTCATCGGTAAAGGGCGGCCAGACGTCGAACACCAGACGCAATTTCTCCGCTGCCGCGCTTTGACCCAGCAACAGCAATCCGATCAAAGCAAAGGCTCGATGCAATCGCGGCATGCTTGAAAATCCTTAGCGGGCGGGCCGCCCGGCGTGTTTTCAGTCAAAACCCCAAGGCCCCTTACCGGCGAATCCCAGGCCCTAACCTTAGCTCATTGAAGCCATCGCACAGCGCTTCCCAGCAGATTACACAAAGTACGGCGGGCCGCGATATTGGAATGATGGCATTTTGGCCTTTGTCACAGATTTCTCAGCCATACAGACATATTTCGGCGCTGCGCTTAGTATCGGGCGATGTAGTTCAAGGAATCGGAAGATGACAATCGAGTGGGTCTGCAAACATCACAGCGATCTGGGACTGGAGCAGCTGTACGCCATTTTGAAATTGCGCTCGGAAGTGTTCGTGGTCGAACAGCGCTGCGCGTATCTGGATCCGGACGGTCAGGATCTGGACGGTGACACCTGCCATTTGATGGGCTGGGACGGTGATCAGTTGGTGGCGTACCTGCGCCTGCTGGACCCGGAATCCCAGGGCGGCGACGTAGTGATCGGCCGCGTGCTCACGGCGCCGGCCGGGCGTGGCAAGGGGTTGGGCCATGAAATGATGGAACAGGCACTGAAACAGGCCGAGAAACGTTGGCCTGAAGTGCCAATCTATCTGTCGGCCCAGGCGCATTTGCAGGGATATTACGGGCGGTACGGGTTTGTGGTGGCGGGTGAGGAATATCTGGAGGATGACATTCCGCACATAGGAATGCGTCGGTCTTGAGATTTCCCCTTCGCGGGCTTGCCCGCGAAGGGACTGCTGAAGTCAGGGATACTCGAGAACAGCCTTGATCTGCCGCAAATTCCGCTCGATCCACCCCCGATCAATCGCCCCCCACTCGCGAATCCGATAGCGCCCCGCATGGTTGCGCGCGCCCTCTTCCTGCTCGAACTCACAGACGATATCCAGATCCGCCAGCGCCGCAATGGTGTCCTGCGCCGTGCGCCGGGGCATGCCGGTGACCTCGGTCAGCGCCGGCACACTGCTGGCCAGGCCGCTGTCGATCAGGTACGCCACGTACAAGCGCCGGTAGAAACTGCTCTTGGTCTTGCTTACTTCCATACCTGCGCTCCGTTGTTTGATGTCTTATTGCATGTCCCGCCACGTCAGGTACACCCGCAGGTCGAACTCGACCTGGTGGTAGCCCGGCAGCATGTGCTCACATAATTTATAGAACGCCTTGTTGTGATCCGACTCCTTGAAGTGCGCCAGTTCATGCACGACGATCATCTTCAGAAACTCAGGCGCGGCCTCCTTGAACAGCGAGGCGATACGAATCTCTTTCTTGGCCTTGAGCTTGCCGCCCTGCACCCGCGACACCGTGGTGTGCAGGCCGAGGGCGCGGTGGGTCAGGTCGAGGCGGTTGTCGAACAGCACCTTGTCGATGGCCGGGGCGTTGCGCAGGTATTCCTGCTTCAAGTCCAGCGCGTAGCCGTACAACGCCTTGTCGCTCTGCACATCGTGGCGGCCCGGATAGCGTTGGCTCAGGTAATCACCGAGGCGGTTGTCAGCGATCAATTGGCGCACCTGATCCTGCAGATTCGCGGGATAGGCCTGGAGGTATTTCAACGCAGTCATGGGGCGGCACGGGTCATGAAAAGGCCGCCAGTGTAGCGAATTCAACCGGCCAACGCGCTCCAGTCGAACGGCTCGGTAAAGCGTGCGGTGTCCTCGGCGACCAACGGCCGCGCCACCAGAAACCCTTGCACGTACTCGCAACCATGAGCTTGCAGCCACTGGTATTGCTCGACGGTTTCCACGCCTTCGGCAATCACCAGTAAGCCGTATTCCTTGCATAAATCGATGACCGTGCGCACCAGCGAAGCATCGCGGGACGAGTCCGGCAATCGGGCGATCAGGTGGCGATCGAGCTTGAGGGTGTCCAGTTCCAGATCGCGCAAATGCGCCAGCGAGCAGGACCCGGAACCGAAATCGTCCAGTGCCACCCGCACCCCGAGATTGCGCAGCAGCTTCAGCTGTTTGCGGGTCTCGTCTGGGTTGATCGTCAGCGCCTCTTCGGTCACTTCCACTTCCATCTGGTGCGGCTGCAATCCATGGCGCTCCAGCACCTGGCGCAATTCGGTGACCAGATTCGGCAGGCCGAACTGGGTGTTGCTCAGGCTCACGCCGATCACCAGATCCTGGGAGAACTCGGATTCCCACGCCTTACGCTGCCCGGCGCTGCGGTGATAGATCCAGCTGCCGAGCCGGCTGATCAACGTTGCCTCTTCCAGCAACGGCAGGAATAGCCCCGGCGGCACATCGCCGACGCTCGGGTGCTGCCAGCGCAGCAGCGCCTCGAAACCTCGAATCCGGCCGTCGCCAATCGCCACCTGCGGCTGATACACCAGATTGAAATCGCGGTTCTCGATGGCGTTGCGCACGCTCTCTTCCAGCATCAACCGCGAGCGCGCGCGGCCGTTCATTTCATGATCGTAGAAGCGATATTGCTGCCGCCCCGCGCGCTTGGCTTCGTACATGGCGATGTCCGAGGCGCGCAGCAAACCATCGAGGTTGTTGCCGCAATCCGGGTAGGTGGCGATGCCGATACTTGCACCCAGAGCGATATCGAGGCCTTCGATCTGCTGACAGATCGACACCCGCTCGATGAGTTTTTCAGCAATCTTCGCCGCTTGTTCGGGGAATTCCAGATCCAGCAGCGCGGTGAACTCATCGCCGCCCATCCGCGCCAGAATGTCGAATGGCCGCAGGCAGGCTTTCAATTGTTCGGAGACCCAGCGCAACACCCGGTCCCCGGCATCATGGCCGAGGGAATCGTTGACCCTTTTGAAGCCGTCGAGATCGAGGTACATCAACACCCAACTGCTGTCCGTGCGCTCGCCGCGCAGCAGCAGGTTTTCCACAGTCTGGTAGAAACCCCGGCGATTGAGCAGCCCGGTCAGCGGGTCGGTGACCGCCTGAAATTCCAGCTGTTGATGCAGATGGCGCACCACCGACATGTCCAGCACCGTCACCACCATCGCGTGCTGTTCACTCGGCAGCGGCGCGCAGGACAAAGCCACTGGCACTTGCTGGCCCGGCGCGGTACGCAGCAACGCGTCGTGTAAGCGCAACGTCTCGCCACGTTTGTAACTGGCATAAAACTCGGAATCGGCCCACAGCGGAATATGCGGTTTCTGCAGGAAATCGAGAAACTCTTGCCCTTCCAGTTCCTTCACCGGCGCATTCAGCAGCCGGGAAATCGCCGGGTTGGCGAAGCGGATCAAGCCATCCTCGGCCAACACCAGAATGCCTTCAGCAGCGTTATCCAGCACCGACGCATTGAAGGCCCGCGCCGATTCCAGATCCTGACTCAAACGCTGCAACGCACGGCGATTGCGCTGGTGCTCCAGCAGCGCCTGGACTTTCGGTTTGAGAATCTGCGGATCGAACGGTTTGAACAGGTAATCCACAGCACCGCTGGCGTAACCCTTTATAACGGCGTCCTGGGACTGCTCGTTGGCGGTGAGAAAAATAATCGGGGTCAGGCGCGTGCGCTGACTGCCGCGCATCAGCCGCGCGACTTCGAAACCGTCCATGCCCGGCATCTGCACATCTAGCAGCACCAGATCGACGTCGTGTTCGAGCAACAGACTGAGGGCTTCGAAACCGGACGCCGCGGTCATCACCTGCCAGTCCTGGCGCTGCAGCAATGCGCGCATGCTGATCAGATTTTCAGGGTAGTCATCAACGATCAAAAGGACTGAGCTGCCTTCACCTGGCTGGGGTTGCGCGCATTCCATGCTGCTTCTCTTGTCGGGACATCTCGTGTCGGGGCATCTCGGATCAGCGTTCCGCGCGGTTCCTCGTGAAAACCGTACAGTCACTGAGCCTTCACTCTAGTCCGGGATCTGTAAAAGCAATAGCTGTCATCCAGCCATCATTTAACCAAACCGGTCATCAGCCGACTAACGGTCACGGCTGCAAGCCCCGAATTCCGGGAAAGGTGGCATTTCGACAGGATGTTGACGCCAATCATCCGCCAGACGGCCGTTAACAAAAAATCCCTCTACGCTTATAAAGGCCGCCCCCAAGAGGCGCGGGCTAGAGCTTCTGGCACGCGCGTGCAAGAGAAACAGAGTGGAAGAACCGACATGATTGATCTCGCAACCTGGAACCTCAGCGTTCCCGTTGGCAGCCCGCCCTACACCGTCGAAACCTCCAAACTGGTGAACGGCTTCAAGGATCAGTACTTCCATTCCGACACCGGCACCCTGTTCTTCTGGTCCCCAGTGACCGGTTCGAAAACTGAAAACGCCATCTACCCGCGCACCGAACTGCGCGAGACCTACAGCAACGGGACATTGCGCAACTGGTATTACCCCGACGCCGACAACCTGCTGCGCGCGACCCTCTCGGTCAACAAGGTGCCCAGCTCCGGCAAGATCGTCATCGGCCAGATCCACGCCTATGAAAGCCAGAAGCCGATGCTCAAGCTTGAATACCAATACAAAGAAAAAACCGAGACCGGCAACCTGGTGATCAAGCTGCGCACCCATCCGGATCAGGACGAAAGCCGGGTCATCACCCTCGCCACCGGGATCAAACTCAATCGCGAGTTCAACTACCTCATTCACCTGAGCCCCGGCGGTGCACTGGGCGTGAGTGCGGCCGGGTATCAGTGGGATTCGCAGATCAGCGCGACGTGGCGCAACAAACCGCTGTATTTCAAGGCGGGCGTGTATGTGCAGGACAACACCGGGTACACCAGCGAGGGTGGGCAGGTGACGTTCTCAAAACTGGACATTGACCACGACAAATAACTTGTGGGAGCTGCGGTGCGACGATTCGACTTGCCAGCGATGGCGCCGGTAGCAGCACCTGAATTAAACGGTCATGTTTAAATCCGCCCGGCGCAACTTCCCGAAGCCTACAACGGCTTGCGTCGCTGCCTACCGGTACGCCAGAATCCGCCGGCTTGTGCGCCTGGAGGGCCATCGGTAACTTGATTCGGGTCACTGATTCGCAGTGATCGGGTTTAGTAGCCCGAGGGTTCGCGAGGCGTATTTGCACTCCAGAAAGTGAGATATCTCGGTATCTGCGCTTGATGGTAGCTGTACGCAGGGCGCTTTCGGGCGCGCCGGTTCGCGTCTCCCCGGTCTACTAACCTGCGTTCAGCTGCCACCCCATCGTTTAGTAGCGATCCGGTGTCGGCTCCATTTCCCGGAGACGAAACATGATTCAATCGACACCTCATCCGCCGGTCACAGACCCGGCCTCCCCCTACGATTCCCTCGACCCCAAAAAACTCAACGAAGCCGCCGAACGCGCCCTCGACCACTACCTCTGCCCCGGCGCCCGCATCATGGCCACGGTCAACGAACCCGACCGCATGTACTTCGCCAACCCCGCCTACAACACCGAATCCCTGCTGGCCAACGCCAGCGAAACCCTCGGCTCCGCCGGCGAAATACTCAACAACTTCGCCGCCACCCTCACTCCCGCCGACCGCAAAACCGCGATTGGCATTGCACAGTTGGTAATGCTTGGAGAACTGGCGGTGAATCAGGCGCTGGATCACGTCGAGCCGAAATAATCCGCTCTATCTAAAAAAACCCGCTTCACGGCGGGTTTCTCGAAGTGAAATGTTGTATTTGCACAACATGAATCTTCAAATGTTGCGGTAGCGGAACATGGACTACGTCTTATTGATCAGCCGTCTAGGTAATCAACTACGCGAAAAACGTATAGCTTGTGGCCTGACGCAAGTACAACTTGCCAAACTCGCGGGGCTGACACGATACAAAATCATCGCTGTAGAGAAAGGCACTCCATCTGTCAGCATGATCGCTTACGCACGCACCTTGGCGGCTCTGGATAGTGAGCTTGTTGTCATTCCAGCGGTTATGCCGACTCTTGAAGAGCTCGCGGAGGTATTCAAATGATCTCCGATTTTTGGATAGTTCTTAATCCACGCAAAAATCATCACCCACAAAAAACCCGCCTCTCGGCGGGTTTCTTTTAAATCAGCTAAACACCCAGTCTCAATTGACCTTGGCGTTCAACTCACCCTTCAGATAACGCTGATACATGCTTTCCAGCGAGATCGGTTTAATCTTCGAAGCGTTGCCGGCAGTGCCGAAAGCTTCATAACGAGCGATACACACATCGCGCATCGCCTTCACGGTTTCGCCGAAGAATTTACGCGGGTCGAACTCGCTCGGGTTGGTGGCCATCAGGCGACGCATGGCGCCGGTGGATGCCAGGCAGCCCAGCTCGCCTTCTACCGAAACGCCGCAGGCGTGAGCCATGGCCACGGTTTGTTGGGTCACGCGGACGTTGTATTCGTAGTCGGTCGGGGTCTTGCCGTCTTCGCCGAGGGAGCCGTCCATCATGACCGAGCTGAAGCCCAGCTGGATCGAGCGCTGGCAGACGTCAGGGCTGGTGCCGTGGTCCTGGTGCATGCACACCGGGATATGCGGGAATTCTTCGATCGCCGCCAGGATCAGGTGACGCAGGAACGGGGCGCCGGCGTATTTGCGGGCACCGGCCGAAGCCTGAACGATCACCGGGGAGTCAGTCTTGTCAGCGGCTTCCATGATGGCGCGCATCTGCTCAAGGTTGTTTACGTTAAAGGAAAACTCTAATCACTTAACTCTTATGGAACAAAAAATAACTTATTGATTTATATATTATATTTAAGGACTAGCTTGCCACCTTTGGCCCATATTCTCCTTGCGTGACAGCGCGGTTGTCGAAGACGGGGCGCCCCCTCCCACGTAGTTCCTCTTTCGGTTTCTTCTAATAAAACAGTATAAAGCTCATAATTTATATTTCAAAAAAAACGCATTACCTGTCAGAAACTACAGTATGCATTTTGTTTCCATTGAAGAACAATAACATCTCAAAACCAATTAAATGGATATTAACATTATGGACATAAATATTATTGTGGTAGCTCACAAAACTTCACAACTTAGCCTTAGTGATGATGCCGGCCCACATAGTAGAGGAACTATTGAAGATATAGACGTAATGAAAAATGTCGTAACCATAAATGACGGATCAGCACTCCAAAAAATCAACTTAGAGACCGTAGTAGGCATAGGACTCTCCCCCGAGGAACTACAAAAATCCACACTTCTCGTCAGATCAAATAACGCAACCGAAATGCCCAACTCCAGCTTTCAGACCCGGCCTTCGACATTAATACAACCGTATACCTGGACGACTGCAAAATTTGAAGGGATATATCCACGCTTCATCCACCATTGGTACTCACCATTACTTGCAAAGTACACCGAATCCGAAATCTCGAAAATCGGTGCCATAGTCCTACTTCCGGTTGATAAAGATAAAATGAATTTACATGAGGATGATCCACATGCGAATACACCCAGCATATACTTTATGGTGACTGCCAGCACACAAACGTAATATATGCTCAAAACCTTGAAGTTAAGAACCCGGATTAAAAGATCAAATAAACGACAGATACGCGAGGAAAAAAACATGAGCAGGCTACCAATTACTAATGGGGCATATTATACAATTACTACCCAGGATGGTAAGACTTTCTCTGGACCTGTGCGAAGTATGAAAGATGGGAAAATATTAATAGGCATTGCGCTTGAGCCGGATCAGATAAACAATATTGAGCCTATATCAGCACGAATTGGCTTTTTTGCAGCTGTAGGAGAGCTTTTCGCTAGCGGGGCAAGCAGTGCTGCCAGTGCTGTCGGAACCGCCGCAAGCGCGGTCGGAACGATTGCTAGTGGTGCTGGAGAGTTATTTGCCAGCGGGGCAAGCGACCTTGGCAATATAATGCATGTTGATGAAGTTGTTGATCTCTATACCAACGGCTGGAACCTTAACAAAGCATTCCAGCGCTCTAAACATGAAGCGTTTTCTCCTCTTGCAACCCCTAAACCACCGCAACCCGATTACTATAAATCGCCAAATAAATTATATTTCCACCCGGCCAAATGCGCTTGTCAAAAGTGCGAAAACCGGACAGAAAATGGGCAATTTCTTTATTCACCAGCTCCTTAACGTTAATTTCCGCTACACCAGAAAAACATGAAACATGAAACAATATTAGTTCAATCATCACAAAAAACCCGCATCGCTGCGGGTTTTTTATAAACGCCTGAGACTTAGTTCACCTTAGCGTTCAACTCACCTTTGAGGTAACGCTGAAACATTGCTTCCAACGAGATCGGTTTGATCTTCGAAGCGTTGCCGGCAGTACCGAAAGCTTCATAACGAGCGATACATACATCGCGCATCGCCTTGACGGTTTCGCCGAAGAACTTACGAGGGTCGAACTCGCTCGGGTTGGTGGCCATCAGGCGACGCATCGCGCCGGTGGATGCCAGACGCAGGTCGGTGTCGATGTTGACCTTGCGCACGCCGTGCTTGATGCCTTCGACGATTTCTTCAACCGGTACGCCGTAGGTTTCTTTGATGTCGCCGCCGTACTGGTTGATGATCGCCAGCCACTCTTGTGGCACCGACGAGGAACCGTGCATCACCAGGTGGGTGTTCGGGATGCGTTTGTGGATTTCCTTGATGCGGTCGATCGCCAGCACGTCACCGGTAGGTGGCTTGGTGAACTTGTAGGCGCCGTGGCTGGTGCCGATGGCGATGGCCAGGGCGTCGACCTGAGTCTTCTTGACGAAGTCAGCCGCTTCTTCCGGGTCGGTCAGCATCTGGCTGTGGTCCAGAACGCCCTCGGCGCCGATGCCGTCTTCTTCACCGGCCATGCCGGTTTCCAGCGAACCCAGGCAGCCCAGCTCGCCTTCTACCGAAACGCCGCAGGCGTGAGCCATGGCCACGGTTTGTTGGGTCACGCGGACGTTGTATTCGTAGTCGGTCGGGGTCTTGCCGTCTTCGCCGAGGGAGCCGTCCATCATGACCGAGCTGAAGCCCAGCTGGATCGAGCGCTGGCAGACGTCAGGGCTGGTGCCGTGGTCCTGGTGCATGCACACCGGGATATGCGGGAATTCTTCGATCGCCGCCAGGATCAGGTGACGCAGGAACGGGGCGCCGGCGTATTTGCGGGCACCGGCCGAAGCCTGAACGATCACCGGGGAGTCAGTCTTGTCAGCGGCTTCCATGATGGCGCGCATCTGCTCAAGGTTGTTGACGTTGAAGGCTGGAACGCCGTAGCCGAACTCGGCTGCGTGGTCCAGCATCTGGCGCATGCTGATAAGTGCCATTGTGTGTCTCTCTCCCGGTTTGGGTCGTTAATCGTGCCAGCCTGCCGGAGCGGCGGCGGCTATTCAAGTGATTGCAGATCGGGGGTTGAGGCCCGACCTGGTGATTCGATAATGCAAATTCTGTTTTATTCGGCTTTGCAGCCCCGGCCGATCAGATCATTGGTGGCGACCCAGTAGACCAGGCCCTCCTCACCTTTGATGTGAAACGCCAGCATGTCGTCGCTGTACAGCGCGCCCGAGGCGCCCGGCTCTTCTTTCAGGCGATAGACCTGATCACCGCCGCCCAGACGCACATCGACTTCCTTGCGGGCGGCATCGGTGTAGCGCCACAGCACCTTGGCCTGGCTGTCGCAGGTCCAGGTGGTCCAGTTATCCACAGGGGCGGAAGACTGGAACGGGTTCCACTGCGCGCAACCACCCAGCAATCCCAGTGCCGCAACGGCGATCAAGCCTTTCATCCGTGTTCCTCGACCGGCAGCGCACGCCGCCGGACTTGAGTAAAGAGTCAGACCGGTCAAGGACAACCATGTTCCTTGGCCGGGGTTTGCGTCTCGTATTTGTCCAGACCGTCCGGGCCCGAGCGCTTGTTCAGCACCGGGTTGGTTTCGGCCTGCCAGTCGGCCTGGTAGCAGCCTTTCTGGGCCTCGCCGGGTGCCGGTGTCGGCTCGGCCTTCGGGTTACTCCCGCAGGCCGCCAGCGTACCGGTCAGCAACAACAGCGCTAACGACTTGACCATCTGAACACTCCTTTGCCTGGCCAATCGGGCGGCCTCAGGCCTTGGCCCGGCTTTCCAGGACTTCAACGGCCGGCAGCACCTTGCCTTCGACGAATTCGAGGAACGCGCCGCCGCCGGTGGAAATGTAGGAGATCTTTTCCGCTACGCCATATTTATCGATGGCCGCCAGGGTGTCGCCACCGCCGGCAATCGAGAACGCCGCGCTTTCTGCGATGGCTTCGGCCAGCACTTTGGTGCCGTTGCCGAACTGGTCGAATTCGAACACGCCGACCGGGCCGTTCCACAGGATGGTTTGCGACGACTTCAGCAGTTCGGCGAAGTTGGCCGCGGTTTGCGGGCCGATGTCGAGGATCATGTCGTCGGCAGCGACGTCAGCGATCAGTTTCACGGTCGCTTCGGCGCTTTCAGCGAATTCCTTGGCAACCACCACGTCGACCGGCAGCGGCACGCTGACCTTGGCGGCGATGGCGCGCGCGGTGTCCAGCAGGTCCGGCTCGTACAGCGACTTGCCGACCGGGTGACCGGCCGCCGCGAGGAAGGTGTTGGCGATGCCGCCGCCGACGATCAGTTGATCGCAGATCTGGCTCAGGCTGTTCAGTACGTCGAGCTTGGTCGAGACCTTGGAGCCGGCAACGATGGCCGCCATCGGCTTGGCCGGGGCGCCGAGGGCTTTGCCCAGTGCGTCGAGCTCAGCAGCCAGCAGCGGGCCGGCAGCGGCGACTTTGGCGAACTTGGCGACGCCGTGGGTCGAACCTTCAGCACGGTGAGCGGTGCCGAAAGCGTCCATCACGAACACGTCGCACAGGGCGGCATATTGCTGGGCCAATTCGTCGGCGTTCTTTTTCTCGCCCTTGTTGAAGCGCACGTTTTCGAACAGCACGATGTCGCCGGCCTTGACGTCAACGCCGCCCAGGTAGTCGGCCACCAGCGGCACTTCGCGGCCCAGGGCCTTGCTCAGGTAGTCGGCGACAGGCTTGAGGCTGTTCTCGGCAGAGAATTCGCCTTCGGTCGGACGACCCAGGTGCGAGCAGACCATCACGGCCGCGCCTTTTTCCAGGGCCAGCTTGATGGTCGGCAGCGAAGCCAGGATACGCGCATCGCTGGTGACAACACCGTCCTTGACTGGGACGTTGAGGTCTTCGCGGATCAATACGCGCTTACCTTGCAGATCGAGGTCGGACATCTTCAACACGGTCATGGGTCGCACTTCCTACGGTTTTTTTGAAGTCGCTGTTTGCAGATAGTGTTCTGCAACATCCAGCATTCGGTTGGCAAAACCCCATTCGTTGTCGAACCAGGCCAGGATGTTCACCAGCCGTGGGCCGGAAACGCGGGTCTGACTGGCATCGACGATGGCCGAATGTGGGTCATGGTTGAAATCACAACTGGCGTGGGGCAGCTCGGTGTAGGCCAACAGGCCTTTGAGCGGGCCGCTGGTGGCAGCGTCGCGCAGGATCCGGTTGACCTCGCCGGCGTCGGTGTCGCTCGCGGTCTGCATCGTGATGTCGAGGCAGGACACGTTGACCGTCGGCACGCGTACGGCTTTGGCCTGAATTCGCCCGGCAAGTTCCGGCAGCAGGCGCTCGATACCACGCGCCAGACCGGTGGACACCGGGATCACCGACTGGAACGCCGAACGGGTGCGGCGCAGGTCTTCGTGGTGATAGGCGTCGATCACCGGCTGATCGTTCATCGCCGAGTGAATCGTAGTGATCGACACGTAATCCAGGCCGACCGCCTGATCCAGCAGACGCAACAGCGGCACGCCGCAGTTGGTGGTGCAGGAGGCGTTGGACACCAGCAGTTCGTCGCCGGTCAGGCAATCCTGATTGACGCCGTAGACGATGGTGGCATCGACATCCGCCTCGCTGGCCATCGGCTGCGAAAACAGCACACGCGGCGCGCCGGCGTCGAGAAAACGCTGGCCGTCTGCGCGGGTGTGCCAGGCGCCGGAGCATTCGAGCACCAGATCGACACCCAGCGACGCCCAATCGATGCCTTCGGGGGTGGCACTGCGCAGGACCTTCACGCAGTGGCCATTAATATGCAGACAATCGCCCTCGACCTTCACCTCGCCCGGGAACCGGCCGTGAGTGGAGTCGAAGCGTGTCAGGTATTCGATGCTGGCCATGTCGGCCAGATCGTTGATCGCGACAATTTCAAACCCTGCCGCCGAGCCTCGCTCGAACAACGCACGCAAGACGCAACGACCGATCCGGCCGTAGCCGTTGAGTGCAACTTTGTAGGGACGCGGTTGAGGCATGGGGTTCTCGATTACCGTGGTGTATCCGTTGATGCGATGGCGCCTGAACCATCGCTATCGCGAGCAAGCTCGCTCCCACATGAGTCATACATAACCCTGTGGGAGCGAGCTTGCTCGCGAAGGCGTCAGTTCAGGCGACACCTTTTCTGGATCAGTCTTCCAGCAGCTCTTCAGCCTGACCCAGGATGTTTTCCAGGGTGAAGCCGAACTCTTCAAACAGTGCCGAAGCCGGAGCCGATTCGCCGTAGGTGGTCATGCCGATCACGCGACCTTCCAGACCCACGTACTTGAACCAGAAGTCGGCGTGGGCCGCTTCGATCGCGATACGCGCGCCAACCTGCAACGGCAGGACCGATTGCTTGTAGCTGGCGTCCTGAGCGTCGAACGCGCTGGTGCATGGCATGGAAACCACGCGCACCTTGCGACCTTGCTCGGTGAGTTTGTCGTAGGCCTGAACCGCCAGGCCAACTTCCGAACCGGTGGCGATCAGGATCAGCTCAGGCTCGCCTGCGCAGTCCTTCAGCACGTAGCCACCACGGCTGATGTCGGCGATCTGGCCGGCATCACGGGTTTGGTGCTGCAGGTTCTGACGCGAGAAGATCAGCGCCGACGGGCCGTCCTTGCGCTCCAGAGCGTTTTTCCAGGCCACGGCCGATTCAACGGCATCGGCTGGACGCCAGGTGTCGAGGTTCGGCGTGCTGCGCAGGCTGGTCAGTTGCTCGATCGGCTGGTGCGTCGGGCCGTCTTCGCCCAGACCGATGGAGTCGTGGGTGTAGACGTGGATCACGCGCAGCTTCATCAGGGCGGACATGCGCACGGCGTTGCGGGCGTATTCCATGAACATCAGGAAGGTCGCGCCGTAAGGCACCAGACCGCCGTGCAGGGCAACGCCGTTCATGATCGCGGTCATGCCGAATTCGCGCACGCCGTAGTACATGTAGTTGCCGCTGGCGTCTTCGGCGCTGACGCCTTTGCAGCCTTTCCACAGGGTCAGGTTGGAACCGGCCAGGTCAGCCGAACCGCCCAGCACTTCCGGCAGCAGCGGGCCGAACGCGTTCAGGGCGTTCTGGCTGGCTTTACGGCTGGCGATGGTTTCGCCTTTGGCCGCGACTTCAGCGATGTAGGCATCGGCCTTCTCGGAGAAGTCGGCCGGCAGCTCGCCGCTCAGGCGACGGATCAGCTCGTTGGCTTCGGTCGGGAACGCGGCGGAGTAGGCAGCGAAACGCTGATCCCACTCGGCTTCGGCGGCGCGGCCTTTTTCCTTGGCATCCCACTCGGCATAGATGTCGGCCGGGATTTCGAACGGGCCGTGGTTCCAGTTCAGCGCCTGACGGGTCAGGGCGATTTCCGCGTCACCCAGCGGGGCGCCGTGGCAATCTTCCTTGCCTTGCTTGTTCGGCGAACCGAAACCGATGGTGGTCTTGCAGCAGATCAGGGTCGGCAGCGGGCTCTTGCGAGCGGTCTCGATGGCGGTCTTGATCTCTTCCGGGTCGTGACCGTCGACGTTGCGGATCACTTGCCAGTTGTACGATTCGAAACGCTTCGGCGTGTCGTCGGTGAACCAGCCTTCGACTTCGCCGTCGATGGAGATGCCGTTGTCATCGTAGAAGGCAATCAGCTTGCCCAGGCCCAACGTGCCGGCCAGGGAAGCGACTTCGTGGGAAATGCCTTCCATCATGCAGCCATCACCCAGGAACACGTAGGTGTGGTGGTCGACGATGTTGTGGCCAGGACGGTTGAACTGCGCGCCCAGGACTTTTTCTGCCAGGGCGAAGCCCACGGCGTTGGCCAGACCCTGACCCAGCGGGCCGGTGGTGGTTTCAACGCCCGGGGTGTAACCGAATTCCGGGTGGCCCGGGGTGCGGCTGTGCAGTTGACGGAACTGCTTCAGGTCGTCGATCGACAGGTCGTAGCCGGTCAGGTGCAGCAGCGAGTAGATCAACATCGAGCCGTGGCCGTTGGACAGCACAAAGCGGTCACGGTCGGCGAACGATGGATTGCTCGGGTTGTGCTTGAGGTAGTCGCGCCAAAGCACTTCGGCGATATCTGCCATACCCATGGGGGCACCGGGATGGCCGCTGTTGGCTTTTTGCACGGCATCCATGCTGAGGGCACGAATGGCGTTGGCACGCTCACGACGGCTAGGCATCGCTGATCTCCTGGGTGTGAATAGATTGAAACGGAAAAAAGGAGGGCATTTTCCCTCACCCGAGCGCCTCGGGGCAATGACAGATAGTCATCCGGAGGCGTTTTTCCCATGGATAACATCGGTTTCGGTTGGTGAAACCTTTCCGCTGTTCGTTTGTAGAGTTAACCGGGCGGTGAGAAGTGCAATCGAATGCGCCATCCATCGAGCAATATCAAAACTTTTTGATATAGACCTTGCGATGCCTTCCGGCCGTCACTAGACTGCCAGCCCTATGAACCTACGCGTGCCTTCCATTCGCCATGACGATTGCGACGAGCTGGCGGCCCTGTGCAAGGCCGGCGGCGATCCGCTGCGGCTGAATGTATTGCGCGCCCTGGCCAACGACTCGTTCGGCGTACTGGAACTGGCGCAGATTTTCGATATCGGCCAGTCCGGCATGAGCCATCACCTGAAGGTGCTGGCGCAGGCGGATCTGGTGGCGACTCGCCGCGAAGGCAATGCGGTGTTCTATCGCCGCGCCCTGCCCCACACCGAGTTGCTGGGCGGCAAGTTGCATGCGGCATTGTTAGAAGAAGTCGACAATCTGGCGCTGCCAGCCGACGTGGAAACCCGGATCGCACAGGTTCACGGGCAACGCGCGGCCAACAGCCAGGACTTTTTCGCAAGGGTTGCAGAGAAATTCCGCGCCCAGCAGGATTTGATTGCCGGCCTGCCGCAGTACCGTGAAAGCGTGCTGGCCCTGCTCGACAAACTGAATTTCAATGGCGCTGCCACGGCCATTGAAGTCGGCCCCGGCGATGGAGCTTTCCTGCCGGAACTGGCGCGTCGCTTCGGCACCGTAACCGCACTGGACAACAGCGCGGCGATGCTCGAACTGGCCCGCCATGTATGTGAACGTGAACAGCTGACTAACGTCAGCCTGCAATTGGCCGATGCATTGAATGGCGTGAGCCTTCAGGCCGATTGCGTGGTGTTGAACATGGTGTTGCACCATTTCGCCGCGCCGGCCGAAGCGCTCAAGCACATGGCCAGCCTGCTGCAACCGGGCGGTAGCCTGCTCGTGACAGAGTTATGTAGCCACAACCAGAGTTGGGCCAGGGAGGCCTGCGGTGATCTGTGGTTGGGGTTTGAACAGGACGATCTGGCCCGTTGGGCCACCGCTGCGGGACTCGTTCCCGGGGAAAGCCTCTATGTAGGCTTACGTAATGGTTTCCAGATCCAGGTCCGCCATTTTCAGCGACCGGCTGGCGACACTCACCATCGGTAAATTCAGGAAAACATCGAGATGAGCGAATACTCCCTCTTCACCTCCGAGTCCGTGTCTGAAGGACATCCGGACAAAATCGCCGACCAGATTTCCGATGCAGTGCTGGACGCCATCATCGCCCAGGACAAGCACGCACGCGTTGCGGTGGAAACCCTGGTCAAGACGGGCGTGGCCATCGTTGCCGGTGAAGTGACCACCAGCGCCTGGGTCGACCTGGAGCAGATCGTTCGTGACGTGATCTGCGACATCGGCTACACCAGCTCCGACGTCGGCTTCGACGGCGCGACCTGCGGCGTGATGAACATCATCGGCAAGCAGTCCCCTGACATCAACCAGGGTGTTGACCGTGCCAAGCCTGAAGATCAGGGCGCCGGCGACCAGGGCCTGATGTTCGGCTACGCCAGCAACGAAACCGACGTGCTGATGCCGGCACCGATCACCTTCTCGCACCAGCTGGTCCAGCGTCAGGCCGAAGCCCGTAAATCGGGTCTGCTGCCTTGGCTGCGTCCGGACGCCAAGTCGCAAGTCACCTGCCGTTACGAAGGCGGCAAGGTTGTCGGTATCGACGCCGTGGTTCTGTCGACCCAGCACAACCCAGAAGTGTCGTACAACGACCTGCGCGAAGGCGTGATGGAGCTGATCGTCAAGCACGTGCTGCCTGCCGAACTGCTGAGCAAGGACACCCAGTTCCACATCAACCCGACCGGCCAGTTCATCATTGGCGGCCCGGTAGGTGACTGCGGTCTGACCGGTCGCAAGATCATTGTCGACAGTTACGGCGGCATGGCCCGTCACGGCGGCGGCGCGTTCTCCGGTAAGGATCCATCCAAGGTTGACCGTTCGGCGGCCTACGCTGGCCGTTACGTTGCCAAGAACATCGTGGCGGCCGGCCTGGCCGAGCGTTGCGAGATTCAGGTTTCCTACGCGATCGGTGTGGCCCAGCCTACCTCGATCTCGCTGAACACCTTCGGCACCGGCAAGATCAGCGACGACAAGATCATCAAACTGGTCCGCGAAGTGTTCGACCTGCGTCCATACGCGATCACCACCATGCTGGATCTGCTGCACCCGATGTACCAGGAAACCGCAGCCTACGGCCACTTCGGCCGTGCTCCGCAGACCAAGACCGTTGGCGAAGACACCTTCTCCACGTTCACCTGGGAAAAAACCGACCGCGCCGACGCTCTGCGTTCCGCTGCCGGCCTGTAATTTTCCTGGCGGTACAAGAAGCCCCGCACGGTTCGCCGTGCGGGGCTTTTTCATGGCCGCGAAACAACCGGCAAAACAGCCGCCCGGCCCGCTTCAAAATCCCGGCTAGCCTTCAGGTATCTCTCTGAGCAAGGACGCTCACGATGCTTGCCACACTGCGCCTGTTTTTGTTTTTCCTGCCGTTTTTCCACCTCCACACCTTCGCTGACGACTGCCCCGACTGGGCCGCCGCCCGGGCATCGAGCGAAGTCGTCGCCCTGCAACAACAGATCGATCGCTGGGACGACGCCTATCATCGCGAAGGCCGCTCGGTGATCGCCGATGAGCTCTACGATCAGTCCCGCCTGCGCCTGAACCAATGGCGCCAGTGCTTCAATCTTCCTTCTCCGCCCGAGCCGTTGCGCACCGCATCAGGCCCGGTTGCGCACCCGGTCGCTCACACCGGTCTGGACAAGCTTCACGACGCGGCGGACATCGCCACCTGGCTGCGCGACCGCCAAAACGTATGGGTGCAACCCAAGGTCGATGGCGTGGCGGTGACCCTGATCTATCGCGACGGCCGATTGCATCAGGCGATCAGTCGCGGGGATGGTGTTCGCGGGCAGGACTGGACGGCATCTGCAAAAAAGATCGGAGCCATTCCGCAACAGCTGACGCAACCGCAGGATCTGCTGGTGCAAGGCGAACTCTACTGGCGCCTGAACGGACACATGCAGGCACGTGCCGGCAGCGCCAACGCCCGCGCCACCGTGGCCGGCCTGCTGGGACGCAAGGATCTCGGCGCGGAACACGCCGCCGGTATCGGGCTGTTTGTCTGGGACTGGCCGCACGGGCCGAGGGACTTGCCGGAGCGAATCACGGCCCTGACACAATTCGGTTTTCCTACCACGGTGCCCTACACCCAGGCCGTCGCCAGCCTGAACGACGCGCAACACTGGCGCGATCACTGGTATCACTCGCCACTGCCATTCGCCACGGACGGCGTGGTTCTGCGCCAGAGCCTGCGACCGCCCGCCGAGCGCTGGCAGGCTCGTCCGCCCTACTGGGCTGTCGCCTGGAAATACCCGTTCGCCCAGGCACTGGCCGATGTGCGCAAGGTGCACTTCAAGATCGGCCGCACCGGGCGCATTACGCCGGTGCTTGAACTGTCGCCGGTGATGCTCGATGACCGGCAGATCAAACGGGTCAGCGTCAGTTCGCTCAGGCGTTGGCAGGAGCTGGACATTCGCCCCGGCGATCAGGTCGCAATCAGCCTGGCCGGGCTGACGATTCCGCGCCTCGACAGCGTGGTACTGCGCAGTACCGAACGCGCCGATCTGAACGTTCCGCTTGCCAGCGATTTTCACGCCCTGAGCTGCTGGCAACCGACACCGGGCTGCGAGAGTCAGTTCCTCGCGCGCCTGACCTGGCTCAGCGGCAAGCAGGGACTGGCCCTGCCGCATGTCGGTCGCGGCACCTGGGAGAAACTTCTCGAAACAGGCCGCCTGAACAGCCTGCTGGATTGGTTGACCCTCGACGGGCCGGAGCTTGCTAACATTGCCGGTCTCGGCGAGCGTAGCAGTGCCCGCCTGCTGCACAGTTTTCACAGCGCCCGCCAACGGCCGTTCGCACAATGGCTCAAAGCCCTGGGGTTGCCACCGACCGGTCAGGCAACACTCGCCGATTCATGGCAGGCGCTGGCACAACGCAACACCGAACAATGGCAGGCAGAAGCCGGGATAGGCCCGGGTCGCGCGGCGCAATTGAGCGCCTTTTTTCGCGACCCGCAGGTACTGACCCTGAGTGAAACCCTGCAAGCCGCCGGCGTCGACGGCTTCTGAACACGCAATCCCCGGCCAGCCGGGAACCCAATGTCCGCCGGAGCGCTCCAACAGCGCAGTGCTTTACCGACCCGATTGCCTTTGCACATGGAGCTTTTATGAAATTTCTCGCACCGCTCGCCCTGTTGTCGTTCTGCGCAGTCCTCGCCGCCCCCGTGATGGCCGACGAAGACGCACCGGGCCTGACCGGTTGTGCTGCCAAGAAGCAGGGCATCATCAATCAGATCGAACAGGCCAAGTCCCGCGGCAACGCCGACCAGCAGGCCGGCCTCGAAACCGCCCTGCGCGAAGTCACCGAGCACTGCACCGACGCAGGCCTGAAGAAAGAGCGCGAAAACAAGGTGCTGGACGCCAAGCACGAAGTGAGCAAGCGTCAGGCCGATCTGGACAAGGCCATGAAGAAAGGCGATCCGGAGAAGATCGACAAGCGCAAGAACAAGCTCGCCGAATCGCGCAAGGAATTGCAGGACGCGCTGGACGAACTCGACAAGTAAGAAAGCCGTGATCCCTTGAACATCAGTGGTCGCGAAACTCTTTATGGCAGGCACTGCAGGCATCTTCGACTTTCTGCACGGCCGGCCCCAGGTTACTGGCCTTGTAGGGTTGAACCTTGCTGGCGATCACCAGTTCACCGGTAGCCGCTTCAAGGCTGCGGGCCATTTCCTGGAAGCGCGCCTGTTTCTGCCATACATCGTCCTTGGCGCTGGTGTGATCTTCTTCGCGCACCTGCGGGAAATGTTTCCACGGCTCATGGGACAACGCATCGAGCTTGACCGCACCTTCCGCAAATTTCGGCCCGTCGAAGGCAATGCGTCCGCGCAGCATGCCGCCCAGGTCTTCGCCGGTCTTGAGCATCTGCTTGAAGATTGCCTTGCGCTGACCCAGCGGGGAATTCGGGTCGACACCGCCACAGGCGGACAAGGTCAGACAGGCCAGCAATACAACAGAAATTCGTTTAAGAGTCATGGTGGCTTCAGGTCACGGAAATCGGCGGCCAGTATCCTCGCGTCACCGCCAAACACCAATAGCCCTATTAACAATAAGGGTTGCTTGAGCGCATGGAGCACTTCAGCAACCGGCACAGGAAATTCTCCATGAACAGCCGCTTCAAGGCCTGGCGTCATCCGCTCCTCGTCACCCTCCCGTTGCTGGCGATCCTCGCCGGATGCACCGGTGGCGACAGCGCCAAGCCGAAAACCCACGCCCTGGCCACGTATTCCAGTGCCACCTGGGAAGCACTGCCAACAGTGTCCGATAGCGATCTGGTGGCCGGTTTCGGTTCCTGGCGCAGCGCCTGCACCCGGCTCAAGGCTGACCCGGTCTGGGGCGCGACCTGTGCGGCAGCCGCCAACGTGCCGCAAAAAGCCGGCGACATCCGCGCGTTCCTCAAGCAGAACCTCGACGTCTTCGGCCTGCGCGCCGAGAACGACAACCCCAACGGTCTGATCACCGGCTATTACGAACCGGTCTATCCCGGCAGCCTGACGCAAACCGCCAGCGCCAACGTGCCGGTGTACGGCGTGCCCGAGGACATGATCATTGTCTCGCTGGACAGCATTTATCCGGAACTGAAAGGCAAGCGCCTGCGCGGCCGCCTCGAAGGTCGCGTGCTCAAGCCTTACGACGACGCGGCGACCATCGAGAGCCAGGGCGTCAAGGCGCCGGTCGTGGCGTGGCTGACCGATCCGATGAACCTGCAATTCCTGCAGATTCAGGGTTCGGGGCGGATTCAGACCGATGACGGCCGACAACTGCGCATCGCCTACGCCGACCAGAATGGTCATCCGTACCGACCGATCGGCCGTTGGCTGGTGGAACAGGGCGAGCTGAAAAAAGAAGAAGTCACCATGGGTGCGATCAGCAACTGGGCCAAGGCCAACCCTTCGCGCATTCCGGAACTGCTGGCGAGCAATCCGAGCTACGTGTTCTTCACCCGCAATCCGGACAGCAACGAAGGGCCACGCGGCTCGCTGAACGTGCCGCTGACCGCCGGTTACAGCGCGGCTGTGGACCGCAAGGTGATTCCGCTAGGCAGCCTGTTGTGGCTGTCGACCACTCGCCCGGACGGCACGCCGCTGGTACGCCCGGTGGCTGCGCAGGACACCGGCGGCGCGATTGCCGGTGAGGTTCGCGCGGATCTGTTCTGGGGCACCGGCGATGCCGCCGGGCAACTGGCTGGCGACATGAAACAGCAGGGGCAGATCTGGATGCTCTGGCCAAAAGGCGCGGCGTTGCCGCAAGTCCCGCAGGTGGCCGACAAGCCGTAAGCGCAACGCAAAAGATCGCAGGCCTCGTCAGCCTGCGATCTTTTCAGGTTCAGATCGAAACGAAGAAGAAGCTGGCAATCAGCACTATCCCGACAAACCACACCAGCGAGCGCAAAGCCGCCCAGTCCGCCAGATAGCAAATGATGTAGAGCAGGCGACTGGTGATGAACAGCACCGCCAGCACATTGACCGTCACCAGCTCTGCCGTGCCCACCAGGTGCGCGACGATCACCGCCGCCGCAAACGCCGGGGTCACTTCAAAACTGTTCAGTTGCGCCGCATGGGCACGACGCGCCACGCCATCCACGCTGTCCAGAAAGTCCCGGGGATCATGATTGTCCCGCAGTCTGAAACCACCCGAGGCCTTGGCCACGACGGTGCACAGATAGGGCAGAAAGATCGCGATCAACACACACCACAAAGCCACCGTCATAACACCGTCCTTCTTTCGAGTTTTAGAGTTGCCGGGCGCTCAGAACTTCATGACCAGCATGCCGATCAGCACCAGCCCACAGGCTAAGAGCCGCGGCCGGCCGAAAGGTTCTTTCAGGTAACGCATGCCGAACAGCACCACCAGGATCACGCTGATTTCACGCAACGCCGCCGCTTCGGCAATCGAGCCCAACTGCATCGCCCACAGCACCAGAGCGTAGCTGAACAACACGCAGAATCCGACCGCCAGCCCCAGCTTCCATTGCTCGCGCCAGAACAGTTTGAACGCCGGCCTTTTCGCTACCCCCGCCAGCAACGGGAATGGCCAGGCACTGAGCAGCGTGACCCAGACCAGGTAATCCAGCGGATGCGACCAGCGCCGCAATGCCTGACCGTCGATGTAGGTGTAGCAACCGATGCACAAGCCGATCAGCGCCACCACCGGCAGCATCGCCCACGGCAAATGTTTCCCGCCGCCGCCCTGCCAGAGCAGGCAAGCCATGCCCAGCGGGATCAGCAGGATTCCGAAGATTTGCTGGGTGGTCAGCACTTCGCCGGCGAAGATCAGGGTCAGCGCCAGTACCACCAGCGGCGACAATCCGCGCATCAACGGATAGACCAACCCCAGATCGCCGACCCGATAGGCCTGGATCAACAGGTAGCGATACAGCAGTTCGAACGCCGCCGACGCCAGAATCCACGGCCAGATTTCCGCCGGCGGCAGGCTGATGAAAGGCATCGCCAGCACCACGAACAACAGCGCCACGCTGTCCATGCAGGCCACCACCAGCAGCCGTTCGGCGCTGAACTTGATCAACGTGTTCCACGCTGCGTGCAACAGCGCCGCCACCAACACCAGAGCTGTCGCCAGCACGTGCCACTCCTTTGTTCTTGTTGTTGAACCTGAGCCAATTAGTCAGATTATTGATTCGCGATGTGTCAGCAGCTGTTTATACTGCAAGCGACCACGCCGCACTCAGTTGCGCACAGACAAATTCCAATAATTCCTGCCTGCCCCGTTCTCGCCCGAGACCGGTCGCCGGCCTGCGTATGCCTGATCAAAGCGTCAAGACTACCGACAGAGACCTTGCGCATGCCACTCGCCTTGCTTGCACTCGCTGTTGCCGCTTTCGGCATCGGCACCACTGAATTCGTCATCATGGGCCTGCTGCCCGATGTCGCTCGCGACCTCGCGGTGAGCATTCCCCATGCGGGCCTGTTGATCACCGGCTACGCCCTGGGCGTGGTGTTCGGTGCGCCGATCCTCGCGATCGGCACCGCCAACATGCCGCGCAAGGCCACGCTGCTGGGCATGACGCTGATGTTCATTCTCGGCAACGTGCTGTGCGCGTTGGCGCCTAACTACGCGACACTGATGGCGGCGCGCGTGGTCACCGCGCTGTGCCATGGGGCGTTCTTCGGCATCGGTTCGGTGGTGGCCGCAGGGCTGGTCGCACCGAACAAACGGGCGCAGGCGATTGCCATGATGTTCACCGGCCTGACCCTGGCCAACGTCCTCGGCGTACCGCTGGGCACAGCACTCGGACAGTACGCCGGCTGGCGCTCGACCTTCTGGGCGGTCTCGGTGATCGGAGTGATCGCGGCCCTCGCCCAATGGCTGTGGTTGCCGAAACACATCCCGATGGACAAGGCCAACCTCGCCAGCGAATTCAAGGTGCTGGGCAAGGTCAACGTGTTGCTGGCGCTGGGTATGAGCGTGCTCGCGTCCACCAGCCTGTTCAGTGTGTTCACCTACATCGCGCCGATTCTGCAGGACATCACCGGCGTCAGCCCTCACGGAGTGACCGTGATGCTACTGTTGTTCGGTGTCGGCCTCACCGGTGGCAGCATGCTCGGCGGACGCCTGGCCGACAGTCGTCTGTTGCCGTCGCTGGTGGGTGTCGCACTGGCGGTGGTGGTGATTCTGGCGGCGTTCAGCCAGACCAGTCGTTCGGTGGTTCCGGCGGCGATCACGCTGGTGCTGTGGGGGATTTTTGCCTTCGCCCTGTGCCCGATCCTGCAACTGCTGATCATCGATCAGGCTCACGAGGCACCGAACCTCGGTTCGACCCTGAACCAGAGCGCGTTCAACCTCGGCAATGCCGCCGGCGCCTGGATCGGCGGGCTGGTGGTGGCCAGTGGCGCGGATCTCGCGGACTTGCCCTGGACCGGCGCGCTGGTGGGCGTGCTGACCGTGCTGACGGCGCTGTTTTTCATCTACCTGCAACGTCGGGGTGTCGCTGCGGTCAATGTGTCCGGCTGATTCCCGGGGGACACCATTGTGTCCCCACCCGGCGTCAGCCCATCCAACCCTTGCGTCCATGAACGGGCGCGATGTCTTTCCACCCCCCATCCAAAGGACCCCGGATGCTTGAACTCGTCGCCGCTTTCATCTGCCTCACCACCCTCCTCACCTTTGTGAATTTCCGCTTCATCGGCCTGCCCCCGACCATCGGCGTGATGGTTACCGCGCTGATGTTTTCCCTGTTGCTGCAAGGCCTGAGCCTGCTCGGCTACCCCGGTCTCGAAGAGCGCGTACAGCAACTGATCGGCCAGATCGACTTCGGCGATCTGCTGATGAACTGGATGCTCTCGTTCCTGCTGTTCGCCGGTGCGTTGCACGTGAACCTCAACGACCTGCGCAGTTACCGCTGGCCCATCGGCCTGCTGGCGACCTTCGGCGTATTGATCGCCACCGCCGTGATCGGCAGCCTCGCCTACTACATCTTCGCCCTGTTCGGCTGGCACGTGAGCTTCCTCTACTGCCTGTTGTTCGGCGCGCTGATTTCCCCGACCGACCCGATCGCGGTACTCGGCGTGCTGCGTACGGCCAATGCCTCGAAGCCGCTGAAGACCACCATCGTCGGCGAATCGCTGTTCAACGACGGCACCGCCGTGGTGGTGTTCACCGTGTTGCTGGGCATCGCGCAACTGGGCGAAACCCCGACCGTCGGCGCCACGGCCATGCTGTTTGCCCATGAAGCCATCGGCGGCGTGCTGTTCGGCGGGCTGATCGGTTATCTGGTGTACCTGATGATCAAGAGCATCGAGCAGCACCAGATCGAAGTCATGCTGACCCTGGCGCTGGTGATCGGCGGTTCGGCGATGGCCACCGAGCTGCACGTCTCGGCGCCGATTGCGATGGTGGTTGCCGGGCTGATCATCGGTAACTTGGGTCGCAACCTGGCGATGAACGACATGACCCGCAAATACCTGGACGGTTTCTGGGAATTGCTCGACGACATGCTCAACGCCCTGCTGTTCGCGCTGATCGGGATGGAGCTGTTGCTGCTGCCGTTCAACTGGCTGCACGTGGCGGCGGCAAGCCTGCTGGCGCTGGCGATTCTGCTGTCGCGCCTGCTCACCGTGGCCCCGGCCATCGTCTTGCTGCGGCGCTGGCGCACCGTGCCGCGCGGCACTATCCGGATCCTGACCTGGGGTGGATTGCGCGGCGGTGTGTCGGTGGCACTGGCACTGGCCCTGCCGTTGGGCCCGGAGCGCGATCTGCTGCTGAGCATCACCTACATCGTGGTGCTGTCATCGATCCTGTTGCAGGGCCTGACCATCGGCAAACTGGTCAAGCACGCAACGCGCGACGAGCCGGCGAGCGCTGCCGAGCCCGCGCACCATTGATCATTTCTTGATCTGCTGCGGATCGGGCTTTTCGGCCTGATCCGCAGACTCTTTCGGCTTTCCGCTTTCACTGCGGATCTGCGCATGACTGATCAGGGCGAAGATGAAACTGCCGCCGATGATGTTCCCCGCCAGGGTCGGCCCGGCGAACACCGCCCAGAAGTCACTCCACGGCAACTCGCCGGCAAACACCAGATACGACACCTCCGCCGACCCCACCACGATGTGCGTGAAATCGCCCAGTGCCATCAGATAGGTGATGAGGATGATGATCCACATCTTCGCGCTCTCCATGGACGGAATCATCCAGACCATGGTGGCAATCATCCAGCCCGAGACGATGCCCTTGGCGAACATCTGACTCGCGTGGTTTTCCATGACCTTGCGGCCGATTTCGAGGAAGGCTACGTCAGTCTTGCTGTCGAAGATCGGCAGTTCGAGCATCACGTAGGCCACCAGAATCGTCCCGCACAGGTTGCCGAACAGCACCACCGTCCACAGCCGGATCAACCGGCCGAAATTGGCCAGGGTCGGTTTGGTCATCACCGGCAGCACAGCAGTCAGGGTGTTTTCGGTAAACAGTTGCTGGCGGGCGAGGATCACCGCGAGAAAGCCTGCGCAGTAGCCGAAACTGGCGATCACCTTGAATTCGTCGCCCTCGGGCAGACGCGAGTTGAGCAGGCCCATGCCCATCAGCGACAGGCCCATGGTCAGCCCGGCCGCGAGCGCCGACCACCACAGCGCGGCGATGCTGCGCTCCAGTTCCTGGTCGCCCTGTTTGCGGATGATTTCATGCAGAACCGCCGCGCGGGGCGGCTGGTTTTTCTCGACTTCGTGCTGTTCCTTGGCCGAGAGATCGGGGGTCTTGCCGTCTGTTGGTGTGGTCATGGCGGGAAACCGGTGGCGGGGTCATAAGGCTACGACACGCGCCGCTCGGCTTCCGTTCGCCGGTGTGACGCGATTACTCGGTAACGGGCACGTCATCCTTGAACTGGTCTTTGACATACCTGATCTCGGTTCGCCCGTGCGGCGCCGGCAAGCCGTCTTCGCCGAGGTTGACGAAGACCATCTTCTCGACGGTCAGGATGCTCTTGCGGGTGATCTTGTTGCGCACTTCACAGGTCAGGGTGATCGAGGTCCGGCCGAACTCGGTGGCGGTGATGCCCAGTTCGATGATGTCGCCCTGGCGCGAGGCGCTGACGAAGTTGATTTCGGAAATGTACTTGGTCACCACGCGCTGGTTGCCAAGTTGCACGATGGCGTAGATCGCCGCTTCTTCGTCGATCCAGCGCAGCAGGCTGCCGCCGAACAGGGTGCCATTGGGGTTGAGGTCTTCGGGTTTTACCCACTTGCGGGTGTGGAAATTCATCTTCACTCCTGAGCGTCTTGCCGAATGATGGGGCCATCTTGGCAGACTGAGCGGTCATGCTCCATGAGGCTTCTACTATGGTCGCGATTGGCGATCTTCATCTGGCCGACAGAAACCCTTTGGAAGATCAGTCTAGACGGCTATAATCGCCCGCGTTTCAAAACGGTAACCTTCACTTGGTACCGTTTTCCCGCCACCTGTCCGAGGGGCGCTGCAGCAGGTTCAACCTGTCAGGCTCGGATGGGGCGTTGACCGGCTCAGGCCGGACACTAAACGCACAACGGCGCCCATTCGCATACATTACGAATGGAGGCTCTCATGAGCGCTGTTATCACGCCTGCCGATTTTAACGATTACAAAGTTGCCGACATATCCCTGGCTGCCTGGGGTCGTCGCGAAACCATCATCGCCGAGTCGGAAATGCCGGCCCTGATGGGTCTGCGCCGCAAGTACGCTTCCGAGCAGCCTTTGAAAGGCGCAAAAATCCTCGGCTGCATCCACATGACCATCCAGACCGCCGTGCTGATCGAAACCCTGGTTGCCCTGGGTGCCGAAGTACGCTGGTCGTCCTGCAACATTTTCTCGACTCAGGATCAGGCCGCTGCTTCCATCGCTGCTGCCGGCATCCCGGTTTTCGCCTGGAAAGGCGAGACTGAAGAAGAGTACGAGTGGTGCCTGGAGCAGACCATCCTGAAGGATGGCCAGCCATGGGACGCCAACATGATCCTCGACGACGGCGGCGACCTGACCGAGCTGCTGCACAAGAAATACCCACAGGTTCTGGACCGTGTTCACGGCGTGACCGAAGAAACCACCACCGGCGTGCACCGTCTGCTGGACATGCTGGCCAAGGGCGAGCTGAAAATCCCGGCCATCAACGTCAACGACTCGGTGACCAAGTCCAAGAACGACAACAAGTACGGCTGCCGTCACAGCCTGAACGATGCCATCAAGCGTGGCACCGACCACCTGCTGTCCGGCAAGCAAGCGCTGGTCATCGGTTACGGTGACGTGGGCAAGGGTTCGGCCCAGTCCCTGCGTCAGGAAGGCATGATCGTCAAAGTCTCCGAAGTTGACCCGATCTGCGCCATGCAAGCCTGCATGGACGGTTTCGAACTGGTTTCGCCGTTCATCGACGGTATCAACGACGGCACCGAAGCGAGCATCGACAAAGCGCTGCTGGGCAAGATCGACCTGATCGTGACCACCACCGGTAACGTCAACGTTTGCGACGCAAACATGCTCAAAGCCCTGAAGAAGCGCGCCGTTGTCTGCAACATCGGTCACTTCGACAACGAAATCGACACCGCTTTCATGCGCAAGAACTGGGCATGGGAAGAAGTGAAGCCACAGGTACACAAGATCCACCGTACCGGCGCTGGCTCGTTCGATCCACAGAACGACGACTACCTGATCCTGCTGGCCGAAGGCCGTCTGGTGAACCTGGGCAACGCTACCGGTCACCCAAGCCGCATCATGGACGGTTCGTTCGCCAACCAGGTTCTGGCGCAGATCTTCCTGTTCGGCCAGAAGTACGCCGACCTGTCGCCAGCCCAGAAAGCCGAGCGCCTGACCGTTGAAGTACTGCCGAAGAAACTCGACGAAGAAGTGGCCCTGGAAATGGTTCGCGGCTTCGGCGGCGTGGTCACTCAACTGACCAAGCAACAGGCTGACTACATCGGCGTGACCGTCGAAGGTCCGTTCAAGCCACACGCTTACCGCTACTAAGAGCAGCTGCGAGCTTCAAGCTTCAAGCGGCAAGCAAGGCCACAAGCCGGGCTTGCCGCGCGAAGCCCGAAAGCTCTGCCCCTATTTGTCAAAACAGTGTCAGGCCGCAAGCTTCAGGCACAAGAGACCAGCGCACCTCCGCTGCTCTTGCAGCTTGAAGCTTGCAGCTTGTAGCTGGAGGTCCCCTCCATGTCCCAAGACCGTCGCTACAGCTTCGAGTTCTTCCCGACCAAGACCGATGCTGGGCATGAAAAACTGCTCGCCACTGCCCGTCAGCTGGCCACCTATAAGCCTGACTTCTTTTCCTGCACCTACGGCGCTGGCGGTTCGACCCGTGACCGCACGCTGAACACCGTTCTGCAGCTGGAAAGCGAAGTCAAAATCCCCGCCGCACCGCACCTGTCGTGCGTCGGCGACAGCAAGGACGACCTGCGCGGCCTGCTGAACGAGTACAAGGCCGCCGGCATCAAGCGCATCGTCGCCCTGCGCGGTGACCTGCCGTCCGGCATGGGCATGACCAGCGGCGAGCTGCGTCACGCCAATGAACTGGTTGAATTCATTCGTGAAGAAACCGGCAATCATTTCCACATCGAAGTCGCCGCCTACCCGGAGATGCATCCGCAAGCGCGCAACTACGAAGACGATCTCGCCAACTTCGTGCGCAAGGCCCGTGCCGGCGCCGACAGCGCGATCACCCAGTACTTCTTCAACGCCGACAGCTACTTCTACTTCGTCGACCGTTTGCAGGCGCTGGGCGTGGACATTCCGGTGGTACCGGGGATCATGCCGATCACCAACTACAGCAAACTCGCGCGCTTCTCCGATGCCTGCGGTGCGGAAATCCCGCGCTGGATCCGCAAGCAGCTGGAAGCCTACGGCGATGACAGCCAAAGCATTCAGCGCTTTGGCGAACAAGTCGTCACGGAAATGTGCGAACGCCTGCTGCAAGGCGGCGCGCCCGGCCTGCACTTCTATTCCATGAACCAGGCCGAACCAAGCCTGGCGATCTGGAACAACCTGAAGCTGCCGCGCTAAAAAGACGTAAACGCAGAACCCGAAGATCGCAGCCACGACGGCGCCTACAGCGCTTTCGCCGCTGCGATCTTTTGCTTTTAACGCCCGAAACAGAGCTTCTGCGGCCAGTTTCTGGCTCTTTCCGGTTTCTCGTCGTAATCTCAAGCCATGCCTTTGATCACGCAGTTATTCGCCGTGCTGGTTTTTGCTTGCCTGAGCTTTGCCGCTCGGGGCGAGAAGCTGCGTATCGTCACCGAGCCGTGGGCGCCGTACGTCTATGAACAAGACGGCAAGAACCTCGGCCTGGACTACGAAACCACCGCCATCGTGTTCAAGCGTTTGGGCATCGAAGTCGAATGGCAGTTTTTGCCATGGAAACGCTGCCTGTCGATGCTCGAAACCGGTCAGGCCGACGGCGCGCTGGACATCTTCCACAGCGACGAACGCGACGCCACCCTGCTCTATCCGAGCGAACCGCTGTCGGACGTCGAGTTCGTGCTGTTCTACGCCAACGAGCGACCACACCCTTTTAGAAGCCTGCAAGACCTCAAAGGCCTGACCGTCGGCACCTCGCCGGGCTATCTGTACAGCCCCGACTTTCGCGAATCGACCCTGTTCACTCGGGAACCGGCCCCGACCCACGAAGCCAATTTCGGCAAACTGGTGCGCGGGCGCATCGACCTGCTGATCACCGATCGCCGCGTGGGTCAGCATTTGCTCGATGAACTGGGCATTCGCGACAAGATTACTGAGAACCCGACCGTCATCAGCCGCCAGAGCCAGTTTCTGGCCGTGCGGCGCAACGCCGGGATGGATTTGCTGGTGCAGCGCTTCGGTGCCGAACTGAAGCGTTTCAAGCGCGAACCGGCCTATGCCGAGCTCAGCGCCCGCTACGGCGCGGCCCCCGCCCTGACGGCGCCGCTGGGCAACGCCACCGCCAGCGGCAAAACCGTTGAGCAGCAGGAAAGCGGCGCGCAGTGATTGCTCTGTTATACTCCGGCGTTCCCGCCAGGCTCACGCCCGGACGCCCGGAACCGTAACAGGCCTCCCGACCCGCTACAGCGCAGCTTTTCAGCCCGCGCGAGCGCTCCGGACGTGCCTTCGGAACCGCAGCAGGACCGGACGGGATTGCGTCCTCTTAAACGCCATTCGCGCCAGGCAAGACTCCCATTGGGCCAAGCCCTAACTAAAACAGGATTACTCATGTCCTTTGCTTCCCTCGGTCTCTCCGAGGCTTTGGTCCGCGCTATCGAAGACGCGGGCTATACCGAGCCTACTCCGGTGCAACAGCGGGCCATTCCCGCCGTGTTGCAAGGTCGCGACCTGATGGTTGCGGCACAGACAGGTACCGGTAAAACCGGCGGTTTCGCCCTTCCGATCCTGGAGCGGCTGTTCCCCAACGGTCACCCGGACAAATCCCAGCGTCACGGCCCGCGCCAACCGCGCGTGCTGGTCTTGACCCCGACCCGCGAACTCGCGGCGCAGGTTCACGACAGTTTCAAGATCTACGCCCGCGACCTGAAATTCGTCAGCGCGTGCATCTTCGGCGGCGTCGGCATGAATCCGCAGGTTCAGGCCATGTCCCGTGGCGTTGACGTGCTGGTGGCGTGCCCCGGTCGTCTGCTCGACCTGTGCGGCCAGGGCAGTGTCGATCTGTCCCACGTCGAAATTCTCGTGCTCGACGAAGCCGACCGCATGCTCGACATGGGCTTCGTCCACGACGTGAAGAAAGTCCTCGCCCGTCTGCCGGCCAAGCGCCAGAACCTGCTGTTCTCGGCGACCTTCTCCAAAGACATCACGGATCTTGCCGGCAAACTGCTGCACAACCCGGAACGCATCGAAGTGACGCCGCCGAACACCACGGTCGAGCGCATCGAACAACGCGTCTTCCGTCTGCCGGCCAGCCACAAGCGTGCACTGCTGGCCCACCTGATCACCGCTGGCGCGTGGGAACAGGTGCTGGTGTTCACCCGCACCAAGCACGGCGCCAACCGTCTGGCCGAGTACCTGGACAAACACGGCCTGCCGGCTGTGGCGATCCACGGCAACAAGAGCCAGAACGCCCGCACCAAAGCCCTGGCCGACTTCAAGGCCGGTGAAGTGCGCATTCTGGTTGCCACCGACATCGCGGCACGCGGTCTGGACATCGACCAGTTGCCACACGTGGTCAACTTCGAACTGCCGAACGTCGATGAAGACTACGTCCACCGCATCGGCCGTACCGGCCGGGCCGGTCGTTCGGGCGAGGCGATCTCGCTGGTCGCACCGGACGAAGAAAAACTGCTGAAAAGCATCGAGCGCATGACCAAGCAGAAAATCGCCGACGGCGACCTGATGGGCTTCGATGCCAGTACCATCGAGGCCGAGAAGCCTGAAGTTCGCGAGCGTCCGGACATGCGCAACCCGCGCAATGCCCGCGGCCCACGCGGTGACGGCCCGAATGGCGGCGGCGGTGGCGGCGGTCGTAAAGACAAAGGCAAAGACAAGGGCAAGGAAAAACCGGCCGGCGAACGTGGCGAGCGTCCAGCCCGTCAACAGAAGCCGCGCGAAGGCACCCCGGCCCGCGAACAACGCCAGCCAAGCCAGCCGCCACGCGCCGCTGCTGATCGCGCTCCGGACGAGTTCCTCGACGACGATATCGATAACTTCGGTAACCGCGTCGACTACGTGCCGAAGCAGGCTCCGACCGGTGGTCGCAACCGTCGTCCAGGCGCTCCGGCGCAAGGCGCAGGTTCAGGCGCACCCCGCGGCGGTCAGTCGCAAGGTCGCCAGAACGGCCCGCGTAACAGCAACGGCTCGAGCACCGGCACGCCGCCAGGCAAACGCAGTGGCCCACGCAACGGTGCACCGCGTGACGGCCAGGGTCGCCGCGACGAAAACTCGCGCAACCGCCGCCCGGCCCGTGATGATCAGCAACGCGCTGAACCGGCCGTGCAGAACCCGCGCAGCAGCGGTCCGAAGATCATGCACAAGGAATCGAAAGCCGACCGCTTCCCGACTCCGGAACAGCTCGATCAACTGCCAAGCCGTCCACGCGGTGAAAAACCGGCCTTGCTGACCCGCAATCGCTAAGTTTTCGACTGCAATGAAAAATGCCCCGGCCTGAAAACCGGGGCATTTTTTTGTGCGCCGCTGAAACGAAAGTGGCGGCAGGCAATAAAAAACGCCCCCGATCGCAAGACCGGGGGCGTTTTTGTATGGTTGGCGAAAATTACTTCGCTTTGACACCTTCGAACGAGATGTACAGGTCGACTTTGTCAGACTGTGGACCCAGGTCCATCATCTTGCCGAAATCAGAACGCTTGATACTGGTAGTGCCTTCGAAGCCGGCACGGTAGCCGCCCCATGGATCCTTGCCTTCACCCAGGAAAGTGGCCTTGACCACGATCGGCTTGGTCACGCCGTGCAGGGTCAGGTCACCGGTCACGTCGGCAGTGTCTTTGCCATCGGCGTTCTTGCCGGTGGACTTGACGCTGGTGGAGACGAACTTGGCATCAGCGTATTTGCCCACGTCCAGGAAGTCTTTGCTGGAGATGTGTTTGTCACGCTCGGCGTGGTTGGTGAACACGCTGGCGGTTTTCACGTCGAACTCGATCTTGCTGTCTTCAGGCTTGGCAGCGTCGAAGCTGAACTTGCCGCTGATGTCCTTGAAGGTACCGGTGATGTAGCTGTAGCCCAGGTGGCTGATCTTGAAGTCGACGAAGGCGTGCTGGCCTTCTTTGTCGACTACGTAGTCAGCGGCCATCACGTTGGCGGACAGGACGGCAGAGCCGATTGCCAGAGCGGCCAGAGTCTTTTTCAACATGCTTTGTTTTCCTTTGGAGTCGAGGTTGAACATCAGGCTTTGCGTCCCAGCATTCGTGTCAGGGTCGCATCACGATCGATAAAGTGGTGCTTCAATGCTGCCAACGCATGAAGGCCGGAAAAAATTACCAGCGCCCATGCCAGGTACAGATGAATCACACCGGCGGTATCTGCCTGATCCGGTAGTCCGGAAACCAGTGCAGGAACTTCAAACAGGCCAAACACCGGAATCCCGACACCGTCTGCGGTGGAAATCAGGTAACCGGCAATCATCACGGCGAACAGCGCAAGGTAGAGAAACCCATGGCCGAACTTGGCGCCGATGCGGGTCATGCGGCTGTAGCTCTGGAGCGTTGGCGGCGGTGGGCTGACAAAGCGCCACAACACCCGCAACACCATCACAGCCAACAGCACCAGACCGATGCTCTTGTGCAGATCCGGCGCGTCTTTGCGCCAGGTGCTGTAGTAATCCAGCCCCACCATCCACAGACCGAGCGCAAACAGCCCGAAGACCGCCAGCGCCACACCCCAGTGCATGAAGATGCTGACCCAACCGTAGCGCGAAGAAGAGTTACGTAGCTGCATTGCCCAAATCCTGTGAGAACTGCGAACCAAGACTAGCGAGTTATCTATCGAATTAAAGCGGAAAATTTCGCTTTGAAATATCGAGAAATACGATCAAGAGTCTTGAACAGGGGAGTTAAGGAAAGATTAAAGACAAAAGTGTGACTGGAGGTTAGCTGAGAGGTCTTCAAATTTCAGTGCCCGCATTGATCCCATCGCGAGCCTGCTCGCGATGGCGATCTTTCAGGCAAAAAAAAGCGCGGCCTGAAAGCCGCGCTTTTTCATTCACCGCAAAGCCTTACTGCGCTTTGGTCTCGGTGGTTGCCGCCGGTTTGGCCGCTGGCTTCTTCGCCGGTTCAGCTTTTTTCGCCGCAGGTTTGGCGGGGGCTTTTTTCGCCTCGGCCTTCGCCGCAGGTTTCTTCGCTGCTGGCTTGGCTGCCGCTTTCTTGGCTGGCTCGGCTTTCGCCGGGGCTGCTGGCTTCGGTGCTTCCACCGGAGCTGGCGCAGGAGCCGGGGTCGGTGCAGGCGCTGGAGCGGCTGGAGCGGGTGCCGGCTCTGGCGCTTTCACTGGCTCTGGTTTCTTGTCGTCGTCCGAACCGCCGAACAGGTTGGTGAAGAAGTTGCCTTTCTTCGCCGCTACTGCCGCGCCCGCACCCGCTGCTGCGGCGGTGGCCGCTGCCGGGCCGACCTTGACCGGCTCAAACGATTTGCCCGCCGCCAGGTCTTCAACCTGACTGGCCGCGCGCTGGCCGGTGCGCAGTGCGCCTTCCAGGGTGCCCGGGTACAAGGTGTCGGTGTGTTCGCCGGCAAACGCTACGCGCTGCAGCGGACGCTCCCACAGGCGCCAGAATTTGCTGATCTGGCCAGGGCCGAAGGCGAGGTAGGAACCGCCGGTCGACGGGTCGGTGCTGTAGCGACGGATTTCATAACCGGTGAATGCGCCACGGGCCTGTGGATAAAACGCGTGCAGACGGATCAGCACCTGATCGACCATCTGCTTGTCGCCGAAGGCCTGCATGACGCGAGCGTTGTCGCCGGACAGGTTGATCACCACATTGGCGCCACCCTTCAGGGCCGGCTCGATCCACAACATGCCAAGGCCGGTGTTGCTGTAGATCTCGCCGGACATCCGCGCCTTGCTTTCCCACACCGGCGTCTTGAACTTCAGCATGATCTGGTCACGCCAGCCGTAGTTGGTGCCCTTGATCGCAGCCAAGTGCTGGGCGTCCAGCGCCGGGGTCAGCTGGATCTTGTTGAGGGCGCGCAACGGCACCGCCAGCACTACATAATCGGCCTGGTAGCCGACGCTGCCGACCTTGACGGTTACGCCGTCCTTGTCCTGAGTGATGGCAGATACTGGCGAGTTGGTCTTGATGGTTTTCAGCTGCTTGACGAAGGCCTGGGCCAGCACCGGGCTGCCACCGACCAGACGCGAAGCGCGCAGGTCACGGTCGGACACGCCGCGGTACACCCGGCTCTGCTGCGCAAAGTACAGCAGCGACAGGCGCGAAGGCTCGTCGTAGTGGGTGCGGATATCCTGGTTGATCAACTGACGCGCGGTGGCCGGCAGGTTCTGCTTGTCGAGCCAGCTCGAGACGTTGATCTGGTCGAGGGCGTGCAGAGTGTTGGTCGCCGCCGGGTTTTGCGGATCGTCGATCGAACGCGCCAGATCGTCACGGGTTTTCTCGTAGCGCTTCAACGCTTCGGCCGTGGCAGGTTGTTTGGTGGTCAGGTCGGCGGCGGAGAAATACTCGCCATCGATCAGGTAACCCGGGGTCCGAACGAATTCAGGCGCCGGCGTGGTGCTCAGCTTGAACGTCGAAACGTACTTGTTCAGCACCGGTTGAGTCTTGTCGTTGCCGATCCACTCGCTGGTGGCCATGCCCGAACGACCGCCCAGGCTCGGTTTGGCTTCGAGCAGCGTGACCTGCCAGCCCTTGTTCTGCAGTTCGTAAGCCGCCGTCAGGCCCGACAGGCCGCCGCCGATCACGATTGCGGTTTTATCCTTGGCCAGCGCCGTAACGCTGAACAGCCCCAACACCACCAGCGCACAGGCGCGCAGCCAACCGACAGACATTCAGCGAACTCCGGAAATACACGTAGGAAAAAGCAGTTTTGCGGGTCAGACGACCCAAAGAACCGCGAAGAATACGTCAGCCATCAAAACGCCGCCAGCGACGTCTATCGGCCCATACAAAGTAGCTCAATCGACACAATGGGTTGTTCCGGCGCGACGCATTGCATAGGCTTGCGCGATTGTTTGCCCGCGCCTGACGCGAGCCGCCTCGAGGAGACTGAACATGGGCCTGAACAACCAGTGGATGCAACGCGATCTCGCGGTGCTGTGGCATCCCTGCACCCAGATGAAAGACCACGAACAGCTGCCGCTGATCCCGATCAAGCGCGGTGAAGGCGTCTGGCTGGAAGACTTCGAAGGCAAGCGTTATCTGGATGCGGTCAGCTCCTGGTGGGTCAACGTGTTCGGCCACGCCAACCCGCGCATCAACCAACGCATCAAGGATCAGGTCGATCAGCTGGAACACGTGATTCTGGCCGGTTTCAGCCATCAGCCGGTGATCGAACTGTCCGAGCGTCTGGTGAAGATGACGCCGGAAGGCCTGAACCGGGTGTTCTACGCCGATAACGGTTCGTCCTGCATCGAAGTCGCGCTGAAAATGAGCTTTCACTACTGGCTCAACCGCGGCCAGCCGAACAAGAAGCGCTTCGTCACCCTGACCAACAGCTACCACGGCGAAACCATGGCGGCGATGGCGGTCGGTGACGTGCCATTGTTCACCGAAACCTACAAAGCCCTGCTGATGGACACCATCAAGGTGCCGAGCCCGGATTGCTACCTGCGCCCGCAGGGCATGAGCTGGGAAGAGCATTCGCGCAACATGTTCGCGGCCATGGAACAGACGCTGGCGGAAAATCATGACAGCGTCGCGGCCGTGATCGTCGAGCCACTGATCCAGGGCGCCGGCGGCATGCGCATGTACCACCCGGTCTATCTCAAGCTGCTGCGCGAAGCCTGCGACCGTTACGGTGTGCACCTGATCCACGACGAAATCGCCGTCGGCTTCGGCCGCACCGGAACGATGTTCGCCTGCGAACAGGCCGGCATCCGCCCGGACTTCCTGTGCCTGTCGAAAGCCCTGACCGGCGGTTATCTGCCGTTGGCCGCGTGCCTGACCACCGACGAGGTGTACAGCGCGTTCTACGACGATTACCCGACCCTGCGTGCGTTCCTGCATTCGCACAGCTACACCGGCAACCCGCTGGCGTGTGCGGCGGCGTTGGCGACCCTGGATATTTTCGAACAGGACAACGTGATCGAGAACAACCGGGCGCTGGCTCAACGCATGGCCTCGGCGACGGCGCATCTGGTGGATCATGCGAATGTTTCGGAAGTCCGTCAGACCGGCATGGTGCTGGCGATCGAGATGGTCAAGGACAAAGCCACGAAAGAGGCCTATCCGTGGCAGGAACGTCGCGGGTTGAAGGTGTTCCAGCATGCGCTGGAGCGCGGCGCGTTGCTGCGCCCGTTGGGCAGCGTGGTGTATTTCCTGCCGCCGTACGTGATCACCCCGGAGCAGATCGACTTCCTCGCCGAAGTCGCCAGCGAAGGCATCGACATTGCTACCCGCGACAGCGTCAGCGTGGCGGTGCCGAAAGATTTCCATCCCGGGTTCCGCGATCCGGGCTAAGCATCACTCGCCACAACAGCGATCCTGATCCAATTTTCTAGAGAACCACCATGAGACTGTCCCGCTTCTTTATCGACGCCCCGCTCAGCACCGGCGAACACGAACTGCCGGAAGCCCAGGCGCATTACATCAGCCGCGTGCTGCGCATGGCCGAGGGCGATGCGGTGCAGTTGTTCGACGGTTCAGGCCACGAGTTTCGCGGCTCCCTGGTGGAAGTCGGCAAGAAACGCGTGGTGGTGCAGATCGACGAGCAGTTCGCCGGTCAGGTCGAATCGCCGCTGAAGATCCACCTCGGCCAGGGCCTGTCCCGCGGCGAACGGATGGACTGGGCAATCCAGAAAGCCACCGAACTGGGCGTGACTGAAATCACCCCGATCTTCAGCGAGCGCTGCGAAGTCCGGCTCAAGGACGAACGCGCCGACAAACGCCTGCTGCACTGGCGCCAAGTGGCGATCAGCGCTTGCGAGCAATGCGGTCGCTCGCGAGTGCCAGTGATTCATCCACCGGTGCTGCTGGCCGACTGGCTGAAGCAGACCGAAGCCGAACTGAAACTGGTGCTGCACCCGGTGGCCGAGCCGCTGGTCAGCCATGCAAAACCATCGACCCTGGCGTTCCTGATCGGCCCGGAAGGCGGTTTGTCCGACGCCGAAGTCGAGCAAGCCAAGGCCGGCGGCTTCCACGCCGCCCGCCTCGGCCCGCGCGTGCTGCGCACCGAAACTGCGCCGGTTGTGGCGCTGGCGGTGGCGCAGCAACTGTGGGGTGATTTCTAACCCGTCACTGCACCGGATCACTGGTTGGTCTGGCGATGATTGCCTTGAGTTCGCGGGTCATCGGGAACTCAAGGTTCAGGCCCTTCGGCGGGATCGGCTGTTCGAACCACTTGCGGTAGATCCCGTTGATCTCCCCCGAGCTGTACAGGTCGGCCAGCACACCGTTGACCAGCGCGAGAAATTGCGGATCATCCTTGCGCACCATGCAGCTGTAGATTTCCCGCGATTGCTCCTCCCCCACCACGACCCAGTTATGCGGGTCGCGCGCCTTGGCCCGCTCGCCGTAAAGCAGCGCATCGTCCATGTAGAACGCCGCCGCGCGCCCTGATTGCAGCATCTGGAACGCCTCGCCGTGATCCTTGGCGCTGATCACGAACATGTTCAGTTTGTGGTCAAGGTTGTAGCTCTTCAGATAACGCTCGTTGGTGGTGCCGGCGGTGGTCACCACGTTCTTGCCACGCAGGTCATCGAAGCTTTGGATGCCGCTGTCCCTGGCGGTCAGCAACTGCCCTTTGACGTAGATGAAACCGTAGGAGAACGCGACCTGCTTCTGCCGTTCGGCGGTCACCCCGGTGGAGCCGCATTCAAGGTCGACCGTGCCGTTCTGCACCAGGGGAATCCGCGTCTGCGACGTCACCAGGTTGTACTTCACCTTCAGCTCCGGCAACGCCAGTTGCTGCTTGATACGCTCGACGATCTTGTCCGCCAGTTCCACCGAATACCCCATTGGCTGGCCGGTGTGATCGCCCACATACGAGAACGGCACCGACGCATCGCGATAACCCAGGGTGATGCTGTTGGCGCTGGCGACCTTGCCGAGCGTACCGGTCAGCGGCACTTCACTGGCCTGCGCCTGAGCGCCGAAAACCAGCGCCAGAGTGCAGCCGAGCAACGTGATTTTTTGCATTGTTATTCTCCGTTGTGGGTGGGGTGTTTTAGCAGAAACCGTCACGCCGCACGGGGATTGAACCCGTGCAGATCAATGGATGTGCGCTGCTCGCCAATCAGCTCGCTGAGCAACTGCCCGCTGCCGCAGGCCAGGGTGAAACCCAGCGCGCCGTGGCCGAGGTTGAGCCACAGGTTGCGATACGCCGTGGCGCCCAGCAGCGGAACGCCGGTGGGCGTGGCCGGGCGCATGCCGGCCCATTCGACGGCCGCATCGTAGTCGCCTGCGTCGGGAAAGGTGCCGCGGGCCTGACGTTTGATCAGCGCCAGCCGCTCGGGATCCACCGCCGGGTCGAAACCGACGATGTCGACCATCGCCGCCACGCGCAGTTGTTCGCCGATACGCGCGTAGACGATCTTGCGGTCGTAGTCGGTGATGCTCACGTCCGGCGCCCGATGCTCGCTGCCGATCGGCACGGTCAGGCTGTAGCCCTTCAGCGGGTACAACGGCAGGCGCAGGCCGGGCAGCGCCAGCAACGGGCTGCGATGGCCGGCGGCGATCACCAGTTGTTCGACCGGCAGGGTTTCGTCGCCAAGTTCAATGGCCGTGACCGCGCCGTGGTTGTGGCGAATGCCGGTGACTGCCTGCCCAAGGCGAAACTCGCAGCGACCCGACGCCTTCAATCGCGCCGCCAGCTGCTGGCAGAAGCCGTGACAGTCGCCGACTTCTTCATCCGGCGTGTAGATCGCGCCCACAAACGGCGCATCGGCCAGTGCCGGTTCCAGTCGTGCACATTCGGTGGCGGACAACACCTGTTGTTGCTGCGGATCGGCCAGACCGTTGCGTGCATGCTCGAAGCTGGCGGGATTGCGGAAGGTCACCAGTTTGCCGTTGCGCCGCCAATTGAAACCGACCAGTCCGTCGTCTTCGCGCCAGCGTTTCAGTGTGCTCTGGCTGAACAGCGCCAGACGCAACAGATGCGCGGCGTTTTCGCGGTTGACCGAGGTGCGGCACGCGGCGAGAAACGAGGCCATCCAGCGCCATTGCGCCGGGTCCAGGCGCGGGCGCAGCTTGAGCGGTGAGTCGCCGCGCAGCATCCAGCCGATTGCCTGCAACGGCACGCCGGCATCGGCCAGCGGCGCAACGTAGCGGTAGGACAACTGGCCGCCGTTGGCGAAGCTGGTTTCGCTGCCCAGCGACTGCCGCGCCTCGACCACCGTCACCTCGAAGCCGTCGCGCACCAGCGCCCAGGCCGTTGCCAGCCCGATCACGCCGCCGCCGATGATGCACACACGCTGAGCCATGTCCGTCCTTAATCGTTCTTGAAGATGAGGCCGAGGTTAGGGTGAGGTGACAGGCGCCGAACAATGAATAAAGATGCCAGACCTATAAACAAAGGTTATGGAATCGTCATGCGCCTTCGTCATATCGAGATTTTCCAGGCCATTCGCCAGACGGGCTCGGTCAGCGCCGCTGCGCAGTTGCTGCACGTCTCGCAACCGGCGGTGACCAAGGTGCTGCAGCACGCCGAGCAGCAGCTGGGCTTTCCGTTGTTTCTGCGGGTGCGCGGCAAGTTGCAGGCGACCCCGGAAGCGCTGGAACTGGAGCGCGAAGTCGATAAGGTCACCGAAAGCCTGCAAGGCGTGCGGCGTCTGGCCCAGAGCCTGCGCCGCGCACCCGGTCACAGCCTGCGGATCGGCGCGACCCCGGCGCTGGCGCTGTCGTTGCTGCCGCCGGCGATCCAGCAGTGGACAGCGCAGTTCCCGGACATCGCCTGCGAACTGTCGAGCGCCCACAGCCGCGAGCTGATGCAGAACCTGCTGATGCGCGAAGTGGACGTGGCCCTGACGTTACAGTTGCCGGATCATCCTGGGCTGAAGGCCCAGGCATTGGCCTCGGGGGTTCTGGTGGCATTGGCGCCGAGAGGTTATTGGCCGGAGGAAGATGCCGGTCAGCCGTTGCCGCTGATGGCGTTGGCCGGGGCGCCGCTGATCGGGCTGTCCAGTGCCGATCCGCTGGCCGCCCGCCTCGATAGTTATCTTGAAGCGGTCGAACCGCCGCCGCGTGTGCGGATTGCCGTGCAGACGTATTCGCTGGCGCGGGCGATGGTGGAATCCGGAGCTGGCGTGGCGGTAATCGATCCGTTCACCGCGCTGGGTGCCTCATCGGCCACCACCTCTATCCGCCCTCTCGCCCCGCCGCTACCGATCACGCTGTACGCCGTGACCCGCGCCACTGAACCTTTGCCGCACACCCTGAATGATTTGCTGCAGATCTTCAGTCAGCGCGCCCGGGAACAACTCGACCGACTGATGCGCCCTTAAAGGACATAAAACAGAATCGCCACAAAGTGCAGCAAGCTTCCGGCGATCACGAATAGATGCCAGATCCCGTGGGCATGCCGCAACCGATGGTCGAGGGCAAAAAAGATGATCCCCACGGTGTACAGCACGCCACCCGACGCCAGCCAGGCAAACCCCGCCGTCCCCAGCGCGGCGATCAGCGGCTTGACCGCCACCAGCACGATCCAGCCCATCACCGCGTAGATCACGATCGACAGGATCCGCGCCTCCGAGCGCGGCTTGATCTCTTGCAGGATGCCGATCAGCGCCAGCCCCCAGACGATCCCGAACAGCGTCCAGCCCCACGGCCCGCGCAGCGTCACCAGGCAGAATGGTGTGTAACTGCCGGCGATCAGCAGGTAGATCGAAAAGTGATCGACCTTCTTCATGATCGCTTTCTTGCGCCCGCGCACGCTGTGGTACACGGTGGATGCGCTGTAGAGCACCAGCAACGTAAAAGCATAAATCGCCACGCTGACAATCTTCCACGGGCTGCCGTCGAGGCTGGCAATCACCAGCATCCACACGCCTCCGACAAACGCCGCCACCGCCCCGACCAGATGCGTCCAGGCGTTCAGTTTTTCTCCGTGATACATGTGTCGCACACCTCGATTTCATTTACCGCAGCGCGCAAGGCTCGGGCCTTGAGCGTAAAAGCGCAATGTTTCCGTTCAACACGGGCCTGCACCTGTCCTGATATTTGGGCACAATCGAGCGATACCAAGAAGAGTCCGCGCCATGCTGATCGACGAAGAGTTGACCCTGAAGAAACTCGAGGTGTTCCTCGCCTTCATGCGTACCGGCAACCTCGCCCGCGCCGCCGCCGAGCTGCAGACCAGCAACGTTAGCGTGCACCGCGCGATCCATTCGCTGGAAAGCGCCCTGCGCTGTCCGCTGTTCAAGCACGAAGGGCGCAACCTGACGCCGCTGGAAAGCGCCTACGTGCTCGAGGAGCGGGCGCAGAAGCTGATTCAGGACGTGGTCGAAAGCGTACGCCTGACCCGCGAAGCCGCCGGGTTCTCGGCTGAACGCTTCAAGCTCGGCTCGCTGTATTCGCTGACGGTGAAAACCGTGCCGCAGCTGATCATGGGCCTGAAGATCCGCCGCAGCGAACTCAATATCGACCTGATCCTCGGCTCGAACATCGACCTGCTCTACAAGCTGAAAAACATGGAAGTCGACGCGATCCTGGTGTCGCTGGACGAAACCGTCAACGACCCGGACTGCGAGCAGATTCCGCTGTTTTCCGACGACATCTTCCTCGCCACCCCGGCGGATTCGCGTTTCGCGCAGCGCAGCGAAGTGGACCTGGCCGAGGTGCGCGACGAAACCTTCATCACCCTGACCCAAGGCTTCGCCACTCATCAGGACGGTATTCGGGTGTTCAGGCAGGCGGGGTTCGAGCCGAAGGTGGCGATGCAGGTCAACGACATCTTCACCCTGCTGAGCATGGTCAGCTCCGGGGTCGGTTATGCGTTGCTGCCGGGGAGGATTGCGGCGGTGTACGAGAACCGGGTGAAGCTGATTCCGTTGCAGGAGAAATACCGGTTGCAGCAGCACATCGGGGTGGTGTTTTTGAAGGCTAAAGAGCGGGATCCGAATCTGCTGGCGTTGTTGGCGGAGTGTCGGATGTATGCCAATCGCCAGTCCACCTAACGATCGTTCCCACGCTCAGCGTGGGAACGAGCTTCAGAACCTAGCCAACGATTCCGCGAACAATGAAGAACAGCAGCGAAGGCCCAAGCAGGCAGCCAAGCCCAGTGTGGAAGGTCGCGGTCAACGCCCCATAAGGCACCAACCGCCGATCCGTCGCCGCCAGCCCCGCCGTCACGCCACTCACGGTCCCGGCCAGCCCGCCAAACACCATCGCCGAGCGCGGGTTATCCAGGCCCATCCAGCGCGCCGCCACCGGCGTGCCGACCATCACCAGAATCGCCTTGATCAATCCGGTGGCAATCGACAGCGCCATCACATCCGACGTCGCGCCAATCGCTGCACCAGTCACTGGCCCGACGATGTAAGTCACCGCACCGGCGCCGATGGTGGTCATGCTCACCGCATCGCGATAACCGAACGCGTAGGCCATGCAAGCACCGACAATGAACGGCAGGATCGTGCCCAGCAGCAGCGCAATCACGCCGATCATCCCGGCCTTCTTCGCCTCGGTCGCCTGCACTTCAAACGCCGTGGCAACGATCGCGAAATCCCGCAGCATCGCGCCGCCCATCAGGCCGATGCCGGAGAACAGCGTCAGGTCCGCCAGGCCTTTCTGCCCGCCCGTCATCGTCCCGCCGACCCAGGCCAGCACCAGACCGATGACGATGGCAATCGCCGAGCCGTGAATTCGCCCGAAGGTCAGGCGTTTGGAGAGAATCACCGAGACCCACATGATCACGCCGACGAAGGCAAAGGCAGTGATCAGACCGTTGTGTTCCAGACCTTTTTCAATGAGATCCCACATGTCAGCGACCTCCTACCGGCGTGCCGACCGGGGAGATTTCCGCCGGCTCGTCGGGCAAAGGCTCGCCTTTATGGGTGCGGCTGATCAAAGCAATCGTGCAGCCACAGACCACCACCGAACCGATCGCCGCCAGCACCGCCACCGGGCCACCGTGCAGGGCGGTGACGACGTTTTGTTGCGCGGCCATCGCCACCACCACCGGAATGTACATGGCGCCCCAGAAGCCGACGCCCATCTCGCAATCCTTGGTCATGCCGCCGCGCTTCTGCATCCACAACCGCGCGCAGATCAACAGGATCATGGCGATGCCGACCCCGCCGACGTTGGATTTGACGCCCAGAAGTACACCGAGCAGGTCACCCATGATCACCCCTGCCAGCGTACAGATCGCCAGCAGCGCCACACCGTAAATAATCATTGTTGTAGTCCTCAAAGTGCATCGTCGAATGTTGTTTTTGTTGTTCGAAGCCTGAGTCGGTGGTCTAGGGTCGTCGGCCCTCCTCTTCACGCAACAGCGCCTGCAAGGTGTCGAGCCGGGCACTGTCGAAGGCAGCGACAGTCCCCTGTTCAAACACCCGGCGCGCCAGCCCGGTCAGCACCGCACCGGGCGGCAGTTCGATCTGTAAACGTACGCCGCGCTCGTAAGCGCTTTGCACGGTGCCGCGCCAGTCCACCACGCGGCACATGTTGAAGGCGAGATCGTCGCGCAGCGCTTCTACCTGGGTCACAGGCCTGGCGCGACTGCCGCTCAGGTAAGCGATTTTTGGTGATTTCAGTTCAACCCTGGTGAACGCTTCGGCGAGGGTTTGCGCGGGTTCATCCAGCAACGGGCAGTGCGACGGCACGCTGACCGCCAGCCGTTTTGCCAGACCGGCGCCACGAGCGCGTGCCAACTCGGCGACCGCTTGCATCGCCTTGTCGCTGCCGGCAATCACCACCTGGTTATCGGCGTTGATGTTGGCCAGGTATACCGGCGTTTCTGCGCCATGCACCTGCGCCAGCAGCGTTTCGACGGTGGATAATTGCAGGCCGATGATCGCGGTCATGCCGAAGCCCTGTGGATAAGCCTGCTGCATCAGCTCGCCGCGCAGGCTGACCAGATGCAGCGCATCGCTGAAGCTCAAGGCTCCGGCAACCACCGCTGCCGGGTAGGCACCGATGGACAGGCCGGCGACGTAGTCCGCTGTGAGTCCGTCCTGCAACAATCGCCGCGAGGCTGCGACCCCTGCGATCAACAGACAGAGCTGAACCGCCCGCGTGCTGCGCAACGCTTCGCTGGAATCCAGCCGCAAGACATCTTCACCGAGGCTATCGCTGGCCTCGATCAGCGTTTCCCGAGGCAAACGCTGGAGCATGCCGGGCTGTTGCGCGCCCTGACCGGGAAACACCAGCAGACTGTTCACGCTGCCTGCTCCTGCGGGTTCCACGGATCAGACACCAGACAGGCTTCACGGGCATTTTTCAACAGCACCCGCGAAGCGTTCCCGGCCCATTCGCGCAGGGCGACGGCACCGAACGGCGTCTGCAATTGCAGATCGACCCGGCAGATCGCCTGTTCAAAATACGCCACCAGTTTGCGCGCCTGGTTACGGGTGATGAGTTGCGGTGTACGCAGAATCAAGTCGAGATCGCTGCGCTCGTGCATTGCCGTAAATCCACTGGCCAGCTCAAACCCGACACTGCCACTGACACCCCAGGTCCAACCGCAATCATCGAGCACCGGCCGCAATTGCCGCAGCGCCTGCATGACCGGCAGATCACGCGCGCTCTCGACCTGACAAAGCGCTTCCGGGCTGACCCGGCAAGCAATCGAATCGACAGACATAAACGCCGCCAGCCGCTGCTCGCGCAACAGACCGCGCACGCCCACCGCCACGCATCCGTCTTCACTCAACGCCCGCCGCACCACCACCGGTTGCCCGGCAGCCAGCGAATCAATCGCCCACTGCGGCGCATCCGCCGGCAACTGCGCCGGCGTCATGCCCCACAGCAGGTCGTGGGCCAGAGGCGTGTTCACCACTGCGCCCTCAGCAATTCACGCACGCGGCTGGAGGCTTCGCGATTTTTCGCGCCGAGACGATTGCTCAAATCAGTCGCCGCAATATCGCTGATCGCTTGCTTCAAGCATTCGCTGACCCGCGCCTGATCCTCCGCCGTCGGCTGTTCGATCTGCTGCACCGACAGGGTTTCCCAGAGCAATCCGAGGCTGGCGTAGCTGTCGATGTCATAGGCCATCGGCGGCACGCTGGACGCCAGGGCTTCCAGTTCTTCGACGCTGCGCAACGTCACCCGCGCCGCCGACGCCTTGCCCATCGCATGCACCATCACCCCCGGATCACGCAGAGCGATCAAGCGGTTGGCCTGGTAGCCGTGAGCCAGAAACGCCCCGGACATGGCCTTGCCCACCAGCAGCGCAATCACCGGATGCCCGGCCAGACGCGCGCGGGCGTAAGCGTCCGCCGCACCGGCCAGGGCCTGGTGAATGCCGAGGGCTTCTTCGCGGCGACCGTAGGCCTGGCTCGGCACATCGACGATGGCGATCAAGGGGCGCTTTTGCGTTTTGTCCTGGTCGGCGGTGATCGCGTCATCCACCGCCTTGGCCAGACCCCAGCCTTCGAGCAATCCGACTTCGCCGTTGCGGGCGCGAGGGAAACGGTTTTGCGGATCGGCGACCACCGCGATAAAGCGCCCGAGTGGGCCGTCGGCGACCTTCAGCGATGGCGGCAAACCTTCAACCGCATTCGCACCAGCGCTCAAGGCGTTGAACCAGTTCAAACCGCGCACGGAATAACCACTCATGAGCGCTCTCCTTGATACAGATCGCGAACCACCGAAGGCTCGATTTGCTTGTCAGTGTCCAGGCTCGTCAGGCGTTGCAGGAACCACTCGGCCCGTTGACTGCGCGGTTGCGCTGGCAGGCCCTGTTGCAGCAACTCGCCGACCTGCCCGCGAATCTGCGCCACGTCATCGGCGACATAGCGATCCACCAGGCCGCTGGCAAACCGTTGCTCGCCACCGGTCAGGCTCCAGATGAAGGGCCGGTCGCGGGAGTCGTATTCCTCGATCCCGGCTTCCTGCTCGATCACCTGCGGGCCGTTCAGGCCGAGGCGTGCTTCCTGGGTCACCAGCAGATAGCTGCATAGCGCGGCGGCAATCGACATCCCGCCAAAGCAACCGACGCTGCCGGCCACCACGCCAACCACCGGTTGGTGCTGCTGCAGATCGACAATCGCCGCGTGGATGTCGGCAATCGCCGCCAAGCCGAGGTTGGCTTCCTGCAAGCGCACGCCGCCGGTTTCCAGCAGCAGGATGGCGCGGGTCGGGATGCCTTTGCGGTTATCTTCGGCGGCCAGCTCCAGCGCGCCGGCGATTTTTGCGCCGCCGACTTCACCGAGGCTGCCGCCCTGAAACGCGCCTTCGATGGCGGCGATCACCACCGGTAAACCGTCGAGGCTGCCCTTGGCGATCACCACGCCGTCATCGGCTTGCGGCACCACGCCCTGACGCTCCAACCATGGCGACATGACGCGCTGGAACGGGTCGAGCAGTTCGCGGAAGGTGCCGGTGTCGAGCAAGGCTTTCGCCCGCTGCCGTGCGCCGAGTTCGACGAACGAATGTTTGTGTAGAAGCGCTGAGGTGTCAGTCATGGCCGATCTCCTCGAAGCCTTGTTCCAGGCGCAGACGCACCACGCCCGGGGTCGCGCCGAAGTCGTGGATATCGATGGCCATCGCCGGTGGCGTGGTGCCGCCGAACATCCGCGCAAACAGATGCTGCCAACGCTGCTGCGCGCCGTTGACCGAGGTCTGCACATTGATCGTCAGCTTGCCGGCCAGGCCCGGTTCGATCAGCACCTCCAGATCGCCCGAGCCGACACAACCGACCAGCGCCCGACCGCGCGGCGGCTGCCCGGCGGGGAATTCAAAGGATAAGGTTTCCATCAAAACGCTCCCTGAAGGATGCCGTCGCGCTCGATTCGATCAAGCAGCAGAGTGGCGGCGAGCAAGTCGGCGGCGCCACCGGGCGAGGCATTCAATGCGATGAGTTGTTGATCCAGTTCGTGCAGGCGACGGCGACCGGTGAGGCTGGCGCTGCCGCCGGCGTCGAGCACTGCCTGGGCGCCGTGCTGCATGGCGTGCAGGCCCTGTTCGCCGGCGCGGTACAGCACGCAGGTGTCGGCGAGGTCGGTCATGATTGCGAGCAACGCATCGAGCCGGGCGTTCTGTTCGCCATGGCCGGCGGCGCGGCTGCGTTGGAGCTGCGGCAGGCCGCGTTGCACCACCGACGGGAAGCCAAGTTGCGCTTCTTCCCGGGCACCGCGAGCGCCGTAGCGTTGAGCGACCTGTGCGCCGTGGCTCAGCGGGCGCGGCGCATAACGGTCATCGAGCAACGCCAAACGCGCAGCGCGCAGGGTGACGGCGCCAGCGCTGGTGGACTTCATATCCAGCGCAGCAGCTGTGACCAACAGGCCCAACGCCCAGATCGCCCCGCGATGGGTGTTCACACCGTGGGTGGTGGCGAGCATCGCTTGCTCGCCTTCCCGGCCGATGCGGCCGATCGCTTCGCGCAGCGGCAAGCCGATCTCGCCGAACTCGAGCGCGGCTTCGGCCATTTCCTTGAACGCCGGCCACAGCGCCAGCGCCGAGGCGTGCATCAATCCCAAATGCAGATCGGTGTGCGCACCGTTGCCGCGCCGGTCGACCAGCGCCGGTTTCGGCGACAGGTCGGCTTCGTCGATCAGCGCGTCCACCGCCAGATCCGCCAGCCGTTCCGCGAGGGTGATGGTTTTCGGTTGCAGGTTGAGTGCGTGCATTACCAGCTCCTGAACTTGGCGGGCGGGTTGTAGAGGCCGCCGGACCACTCGACCAGATCGGCCACGCTCTTCGCCGCGAGCAGTTCGCGGGTGGCGTCGGTGCGACGGATGCCGAGGTCTTCGGGCAAGGCGATCAGGCCTTCGCGGCGCATGCGTTCGGTGTCTTTCGGGTTATGGCGCAGGCCGATGGCGGTGACGCCAGCGACCGCAGCGATCATCGCCTGACGCTCTTCCAGCGAGCGCGCCTTGTACAGGTAGGCGATGCCTTCTTCGGTGAGCAGGTGAGTGACGTCGTCGCCGTAGATCATGATCGGCGCCAGCGGCATCCCGCTTTTCTTCGCCACCTCTACCGCGTCGAGGGTTTCGACGAAGGTCGGTTTGCCGCCCTCCTGGAACGTCTCGACCATCTGCACCACAAGTTTCTTGCCGCGTTCGAGCATCGGTTGCTGCGAGTCGTCGTGGCGCATGTCGAGCCACGCCGGGGTGCCGTGACGGCGACCGCGCGGATCGTGACCCATGTTCGGTGCGCCACCGAAACCGGCGAGGCGGCCTCGGGTGACGGTGGAGGAATGGCCGTCGCCATCGACCTGCAGGGTCGCGCCGATGAACAGGTCCACCGCGTACTGCCCGGCCAGTTGGCAGAACATCCGGTTGGAACGCAGCGAGCCGTCGCGGCCGGTGAAGAACACATCGGGCCGGGCGGCGATGTAGTTTTCCATGCCCAGTTCGGTGCCAAAGCAATGCACGCTTTCGACCCAGCCGCTTTCAATCGCCGGGATCAACGTCGGGTGCGGGTTGAGCGTCCAGTTGCGGCAGATCTTGCCCTTGAGGCCGAGGGATTCGCCGTAGGTCGGCAGGATCAGTTCGATGGCGGCGGTGTTGAAACCGATGCCGTGGTTCAGCGACTGCACGTTGTGTTTTTCGTAGATCCCGCGGATCGCCATCATCGCCATCAGCACGTGCACAGGCTTGATGTGCCGGGGGTCGCGCGTGAACAGCGGTTCGATGTAGAACGGCTTGTCCGCCACCACCACGAAATCCACCCACGATGCCGGAATATCCACACGAGGCAGTTCGCTGACGTCGTCCACCAGTTGATTGACCTGGACGATGACGATGCCGTCGCTGAACGCTGCCGGCTCAATCAGCGCCGGGGTGTCTTCGGTGCTCGGGCCGGTGTATATGTTGCCGGCACGGTCGGCCATGAACCCGGCCGAGAGCACGACGTTGGGGATCAGGTCCACCACCAGCCGGGCGTAGAGTTCGATGTAGGTGTGGATCGCGCCGATCTCCAGTAGACCGTCTTCGAGCAACTGGCTGATGCGCAGGCTCTGGGTACCGGCGAAGGAGAAATCGAGCTTGCGGGCGATGCCGCGTTCGAACAGGTCCAGATGCTCGGAGCGACCGACGCTGGGCATGATCATGTGCAGGTCGTGGAGCTTTTCCGGATCGGCCTTGGCCAGGGCGCGGGAAAGGAAATCCGCCTGCTTCTGGTTATTGCCCTCCAGCACCACACGGTCGCCCGGATGGATCAGCGCTTCGAGTGCCGCGACGATTTTGTCGGTAGGCAACACCGCACCGTCGGCCAGCCCGCGCACCTTGTCGAGGCGCCGCTGCTTCTCGTCACGCCGCCGCGTCCAGCGCGAGTCGGGGGAAATGGTTGTTGTCATGCTCACTCCACGGGGTTCGCTGTTGTGGAGCTACCTTAGGAGTGTCGGGTGGGGGCATCAATCAAGCGCGGTGGTGAATCATTACGGTCAGCGTAATGATCAAGAGCTGCCCTCACCCTAGCCCTCTCCCGGAGGGAGAGGGGACTGACCGTGGGATCTTAGCGAGATGCACCGAAATGAACGATTTGCTCTGAATCCATAATCAACTCGGTGGCTCAGGTCGATGGATGATCCAAGACACCTCGGTCGGCCCCCTCTCCCTCCGGGAGAGGGCTGGGGTGAGGGGGAAACGGGGCAACTCAAAATTCAAGCGAACTCAAACCAGCCCCGCATCCACCAACAACGTCTCCAATGCCAACAAATCCGGCACCTTCGCCACCTGCTCCCCGACCTGCACCGCCGCCTGCTCCAGCGCACACAGCGGCACGTCGACATAACTCAACTGGCTGTCGAGCTTGTACGAGCGCGGAATCCCCTGCACCAGCAGCGCGATGAACTTCAACTCCGGCCGCCCGCCGAGGGCATTGAGGATGACGATCCGCGCCCGTTCGCCAATGACGATCTTGTTGCCGCACGCCGACTCGAAACTCAGCAGCGGAATCTGCCGCTCGCGCCAGGTCACCCGACCGAGATACCACGGCGGTGTATCGAGATCGAAGGCGCTCGACTGGTAGTCGATCAGCTCGGCGACGGCGACGTTGGGCAGGATCAGGTTGCGATCCGCCAGCGGCAGCAGCAGCCCGGTGAGCTGACTGGCGCGTTGACTGTGCTGGCGCTCATGCATGTTTTTTGCTCCACAGGGCGATGCTTTCGAGCAGCACCGATTCCTGGTACGGCTTGCCGAGGTAGTCGTTGACGCCGATGGCCATCGCGCGGTCGCGGTGTTTCTGGCCGGTGCGCGAGGTGATCATGATGATCGGCAGGTGTTGCAGGCGTTCGTCGTGGCGTACCTGGGTCGCCACTTCGAAGCCGTCCATGCGCGGCATTTCGATGTCTAGCAGCATCAGGTCCGGCATGTGTTCTTCCAGCAGCAACATCGCATCGACCCCGTCCTTGGCGGTCAGCACGTTCATGCCGTGGCGTTCGAGCAGGCGGCTGGTGACCTTGCGCACCGTGACCGAGTCGTCGACCACCATCACCAGCAACGGCTTCTGTGGTTCGCTCTCGATTTCGTGACTGGTCGGACGCTGCGGCAACCGCGCCTGCATCGCACGGATCGGCGCCAGCAGGTCGAGAATCAGCACCACCCGGCCATCGCCGAGAATCGTCGCCCCGGACACGCCCTGCACCGATGCGAACTGCGGGCCGAGACTCTTGACCACGATTTCGCGGGTGCCGGCCATCGTGTCGACCTGCACCGCGATGTGCCGGTCGTTGCACTGCACCAGCAAGACCGGCACCGGCAGGCTCTGGCCGGACAGTTTTGGTCGTGGCGCGGTTTTCAGCAGCTCGCCCAGGTAACACAGCTCATAACGCTGGCCGCCGTATTGATAACTCGGCGGATCGAGTCGGAAATGCCCGTCCAGCTCATTCGGCAGCACGCGGACGATGCCGTCGATGGTGTTCAACGGAATCGCATACTGATCCTCACCACACTGCACCATCAGCGCACGGTTGACCGACACGGTGAACGGCAGGCGAATGCGGAAGTGCACGCCCTGCCCCGGCACCGAGTCGATGCTCATGGTTCCGCCCAGTTGCCGGACTTCTTCGTGCACCACGTCCATGCCCACGCCGCGCCCGGAAATCTGGGTGATTTTCTCGGCCGTGGAAAAGCCTGGCTGGAGGATGAACTGCAACACCTCGCGGTCGCTGATCTCGGCGTCCGGCGCCAGCAGACCGCGCTTGATCGCTTTGTGCCGCACGGCGTCCAGCGGCACGCCGGCGCCATCGTCGCGGATGTCGAACACAATATCGCCGCCCTCGCGGGACAGGTCGAGGCTGATCTGCCCCTGCGCCGGTTTGCCCGCCGCCAGCCGGACTTCGGCGGACTCCAGACCATGGTCGACGGCGTTGCGCAGCATGTGCTCCAGCGGTGCGGCCATGCGTTCGAGGACGTTGCGGTCCATCTCGCCTTCGGCGTTGCCGACGCTGAACGCGACGTCCTTGCCCAACTCTTCGGCGACCTGCCGGACGATACGTTTCAGACGCGGCAACATGCGCTCGAACGGCACCATGCGCGTGCGCATCAGGCCTTCCTGAAATTCGGTGTTGATCCGCCCCTGCTGCTGCAACAGGTTCTCGGCGTCGTGAGTGCGCCGGTCGAGGGTTTCCTTCAGATCCAGCAAGTCGGAAGCGGACTCGAACAGCGCCCGTGACAGCTGTTGCAACTGCGAATGGCGGTCCATTTCCAGCGGGTCGAAATCTTCGTAGCCGAGGCGCTCGGCATCCACTTGCTGACGGCTGAGGATCCGCCCCTGGGTTTCGGTGTCGAGCCGGCGCAACTGGTCGCGCATGCGTTCGATGGTGGTTTCCATCTCGTGCAGGGCGGTCTGCGCATCGCTGACCTGCTGCTCGATGCGCCCACGGAAAATCGAGGTTTCGCCGGCAAGGTTGACCAGTTCATCCAGCAGCTCGGCGGAGACCTTGACCATGTCCGCCCCGGCCTCGGGCGCCGGGGCGGCAGGCTCGGCCTTGACCGCAACCGGCGGCACGGGCGCCGGGGTCTGCACAACCAGCGGATGGCTGAAATTCTGGATCGCGCTGATCAGCCGATCCGCCGGAGGACACGGCTGGCCGGCGCGCACCGCGTCGAGCATCTGCGCCAAGCGGTCCTGGCCGCGTTGCAACAACGCAAACAGTTCGGCGCTGCCTTGCAGGGTGCCGGCAGACAGACTTTCGTACAGGTTTTCCAGCTCATGAGCGAGGTCGCCGATCGGGCCGATTTCCACCATCCGCGCACCGCCCTTGAGGGTGTGCAGGTCGCGCAGCAGGGTTTCCACTTCCTGGCGATTGCCGGGTTCGGCCTGCCAGCGCAGCAGCGCGGCGCCGGAGTTTTCGATGATGTCGAAACCTTCTTCGAGGAAGATTTCCAGCAGCTCCGGATCGTGTCCGGGACCGTCCTGCGTGACGGAAGCTGTCGGTGTTTCGGGACTGGCGCTCGGGCCCTGGCGAAAGCGGCGGATCGCTTCGATCAGGTCCTGCGCCGGATCCAGCGTCTGGTGCCGGTGCAATTGTTCGAGGAACTGCGCCAGACGCTCGTGGCTCTGGCGCAACAACCGACCCAGAGCTTCGCTGTGGCTGTAACGACGATCCACCAGTCCTTGATAAAGACCTTCCAGCTCATGGGCCAGATCGCCGACCGCTGCAACCTCGGCCATCCGCGCGCCGCCCTTGAGCGTGTGCAGGTCCCGTTGCAGCGACGACAGCGGTGCGCCGTTCTCCGGATCTTTCAGCCAGCGCTGCAAGGCTTGCCCGGCGCTGTCGAGAATGTCGACCGCCTCTTCGAGGAAGATCTCGACGATCTCGTCGTCCGGCCCGCTGTCGGCGCTGTGTTGTTGCAGTTCGGCGGTGGCGCTGCCCAGTTCACGGATGCTCAGGGTGCGGCTGCCATCGCTGCGGATCAGGCCCATGGCCGACGGATCGAGGCTCTCGTCGAGCAGTTCGTGCAAGGCGCGGATGCGCTGCGGTTGCGGGGTGATTTCCTGGCCGGCGGCCAGTTCGTCGAGCATGTTGATCAGCGCTTCGTGGGCCTGCTGCGCTTCATGGAAAAACCGCTCGCTGACCGCCAGGCTGCTTTCTTCGACCGCGCCGTACAGATCGAGCAAGGCTTCACACAGCACATCCACCGGCAGCAGATCCGCCAGGTGTGCGGCTTCGCCCAGGGTAGTCAGCTCATCCAGCAGCGCGCTGAGTTCCTGACGTTCGCCGGGGTGCTGCTGCCAGCGCTGCAAGAGGTTTTCGGCGTCGAGCAGGATGTCCATGCCCTGGGCCAGGAAGTTGTTGATCAGTTGCGGATCGCGCTTGACCCGCACCGCACTGCTCGGGGCATTGAGGATCGATTCCAGACGCTCGCCGAGCAGGGTTTCGGTGCGTTTGATCAGTGACTGCGCACCGACAATCGGCGCCAGTGGATCGTGTTTGAGCTGACGCAGACCGACACGGAACAGGCCCTCGGCTTCGAGCAGCAGTTCCACTTCATCCAGGTCCAGCGCCAGTTGGTGGGCCTTGAATTCCCGGGCCAGTTTATCCAGCGGCCCCGCCAGTTCGGCAATCGGCGAAACTCCTGCCATCGAGGCGCTGCCCTTGAGGGTGTGCAGGGCTCGCTGCAACTCGTCGCTGGCCTGCAACGGCACATGCTCGGCAGCCTGATCGAGAAAACGATTGAGGCTGGCGAGGTGGGTTTCGGCTTCGTTGCGGAAAATCTCCAGCAACAGCGGATCGAGGGCCGCGACGTCTTCCACGTCTTCGGCCGGCAACGGTGTGTCGCCCTTGGCCAACGCATGGGCGCGGGCCGCCAGTTGATCGACATCGTGGCGCTGACGCTGGCCATTGGTGGCGAATTCGGCGATCAGGTCCGGCAACAGCAGCAGCGTGTCGGCGAGTAACTGGCGCACCGCCGGGCCGGGTTCGACACTGTTTTCCAGCACTCGGTTGAGCAGGTTTTCCACCGCCCAAGCCAGCTCGCCGAGGACCAGCGCCCGCACCATCCGACCGCTGCCCTTCAGCGTATGGAAACCGCGGCGCAGTTCACTGAGGGCGGCGCGGTCATCAGGCTCGGCAGACCAGCCCGGCAGGTATTCGCTCAGCACCTCGAGCACTTCACCGGTCTCTTCCAGGAACACTTCACGCAGCTCGTCGTCCACCGGTTCTTCATCGGCCGGTGGCGGCAGCAGGCTGCCCGGCGTGGTCTGCGCCGGCGGGTTGACCGCTGACACCGGACTGGCCAGCACTTCGGCCAACGACTGCACGATCTGCGGGTCGTCCAGCTCCTGCAAATCCTGCATCACCAGCGCTTCGCTGGGGCTGAGCACATCATCGAGCACCGGTACATGCGGCTCGCCGGGCTGTTCGTCAGGAAAGAAACCGAGACTGGCGAGGCTTTTCTGCGCGATATCCAGCAAGTGCTCGCTGGGTGCCTGCGGGTCGTCGCTCAGGCGCTCGAGGTAGTACTCGAGGCTGGTGATGGCGTCGGCGAGGCTGTCGAGTTGCTGCCAGCCCGGCTCGTGAGGGTCGAGCAACAGATGCTCGCGGATAAATCCATTGCAGGCTTCGAGCAGGCTTGCCGCCCGCGCCAGCGGAATCATCGCCAGCGCGCCGCGCACCTGGGTCAGCAGCGCCGGCAGGCTTTGCAGTTGCTGGCGATCCCAGTCGGCGTCGATGTAGTCGACGATCATGTCCTTGGCCTGTTGCAGGCAGATGCGCGCTTCCTTGATCACGATCTGATGGATCTGCGTCAGGTCGGTGGTCGGCAGCCGCGAGTCTTCCGGGCTCTCCGGTTCCACCGTGCCAACCATCCCGGCCAGGGTCGCTTCGACGTAGAGCAAGGCGCCGGCGACGTCCATCAGCGTAGCGTCGTTCGGTTCGCGCTGGCCTTGCGCGAGGCTGAGCACCACCGCCAGTTGATCGATGATCACCTTGCGCGGCTGGCCGAAACCGAGCACCGCCAGGGTGTCGGCGATCTGCCGCAGTGGCGCCAGCAGGCTGTCCAGATCCGAGGCGTGCTGACGGTCGCTGCGCACGAACAGGTCGAGACGTTCCTTGACCCGCACCAGTTCTTCGCACAGCGCCGCGAGCACCGAGCGCATGGCATCGCGGTCGGGGCCGGCCAGGCGGGCGCGTTCTTCGTCGACCATCGCGCTGTCGGGCAGCGCGTCGTCCAGGGAGTAGCGATCTTTCATGGTCAGCATCTGCCCGGTGGGATGTTCGGCTTTGGCGATATAAAACAGCAGGCTTTTCAGCAGTTCAGGCGGTGGCGGCTGGTTGAGGCCGGGCATGCCCTGTTCGAGCAGGCGCTTGAGTTCCTTGTCGGCGTCCTTGAACAGGCTGCGCAGGGCCGGGCTGTTGGCGATTCGCCCTTCGCGCATGCCCTCGACCAGCGCCGAGGCGACCTGCCACAACGGGCTCAGCGGCGAGTTACCGCTGATTGCTTCCAGCCGGGTAAAGACTTTGGCCAGATAAGCGAGATGCGTCTGGTCATCCTGCTCGCGGAGCAGTCCGACCAGCGCCATTTGCAGCATCTGGCGCAATTTGCGCAGCACATTCGGCAGTTCTGCCGGTTCAAGCAGGGCCAGCGCTTGCGGACTCAGGGGTGACAGCTCGGGCAGTTGCGGGCTGAACAGGCTGGTTTCCGACAACCGGCTTTCGCCCCGGGCGCTGCGCAAGTCGTTGATCAGCGGCAGCACCACCAGCGGCAGGTCGCGGCGGGCGCCCTGCACGCGGTCGAGGTAGATCGGCAATTGGCCCAGCGCCTGCAGCAACAAGTGCAGCGCTTCGTCACGATGGCTGACGCGGTCGTTCTGCAACGCTTCGACCAAGTGTTCCATTTCTTCGGCGAGCAATGCCGCGCCGTAGAACTCGACCATCTGCAGGCTGCCGTGTACCTGATGGATGCAGGCCAGGCATTCGTCCAGCCCGGGCACCGACTGCGGATCGTCGAGCACGGCTTCGATGGCCTGATGCGCCTGCCTCAGCGTCTCGGCGATTTCACCCTTGACCCATTCGAGGGCCACGTAATCGTGCCGGTCACCCATAACCACTCCGCTCGACATTGCCTCGCCCGCAGGCCTCACGCCTTGTCCGCGACGGGCGCAGGCGTCGTCGGCAAGGTGAACCCGGACACCGAACGACGCAACTGGCTGGCCATTTTCGCCAGGTTGCCGATGCTCTCGGCGGTGGCCGTGGAGCCGGACGAGGTCTGCGAGGTGATCTGTTGGATCACGTTCATCGTCAGGGAAATCTGCCCGGCCGAAGACGTCTGCTGCTGCGCCGCGTTGGAAATGCTCTGAATCAGCGCCGCAAGGGTCTTGGACACGCCTTCGATTTCTTCCAGGGCCACACCGGCATCCTGCGCCAGCCGCGCGCCGCGCACCACTTCGGTGGTGGTCTGCTCCATGGAAATCACGGCTTCGTTGGTGTCGGTCTGGATCGCCCGCACCAGCGTCTCGATCTGCCGGGTCGCGGCGGACGAGCGCTCGGCCAGCCGCTGCACTTCGTCGGCCACCACGGCAAAACCGCGCCCGGCATCACCGGCCATCGACGCCTGAATCGCGGCATTGAGGGCGAGGATGTTGGTCTGGTCGGCAATGTCATCGATCAGGCTGACGATGTCGCCGATTTCCTGGGACGACTCGCCCAGGCGCTTGATGCGCTTGGCGGTGTCCTGGATCTGTTCGCGGATGTTGTCCATACCGTGGATGGTGTTGTGCACCACCTCGTTGCCCTTGTTGGCGATCTCCACCGAACGCTCGGCCACCGCCGAGGATTCAGCGGCGTTGGCCGACACCTGATCGATCGATTGGGCCATGTCGCTGATCGCGGTCGAGGCTTCGGAAATCTGCTGGGCCTGATGCTCCGAGGCCTGGGCCAGGTGCATGGCGGTGGCCTGGGTTTCCTGCACCGCAGCGGCGACCTGTCCGGCAGTGAGGTTGATGGTGGCGACCAGATCACGCAACTGGTCGACTGAATAGTTGATCGAGTCGGCGATGGTTCCGGTGAAGTCTTCGGTCACCGAGGCGGTTACGGTCAGGTCGCCGTCGGCGAGGTCTTCGATCTCGTCGAGCAGGCGCATGATCGCGTTCTGGTTGCGCTCGTTTTTCTCGGCGGTCTCGCGCAGTTGACGGTTGGTTTCCCGGACCATGACCATGCCGATCAGAATGATCGAGGCCAGCGCCAGCAGGCCCAGCACATAACCGCCGATGGTGTCGGTGTTGCGCCCGCCAGCGAGGTTTTCGAAACGGCTGGCCAGGTGCGAGGCTTCGTCGAGCAGGGTCTGCGACAGGCTGAAGATGTTGGTGGCCGACTCACGAACCTTGAACAGCTCCGGCGAGGTTTCAAGGATTTCATCCACCGAACCGGACACGAACTGGAACAGCTCGGAAATTTCGCTCAAGCGCGCACGGGCGTCGCGGTCTTCGACCTGGCTGACTTTCAGCGCCGGGTTGCCTTGCAACATGCCGTTGAGCACCTGACCGAAACGCGCGGCATCGCGACCGAACGCGTCGGCGGCCTGCTGGGAGTTTTCATCGCCCGAGAGCACGGTGTTCACCGCGCCGAGAATCCGCTCGGCCAGCAGCGACTGACGCTGGGCCATCGCCACCTGCGCCGCCGGGGCGCCGCGTTGCAGGAGGATTTCCACGACCTTTTCGTATTCGATCTGCAATTGCGGCACGGTTTCGGCCAGGGTCGCGGCCACCTGATGCAGCGACAGCACGGTCTGTTCGCTGGAGAGAATCGCGTCGGTGTTTTTCAGCAGGCGTTCCCAGTCCAGCTGCACGGCGCGCATTTCCGGGCGCACGACGGACGGCGCCGGCGGCAGGCCGGTACTCGGATCGCCCTTCTTGAGATAACCCCAGCGCTGGGCAAAATCATTGCGCGCATCGCTGAGCAGCTTGAACGCGGCAGCCTTGCCGGCGGCGGCTTCGGTGGCGTTCTTGGCGATCCGCTGCGACAGCACCCGCAGCTCGCCGGCGTGGCCGATGTACTGCTTGTCGTAGTTGGCCTGGGTGTTGAGGTAAGCGAAGTTGGCGAACAGCAGCATGATGAACACGATCAGTGCGATGAACAGCACGATGATCTGCGAGCGGCTGCGCGAGCCTTCTGCGGGCTTGCCTGTTTTTGCTTTGATCATCGGTCCTCGCCTGTTAAACCGCGACGTGCATGAAACTCGGTGACTGCGCCAGCGCAAACAGGCTGAACACCCGCCAGTTCTGCTCGCGCCGGAAATACCCTTTGACGAACTCGCCCTTGGAGCCTTGCCGTTTACGGATCGAGACGGATTCGAAACTGTCCTGCTCGAAGTGCTGCAGGCCGAAGACCTCATCGACCAGCAACCCGGCAAACACGTCCTGATGCTCTACCACCAATACCCGCCGCTGTTTGCGCATCGGTGACAGCTCATGGCCGAAAAAGCCGCACAGGTCCATGACCGGCAGCAGCCGTCCGCGCAGATTGGCCACGCCCTTGACCCAAGGCTTGACGCCCGGCAACTGGGTGACGCGCAGTTCAGGCAGCACTTCGCTGACTTCGCCCATCGGCGTGACGTACCAGTGCTCGCCCAGACGAAAGCCGATGCCGCTCCAGCGATCCTGGCGCGCCGGTTGCGACGGCAGGTCCGCCGCCAGCAGGCGACAGCGCTGGTCGATCTGCCACAACAGTTCAAACGCGGTCAGCGACTCGCTCATGGCGGCGCGATCAACCGGCCAGCACGTTGTTCAGGGTCTTGATCAGCGTGTCTTCGTCGACCGGTTTGGTCAGGTAGTCCCTGGCGCCCTGGCGGGTGCCCCAGACCTTGTCGGTCTCCTGATCCTTGGTGGTGATGATGATCACCGGGATGTGGCTGGTTTCCGCATCCTTGGTCAACTGACGGGTAGCCTGGAAGCCGTTGAGGCCGGGCATGACGATGTCCATCAGCACCGCGTCGGGTTTTTCCTGGCGGGCCAGGGCCACGCCGTCGGCGCCGTTTTCGGCTTTCAGCACTTCGTGCCCGTGCTTTTCCAGCATGCCGGTGAGTTTGTACATTTCGGTCGGCGAATCGTCGACGATCAGGATACGTGCCATGGTCTTCCCCATTTTTCTTGTCGACACCGGGCCCGCTGGCCGAGCGTCTCTGTGCGTGTCTTACTGCGGCAAAGCGGCAGCGAAGCCCGGAACATGGGCCGAAATCGCGTCGAGCAGTTCTTCCTTGCTGAAAGGCTTGGTCAAAAATTGATCGGAACCGACAATCCGCCCCTTGGCCTTGTCGAACAGCCCGTCCCGGGACGACAGCATGATCACCGGCGTGCCCTTGAACGCGTTGTTGTTCTTGATTAAAGCGCAGGTCTGATAACCATCCAGACGCGGCATCATGATGTCGACAAAGATGATCCCGGGATGGTGGTCGGCGATCTTCGCCAGGGCGTCAAAACCGTCGATCGCGGTGATGACTTCGCACCCTGCATTTTTCAACAGGGTCTCGGCGGTGCGACGAATCGTTTTCGAGTCGTCGATCACCATGACCTTCAAGGCGCTGGACTGCTGTTCCATAAGGGGGCTCTACCGTCGCCTTTGCGAATCAATTTGTCCGTTTTGCGATGCGTAATGGCTGGAAACCCTTGATGTTCAAGGGCCAGCACGACATGGCAGCCTTTTTAGCACAGTCTCCAGATGCAATCTATCGACGGGTTTTTCCTTGACCGAAAACCCGCCCGGCGCCACTCTGGCGGCACTTTTTTCATACCGATCCGGTAGCCAATTTTCGAGGAAAACCCAATGAGCGTTCGCGTCGGGATTGTCATGGACCCTATCGCCAGCATTTCCTATAAAAAGGATAGCTCGCTGGCCATGCTGCTGGCGGCGCAAAAGCGCGGCTGGGAACTGTTCTATATGGAACAGAAAGACCTTTATCAGGGTGAAGGCCAGGCACGGGCGCGGATGAAGCCGCTGAAAGTCTTCGCCAACCCGGAAAAATGGTTCGAACTGGGCACCGAGCAGGATTCGCCGCTGAGCGACCTGAACGTGATCCTGATGCGCAAGGATCCGCCGTTCGACATGGAGTTCGTCTACTCCACCTACCTGCTCGAACAGGCCGAGTCCGCCGGCGTGCTGGTGGTCAACAAGCCGCAGAGCCTGCGCGACTGCAACGAAAAACTGTTCGCCACCCTGTTCCCGCAGTGCACGCCGCCGACCGTGGTCAGCCGCCGCGCCGACGTGCTGCGTGAATTCGCCGCCAAACATGGCGACGTGATCCTCAAGCCGCTGGACGGCATGGGCGGCACCTCGATCTTCCGTCACCGCGCCGGCGATCCGAACCTGTCGGTGATTCTGGAAACCCTGACCGCCCTCGGCGCCCAGCAGATCATGGGCCAGGCCTACCTGCCGGCGATCAAGGACGGTGACAAGCGCATCCTGATGATCGACGGCGAGCCGGTGGATTACTGCCTGGCGCGGATTCCGGCCCAGGGCGAAACCCGTGGCAACCTCGCGGCCGGCGGCCGTGGCGAAGCCCGTCCGTTGACCGACAAGGATCGCTGGATCGCCGCCCAGGTCGGCCCGACCTTGCGCGCGAAGGGCCTGCTGTTCGTCGGCCTGGACGTGATCGGTGAGCACCTGACCGAAATCAACGTCACCAGCCCGACCTGCATCCGCGAAATCGACAATGCCTTCGGCACCGACATCGGCGGGATGCTGATGGATGCCATCGAGAAAAAGCTGCAAGCTTGATGTGCATCACATGCAGCCTGTCGCTTGATGCTTGAAGCCCAAGGCGTGAAACCAACATTGCGTTATCATGCGCGGCCTGTGAAAAACGCGATGTTGGTTTTCTTGTCATGACACTTCCGTCCGATCTGCCCGCTGAACTCGCCCATAAAGGCGTGCGCCCGGTCGATCGCCTCGGATTTACCCTGTTTCTCGCGGCGCTGATCCATCTGGCGCTGCTGCTCGGCGTGGGTTTCACCATGGTCGAGCCCAAGCAGATCAGCAAAACCCTGGAAATCACCCTCGCCACCTTCAAGAGCGAAAAGAAGCCGGCGAAGGCCGATTTCCTCGCCCAGGAAAACCAGGAAGGCAGCGGTACCCTCGACAAGAAGGCGATCCCCAAGACCACCGAGGTCGCGCCGTTTCAGGCAAACGAAGTCAAGAAAGTCACCCCGCCACCGGCCGCCAAGCCGGAGGTGCAGGAAGCCGCGCCCAAGGCGGCCGTGACCACCGTTGCGCCGAAACCGAAAAAGGCGCCGACCAAGAAAGAAGAAGCCAAGACCGAGACCAAACCGACGGTCGACGCCCCGACTTTCGACAGCTCGCAGCTCTCCAGCGACATTGCCAGCCTCGAAGCCGAACTGGCCAACGAACAACAGCTGTACGCCAAGCGCCCGCGGATCCACCGCCTCAGCGCCGCGTCGACCATGCGCGACAAGGGCGCCTGGTACAAGGACGAGTGGCGCAAAAAGGTCGAGCGCATCGGCAACCTCAATTACCCCGACGAAGCCCGGCGCAAGCAGATCTACGGCAATCTGCGCCTGATGGTGTCGATCAACCGCGACGGCTCGCTGTATGAAGTGCTGGTGCTGGAGTCCTCCGGCCAGCCGCTGCTGGATCAAGCGGCGCAACGCATCGTGCGGCTGGCGGCACCGTTCGCACCGTTTACCGGGGACCTGTCGGACATCGACCGGCTGGAAATCATCCGCACCTGGAAATTCGCCCGGGGCGACCGGCTGTCCAGTAACTGAGTCGATCTTTTGCCCGCTCCAGCTTGTCAGTTCGCCCCCCGAACGCCACACTAGCGCACATGAAAAACGTCAGCCCCAGCTACCTCAAGCATCACTTCCTGATCGCCATGCCACACATGGCCGACCCGAACTTTGCCCACACCTTGACCTACATCGTCGAGCACACGGCCAATGGCGCCATGGGGCTGGTGGTCAACCGACCGCAAGAGCTGAATCTGGCCGACATCCTCGAACAATTGCGCCCGGACATCGATCCGCCAGCGCTGTGCCAGCATGTGCCGATCTTCATCGGCGGCCCGGTGCAGACCGATCGCGGTTTTGTCCTTCACCCGGCGGGCAAGACTTTCCAGGCGACCGTCGAGCTGGAGGGCGATCTGGCCCTGTCCACCTCGCAGGACGTGCTGTTCGCCATCGCCGACGGCGTGGGCCCGGCGAAAAGCGTGATCACCCTCGGTTACGCCGGCTGGGAAGCCGGTCAGCTGGAGGCCGAACTGGCCGACAACGCCTGGCTGACCTGCCCGTACGACGCCGACATCCTGTTCAACACCAGCAGTGAACTGCGCCTGGAAGCGGCGGCCAGGCACCTGGGGATCAACCTCAGCCTGCTGACCAGCCAGGCAGGACACGCCTGATGGCCCTGCGCCTGATCCTCGGCTTCGACTACGGCACCAAACAGATCGGCGTGGCGGTCGGCCAGGTGATTACCGGCCAGGCCCGCGAACTGTGCACCTTGAAGGCGCAGAACGGTGTACCGGACTGGAATCAGGTCGAAGCCCTGATAAAGGAATGGAAACCCGACGCCGTGGTGGTCGGCCTGCCCCTGAACATGGACGGTACGCCCAGCGAGATGTGCGCCCGCGCCGAGAAATTCGCCCGTCGCCTCAATGGCCGCTTCAACCTGCCTTTCTATACCCACGACGAACGCCTGACGACCTTCGAAGCCAAGGGCGAACGACTGGTGCGCGGCGGACAGAAAGGCAGCTACCGCGATAACCCGGTGGACGCCATCGCCGCCGCCCTGCTGTTGCAAGGCTGGCTCGACGAAAACACCGCACTATTTGAATCCTGACAAGCGCTACGGCGCTTTTCTTTTGGTTACAACCCGAGCCCCGGTTCGCGAGAACCGGCTCGACCCCGAGAAGGAGCAACCATGAGCCTGCCCAATCCCGCCGATCTGATCAGCCAGATGGCGACCCGCCTCAAGGCGCACCTTGCCCAGCGTAATATCAGCGAACCGCGTTACATCGGCATCCGCACCGGCGGCGTCTGGGTCGCCCAGGCCCTGCTCGCAGAGCTGGGCAGCGACGCGCCATTGGGCACGCTGGATGTTTCCTTCTACCGCGACGACTTCAGCCAGAACGGCCTGCACCCGCAGGTGCGCCCGTCCGCCCTGCCCTTCGAAATCGAAGGCCAGCATCTGGTGCTGATCGACGACGTACTGATGAGCGGCCGGACCATCCGCGCCGCCATGAACGAACTGTTCGACTACGGCCGCCCGGCCAGCGTGACGCTGGTCTGCCTGCTGGACCTGGATGCCGGCGAACTGCCGATCCGCCCGAACGTGGTCGGCGCGACCCTGTCGCTGGCCGCCCACGAGCGGGTCAAGCTGTCCGGGCCGGAGCTGGCCCTCGAACTGCAAGACCTTGCCCTTTAATCCGCCCTATTGAGAGTCCCCCTCGCGATGACGCCTCTAGATACCAAGCGCCCGCTGCAGCTCAATGATCAGGGCCAGCTGCGCCACTTCCTCTCGCTCGACGGCCTGCGCCGCGAGTTGCTGACGGAAATCCTCGACACCGCCGACTCGTTCCTCGAAGTCGGTGCCCGGGCCGTGAAGAAGGTTCCGTTGCTGCGCGGCAAGACCGTGTGCAACGTGTTCTTCGAAAACTCGACCCGCACCCGTACCACCTTCGAACTGGCGGCCCAGCGCCTGTCGGCGGACGTGATCACCCTGAACGTGTCGACCTCTTCGGCCAGCAAGGGCGAAACCCTGCTCGACACCCTGCGCAACCTCGAGGCCATGGCCGCCGACATGTTCGTCGTGCGCCACGGTGACTCGGGCGCCGCGCACTTCATCGCCGAACATGTCTGCCCGCAAGTGGCGATCATCAACGGCGGCGACGGCCGGCACGCGCACCCGACCCAGGGCATGCTCGACATGCTGACCATCCGCCGTCACAAGGGCGGTTTCGAGAACCTCTCGGTGGCCATCGTCGGCGACATCCTGCACTCGCGGGTGGCGCGCTCGAACATGCTCGCCCTGAAGACCCTCGGCTGCCCGGATATCCGCGTGATCGCACCGAAGACCCTGCTGCCGATCGGCATCGAGCAATACGGTGTGAAGGTCTACACCGACATGACCGAAGGACTGAAAGACGTCGACGTGGTGATCATGCTGCGCCTGCAGCGTGAGCGCATGACTGGCGGTCTGCTGCCGAGCGAAGGCGAGTTCTATCGCCTGTTCGGCCTGACCACCGCGCGCCTGGCCGGCGCCAAGCCCGATTGCATCGTCATGCACCCGGGGCCGATCAACCGCGGCGTGGAGATCGAGTCGGCGGTGGCCGACGGCCCGCACTCGGTGATCCTCAATCAAGTCACCTACGGCATCGCAATCCGTATGGCCGTGCTGTCGATGGCCATGAGCGGACAGACTGCCCAGCGCCAATTCGAGCAGGAGAACGCCCAGTGAAGCTCAGCATTCTCGGCGCCCGCGTCATCGATCCAAGCAGCGGCCTGGATCAAATTACCGATATTCACGTTGAAGCCTGCAAGATCGTCGCCCTCGGCGCTGCACCGGCCGGTTTCACCGCCGTCGAAACCATCGACGCCCAAGGCCTTGTTGCCGCTCCGGGATTGGTCGACCTCAACGTCGCCCTGCGCGAGCCGGGCTACAGCCGCAAAGGCACCATCGCCAGCGAAACCCGCGCTGCGGCGGCCGGCGGCGTGACCAGCCTGTGCTGCCCGCCGAAAACCAGACCGGTGCTCGACACCTCCGCCGTGGCCGAGCTGATCCTCGACCGCGCCCGCGAGGCCGGCAACACCAAGGTGTTCCCGATCGGGGCGCTGAGCAAAGGTCTGGATGGCGAGCAGCTTGCAGAACTCGTTGCCCTGCGCGACGCCGGTTGCGTGGCGTTCGGCAACGGCCTGGAAAGCTTCCGCAACACCCGCACCCTGTGCCGGGCGCTGGATTACGCGGCGACCTTCGACCTGACGGTGATTTTCAACTCGCAGGATCACGACCTGGCCGACGGCGGCCTGGCCCACGAAGGCGCCACCGCCAGTTTCCTCGGCCTGCCGGGCATCCCGGAAACCGCTGAAACCGTGGCCCTGGCCCGGGATCTGCTGCTGGTCGAGCAGACCGGCGTGCGTGCGCACTTCAGCCAGCTGACCAGCGCTCGCGGCGTAGCCCTGATCGCTCAGGCCCAGGCCCGTGGCTTGAAAGTCACGGCGGATGTCGCCCTGTATCAGCTGATCCTCACGGACGAAGCGCTGATCGACTTCAGCAGCCTGTATCACGTGCAACCGCCGCTGCGCACCCGTGCGGATCGCGACGGTCTGCGTGAAGCGGTGAAGTCCGGCGTGGTCTCGGCCATCTCCAGCCATCACCAGCCCCATGAACGCGATGCCAAACTGGCACCGTTCGGCGCGACCGAGCCGGGCATCAGCAGCGTCGAACTGCTGCTGCCGCTGGCAATGACGCTGGTCGAGGATGGTCTGCTGGATCTGCCGACCCTGCTGGCCCGCCTGAGCACCGGCCCGGCCGAAGCCCTGCGCCTGCCGGCGGGCAAACTGGCGGTGGGTGGCGCGGCGGATATCGTGCTGTTCGATCCGAAGGCTTCGACCGTTGCCGGCGAAACCTGGCTGTCGAAAGGCGAGAACTGCCCGTTCCTCGGCCATAGCCTGCCGGGTGTTGTGCGTTACACGCTGGTGGATGGCCGGATCAGCCATCAGGCGTAAAAAAAATGGCGAGGGAGCCAGCTCCCTCGCCATCACTTACTGAAATGCGCCCCGCCCTTCGGCATTACGCACCGACACCTGATCGTTCAGCGTCCAGAAGTCATACAGCACCCCAAGAAAGAACAACCCGCCGGTCAGCAGGTACACCACCCCGCTGATCCACTTGCCCTGATACATCCGGTGCACACCGAGCGCGCCGAGGAAGGTCAGCAGAATCCACGCCACGTTGTACTCGATCGGGCCCGCGGCGAAACGCAGGTCGGCTTCGCGATCCATCGCCGGGATCAGGAACACGTCGATCAGCCAGCCAATCCCCAGCAATCCAAAGGTGAAAAACCAGATCGTGCCAGTCACCGGTTTGCCGTAATAGAAGCGGTGTGAGCCTGTGAAACCGAAAATCCACAACAGGTAGCCGATCACCTTGCTATGGGTGTCTTTTTCCTTCACACGGGGCAGCTGATAGCCGTTCATTAAGACCTCGATACACGCGATAGATAAATATTCTTTAATTCTTTGTGACTTTTTTACAGGTAGCCGACGTATGGCAAATGCTACCGTGTGTCCCGTCAAAGCCTTATAGCACCGGACTTCTGTCCGACAATTGCGTCTTTTTGCCGCTTATTTGGTTCCGTTGGCTCCCGATTGAATCGACCAACGGCCTCGGAAGTGACAAAAAAGCTGTTATAAAGTTGCGCGCTAACACACCAAGAGCCCTGCCTAATGCGTCCATTTTTCAAGACATGGCTAACCATTTGCCTATTAATGCCACTGGCCGCCCACGCCACCAATCGTGAGCAACGTCTTCCCAACGTTAACGGTTTCACCCCTAAATCCCATGCCTCTGCTCCTTCGAACAAAGGCAAACAGGTCAAGCACACCACGCTGAGCAGCACTGGCCGCAGCAAGCTGGTGCCACCGATGGCGACCAAGGAAAGCAGTAACGTCCTGAGTCGCGCGGTAAACGTCCTCGGTACGCCATACCGTTGGGGCGGCAGCAGCCCGAGTAAAGGCTTCGACTGCAGCGGTCTGGTGAAGTATGCGTTCAACGACGCCACGTTCGACCTGCCACGCACCTCGAACGCCATGGCCAGCGGTCACGGCGAGAAAGTCGAACGCAAGGACCTGAAGCCGGGCGACCTGATTTTCTTCAACATCAAGAGCCGTCGGGTCAATCACGTTGCCATCTACCTGGGCAACGACCGTTTCATCCATGCGCCACGGCGCGGCAAAGCGGTGAGCATCGACACACTGAACAAGCCGTACTGGGAAAAGCATTACGTGGTAGCCAAACGCGTATTGCCGAAAGAACAGGGGCAGATGCGCGTCGTTCAGCGCTGATTGTTCAGGTAAAAAAACGCAGCCCACGGGCTGCGTTTTTTTTGCCTAAAAGTTATCCGGCGTGCGCGCCTTCTCCCGCGCATGTTCGCGGCTGATCAAGCCTTTGGTCACCAGATCCTTCAGGCACATGTCGAGTGTCTGCATCCCCAGCGAGCCGCCGGTCTGTATCGCCGAATACATCTGCGCCACCTTGTCCTCGCGGATCAGGTTACGGATCGCCGAAGTGCCCAGCATGATCTCGTGCGCCGCCACCCGACCACCGCCGATCTTCTTGATCAGCGTCTGCGACACCACCGCCAGCAACGACTCCGACAGCATCGAGCGCACCATGGATTTTTCGTCCCCGGGGAACACGTCCACCACCCGGTCGATGGTCTTGGCTGCCGAAGTAGTGTGCAAGGTGCCGAACACCAGGTGCCCGGTCTCGGCCGCCGTCAGCGCCAGGCGAATGGTTTCCAGATCGCGCATCTCGCCCACCAGGATCACGTCCGGGTCTTCGCGCAATGCCGAACGCAATGCGGTGGCGAAACTGCGGGTATCGCGATGGACTTCGCGCTGATTGATCAGGCATTTGCGCGATTCGTGGACAAATTCGATCGGATCTTCAATGGTCAGGATGTGGTGATGGCGATGGGTGTTGAGGTAATCGATCATTGCCGCCAGCGTCGTGGACTTGCCGGAGCCGGTCGGCCCGGTCACCAGCACCAGCCCGCGTGGCGCATCGGTGATCTTGCGAAAGACGTCGCCCATGGCGAGGTCTTCCATGCTCAGCACTTTCGACGGAATGGTCCGGAACACCGCGCCAGCGCCACGGTTCTGGTTGAAGGCATTGACCCGGAAGCGCGCCACGCCGGGGACTTCGAAGGAAAAGTCGGTTTCCAGATGTTTCTCGAAGTCCACCCGCTGGGTGTCGTTCATGATGTCGTAGATCAGCTCGTGCACCTGTTTGTGATCCAGCGCCGGCAGATTGATCCGCCGCACATCGCCATCCACGCGGATCATCGGCGGCAGACCGGCCGACAGGTGCAGGTCGGAAGCGCCCTGTTTGGCGCTGAAGGCCAGCAGTTCAGTGATATCCATAGCGTCCCTCAATTCCAGTAGAATGCCGCGAACCTTCAGACCGCTGGCGCCTCTTGATGTCCACGATAGCAGACAACATTCTCCAGGTTAGTTCGCGTATTCATGCCGCCACCGCTGCCGCCGGACGCGATGAAAACAGCGTCCAGCTGCTGGCCGTGAGCAAGACCAAACCGTCCGAAGCCCTGCGTGAAGCGTATGCCGCCGGCCTGCGTGATTTCGGCGAGAACTACCTGCAGGAAGCCCTGGCCAAACAGCTCGAACTGGCCGACCTGCCCTTGATCTGGCACTTCATCGGCCCCATTCAGTCGAACAAGACCCGCTCGATTGCCGAGCATTTCGCCTGGGTGCACTCCGTGGATCGTCTGAAAATCGCCCAACGCCTGTCCGAACAACGCCCGGCGGATCTGCCGCCACTGAACATCTGCATTCAGGTCAACGTCAGCGGTGAAGCCAGCAAGTCCGGCTGCACCCCGCAAGACCTGCCGGCCCTGGCCCAGGCCATCAGCGCCCTGCCGCGCCTGAAGCTGCGCGGGCTGATGGCAATTCCCGAGCCGACCGAAGATCGCGCCGAGCAGGACGCGGCATTCGCCGCCGTTCAGAAGTTGCAGGCCGGCCTCGATCTGCCGCTCGACACACTTTCCATGGGCATGAGCCACGACCTCGAGTCGGCCATTGCCCAGGGCGCGACCTGGGTCCGTATCGGTACGGCCCTGTTCGGCGCCCGTGACTATTCCCAATCTTGACCATTTCCAGATAAGGACCTGACATGAGCAACACACGTATTGCCTTTATCGGTGCCGGCAACATGGCCGCCAGCCTGATCGGCGGCCTGCGGGCCAAGGGTCTGGAAGCTGCACACATCCGCGCCAGCGATCCGGGTGAAGAAACCCGCGCCAAAGTCAGCGCCGAACACGGCATCGAAACCTTCGCCGACAACGCCCAGGCCATCGACGGCGCCGATGTAGTGGTACTGGCGGTCAAGCCACAAGCCATGAAGCTGGTGTGCGAAGCGATTCGCCCGAGCCTGAAACCGAATCAACTGGTGGTGTCCATCGCCGCCGGCATCACCTGCGCCAGCATGACGGCCTGGCTCGGCGAACAGCCGATCGTGCGCTGCATGCCGAACACCCCGGCGCTGCTGCGCCAGGGCGTGAGCGGCCTGTACGCCACAGGCAAGGTGAGCGCCGAACAACGTCAACAGGCTGAAGAACTGCTGTCCGCCGTGGGCATCGCCCTGTGGCTAAACGAAGAGCAGCAACTGGACGCGGTCACCGCTGTCTCCGGTTCCGGCCCGGCGTACTTCTTCCTGCTGATCGAAGCCATGACCGCCGCCGGCGTCAAACTCGGCCTGCCGAAGGAAACCGCCGAGCAGCTGACCTTGCAGACCGCGCTGGGCGCCGCGCACATGGCGGTATCCAGCGACGTCGACGCGGCCGAACTGCGCCGCCGCGTGACCTCGCCGGCCGGCACCACGGAAGCTGCGATCAAATCGTTCCAGGCCGGCGGCTTCGAAGCCCTGGTGGAAAAAGCACTCGGCGCCGCCGCGCACCGCTCGGCCGAAATGGCCGAACAACTGGGCAAATAAGGAGCCTTACATGATTGGATTGAACACCGCAGCGGTCTACGTGCTGCAAACCCTCGGCAGCCTGTACCTGCTGATCGTGCTGCTGCGCTTTGTCCTGCAACTGGTACGGGCAAACTTCTACAACCCGCTGTGCCAGTTCGTGGTCAAGGCCACCCAGCCGCTGCTCAAGCCACTGCGCCGGATCATCCCGAGCCTGTTCGGCCTCGACATGTCGTCGCTGGTGCTGGCGATCCTCGTGCAACTGGCGCTGATGGCGCTGACCCTGCTGCTGACCTACGGCACCACCGGTAACCCGCTGCAACTGCTGATCTGGTCGCTGATCGGCGTGACGGCGCTGTTCCTGAAGATTTTCTTCTGGGCCATGATCATCAGCATCATCCTGTCCTGGGTCGCACCGGGCAGCCACAATCCGGGCGCCGAACTGGTGAACCAGATCTGTGAACCGGCCCTGGCGCCGTTCCGCCGCATCCTGCCGAACCTCGGTGGTCTGGATCTGTCGCCGATCTTCGCCTTCCTCGTGCTGAAGCTGATCGACATGCTGGTGATCAACAACCTCGCGGCGATGACGATGATGCCGGAAATCCTGCGCCTGCTGATGTGAGCTGGTTTCGCTGGGACGGTGACGACCTGATTCTGGAATGTCACCTGCAACCGGCCGCCCGCAGCGATGATTTCTGCGGGCTGCACGGTGATCGCCTGAAAATCCGCCTGACCGCGCCGCCGGTCGAGGGCAAGGCCAATGCGTACCTGATGGGGTTTCTGGCCAAGGCTTTTGGGGTTTCCAAGAGCCAGGTCAGTTTGCTCAGTGGTGAGCTGAACCGGCAGAAGCGAGTGCGCATCGGCGCACCGAAAAAGCTGCCGGATCTGCCGGGGCTCTGCCGCCCCTGATCGTTGCTTGCCGCTAACCCCACCGGTCTTTAGACTTACGCCTCATTTCAACGAGAGCAGGGTCGATGCCAGCTGCCTTTCCCCCCGATTCTGTTGGTCTGGTGACGCCGCAAACGGCGCACTTCAGCGAACCGCTGGCCCTGGCCTGCGGCCGTTCGCTGGCCGATTATGACCTGATCTACGAAACCTACGGCACGCTGAACGCGCAAGCGAGCAACGCCGTACTGATTTGCCACGCCTTGTCCGGCCACCACCACGCTGCGGGTTACCACAGCGTCGACGACCGCAAGCCCGGTTGGTGGGACAGCTGCATCGGGCCCGGCAAACCGATCGACACCAACAAGTTCTTCGTGGTCAGCCTGAACAACCTCGGCGGTTGCAACGGTTCCACCGGCCCGAGCAGCCTCAACCCGGAAACCGGCAAGCCATTCGGCGCCGACTTCCCGGTGCTGACCGTGGAAGACTGGGTGCACAGCCAGGCACGTCTGGCCGATCTGCTCGGCATCGGCCAGTGGGCCGCGGTGATCGGCGGCAGCCTGGGCGGCATGCAGGCGCTGCAATGGACCATCACCTATCCGGATCGCGTTCGCCACTGCCTGGCCATCGCCTCGGCCCCCAAGCTGTCGGCGCAGAACATCGCCTTCAACGAAGTGGCGCGCCAGGCGATCCTCACCGACCCGGAATTCCACGGCGGCTCGTTCCAGGAACACGGCGTGATCCCCAAGCGCGGCCTGATGCTGGCGCGGATGGTGGGGCACATCACGTACCTGTCCGACGACTCCATGGGCGAGAAATTCGGCCGTGGCCTGAAGAGCGAAAAGCTCAACTACGACTTCCACAGCGTCGAGTTCCAGGTCGAAAGCTACCTGCGCTATCAGGGCGAAGAGTTCTCCGGGCGCTTCGATGCCAACACCTATCTGTTGATGACCAAGGCGCTGGACTACTTCGATCCGGCGGCGAACTTCAACGATAACCTGGCGAAAACCTTCGAAGGTGCAAAAGCCAAGTTCTGCGTGATGTCGTTCACCACCGACTGGCGCTTCTCCCCGGCCCGCTCGCGGGAACTGGTGGATGCGCTGATGGCGGCGCGCAAGGACGTCAGCTACCTGGAAATCGACGCGCCCCAGGGCCACGACGCCTTCCTGATTCCGATCCCGCGCTACTTGCAGGCGTTCGGCAATTACATGAACCGCATTACGTTGTGAGAAAGCCATGAGAGCTGATCTGGAAATCATCCAGGAATGGATCCCCGCCGGCAGCCGCGTGCTCGACCTCGGCTGCGGTGACGGCGAATTGCTGACCTGGCTGCGCGACCACAAGCAGGTCACCGGCTACGGCCTGGAAAACGACCCGGACAACATCGCCGAGTGCGTGGCCAAGGGCATCAACGTCATCGAGCAGGACCTGGACAAGGGCCTGGGCAACTTCGCCAGCAACAGCTTCGACATCGTGGTGATGACCCAGGCCCTGCAAGCCGTGCATTACCCGGACAAGATCCTCGACGAAATGCTGCGGGTCGGTCGCCAGTGCATCATCACCTTCCCCAACTTCGGTCACTGGCGCTGCCGCTGGTACCTGGCGAGCAAGGGTCGGATGCCGGTGTCGGAATTCCTGCCGTACACCTGGTACAACACGCCGAACATCCACTTCTGCACCTTCGAAGACTTTGAAGAACTTTGTCGCGAACGTGAGGCGAAGGTCATTGATCGGCTTGCCGTGGATCAACAGCACCGCCACGGGTGGGCCAGTAAGCTATGGCCTAATCTGTTAGGTGAGATCGGTATCTACCGCGTCAGCAGCCCGGGGCTTGCGGATCACAGAATCGCGGTCTGAACCACGACATTGCGAGGAGAACGAACATGGGACGCTTGATTACCGCGCTATTGGCCGCCTGCCTGAGCCTGTCGGCCGTGGCCGCCGATGCCATCAAGGGCGAACGCAAGGAAGTGTTCGGTGATGTCACCGTGCATTACAACACCTTCAACTCGACCTTCCTGACGCCGGACATCGCCAAGGCGGCCGAGCTGATCCGCAGCAAGAACCAGGGCGTGATCAATGTCTCGGTGATCAAGGACGGCAAGCCGCTGATCGCCCAGGTCACCGGCACCGTCAAGGACTTGACCAGCCAGAGCGTGCCGCTGACTTTCCGCCAGATCACCGAACAGGGCGCGATCTACTACATCGCCCAGTACCCGGTGGAGCAGCAGGAAACCCGCACCTTTGAAATCAAGGTGCAGACCGGCGACAAGATCAACACCCTCAATTTCAACCAAGAGCTTTTCCCTGGCCAATGATCAATCTCAAGCAACTCGTACTGGCCAGCCATAACGCCGGCAAACTCAAGGAACTCCAGGCCATGCTCGGCGACTCGGTGCAATTGCGCTCGATCGGCGAATTCAGCAGCGTGGAGCCGGAAGAAACCGGCCTATCGTTCGTCGAGAACGCGATCCTCAAGGCCCGCAATGCCGCGCGCATTTCCGGTCTGCCGGCGCTGGCCGACGACTCGGGTCTGGCGGTGGATTTCCTCGGCGGTGCGCCGGGCATCTACTCGGCGCGCTACGCCGACGGCAAGGGCGACGCGGCGAACAATGCCAAATTGCTCGACGCCTTGAAGGACGTGCCGGAAGCCGAACGCGGCGCGCAGTTCGTCTGCGTATTGGCGCTGGTACGTCACGCCGACGATCCACTGCCGATCCTCTGCGAAGGCCTGTGGCACGGGCGCATTCTGACCGCCGCCAGCGGTGAGCACGGTTTCGGCTACGACCCATTGTTCTGGGTGCCGGAGCGTAACGTGTCCAGCGCCGAACTGAGCCCGAGCGACAAGAACCAGATCAGCCACCGCGCCCGTGCAATGGATCTGCTGCGCCAGCGTCTGGGCTTGAAATGACCGATAGCTCCTCCGCGTCGTCGCTGATTATCGGCGGCGCCGCCTCCTCGCCTCGGGCGCCGTTGCCGACGCTGCCGCCCCTGGCGCTGTACATCCACATCCCGTGGTGTGTGCGCAAATGCCCCTATTGCGACTTCAACTCCCACACCGCCAGCCCGGTGCTGCCGGAGCAGGAGTATGTCGACGCGATGCTGGCCGACCTTGATCAGGATCTGCACGCGGTGTACGGCCGTGAGTTGAGTTCGATCTTCTTTGGCGGCGGCACGCCGAGCCTGTTCAGTGCCGAAGCCCTTGGTCGCTTGCTGGAAGGCGTCAAACAACGCATCCCGTTTGCCGATGACATCGAAATCACCCTGGAAGCCAACCCCGGGACTTTCGAGCAAGAGAAGTTCGTCGCCTACCGCAAGCTGGGAATCAATCGCCTGTCGATCGGTATCCAGAGCTTCCAGCAGGAAAAGCTCAAGGCCCTCGGGCGAATCCACAACGGCGATGAAGCGGTACGCGCCGCCGGCATGGCGCGCCAGGCCGGGTTCGATAACTTCAACCTCGACTTGATGCACGGCTTGCCGGACCAGTCACTGGACGATGCCCTGAGCGATCTGCGCCAGGCGATCGAACTGAAGCCGATGCATATTTCCTGGTATCAGCTGACACTGGAGCCGAACACCGTGTTCTGGAACCAGCCGCCGGTGCTGCCGGAAGACGACACGCTGTGGGACATTCAAGAGGCCGGGCAGGCGCTGCTGGCCGAGCACGGTTACGCGCAGTACGAAGTTTCGGCCTACGCCCAACCGGGTCGACCGGCGCGGCACAACCTCAATTACTGGAGCTTCGGCGACTTCATCGGCATCGGCGCCGGCGCCCACGGCAAGCTCAGTCACCCGGACGGGCGCATCGTGCGTACCTGGAAGACACGCCTGCCGAAGGACTACCTCAACCCGGCCAAAAGCTTCCAGGCCGGCGAGAAAGCCCTGACCAACGACGAGATGCCGTTCGAGTTCCTGATGAACGCCCTGCGCCTCACCGCCGGCGTCGAATCGCGCCTGTACCCGGAGCGCACCGGCCTGTCGCTGGACACGCTTGCCGAAGGTCGGCGCGAGGCCGAACAAAGCGGTCTGTTGCAGGTCGAACCGTCACGCCTGGCGGCCACAGAGCGCGGACAGCTGTTCCTCAACGACTTGCTGCAACAATTTCTGAACTGACTTCAGTCCCAAGGGAAAACGCATGGATTTGATACTCGACCTGCTCGCCACCGTCTCCCGCTGGAGCCGCAGCAACCTCTCGGAAATCGCCCTGGCGCTGGTGGGCTGCCTGCTGGTGCTGTTCGGCGCCGACTTCAAGGGCTGGGTCGAGCAACGCCTGGGCAGCATCGCCGGCGCCCTGCGCGTGCCGCTGATGGCCCTGCTGTGCATGATCGGTAGCGGCGCAGCGCTGATCTACGCGACACCGTGGGTGGTGAAGGGGCTGAGCCAGTTCAACAACTACAGCCTGGCGCCGGTGTTGTTGGTGGTGCTTGTGTTGATTGGCGTGGTCGCGGATCGCCGCTGATTTTCAGCTACTACCCAAAACAACTGTGGGAGCCATTGGCTCCCACAGTTTTTTATTGCGTAACGTTTAAGCGAGCTTTTCGAACTTCAGATCCCACACGCCATGCCCAAGACGTTCGCCACGGCGTTCGAACTTGGTGATCGGACGCTCGGCCGGGCGTGGCACGCACTTGCCGTCTTCGGCGAGGTTGCGATAGCCCGGGGCGACGTTCATCACTTCCAGCATGTATTCGGCGTACGGTTCCCAGTCGGTGGCCATGTGCAGAATGCCGCCGACCTTCAGCTTGCTGCGCACCAGTTCAGCGAAGGACGCCTGAACGATGCGGCGCTTGTGGTGACGGCTCTTGTGCCACGGATCCGGGAAGAACAGCATCAGGCGATCGAGGCTGTTGTCGGCAATGCAGCGGTTGAGCACTTCGATCGCGTCGCAGTCGTAGACCCGCAGGTTGGTCAGGCCCTGAGTCAGCACGCCGTTGAGCAGTGCGCCGACACCCGGACGGTGAACCTCGACACCGATGAAATCCTGCTCCGGCGCAGCGGCGGCCATCTCCAGCAGCGAGTGGCCCATGCCGAAACCGATCTCCAGCGAACGCGGCGCGGAACGGCCGAACACCTGGTCGAAATCCACCGGCGCATCGGCCAGCGGCAGGACGAACTTCGGCGCGCCCTGATCCAGGCCGCGCTGCTGGCCTTCGGTCATGCGCCCGGCGCGCATCACGAAACTCTTGATGCGGCGGTGTTGGCGCTCGTCGCCTTCTTCCGTCTGGATTGGCGTGTCGTTCGATTCAGTCATCAATAGCTCTTACTTGATCAGACCATCCAGCGGCGAAGAGGCGCTGGCATAGAGTTTTTTCGGCATGCGGCCGGCGAGGTAGGCCAGGCGGCCCGCGACGATCGCGTGTTTCATGGCTTCGGCCATCATGATCGGCTGCTGGGCGTGGGCGATGGCCGAGTTCATCAGCACGGCGTCACAGCCCAGTTCCATGGAGATGGTGGCGTCGGAAGCGGTACCGACACCGGCATCCACCAGCACCGGAATTTTGGCTTCTTCGAGGATGATCTGCAGGTTGTACGGGTTGCAGATCCCCAGGCCCGAACCGATCAGACCGGCCAGCGGCATCACCGCGATGCAGCCGATTTCCGCCAGTTGCCGGGCGATGATCGGGTCGTCGCTGGTGTAAACCATCACGTCGAAGCCTTCCTTGACCAGCACTTCGGCGGCCTTGAGGGTTTCGATCACGTTGGGGAACAGGGTTTTCTGGTCGGCCAGCACTTCCAGCTTCACCAGGTTGTGGCCGTCGAGCAGCTCACGGGCCAGGCGGCAGGTGCGCACGGCCTCGACCGCGTCGTAGCAGCCGGCGGTGTTCGGCAGGAAGGTGTAGCGATCCGGCGACAGCACTTCGAGCAGGTTCGGCTCGCCTTCGATCTGGCCCAGGTTGGTGCGGCGCACCGCGAAGGTGACGATCTCGGCACCCGAGGCTTCGATGGCCAGGCGGGTTTCTTCCATGTCACGGTACTTGCCGGTACCGACCAGCAAACGCGACTGGTAAGTACGGCCGGCCAGAACGAAAGGCTTGTCGCTACGAACGATGCTCATGGGGAATCCTCTGTTGGAGTGAGGGTCTTGCAGAATTGTCGGCCCATGCAGGCCTGGCGACTAGCCGCCGCCGATCGCGTGCACGACTTCGACGTTGTCGCCGTCGTTCAAAGTGGTGTCGGCATGCTGGCTGCGCGGGACGATATCCAGATTGAGTTCGACCGCGACGCGGCGTCCGGTCAGGTCCAGACGGGTCAGCAGGGCCGCAACGGTTTCACCGTCGGGCAGTTCAAAGGATTCACCGTTCAACTGAATGCGCATGCGCAACGCCGCCATCACTTTTTAGGGGGTGGCATTCTAGCCCGATCATGACCTAAAGGTCAGCACCAAGCGTCAAGCGGTTGGCTGCAGGCGCCAGGCGGCGAGTCCGAGGCACAGCCAGCCAATCAGGAACGCCAGGCCACCGAACGGGGTGATGATGCCGAGCTTGCCGATGCCTAGGGTGGTCAACAGGTACAGGCTGCCGGAGAACAGCAGGATGCCGATGGTGAACGAGATGCCGGCCCAGGCGACCAGACGCCCCTGAAGCTGCGTGGCCAGCAGCGCCACGCCGAACAGCGCCAGTGCGTGCACCAGTTGATAAGTGACGCCGGTGTGGAAGATCGCCAGGTATTCGGGTGTCAACCGGTTTTTCAGGCCATGGGCGGCGAATGCGCCGAGGCCGACACCGGTGAAACCAAAGAAGGCGGCCAGCATCAGAAAGCTACGCAGCATGTAGAACTCCAGTCAGACTCGATCGGCAGGGTCTGTATAATGGCCCGCTCAACCGGTTCGGCCAAGCCATCTCTATGCTGCGTTTATTTCTCCGTCGTTTCACGAAGGCCCTGCTCTGGTTCGCGGGCGGCAGCGTATTGCTGGTGTTGGTGTTTCGTTTCGTGCCGCCACCGGGCACGGCGCTGATGGTCGAGCGCAAGATCGAATCCTGGGTCGACGGCGAGCCGATCGATCTGCAACGCACCTGGAAGCCTTGGGACGAGATCTCCGATGACCTGAAGGTCGCGGTGATTGCCGGCGAAGACCAGAAATTCCCCGAGCACTGGGGTTTTGACCTGAGCGCGATCAAGGCAGCACTGGCCCACAACGAACTCGGCGGCTCGATCCGTGGCGCCAGCACCTTGAGCCAACAAGTGTCGAAGAACCTGTTCTTGTGGTCCGGCCGCAGTTATCTGCGCAAGGGCCTGGAGGCCTGGTTTACCGCGCTGATCGAAGTGTTCTGGCCCAAACAGCGGATTCTCGAGGTGTACCTGAACAGCGTCGAGTGGGATGACGGTGTGTTCGGCGCCGAAGCGGCGGCAAGGCATCACTTTGGCGTAGGCGCCAGGTCGCTGTCCCGGCAGCAGGCGAGTTATCTGGCGGCTGTGCTGCCGAATCCCCGGGTCTGGAGCGCCAGTCATCCGACCGCTTACGTGTCGCGCCGGGCCGGCTGGATTCGCCAGCAGATGAGCCAGCTGGGTGGCGACAGCTACCTGCTGACACTCAATGATTCACGTCGGGCGCCCTGGGCCCAATGACGTTCTGACAGGCAAACAAAAACGCCCCGATCATCACTGATCGGGGCGTTTTTTATTGCCGGACTACCGGTTATGCGGCAATCGACAACTTGAGCTTGTTCATCGCACTCTTCTCGAGCTGACGGATCCGCTCGGCCGAGACGTTGTACTTCTGCGCCAGGTCGTGCAGCGTGGCTTTCTCTTCTGCCAGCCAGCGCTGGTAGAGGATGTCGCGGCTGCGTTCGTCCAGCACTTCCAGCGCTTCGTGCAGGTTGTGATTGGAGTTGTCGCTCCAGTCGGCGTCTTCCAGTTGACGCGCCGGGTCGTACCGGTGGTCTTCCAGGTAGTTGGCCGGCGACTGGAAAGCACTGTCGTCGTCCGCTTCCGCAGCCGGGTCGAAGGCCATGTCATGGCCGGTCAGGCGACTTTCCATCTCACGCACTTCACGCGGCTCGACGCCGAGGCTTTCCGCCACACGGTGGACTTCCTCGTTGTTCAGCCAGGCCAGACGTTTCTTCTGGCTGCGCAGGTTGAAGAACAGCTTGCGCTGGGCCTTGGTGGTCGCGACTTTCACGATCCGCCAGTTGCGCAGGATGAACTCGTGAATCTCGGCCTTGATCCAGTGCACCGCGAAGGACACCAGACGCACGCCCATTTCCGGGTTGAAACGCTTCACGGCCTTCATCAGGCCGACGTTACCTTCCTGGATCAGGTCAGCCTGAGCCAGACCGTAGCCGGAATAGCTACGGGCGATGTGTACGACAAACCGCAGGTGGGCGAGCACCATCTGCCGAGCCGCCCCCAGATCCTGCTCATAGTAGAGACTCTCGGCCAGTTCACGCTCCTGCTCCGGCGTCAGCAATGGAATGCTGTTGACGGTGTGCACGTAGGCTTCCAGGTTTGCGCCTGGAACCAATGCATACGCAGGTTGCAAAGAATTGGACATACGGAAAAACCTCCGACTTACATACTCATGCTTTTCAGCATTGCGAAAAATTGACCGGAAACTCAAATGAAAGTTTCCTTAACCACTGAAAGGTCAATCACGCGCAAAAAAAGATTCTACTTCGGCGCCAGCTCCCTGAGATGACGTGCGACTGCAATCCATGCACCGATATAACCCAACAGCACCGCGCCAAGCAAGAGCGACAGACCGTCGGCAACTGGCACGCCGGCCAGTGCGAAATCACTGCCGTACAAGCCGGCCAGCCCGACCACCGCGTCGTTCAGCCAGCTCAGGCCGAACGCCAAAACACCCCAGGACAGCAGCCCCGCACCGAAGCCATACAGCGCGCCCATATAAAGGAAGGGACGACGCACATAACTGTCGGTGCCGCCAACGAGTTTAATCACTTCTATCTCGGTGCGGCGGTTTTCAATATGAAGACGAATGGTATTGCCTATCACCAAAAGTAATGCGGAAACCAGCAACACCGTCAGACCGAACACGAAACGGTCGCCGAGCTTGAGGATGGCGGCCAGACGCTCGACCCAGACTAGATCAAGTTGCGCCTGTTGTACCTTGGGCAGCTCGGAAAGTTTTTGTCTTAATGCTTCCAGGGTCGACTTGTCGACCTCGTTCGGCGTCACCAGCACCACGCCCGGCAGCGGGTTTTCCGGCAGTTCGCGCAGGGCTTCGCCCAGGCCGGACTGCTGCTGGAACTCTTCCAGCGCCTGGTCGCGGCCGACATATTCAGCATCAGCTACGCCCGGCATGCCCTTGATCTGGTCGCGCAATGCTTCGCCCTGAGCCGGAGTCGCCTCGAGCTCCAGGTACAGCGAGATCTGCGCCGCGCGCTGCCACGAGCCGCCCAGGCGCTCGACGTTGCTCAGCAACAGCGAAAGGCCCATCGGCAGACTCAGCGCAACGGCCATCACCATGCAGGTGAAGAAGCTGCCGATCGGCTGTTTGCCGAGACGACGCAGACTGTCGACCCAGCTGGCGCGATGGCTTTCGATCCATGCACGGAACAACGTGGCGAAATCAGGGCCGTCGTCATCGTCGTGCTTTTTCTTCTTTGGCGGTTGCGGATCGGCGGCCTTCGGGGCCACGCGCTCGGAAACCTTCGGACTGCGTGTTGCACTCATACGCCGGCCTCCCCGTCGCCGATCAATCGGCCGCGTTGCAGGGTCAGCATGCGATGGCGCATGCGCGCAATCAGCGCCAAGTCGTGACTGGCGATCAGCACGCTGGTGCCCAGACGGTTGATGTCTTCGAACACGCCCATGATCTCGGCCGCCAGACGCGGGTCGAGGTTACCGGTCGGTTCGTCCGCCAACAGCAGGGCCGGACGGTGAACGATGGCACGGGCAATGCCGACGCGCTGTTGCTGTCCGGTGGACAGGTCGCCCGGATACAGCTCGGCCTTGTCCGACAGCGCCACACGCTCCAGCGCCGAATCGACGCGCTTGGCGATTTCGACCTTGGACAGCCCGAGAATCTGCAACGGCAGCGCGACGTTGTTGAACACCGTGCGATCGAACAGCAGTTGATGGTTCTGGAACACCACGCCGATCTGCCGACGCAGGAACGGAATCTGCGCATTGCTGATGGTGCTCAGGTCTTGTCCGGCGAGCAGCAGCTTGCCACTGGTCGGACGTTCCATCGCCAGCAGCAGGCGTAACAGAGTGGATTTACCGGCACCGGAGTGGCCGGTGACAAACAGGAACTCGCCGCGACGGACTCGAAAGCTCAGCTCATGCAAGCCGACGTGACCGTTCGGGTAGCGCTTACCGACCTGTTCGAAACGAATCATGAACGCTCCCGCTCGGCAAACAGTGCCTGGACAAAGGGTTCGGCTTCAAAGGTACGCAGATCGTCGATGCCTTCACCGACGCCGATATAGCGGATCGGCAGGCCGAACTGCTTGGCCAGGGCGAAAATCACCCCGCCCTTGGCGGTGCCGTCGAGCTTGGTCAGCGCCAGGCCGGTCAGTTCGACGGTCTGGTTGAATTGCTTGGCCTGGTTGATGGCGTTCTGGCCGGTGCCGGCGTCGAGCACCAGCAGCACTTCGTGCGGCGCATCGGCGTCGAGCTTGCCGATCACCCGGCGAACCTTTTTCAGTTCTTCCATCAGGTTGTCTTTGGTGTGCAGACGACCGGCGGTGTCGGCGATCAGCACGTCGATGCCACGAGCCTTGGCGGCCTGCACGGCGTCGAAGATCACCGAAGCCGAGTCCGCGCCCGTGTGCTGGGCGATTACCGGAATCTTGTTGCGCTCGCCCCAGACCTGCAACTGCTCGACAGCCGCAGCACGGAAGGTATCACCGGCGGCCAGCATGACTTTCTTGCCTTCCAGCTGCAGTTTCTTCGCCAGTTTGCCGATGGTGGTGGTCTTGCCGGCGCCGTTGACGCCGACCACCAGAATCACGAACGGCTTGTTCCGGGAAGCGATCTTCAGCGGCTGCTCGACCGGTTTGAGCATTGCGGCCAGCTCGGCCTGCAGGGATTTGTACAGGGCGTCGGAATCGGCCAGCTCTTTACGTGCGACCTTCTGGGTCAGGCGCTGGATGATCACCGAAGTCGCCTCGACGCCAACGTCGGCCGTCAGCAGGCGGGTTTCGAGATCGTCGAGCAGATCGTCATCGATGGCTTTCTTGCCGAGGAACAGGCTGGCCATGCCCTCGCCGATACTGGCGCTGGTCTTGGACAGGCCCTGCTTGAGACGGGCGAAGAAGCCGGCCTTGGTTTCCTCGGTACGCGGAGCCTCGACCTGGGTTTCAACCTGGGATTCCACTGTCGCTACGGCGACAGGTGCAGGTGCAGGTGCAGGTGCAGGTGCAGGTGCAGGTGCAGGTGCAGGCTCGGGCACTTCGACAATCGGAGCAACCGGAGCGGCAACCACAGGTTCTGGAATGAAAGGAGCAGCTTCCACCACCGGCGCCTGAACAGGCTCTGGCGTGAACGCCACCGGCGCAGGAATCGGCGGCGTAACGTGCGGCGCGGCCTCTTCGACCAGCGCCACCGGCTCTTCCGCCACCGGCAATTTCAGCCACGGTTCGCTGGCCGGGGTCAGCGGCAACTCGGCGGCAGCCGGCGCTTCTGGCTCGGCCTCGGCCACCGGTTGCAGCACCGGCTCGGCGATCGGCAGCACGACCGGTGCCGGCGCTTCTTCTAATACGGGAGCAGGCGCTGGGGCCGGCTCAGGAATGGCAGTCGGCTGTTCGACGACGGGTTCCTGCGGTTTCTTGCGCAGCCATCCGAACAGGCTTTTCTTCTCGCCAGCCGCAGCTGGGGTCTTCTTGTCGTCGTTGGAACCAAACATGGAGGACGGCTATCTCACGGTAGCGACGCGCCACAGGGGCGCCCCGGCAAATAAATATTCGATGCAGAACAGACTGTGTTTCACCCAGCTTGTTCACGCGCAACATTTTGTCGAGGCACCAACGGCACCTCAAAGGAATCGTTTTAATGAAGGACTGGCCGGCAAAATCGGCGAAAAAGCGAAGTTTAGCTGATAAACCAAAGCCTTCTGCCGCAAACCCATACAACCTGATCAGGTTTCAAAACCGGATAGGCGTGGTCGCCGGTAAAACGGATCAGTATCCTAGCACCCTCTCGCCCGCCGACGCTAAGACCAAGCGGGCAGCCCAACAGGTTTAAAAACGAATGAATGCTCTAGCCCGCCGCGCCGCAGGCCTGCTGCTCAGCACAGTCTGCCTGCCCCTTTCGGCCCTGGCGGCCGACCCGCAACCGACACACGAATTCACCCTCGACAACGGCCTGAAGGTCGTCGTGCGCGAAGACCATCGCGCGCCGGTGGTAGTGTCGCAGGTCTGGTACAAGGTCGGCTCCAGCTACGAAACTCCGGGCCAGACCGGTCTGTCCCACGCCCTCGAGCACATGATGTTCAAGGGCAGCGAGAAAGTCGGCCCCGGCGAAGCCTCGCTGATCCTGCGCGACCTCGGCGCCGAAGAGAACGCGTTCACCAGCGACGACTTCACCGCTTATTACCAGGTGCTGGCCCGCGACCGTCTGGGCGTGGCCTTCGAACTGGAAGCCGACCGCATGGCCAACCTGCGCCTGCCGGCCGACGAGTTCGCCAAGGAAATCGAAGTCATCAAGGAAGAGCGCCGTCTGCGCACCGACGACAAGCCGATGGCCAAGGCCTACGAGCGCTACAAGGCCATGGCCTACCCGGCCAGCGGTTACCACACGCCGACCATCGGCTGGATGGCCGACCTTGAGCGGATGAAGGTCGAAGAGCTGCGCCACTGGTATCAGTCCTGGTACGTGCCGAACAACGCCACACTGGTGGTGGTCGGCGACGTGACCCCGGACGAGGTGAAGACCCTCGCCCAGCGCTACTTCGGGCCGATCCCGAAACGCGACGTGCCGCCGGCGAAAAAGCCGCTGGAACTGGCCGAACCGGGTGAACGCCAGATCACCCTGCACGTGCAGACTCAACTGCCGAGCCTGATGCTTGGTTTCAACGTCCCGAGCATCGCCACCGCCGAAGACAAACGTTCGGTCAACGCCTTGCGCCTGATTTCGGCGCTGCTGGACGGCGGCTACAGCGGTCGCATCCCGACCCAACTGGAGCGTGGCGAAGAACTGGTGTCCGGCGGTTCGTCGAGCTACGACGCCTACACCCGCGGCGACAGCCTTTTCACCCTGTCGGCCACGCCGAACACCCAGAAGAAAAAGACCATGGCCCAGGCGGAAGCCGGCCTGTGGAAACTGCTGGAGCAGCTGAAAACCAGCGCACCGTCCGCCGAAGAACTGGAACGCGTGCGTGCGCAGGTCATCGCCGGTCTGGTCTTCGAGCGTGATTCGATCACCAGCCAGGCCACCGCCATCGGCCAGCTGGAGACCGTCGGTCTGTCGTGGAAGCTGATGGACACCGAACTGGCCGACCTGGAAAGCGTCACCCCGCAAGACATCCAGAACGCCGCCAAGCTGTATTTCACCCGCGAACGTCTCAGCGTCGCCCACGTCCTGCCACTGGAGACGACTCATGAGTGAGCGCAAAACCCCACGCCTGCTGCTCGGCCTGATCGCCGTGGCCATCATCGGCTCCGCCGCGTTCTATCTGGTGCCGAGCGACAACACCAAGGCCAGCGAAGCGCTGGATAACGCCAAGTCCAGCCAGAAGCTGCAATCGCTGGCCGAACTCGACGGCAAGGCCCCGGCCAGCCGCAAGCTCGACGTGCAGACCTGGAACACCGCCGAAGGCGCCAAGGTGCTGTTCGTCGAGGCTCGCGAACTGCCGATGTTCGACATGCGCCTGATCTTTGCCGCCGGCAGCAGCCAGGACGGCAACGCGCCAGGTCTGGCCCTGCTGACCAACGCCATGCTCAACGAAGGTGTGGCGGGCAAGGATGTCGGTGCCATCGCTCAAGGTTTCGAAGGCCTGGGCGCGGATTTCGGCAACGGCGCCTATAAAGACATGGCCATCGCGTCGCTGCGCAGTCTGAGCGCTGCCGACAAACGCGAGCCGGCGCTGAAACTGTTCTCGGAAGTGGTGGGCAAACCGACCTTCCCGGCCGATTCCTTCGCGCGCATCAAGAACCAGATGCTCGCCGGTTTCGAATACCAGAAACAGAACCCCGGCAAACTCGCCAGCCTCGAGCTGATGAAGCGTCTGTACGGCGATCACCCGTACGCCCATTCCAGCGACGGCAACGCGCAAAGCGTACCGAAGATCACGCTGGCGCAACTGCGTGAGTTCCACGCCAAGGCCTATGCGGCCGGCAACGTGGTGATTGCGCTGGTCGGCGATCTGTCCCGCAGCGAAGCCGAGGCGATTGCCAATCAGGTGTCCGCTGCGCTGCCAAAAGGCCCGGCGCTGGCGAAAGTCGAGCAACCGACCGAGCCGAAAGCCGGCATCGGCCACATCGAGTTTCCGTCGAAGCAGACCAACCTGATGATCGCGCAACTGGGCATCGACCGTGACGACCCGGACTACGCCGCGCTGTCGATGGGCAACCAGATCCTCGGCGGTGGCGGTTTCGGCACCCGGCTGATGAGCGAGGTGCGTGAGAAGCGCGGCCTGACCTACGGCGTGTATTCGGCCTTCAGCCCGATGCAGGCTCGTGGCCCGTTCATGATCAACCTGCAGACCCGCGCGGAAATGAGCGAAGGCACCCTGAAACTGGTGCAGGACGTGCTCGCCGACTACCTCAAGACCGGCCCGACCCAGAAAGAACTGGACGACGCCAAGCGCGAACTGGCCGGCAGCTTCCCGCTGTCCACCGCGAGCAATGCCGATATCGTCGGTCAGCTCGGCGCCATGGGGTTCTACAACCTGCCGCTGAGCTATCTGGACGACTTCATGCGTCAGTCCCAGAGCCTGACGGTCGAGCAGGTTCGCGACGTTCTGAACAAACACTTGAGCACGGATAAACTGGTCATCGTCAGCGCTGGCCCGACCGTGCCGCAAAAGCCGTTACCGGCCCCATCTGATAAACCTGCCGAGCAGCCGCTCGGGGTTCCGGAGCATTAATGGCCAGTCCAAAGAAACCTGTACAAAAACTGCACAACGGTGTGAACCAGTTGCGCATCATCGGCGGCGAATGGCGCAGCCGAAAGCTGAGCTTCCCTGATGCGCCGGGTCTGCGCCCGACGCCGGACCGGGTGCGTGAAACCCTGTTCAACTGGCTCGCGCCGTACGTTGCCGGGGCCAAGATACTCGACCCGTTCGCCGGCAGCGGCGCGCTGTTTCTCGAAGCGCTGTCCCGTGGCGCGGCCATGGGCCAGGCGCTGGATGCCAGCCACGTCGCGGTCTCCAGCCTGAAAGAACACCTCGGCACCCTGCGCTGCACCAACGGCCAGGTGCAGACCGCCGACGCGCTGCGCTACCTGGAAACCCAGACCGCAACCGCGTTCGATCTGGTATTCCTCGACCCCCCGTTCAACCAGAACCTGCTGCCAGCGGTGTGCACGCTGCTGGAAGAGCGCCAATGGCTGGCCGATGATTCGTGGATCTACACTGAAAGCGAAACCGCGCCATCGACCCTCGGCCTGCCGGGCAACTGGCGCCTGCACCGCGAGCAGAAATCCGGGCGGGTGTACTACGCGTTGTGGCAACGTATGGCAGTGATCGCCGGTTAACCGACCGGCCTGAAAAAGCGGCGAGTCTCAGCCGAGGCTCGCTGCGCTGCATCGAGAGCAATCGTGTCCCCTTCGTCAAAAACGTTCATCCCCGCCTTCGGCCTCGGCAATCCGCACCTGCAAACCTTGTGGGGGCCGCTGTGGCGTAAAACCGTGCACCTTGATCGCCAGCGCGAACGGCTGTGGCTGGACGACGGCGACTTTCTGGATCTGGACTGGTATGGCCCGCACAGTGCCGAGGCGCCATTGGTGCTGGTATTGCACGGGCTGACCGGTTCTTCCAATTCGCCTTACGTGGCCGGAATCCAGGCAGCGCTCGCCGCGCAAGGCTGGGCCAGTGTTGCGCTGAACTGGCGCGGCTGCTCCGGCGAGCCGAACCTGTTGCCGCGCAGCTACCATTCCGGCGCCAGCGAAGACCTCGCCGAAACCCTCCGCCACCTGAAGGCCAAGCGGCCACTGGCGCCGTTGTATGCGGTCGGCTATTCCCTCGGCGGCAACGTGCTGCTCAAGCATCTGGGGGAAACCGGCAGCGCCAGCGGCGTGCTCGGTGCGGTGGCGGTGTCGGTGCCGTTTCGCCTGGATCAATGTGCCGACCGTATCGGCCAGGGTTTCTCGAAGGTCTATCAGGCGCACTTCATGCGCGAGATGGTCGCCTACATCAAGAACAAGCAGCGCCAGTTCCAGCACGACGGCCGCGAGGATGGTCTCGCTGCACTGGCGGCCCTCGGCTCGCTGGAAAACATGCGCACCTTCTGGGATTTCGATGGCCGGGTGACCGCGCCTCTGCACGGTTTCGCCGATGCCGAGGATTACTATCGCCGCGCGTCGAGCCGTTACTTTCTCGGCGAGATTCGCACGCCGACCCTGATCATTCAGGCGGCCGACGACCCGTTCGTGTTCCCCCACAGCCTGCCTTCGGCCAATGAGTTGTCGGCCACGACCCAGTTCGAATTGCAGAATAAGGGCGGGCATGTCGGCTTCGTCGACGGCACACTCCGCCAGCCGGGTTATTACCTGGAGCGACGGATTCCACAGTGGCTGGCCGACGCGGGGCGCGAGTGAGTCATGAGCGACCAGGGCGAGTCGATCCGTTTCTGGCAGGCCGCGCCTCTGGCCGGGGTCGAGCTGTTGACCGCGCGCTACATCGAGCATCGTTTTGCCCCGCACGTCCACGACGGTTATGTGATCGGCATGATCATGGCCGGCGCCCAGCGCTACCGTTATCGCGGCGCCGAACACCTGGCGGGCAGCGGTACGCTGGTGCTGATCAATCCGGACGAAGTGCATAACGGCCACAAGGGCACCGAGGATGGCTGGCTATATCGGGCGTTTTACCCCGACACCGGGCAGATCGTCGCGCTGTTGAATGAACTGGAACTGCCGACCGCACCGATGCCGGCCTTCGGTGCGACGCTGTATCGCGATCCGGATCTGGTCAACGGTTTCTGTCAGTTGCATCGCTTGCTGGAAAGCCCCGCCACCGCGTTGCAACAGCAAACCGTGTGGCGGGAAATGATGATGCTGCTGTTGCAGCGTCACGCGGCGGTGCAGATCAACGGCAAGCCCGGCAAAGAGCACCGCGCGGTAGCGATGGCCAAGGAGCTGCTGCACGCGCAACTGGCGGCGCCGCCTTCACTGGAAGAACTCGCGGCGGCGGTGAATCTCTCGCCTTTCCACTTCGCCCGGGTGTTCCGCCGCGCCACCGGCATGCCGCCGCACAGTTGGCTGATGCAGCAGCGGATCGCCTGCGCGCGGGGCTTGCTGCAGAGCGGCTGCCTGCCGGTGGAGGTCGCCACGCAGCTGGGATTTGCCGACCAGAGCCATCTGAGCCGGCAATTCAAACAGGTTTATGGCGTGGGGCCGGCGGCCTATCGCAGCGCGCGGCTGGATCGCTGAGCGATTACTCGCCCGAAGCGATACCGCGCGCAGGATCGTTGATCCATTCGCTCCACGATCCGGCATACAGCGAACCCAACGGGTAACCCGCCAGGCACAGGGCGAACAGGTTGTGACACGCCGTCACCCCGGAGCCGCAGTAAGCCACCAGATCGCTCGGCGAACGCTCGCCGAGTTTCGCGGCGAAACGCTGTTTGAGCTGATCAGCCGGCAGGAAACGCCCGTCGCTGCCCAGGTTGTCGGTAAACGCCGCGCATTGCGCGCCGGGAATGTGCCCGGCGATCGGGTCGATCGGCTCCACTTCGCCCTTGAAGCGCGGCAAGGCGCGGGCATCGAGCAGGGTCAGGGCCGGCTGACCGAGGCGCTGCTGCAATTGCTCGGCGCTGAGCAGCAGGCTCATGTCCGGCTGGCCGCTGAAGCTGCCCCGGGCCGCTGACGGTGGATCAAGACTCAACGGCAGCCCCGCCGCATGCCAGGCCTTGAGCCCGCCATCGAGAATGAACACGCCGTCGCGCTTGCCCAGCCACGCCAGCAACCACCAGGCCCGCGCCGCATAGGCGCCCGGGCCGTCGTCATACAGAACCACGTCACTGTCATTGTTGATGCCGAATGCTTGCAGGCGCTCGATCAGCGCCGCCGGCTCCGGCAGCGGATGGCGACCGGTCACGCCCTTGGTCACCGGGCCGCTGAGGTCGCGTTCAAGATCGGCGAAATGTGCCCCGGCAATGTGCCCCTCGGCGTAGCTGCGCTGGCCGTAATCCGGGTCTTCGAGGGCAAAACGGCAATCGAGAATCACCAGCCCCGGTTGCGCCTTGCGGGCATCCAGTGCGGTCGGGCTGATCAGTTGCGCAATCGGCATAGCGAACGACTCCAGTGAGGAATGGAATTACGGTCTTTCTTCGAGGGCCTGGGCCAGCGGCACGTAGAACTCTTCGAACAAGGCGTTGACCTCATCGCGGGCCTGCTCGGTGACGAACCCTGCTTCCAGTACCAGCACCTGATACACGCCACGTTTGATGGCCTGTTCACTGAGGTAATTGGAGTTCTCCCGGGTCGTGCACAGGAAGCGTACCCACGAGGTGAGGATGATCCACGCGTTGAGGGTCAGGGATTCGATCTGCACCCGGTCCATTTTCAGGATGCCGGCGGCGACGAACCCTTCATAGATCGCCGCGCCCTGGATCACGCAGCGCTGGGAGAAGCGCCGGTAGCGCCCGGCCAGCTCAGGATCGCTGTCGAGCAGATGCTCGAGATCGCGGTGCAGGAAACGGTAGCGCCACATCGCCGACAGCAGCTCCTTGAGATAGAAGCGCTTGTCTTCGACCGTCGCGGCACGGCCCTGGGGAGGACGCAGAAAGCTGTCCACCAGGCTTTCGTACTCACTGAACAGCACGGCGATGATCGCCTGCTTGTTGGGGAAGTGGTAGTACAGATTGCCCGGAGAAATCTCCATGTGGGCGGCGATGTGATTGGTGCTGATGCTGCGCTCGCCCTGCTGATTGAACAGCTCGAGGCTGTTCTGCACGATGCGCTCGCTGGTTTTGATCCGTGGGGCCATGGCTTGAGCTTTAATTCAGAGTGCGTTGGGGGGCATCTTACGACCTAACCGGAACGGGATAAAACCAGGATGCGCAAGGAAGCCATTTGACTTTCTAGAGCATTGACTCTAAAAAGCTCGTCATAACAATACCTACGGAGCTGACAATGACTGCCGATATTGCCTACCTGCAAACGCTGCAACAGCCGCTGGAAGAGCTCAACCGGCTGTTCAACGCGCAGCGCGCCGCCTACGCCGCCAACCCGATGCCGCCTGCAACCCAGCGCCAGCAATGGCTCAAGGCCCTGCGCGATTTGCTGAGCAGCGAACGGCAGGCCCTGATCGACGCCATCAGCTCCGACTTCAGCCACCGCAGCGCCGATGAAACCCTGCTCGCCGAACTGATGCCGAGCCTGCACGGCATTCACTACGCCAGCCGGCACATCAGCCAGTGGATGAAACCTTCGCGGCGCAAAGTCGGCGTCGCTTTCCAACCGGCATCGGCGAAAGTCGTGTACCAGCCGCTGGGCGTGGTCGGCGTCATCGTGCCGTGGAACTACCCGCTGTTCCTGGCCATCGGCCCGTTGACCGGCGCGCTCGCGGCCGGCAACCGGGTGATGCTGAAACTCAGCGAATCGACCCCGGCCACCGGCCTGTTGCTCAAGGAACTGCTGGCGCGGATCTTCCCCGAAGACCTGGTGTGCGTGGTGCTCGGCGAGGCCGATGTCGGCGTGGCGTTTTCGAAAATGCGCTTCGACCACCTGCTGTTCACCGGCTCCACCAGCGTCGGCAGGCACGTGATGCGGGCAGCGGCAGAAAACCTGACACCGGTGACGCTGGAACTGGGCGGCAAATCCCCGGCCATCGTCTCCCACGACGTGCCGCTCAAGGACGCCGCCGAACGCATCGCTTTCGGCAAGACCCTCAACGCCGGCCAGACCTGCGTGGCCCCGGACTACGTGCTGGTGCCGGAAGCGCGCATCGGCGGTTTCGTCGAAGCCTATCGCCAGGCGGTGCGCGGGTTTTATCCGACGCTCGCCGACAACCCGGACTACACCGCCATCATCAACGAGCGCCAACTGGCGCGACTGAACAACTACCTCAGCGACGCCACCAGCAAGGGCGCGCTGCTGATTCCGCTGTTCGACCAGGGCCAGGGCCGGCGCATGCCGCACAGCCTGCTGCTGAATGTCAGCGACGAGATGACGGTGATGCAGGACGAGATCTTCGGCCCGCTGCTGCCGATCGTGCCGTATCAGGATCTGGATCAGGCATTTGCTTACATCAATCAGCGGCCACGTCCTCTGGCTCTTTACTACTTCGGCTACGACAAACGCGAACAGAAACGCGTGCTCAGCGAAACCCATTCCGGTGGCGTCTGCCTCAACGACACGCTGCTGCACGTGGCGCAGGACGACATGCCGTTCGGCGGCATCGGCCCGTCAGGCATGGGCCATTACCACGGGCACGAAGGTTTCCTGACGTTCAGCAAGGCCAAGGGCGTGCTGGTCAAACAGCGCTTCAACGCGGCGAAGCTGATCTACCCGCCCTACGGCAAAACCATTCAGAAACTGATCCAGAAACTGTTCATTCGCTAACGTCACCGCCGGGTAATAACAACAATGCACCCAAGCCTGACCGAAACACCTGCCCTGTCGCGCCGCGGCCTGCTGAAATTCAGCCTGGGCGCCACGGCTTTCCTCGCCACCGCTGGCCTTGGTGCCAGTCTCAGCGGCTGTTCGTCGAGCGTATCGGCCAATGGATTCACCACCCTGCGCAGCGGCGATCTGCTGTTTCTGCGCGCACTGATTCCAGTGATGCTGGAGGGCGCGGTCGCGGTGGAAAAGATCCCCGCCGCTGTCGATGGCACCCTGAAGTCGCTGGATTACAGCCTCGACCACCTGTCGCCGGAAATGCTCAAGCTCACCCGGCAACTGTTCGATGTGCTGGGCATGGCGGTGACGCGCGGACCATTGACCGGGATCTGGGGCAGTTGGGAAAACGCCAGCCCAGAGGCGATCCGCCATTTCCTCGAACGCTGGGAAAACAGCTCGCTGAGCCTGCTGCGCATGGGCCACAGCTCATTGCTGCAAATGGTGATGATGGCCTGGTACACCCGCGCCGAATCCTGGGCCCATTGCGGTTACCCCGGCCCGCCCGCCGTTTGAGCCTGGCGACCCACGCAAAACAATAATAAGAGAACCTGATCGATGCCCGTACCCGACCCGTTTCGCGAAGGCCTTGCCCGTGGCTGGAAAACCTACAACGGCGCGCAACTCACCGATGACCTGACCCTGGAAGCCGATGTCGCCATCATCGGCAGCGGCGCCGGCGGCGGCACCACCGCGGAAATCCTCAGCGCCGCCGGCTACAAGGTGCTGCTGATCGAAGAAGGTCCGCTCAAGACCAGCAGCGATTTCAAACTGCTGGAGGACCAGGCCTACAGCAGCCTCTATCAGGAAGGCATCGGCCGCATGAGCAAGGACGGCGCGATCACCATCCTTCAGGGCCGCGCGGTCGGCGGCACCACGCTGATCAACTGGACATCGAGTTTTCGCACGCCCGAGCCGACCCTCGAACACTGGGCCAAAGAGCACAACGTCAAAGGCCACAGCCCCGCCGACATGGCGCCGTGGTTCGAAAAAATGGAGCAGCGCCTCGGCGTCGCCCCGTGGATGGTGCCGCCCAACGCCAACAACGACGTGATCCGCAAAGGCTGCGAACAACTCGGCTACAGCTGGCACGTGATCCCGCGCAACGTGCGCGGCTGCTGGAACCTCGGCTACTGCGGCATGGGCTGCCCGACCAACGCCAAACAATCGATGATGGTCACGACCATTCCGGCAACCCTGGAAAAGGGTGGCGAGCTGCTTTATCTGGCCCGGGCCGAAAAGCTGTTGATCAACGGCGACAAGGTCACCGGCCTGCAATGCGTGGCGATGGACGAACGTTGCGTCGAGCCGACTGGACGCACGATCACCGTCAAGGCACGGCATTACGTGCTGGCCGGCGGCGGGATCAACAGCCCGGCGCTGCTGATGCGTTCGGACGCACCGGATCCGCACAAACGCCTGGGCAAGCGCACCTTCCTGCATCTGGTGAACATGTCCGCCGGGCGTTTCGACGAGGTCATCAACCCGTTCTACGGTGCGCCGCAGTCGATTTACTCGGACCATTTCCAGTGGAAGGACGGCACCACCGGCCCGATGGCCTACAAACTCGAAGTGCCGCCGCTGCACCCGGCGCTGGCCGCCACGTTGCTCGGCGGTTTCGGTCAGGAAAGCGCGCAACACATGGCGGACCTGCCGCACACCCACGCGATGCTGGCCCTGCTGCGCGACGGTTTTCACCCGGACAGTCAGGGCGGCAGTGTCGAGCTGCGCGGTGACGGCTCGCCGGTGCTCGACTATCAGGTGTCGCCTTACACCTGGGAGGGTCTGCGCCGCTCATTCCACAGCATGGCCGAGATCCAGTTCGCCGGCGGCGCCAAAGCGGTGATGCCGATGCACGCCGATGCACGTTACGTGAACAGCCTGGCCGAGGCCCGCTCATTGATCGACAGCCTGAGTCTGGAGTTGTATCGCACGCGTCTGGGCAGCGCCCACGTCATGGGCGGTTGCGCCATGGGCGAGGACCCGAAAACCGCCGTCACCGACAGCCTCGGCCGCCATCATCAACTGCGCAATCTGTCGATTCATGACGGCTCGCTGTTCCCCACCAGCATCGGCGCCAACCCGCAGTTGTCGGTGTATGGTCTGACGGCGCAACTGGCGACATCCCTCGGCGAACGGTTGAGAAAACCGTGAAAAAGACGAAATTTCTGATCGTCTATAGTGCTTTCTTACCCAACAGGCGACTTTCCCCACCGGGACGGCTGCGATACCATCCGACTCCCCAACGGATTCCCGCCAGGACGACGCGATGAATCGAGTGTTGTACCCAGGTACCTTCGACCCTATTACCAAGGGCCATGGCGATCTGGTCGAACGCGCCTCGCGCCTGTTCGACCATGTGATCATCGCCGTCGCCGCCAGCCCCAAAAAGAATCCGCTGTTCCCGCTGGAACAACGGGTCGAGCTGGCCCGCGAGGTCACCAAACACCTGCCGAACGTGGAAGTGGTCGGCTTCTCGACGCTGCTGGCGCATTTTGCCAAAGAGCAGAACGCCAACGTGTTCCTCCGTGGCCTGCGCGCGGTGTCGGACTTCGAGTACGAATTCCAGCTGGCCAACATGAACCGTCAGTTGGCGCCGGATGTGGAGAGCCTGTTTCTCACCCCGTCCGAGCGTTATTCGTTCATTTCCTCGACCCTGGTGCGGGAAATCGCGGCCCTGGGCGGCGACATCAGCAAGTTCGTCCACCCGGCGGTGGCCGACGCCCTGACCCTGCGCTTCAAGAAGTAACGACCGTTCAAACGGCGCCCGCGTGCACTACGGGCGCCAATGCGGCACAATTGCGCGCATTGATTCATAGCGCCCGGGCTCCCCGCCCCGGCTGGAGTTAGCATGTCCCTGATCATCACCGACGATTGCATCAACTGCGACGTCTGCGAACCCGAGTGCCCGAACGCCGCCATCTCCCAAGGCGAAGAGATCTACGTGATCGACCCGAACCTGTGCACCCAATGCGTCGGCCACTACGACGAGCCGCAGTGCCAGCAGGTCTGTCCGGTGGATTGCATTCCACTGGACGAAGCCCATCCGGAGACTGAAGAACAGTTGATGGAGAAGTACCGCAAGATCACCGGCAAGGCTTGAGCCACTGAATCCGATCGCAGCTCCCGGCTGCGATCGCGTCATTCACGCTGCTCGAATCCCTCTCCGGTGCAGCCCAGGCAACGCACGAACGCCGCTTTCGCCGGCGCCACCACCAGTGCCTCCCCCGCATCGCCAATCCCGCCCCCCAGCGCTGTGAATGGCAACGACACGACAAAAGCCCCGGCACCGATCACTGTCGCCACCACCAGCAATGGTCGGGCAATCAGCAGGTCGCCGAGCATGGCGTAGGCCGGTGGATTCTGGATGGCGTAACGAGGATCACCGCTGCCGCCTTCCGTTGCCTGAACGGTCAGGCTCAAGCACAGCAGCAGTGCAACGATGAGGGTTTGCAAGGACTTCATGGCACGATCCTTCGGGCTGAACAGTGAGACAACTCACTATAGACCGTAGGACTTTTTCGGATGCCTTGCTCAGCTTTGGCAGCGCGGACACCAGACGCTGGCGCGCTGGCCGAGCTTCATTTCCCGCAGGCCCGTACCGCAGACCTTGCAGTGCTCGCCACCGCGACCGTAGACAAACAGCTCCTGCTGGAAATACCCCGGCTGCCCGTCGCCACCAATGAAGTCGCGCAACGTGGTGCCGCCGCGCTCAATGGCCGCCGCGAGGATGCGTTTGATCTCGATCGCCAGCTTCAGATAGCGCGCCCGGGAAATGCCCTTGGCCTCTCGCCGCGGATCGATACCGGCGGCGAACAGCGCCTCGGTCGCGTAGATATTGCCGACCCCCACCACCACCGCGTTGTCCATGATGAACGGCTTGACCGCCATCGAGCGCCCGCGTGACAGCTGATACAACCGCTCGCCATCGAACAGATCGGTCAACGGCTCCGGACCCAGGCGGATCAGCAACTCGTGATTGAGCGGGTCGTTGCTCCAGAGCATCGCCCCGAAGCGCCGTGGATCGGTGTAGCGCAGGGCCAGGCCCGACTCCAGTTCGATATCGACATGCTCATGCTTGGCCGCCGGAATCCCGACCTCAACCAGCCGAAGGTTGCCCGACATGCCCAAGTGGCTGATCAGCGTGCCGACTTCGGCGTTGATCAGCAGATACTTGGCGCGCCGCTCAACCAGCACGATGCGTTGCCCGGACAGGCGCACATCGAGGTCTTCGGGAATCGGCCAGCGCAGCCGCCGGTCACGCACGATCACCCGGCTGACGCGCTGGCCCTCCAGGTGCGGAGCAATACCGCGACGGGTGGTTTCGACTTCCGGCAGTTCAGGCATCAGTTCCTCGAATCATCAGCTTCTTAAATCAGTGCGCGCCAAGTTCGCGAATCGTCTGCTTCAACGTTTCGAAGTCGTAATCCGAGAGGCCGATGTATTCGAGCACCAGCGGCCCGACGGCCTGCCATTCGAAGTCTTCGGTCTGGTTGCCCAGTACCCGGTAGGACGCGCAGATGTGCTCGGCCATTTTCAGGATCGCCAGCAGGTTTTTCATCTGACTGTTGCGCGAAGTCTCATCGCTGAAGATCGCCAGGGCATTGTGGTGATTGGCGATGGCCGCGCTGACGTGTTCCGGCAGGCGCCAGGACTTCGCGGTGTAGTAACCGACCACCGAGTGATTGGTGTTGTAGACGTCGTTCTCGGTGTCCACGACCCGGCGCTCGGCACTCGCGTTGGCGTAGGCCTTTTCGAGCGTCGTCATGTAATCCGGGAAACGCTGAAGCATCAGCGGCACGCCGCAGTCGTGGAACAGACCCAAGGCATAAGCCTCGTCGCTGGCCTCGGTGCCGACGCGCTTGGCCAGGGTCAGGCAGGTCATGGCCACGTCCTGGGCGGTGTCCCAGAAACGGTTGAGGGTGACGATGGTGTCGTCGTTCATTTCACCCTTGATCGACATCGCGTTGATCAGATTGATGATCGAGCGACTGCCCAACAGATTCACCGCGCGCTTGATCGAGGTGATCTTGTTGCTCAGGCCGTAATAGGGCGAATTGACGATTTTCAGCAGCGAGCCGGACAGGCCGGGATCCTGGGAGATCAGCTTGGCGATCGTCTCCAGGTCCGGGTCGGGCATGTACTGCTCCATTTGCAGATCCACCATGATCTGCGGCTGCGCGGGCACGCTGATGCCTTGCAGGGACTGTTGAATCTGTTCGGTGGTCAGCTCTTGGGACATAAGTACACACTCTGGGACAGGCGGCGATTCTAACCTCTAAAAACCGACGGACGACACACCAGCGGGCAATTCGCAGGAACTTTCACTTTCCCCCAGCCTTCGGAATCTGTAGTGCCCGGAACAGATCTGCATCGGTCTCGGGCAGTAATTCCAACAGACTCAGGAGCTTAACGATGGCGACTTCTCTCAGCGGCAAGCGCGTCGCTTTTCTGGTAACCGATGGTTTCGAGCAGGTTGAACTGACTGGCCCCAAACAGGCATTGGAGCAGGCCGGAGCGCAGGTTGACATCCTCTCTGCCGAAGCCGGCAGCGTCAAAGGCTGGAATCACGATAAACCGGCGGACGACTTCAAGGTCGACCAGACCTTCAAGGGCGCAAGCATCGATCAATACGATGCCGTGGTGCTCCCGGGCGGTGTGCAGAACTCTGACACCATCCGCATCGACCAGGACGCCCAGCATCTGGTCAAGACCGGTGCCTCCGCCGGCAAACCGATCGCAGTGATCTGCCATGGCAGCTGGCTGCTGATTTCGGCAGGACTGGTCAATGGCAAGACCATGACCAGCTACAAGACCGTCAAGGACGATCTGGTCAACGCGGGGGCGAACTGGGTTGATCAGGAGGTCGTAAAAGACAGACACCTGATCAGCAGCCGCCAACCAGACGATATTCCGGCGTTCAGCAATGCGCTGATCGACGCGTTGTCGGCATAGGGCATAAACGCGTGGAGACGGGGCGGGCCCGCTCGTGATGAGGTCAGCCGCGTTTCATCGCACGCCAAACCCGGCATAGGGCGCAACACGGTATACTCCCGCTCTTTTTTCCGGAGCGACGTCATGTCCCTGCCTAGCTTGCGCCTCAAAGCCAACGCCGACCGTCGCCTGCGCGCCGGTCACCTGTGGATCTACAGCAACGAAATCGACGTGGCCGCGACCCCGTTGCACGGCTTCAAGGCCGGCGACCAGGCGGTCCTCGAAGCCGCCGGCGGCAAGCCGCTGGGCATCGTCGCCATGAGCCCGAACAACTTGATCTGCGCGCGCCTGCTGTCGCGCGACATCAAGCTGGCGCTGGACAAGTCGCTGCTGGTGCATCGCCTGAACGTGGCCCTGTCGCTGCGCGAGCGTCTGTTCGACAAGCCGTTCTATCGCCTGGTCTACGGTGATTCCGACCTGCTGCCGGGCCTGGTGGTCGATCGTTTCGGCGACATCCTCGTGGTGCAGCTCGCCTCGGCGACCATGGAAGCGCATAAAGATGACGTGATCGCGGCGCTGACCCAAGTGCTCAAGCCAAGCGGCATCCTGTTCAAGAACGACTCCGCCGCCCGCGATGCCGAAGGCCTCGAGCGTTACACCGAAACCGTCTTCGGCCTGGTGCCGGAGTGGGTGGCGCTGGAAGAGAACGGCGTGAAATTCGAAGCGCCGGTGGTTCAAGGTCAGAAAACCGGCTGGTTCTACGACCACCGCATGAACCGTGCCCGCCTGGCCCCTTACGCCAAAGGCAAACGCGTGCTGGACCTGTACAGCTACATCGGTGGCTGGGGCGTGCAAGCCGCCGCATTCGGCGCCAGCGAAGTGTTCTGTGTCGACGCATCGGGTTTCGCCCTCGACGGCGTTGAGCGCAATGCCGCACTGAACGGTTTCGCCGACAAGATGACCTGCATCGAAGGCGACGTCTTCGAAGCCCTGAAGGAACTCAAGGCCAGCGAAGAGCGCTTCGACGTGATCGTTGCCGACCCGCCTGCGTTCATCAAACGCAAGAAAGACCTGAAAAACGGTGAAGGCGCGTACCGTCGCCTGAACGAGCAAGCCATGCGCCTGCTCAACAAGGACGGCATCCTGTTCAGCGCTTCGTGCTCGATGCACCTGCCGGAAGATGACCTGCAGAACATCCTGCTGACCAGCGCCCGTCACCTGGACCGCAACATCCAGCTGCTGGAGCGTGGTGGCCAAGGCCCGGATCACCCGGTACACCCGGCCATCCCGGAAACCCGCTACATCAAGAGCATCACCTGCCGCCTGCTGCCCAACAGCTGACAGACGCACGGCGTTGAAGCTATCGAAAGGGGAGCCCACGGCTCCCCTTCTTTTTGTCCTGAACTTTGCTTTCCTACATTTATCGTCCTGCAGACGTGCAGGATATTTCCGCGAATACTTTATTTACTGAAATTCAACTTACAAACTCAATTCCCACCAAAGATCACTCCGACAAAATTACTGGACAATTCCTACTTAATATTTGCTTGCGATTAATCCATTACAAACTATTATTAAGTCGTCACCACGGAGGTGACACCCACTAACCACGAAGCAACAATGAACAAGGAGTTCAATCATGAAAGCAATTACTCTGGAATCCCGCACCCTTGCAAACCTGGCTTTTCTGGTCGCACCTAAAGCCCGTTAAGTAAGGTGGGCGCTGGGTATAGCCGGCTACCCAGCGCCTCTGACAAAGCACCTATCCAGAGCAGCGTGCCCCAACATGCATATAAACCCTTATTTATTCATACTGCCACGAACGCCCGGCCAGATAGTCTGGAATTACAAAGACCATACTCAACATGAACTTGATCTTGAATATGCATCCCGACTGGCGCAACTTGTCCACGACCCTGACCTATATGACAACAGCAACATAATAGACACACAGTTATTAAATGCCGGAATACTGACTTCTTCAAAAATTCCGACACCTGTCTGGGGCTGGGATGAACTGTCCAGGATCTACCATATCGGGACTCGGAATATTCCGTGCGAACACACGCCCCGAAACATTCAGGAATGGTGCAGGCAATACCTCGAGCACTGCAACACAGTGCTTGCCACTCCACCGTCGGCCGACATCCCTGCGGATACCTGTCCGAACCCACTCATCGCCCTGCCCGAACCGCTGGCACTGAAGGACGACAGCCTGTTGAGTTCACTGACCCGACGAAAGACCTGCCGCTCCTTCACCGGTGCCGCCGTTTCGCTGGATGATGTCGGCACCTTGCTTTACCTGTCACTCGGCTACCTGCGAGAACGCGCAGCCGACCGCGACGACAGCATCGCCGACGGACTTGGAGCGCGACGCAGCAGCCCTTCCGGAGGCGGCCTCAATGCCTGCGCCGGGTTCGTGCTGGTGCAGAACGTCGACGCACTGGCGCCTGGCGTCTACGTCTACCACCCTGCCGAACACGCCCTGAGCTTCATCAGTCCCTTGCCCGACAGCGAATTTGGCAATCTGCTGGGGGGCCAGCACTTCATCAACAACCTGCCATTGGGCCTGTTCATCACCGCCCGCTTCGACCGGCTCTGGTGGAAATACCCGCATTCGCGCGCCTATCGAATGGCGTTCGTCGAAGCCGGGCACCTTTCGCAGACGTTTCAACTGGTGGCCACCGCGCTAGGCATGAACACCTGGCTCACGGGCGCGTTTTCCGATGAGCAGGTCGAAACATTGCTGAAGCTCGAGAACAGTGCGGAACAACCCTTGTTCTTCGTCGGTTGCGGGGAAAGCGATGGCCAAGCGATGTGTCAGGAAATGCGCGACCTGCTGCGTGAGGCACAGTCATGAGCGCCCTCGCCCCGAAGCCGGTCTTTCAGTTCACCCTGAGCGACTGGAACACCCGCGCCTCGGTCCGCACCAGCCCCCACGATTACCACTTGCCGGACAACGTGCAGGAACAACTGGAGACCCGGCACTGGTTTCCGCCGGCGTTCCTGCCCTATCTGGCCCACCCGTCTATTGAAGCAGCGGGCCGTTCGATGCTGCATCGGCTCACGGCCCGACATCTGGTGCATTTTCTCGACTACACCACGTTGCTCGAACACCGGATCGTCAATCGCGCCGTCGAAACCATCGTGCATGGGGAGCTTCCGGTCGCGGTGCCGGCGCCGATGAAAACCGCCGCGCTCCAGCTCTACACCGACGAGGGCTATCACGCCCTGTTTTCCAGTCAGGTGGCGGAGCAGATCGCCAGCCTCTACGCCATCGCCGGGCGCCCGGTCATGCCCAGACGGATCACCCGGATGAACCTGCTGATCGCACGCACCGGGCAGGAGCAACGTCCGCTGGCGTGCTTTCTTCTGGGTTTCGTTTCGGAAACCATCATTGCCCGTGAACTGCTGGATGTCTGCCGCGACAGCCTGGTGTCCGGCGTCAACGACATGTTGCGCGATCACCTCACCGACGAAGCGCGCCACAGCCGCTATTTCACCGAAGTGTTCCACTACCTCTGGTTGCACCTGAACCCGCGACAGCGAACGTTTACCGCGACGACCTTGCTCGACATTCTGGAAATCTTCTTCGACGTGGATGAGCACTGGCTCCAGGAAAGCCTCCGCGGCGCGGGTATTGCAAACACGACGGTGAGGGAGATTCTCGGCACGATGACAACGGCGCAAGCCCGTCGGCAGCGGGCACGGGCCGGCAGCCTCGCCACATTGAGCGCATTGAAAAAAGCCGGATTTTTTACCGAACCTCAAAACCAGACACTATTTGCCAGGGCAGGACTGATCGATGGATGACGGACAATCTGTGGTGACCCGACGACAGCGGCGCGGGGCTGTCAGTCTGTTGCTGGCAATGGTGTTGCTCGGCGTCTTTCCCTTGGATGTCCTGCTGCCTTCGTTCCCGGCCCTGGCCGAACACTTTCGCCGCACCCCGGCGGACATCGCCCTGTCGGTCAGCCTGTTTGCGGTCGGGATTGCCTTCGCCCAGTTGCTGATCGGGCCGCTGTCGGATGTGATCGGACGCAAGGGACTGCTGCTCGCCGGCATGAGCGTTTCCATACTCGGTGCCCTCGGGTGCGTGATGACCTCGGACTATTCGCTGTTTCTGATTTTTCGGGTGGTGCAGGCGCTGGGGTGCGGTTGCTTCGTGCTGTCACAGGCGCTGGTGCAGGACCTGTTTGAAGGCGAGCAACGTGATCGCCTGAGGATCCTGATGGTGACCGCCGGCGGGATTTTCATCTCGGTATCGCCGCTGGCTGGCACCTTTCTTCAGGCGACATTGGGCTGGCGCGGCAGTTTCTGGGTATTCATCGCATTATCAGCCGCAGTGCTGCTCAAGGCCTGGATGTTTCTGGAGAACTCCCGACCGAGCGCCAGCGGCACACGTACGAACTTCCTCACGGCCTATCGACGGGTTCTGGGAGATTTCGACTTCGTCGGTTACTGGCTGATTTCAGCGTTTGCATTCGCCTGCCACTTTTCATTCATCGTGATCTCGCCGCTGATCTTCATGGATCGGCTGCAACTGACCGCTTACGAATTTTCGTTGATCCTGCTGATCTACGGTGCGGCTTACGTCACCGGGGGCATCCTCGCCAGCGTGCTGAGCAGGCGTATCAACAGCGGCCAGCAGATGGTCGTCGGCCTGAGCCTGATCCTGTTCGCCGGCGTGGCCATGCTGTACCTGGCGTCGAACTTTGCACTGGCTCCGGCGACCGTGCTGATCCCGATGCTGATCTGCACCGCCGCCACCACCATTGCCCGGCCGGCGGCCACGTCCCGGGCCATGAGTCTGTTTCCGGAAAACGCCGGCACCTCGGCCTCGGCCGGCAGCACGATCATTTTCATCTGCGGCGGCTTGATCAGTGCCTTGATCAGCCTGAGCCCGACCAATCTGCAATCCACGCTGGGCTACAGCTTCGTGATACTCAGCGGGGTGGCACTGGCAATGAACGCGCGGATCAGCCGGCGCAACGATCTCGAGGGGCAACCGGACAGCGATTAATCCTGCCGGTCGTCATCCCGCACGCTTCGTCAGCACTGGAACAACGCTTTGCGCCATTCCCTCCTGACGCCAGCGGTGTAGAATCGCGAGATTCATCGCCATTCATCCCCGGCGGGTTTATGAGCTCAGGCTGAGACCAGCGGCGATCCCGCAACGTCATCGGCAACATCAGGACACACGGCCATTTCTGAGTGTTCCAGACGTCAATAGAAGCTCACTCCCCTTTGATACCTGATTAGCCGCCCGGAGTGCTCCATGCCAGATTACCGCTCGAAAACATCCACCCACGGCCGCAACATGGCCGGCGCCCGCGCACTGTGGCGCGCCACCGGGATGAAAGATGACGACTTCAAGAAGCCGATCATCGCCATTGCCAACTCCTTCACCCAGTTCGTCCCGGGCCACGTCCACCTGAAGGACCTCGGCCAGCTGGTTGCCCGTGAGATCGAACGCGCTGGCGGCGTTGCAAAAGAATTCAACACCATCGCCGTGGATGACGGCATCGCCATGGGCCACGACGGCATGCTCTATTCGCTGCCGAGCCGCGAGATCATCGCCGACTCCGTCGAGTACATGGTCAACGCCCACTGCGCCGACGCCATCGTCTGCATCTCGAACTGCGACAAGATCACCCCCGGCATGCTGATGGCCGCGCTGCGCCTGAACATCCCGGTGATCTTCGTCTCCGGCGGTCCGATGGAAGCCGGCAAGACCAAACTGGCCAGCCACGGTCTCGACCTCGTCGACGCCATGGTCATCGCCGCCGACTCCAGCGCTTCTGACGAGAAGGTTGCCGAGTACGAGCGCAGCGCCTGCCCGACCTGCGGTTCGTGCTCCGGCATGTTCACCGCCAACTCGATGAACTGCCTGACCGAGGCCCTGGGCCTTGCATTGCCGGGCAACGGTTCGACCCTGGCCACCCACAGCGACCGCGAACAGCTGTTCCTGCAGGCCGGCCGTACCATCGTCGAGCTGTGCAAACGCTACTACGGCGAGAACGACGAGTCGGTACTGCCGCGCAACATCGCCAACTTCAAGGCGTTCGAGAACGCGATGATGCTCGACATCGCCATGGGCGGTTCGACCAACACCATCCTGCACTTGCTGGCCGCAGCCCAGGAAGCAGAGATCGACTTCGACCTGCGTGACATTGATCGTCTGTCGCGCAAGGTGCCGCAACTGTGCAAGGTCGCGCCGAACATCCAGAAGTACCACATGGAAGACGTGCACCGCGCCGGCGGCATCTTCAGCATTCTCGGTTCGCTGGCCCGTGGCGGCCTGCTGCACACCGACCTGCCGACCGTGCACAGTCGCAGCATGGAAGAAGCCATCGCCAAATGGGACATCACCCAGACCGACGATGAAGCCGTGCATCATTTCTTCAAGGCCGGCCCGGCCGGCATTCCGACGCAGACCGCGTTCAGCCAGTCGACCCGCTGGGAAACCCTGGACGACGACCGTGAAAACGGCTGCATCCGCAGCTTTGAACACGCTTATTCGAAAGAAGGCGGCCTGGCCGTGCTGTACGGCAACATCGCCCTGGACGGCTGCGTGGTGAAAACCGCCGGTGTCGACGAGTCGATCCACGTGTTCGAAGGCAACGCGAAGATCTTCGAAAGCCAGGACAGCGCCGTACGCGGCATCCTCGCCGACGAAGTAAAGGAAGGCGACATCGTCATCATTCGCTACGAAGGCCCGAAAGGCGGCCCGGGCATGCAGGAAATGCTCTATCCGACCTCGTACCTGAAATCCAAAGGCCTGGGCAAAGCCTGCGCCCTGCTGACCGACGGTCGTTTCTCCGGCGGTACGTCCGGCTTGTCCATCGGCCACGCTTCACCAGAGGCTGCGGCCGGCGGCGCGATCGGCCTGGTACAGGACGGCGACAAGGTGCTGATCGACATTCCGAACCGTTCGATCAACCTGCTGATCAGCGACGAAGAACTGGCGGCACGCCGGGTCGAGCAGGACAAGAAAGGCTGGAAACCGGTCGAACAGCGTCCACGCAAAGTGACCACCGCCCTCAAGGCCTACGCCCTGCTGGCGACCAGCGCCGACAAGGGTGCTGTGCGTAACAAGGCGATGCTCGACGGGCTGTAAGCGTCAAATCGCAGAAACAAAAATGCCCCGCCAAGTGCGGGGCATTTTTTTGCCTTCAGGTTTACTGAATTTCTTCCGGTTTGACGATCACCCAGTTCTTGTCCGCCGTCACCGGCAAACCTTCTTTCGCCTGGGCCGCCGCGTGCTTGGCCATCATGCCCTGAATCTGGGTCATGTACTTGTCCTTGCGGTTGACCCACAAGTGAATGCCACCCTTGGCCACGTCCACATCGTGGAACAGCATGTAGCCGTCGCTGGTCGGCGTGTCGCCACCCACCAGTACCGGTTTTTTCCACTCGTCGATGTAGGTCAGGATCGCCGCGTGCTTGCCGGCCATCCAGGTCGCCGGGGTCCACAGGTACGGGGTCAGTTCGAGGCCGAGGTTGGCTTTCTCGTCATATTTGCCGGCGGTAATCTGCTTGCGCGCGGTGGTCAGCTCGCCGGTTTCGCGGTTCTTCAGCAAGGTGGTCACGCCGATCACGTTCTGCGGTTTGACGTTGTAGCCGTACTTCGGATCCGCCGCGACCATGCGCACCAGTTCTTCGGAGGCGGCGGTCATCACGTAGACCTCGATGCCGTTCTCCATCAGTTTGTTGTACAGCTCTTTCTGGCCAGTGAAGATCTTCGGCGGATTCACATCCAGGTTCTTGACCACATCACCTTCGTAATAGGTCGCCGGCACCGGTTTGCCCGAGGCCATCAGCTCATCGACGTAGCCCTTGAGTTCCTTGAGGGTGAAGCCGGAAAACACCTGCGCGACCCATGGATAGCAGACCATGTCGTCGACTTCGCAGAGGCGGTAGTAGTAGCTGAACAGGCTTTCCTTGTGGTCGGCGGTGTCCTTGAACGGCATCAGTTTGAGGGAGGGGTCGAGCTTGTCACGGGTGATCAGGCCCTTGTTTTCCATGAACGGCAGCAACGACTCTTCGAGGTCGTAGCGGTAACTGGTGTTGTCCATGTCGAACACCGCGTAGTTACCCTTGTTGGCGTTGGCGGCGATCATCGCGTCCAGCGCCTTGGCCTGATCGGCCGGCCAGTGTTTCAGGTCGGTGGCGAATGCCTGAGTGGCCAGGCCCATCCCCACAGTCAGTGCGACAGCCAGAAATTTCGGTGTGAACTTCATTGGCGCTTTCTCCCTGGGTCAAAGAAATCGACGCTAACAAATATGTGTGACAGTCCTCGTCTGTCAGCGACCGTCCACGTCCGTTTCGCGCCAGTTGCATCCCCGAGAGCGACACCCGCTTATTCCAAAAACGACGGATCACCTTCGATTTCGGTATTAAATCATTGGAAATCAAACTGTTAGGCTTGCCGGTTCGCAACAGCCCCGGAAGGTTGTTGGCACAGTCTTTTCTGGAGTTCTCATGAATCTGCCCCTGATTCTCAACTTGCTGGTGTTCCTCGCCCTGCTCTTCGGTCTGGCGCAAACCCGTCACACCTCGTGGAGCCTGGCGAAAAAAGTCCTGCTCGCGCTGGTGCTGGGCGTGGCATTCGGCATCGCGTTGCACACGATCTACGGTGCCGGCAACCCGGTGTTGAAAGCCTCGATCGGCTGGTTCGATCTGGTCGGCAATGGTTACGTGCAACTGCTGCAAATGATCGTGATCCCGCTGGTGTTCGCCTCGATCCTCAGCGCCGTGGCCCGTCTGCACAACGCTTCGTCGCTGGGCAAGATCAGCTTCCTGACCATCGGCACGCTGCTGTTCACCACCGCGATTGCCGCGCTGATCGGCATCGGCCTGACCAACCTGTTCGGCCTGACCGCCGAAGGTCTGGTTGCCGGCACGCAGGAAATGGCCCGTCTGCAAACCATTCAGACCGACTACGCGGGCAAGGTCGCCGACCTGAATGTGCCGCAACTGCTGCTGTCGTTCATCCCGCAGAACCCGTTCGCCGACCTGGCCCGGGCCAAGCCGACCTCGATCATCAGCGTGGTGATTTTCGCTGCGTTCCTGGGGGTTGCCGCGCTGCAACTGCTCAAGGATGACGTCGAGAAAGGTCAGAAAGTGATCAACGCCATCGACACCCTGCAAGCCTGGGTGATGCGTCTGGTGCGTCTTGTGATGAAGCTGACCCCGTACGGCGTGCTGGCGCTGATGACCAAAGTGGTGGCCGGTTCCAACCTGCAGGACATCATCAAGCTCGGCAGTTTCGTAGTGGTGTCGTACCTCGGCCTGGGCCTAATGTTTGTGGTGCACGGCTTGCTGGTGTCGGCGGCCGGGATCAACCCGCTGCGTTTCTTCCGCAAGATCTGGCCGGTGCTGACATTTGCGTTCACCAGCCGCTCCAGCGCCGCGAGCATCCCGCTGAGTATCGAAGCGCAGACCCGTCGTCTGGGCATTCCGCAATCGGTGGCAAGCTTCGCTGCTTCGTTCGGCGCGACCATCGGCCAGAACGGCTGCGCCGGTCTGTACCCGGCGATGTTGGCGGTGATGGTTGCGCCAACCGTCGGCATCAACCCGCTGGATCCGCTGTGGATCGCGACGCTGGTGGCGATCGTGACCCTGAGTTCGGCCGGTGTGGCGGGCGTGGGTGGCGGTGCGACCTTCGCCGCGCTGATCGTGCTGCCGGCCATGGGCTTGCCGGTTTCGCTGGTGGCGTTGCTGATTTCGGTAGAGCCGCTGATCGACATGGGTCGCACGGCGCTGAACGTGAGCGGTTCGATCACCGCTGGCGCGATTACCAGCCAGGTGATGCAGCAGACCGACAAGGCACTGCTGGATGCCGATGAGCATGCGGAGCTTGCTCAGGCTTGATTGACGTTGTGGCGAGGGAGCGTGCTCCCTCGCCCCAGGTTCAGGCTTTTTCCCAGACTTCGAAATTGTAAGCCGGTTTGTCGCCTTCAGCCGGATTCGGCACGTTCGACACCAGCTTCCACTGGTTCAGATCGAACTCCGGAAACCACGCATCGCCTTCCGGGCTCAGTGCCACACGGGTCAGATACAGACGATCCGCCTGCGCCAGCCCCTGCGCATACAACTGCGCCCCGCCAATCAGCATCAACTCATCGACGCCCTGCTCTTTCGCCCACGCTTCGGCGCGAACCACGGCCGCTTCCAGCGACGGATAGACTTCCGCGCCTTCCAGCACCAGATCGGTCTGGCGGCTGACCACGATGTTCAAGCGGCCCGGTAGCGGACGACCCAGCGAATCCCAGGTCTTGCGGCCCATGATGATCGGCTTGCCGAGCGTCGTGGCCTTGAAGTATTTGAAGTCCCCCGGCAGGTGCCAGGGCATGCTGTTGTCGATGCCGATCACACGGTTTTCACCGAGGGCTGCAATCAGGCTGAGGGGGAGTGATTTAGTCATGCCGGCGAGGATACCAGAGCCGCCCTTACCCCGATAAGCGCCACAGCGGTTATGCTCACGGCTCAATCAAGCAACGGGATGCCGCGTGACTGAACTGACTTCACTGCAAAACCTCTGGCTCACCGAAACCGTGCGCCTGCGCGAAGAACACGCAGGCCCGCTGGACGATCTGGAAGCCAATCGCCTGGCCCGCGCGGCCGGCGGCGACCTGCCGGGACGCATTCAACGCCGCGCCCTGTGGCTGGCCGAGCGCGATGGCCTGACCTCTGCGCTCAAGCACTGGCTGCAAGGCGCGCGCCTGGCGCTGGTGCTGCTGGCGATCTTCGCCGTATTGAGCGGCGCAGGGCTGGCCTTCGCCGCACTGGGCCAGACGCCGGTCAATGTGTTCTGGGCCCTGGGCAGTCTGCTGGGGTTGAATCTGATTCTGCTGCTGAGCTGGTCGCTGGGGCTGATCTTCACTGGCGAACACGGCGCCACCCTTGGCCGCTTGTGGCTGTGGCTCAGTGAAAAACTCGCCCGCGATGCCAAGGCTGCCCAACTGGCGCCGGCCCTGCTGTTGATGTTGCAACGCAAGAAGCTCAATCGCTGGGCGCTCGGCACGCTGGTCAACGGCCTGTGGCTACTGGCGATGGTCAGCGCGCTGGTTTTGCTGCTGACGCTGATGGCGACCCGGCGCTACGGCTTCGTCTGGGAAACCACGATTCTCAGCGCCGACACGTTCATCAACATGACCCAGGCCCTCGGCGCATTGCCGGCGCTGCTGGGCTTCAACGTGCCGACCGTGGACATGATCCGCGCCAGCGGCGACACCGCGCTGAACATCGAAAGCGCCCGTCAGGCCTGGGCGACCTGGCTGGTCGGCGTGCTGGTGGTGTACGGCGTACTGCCGCGCCTGCTGTTGGCGCTGTTTTGCTTCTGGCGCTGGAACAGCGGCAAAGCGGCGTTGCGGCTGGACCTGAACCTCCCCGGCTACGCCCAACTGCGCGAAAGCCTGATGCCGACCAGCGAACGCCTCGGCATCACCGACCCCGAGCCTGCGCAATTGCACCGCATCGAAAGCACCGTCGGCGAACACGCCAGCGACGGGGCGTTGCTGGTGGCGATCGAACTCGACGATCAACACTCATGGCCGCCGACGCTGCCGAAAAACGTCAGCAACGCTGGCATCCTCGACAGTCGCGAATCGCGCAACAAACTGCTCGAACAGCTCAGCCGTTTTCCGCCGGCGCGCCTCGCGATCGCCTGCGACCCACGGCGTTCGCCGGATCGCGGCAGCCTGGCGCTGATTGCCGAGCTGGCGCGCAATGCCACTGCGACCCGTGTCTGGTTGTTGCAGGCGCCGCAAGGACAAGCGCTGGACGCCGAACGCCTCGGTGACTGGCACGTGGCGTTGCAACAACTGGAACTGCCGTTCGCCGATTGCGCCCCGTTGAACTGGCTGGAGCACGGACATGACTGATGCCTGGAAAGCGCCGCTGAAACTGGCGGTGGTCGGCCACACCAACGTCGGCAAGACTTCGCTGCTGCGCACCCTGACCCGCGACGTCGGATTCGGCGAAGTCTCCCATCGCCCGAGCACCACGCGGCATGTCGAAGGTGCACGGTTGTCAGTGGATGGCGAACCGTTGCTCGACCTCTACGACACGCCCGGTCTGGAGGACGCCATCGCCCTGCTGGATTTTCTCGAGCGTCTGGAACGTCCCGGCGAACGCCTCGACGGCCCGGCACGGCTGGCGCGGTTTCTCGACGGCAGCGAAGCGCGCCAGCGCTTCGAACAGGAAGCCAAAGTCCTGCGGCAACTGCTCGATTCCGATGCCGGCCTGTACGTGATTGACGCCCGCGAACCGGTGCTGGCCAAGTACCGCGACGAACTGGAAGTGCTGGCCAGTTGCGGCAAGCCGCTGCTGCCGGTGCTGAATTTCGTCAGCAGCGCCAACCATCGCGAACCGGACTGGCGTGAAGCCCTGGCGCGCCTCGGCCTGCACGCGCTGGTGCGTTTCGACAGCGTCGCCCCGCCGGAGGATGGTGAGCGTCGGTTGTATGAAAGCCTCGCTCTGTTGCTGGAGAACGCCCGCCCACAACTTGAACGCCTGATCGCCGATCAACAGGCCCAACGCCTCGCCCGCGAGCAAAGCGCCGCACGCCTGATCGCCGAACTGCTGATCGATTGCGCCGCGTGCCGACGCAGCGTGGCGAGCAACGCCGAGCAGGAACAACAGGCCATCAGCGAATTGCGCAAAGCCGTGCGTCAGCGCGAACAACGCTGCGTCGAGGCGCTGCTCAAGCTCTACGCCTTCCGCCCGCAGGACGCCGCCGCCAGCGACCTGCCGCTGCTCGACGGACGCTGGGGCGACGACCTGTTCAACCCGGAAACCCTCAAGCAACTCGGCGTGCGGGTCGGCGGCGGGATTGCCGCCGGAGCCGCAGCCGGTGCGGGTGTGGATTTGCTGGTCGGTGGTATCACCCTAGGTGCCGCCGCCCTGGCCGGTGCCATTGCCGGCGGCGCCCTGCAAACTGCCCGCAGCTACGGCAACCGCCTGCTCGGCAAGATCAAAGGGCAGCGAGAGCTGACGGTCGACGACAACGTGTTGCGCCTGCTGGCCCTGCGTCAGCGGCAACTGTTGCAAGCGCTGAACGCCCGAGGCCATGCGGCGCTGGACAGCATTCAGGTGGCGACGCCGCAGGACAAGACCTGGCGCGAAGGCAAGCTGCCGGAGGCGCTGAACATTGCCCGGGCCCACCCGCAATGGTCGTCGCTCAACCCGCATCCGAAACTGAATCAGGCCCAGCGTCAGGAACAGATCGATGAACTGGTCGGCAAGGTCCTCGAACTCTAGAACCAGCCAAGTTTGAGGAACGGTTTGACCAGCGCCGTCACCCGGCTGCGATCGGTGCGATTGGCGCGCCCGTCGTTGTCGACGTCCGAACACAGGACAACTTCGAAGCGGCCATCGTTATCCAGGTCGTGGACGGCGGCTTTGTAAGCGATGGTTTCGCCCTGGTGAAAGTGCAGCCTCACTGATTCCGGCGTTCCATCGCTGCCGGGGTTCAGAGCGAAGATCCGCAGATGTCGCGTGTCCTCGTCGGCCGCGTTGAACCAGGCGCATTTCAGATAGGTTCGGGTGAAGCTGCGCAGTTGCGCGACTTCACGGGCAGAGGCTTCGCGCCAATCCTGTTCGGTGTGATGAAAGCGCAACTGGACAGTGTCCCCTGCGCCGCTGCCGGACCGATCCCGGGCAATCACTTTCATAAAACGCATCCGTGCGCTCCTTCGGCAAAAAACCAGTCTGGGCCGAAGGGGCAACACGCGCCATGCACCGTTTCCCGGTTTGGCGTAAGAAGGTTCAGCGCGCCTCGCGGGACAGCACGGTAAAAGCCTTGCCCTTCAACAACGCAAGATCCATCACCGGCACAGCCATCTCCTTCGCCAGCTCATCCCACTGGCGCATCCGCAGGCTGACGGCGCACAACGGATCGCGCTCGAACGCATCGGCTTCAGCCTCGGTCATCACTCCGCCCTGATATTCCAGGGTGCGGCGGCTGGCTTCGCTCAAGCGGTGGTAATAGCTCGGATCCCTGAGCGTCAGATAGCGCTTGGCCTGGACGTGATATTCCACCAGCCGCGCCATGCGTTCGCTGAAGCCGGCCTCACGCAAGTAATCCGCGCCGAGGCGTTCGTGGCTGACCACGCCGTAACCGCCCATGTTCTCCGCGCCTTCGGCACACAAATGGCCGATGTCGTGGAAGAACGCAGCGAGCACCACTTCGTCGTCAAAGCCTTCGGCGATGGCCAGTTGCGCTGCCTGGGACATGTGCTCGATCTGCGACACCGGTTCGCCGATGTAGTCGCTGGCGCCGAAGCGCTCATAGAGGCCGAACACCCGATCGATGACTTGCTCGTGAATCGACATCAGCGCTCTCCAAAAAGCTGTGCAACATTGCGCTCGGCCATGGCCGGGCCAACGCTCATGCCGACGCCGCTGTGCATCAGCGCCACACTCAGCCCCGGCGCCGGACGCAGGAATGAAAAAGGCCCCGGACCACGGGAACCATAGACACCCTGCCAGCGCTCGACCACTTGCACCTTGCAGCCGAGGGTCTGCTCGGCCAGTTCGAGCATCCAGTTGTCGACCTGCTCGGCGTTGAACGGTGATGGATCGCTGCCGTAATGGTGCGAATCGCCGATGATCAGCTCGCCATAAGGTGTCGGGCTGATCAGCAGGTGAATGCCGTTTGCCTGCAGGTGCGGTTGTTCGCGCAGGATTTGCGCCTGCACTTCCGCGGCTTCCGGCAAGTCAGCGAAGGCGCCGTAATGCACGCAGCTGAGGCCTGTGAGCAAGGCGTGTTGCAAGTTCAGGTCGATCTGCGGCCGGACGCGGAGCATTTGCAGGCGGCAGATTTGCGGGTCGAGGGCGGCAATCGGCTCGGCCAGCAAGGTCTGATAATCGTGGCCGGAGCAGACGATGATCTGTTCGGCGAAGAAGATCCCGGCAGTGCTGTGCAGGCGCCCCGGTTCGACGTCGCACACCAGCGTGGAGAAGTGAAACTCGACCTTGAGTTCGCGACGCAGGTATTCGATCAGCGCCGGAATCGCTTCCCGGGAATACAGCTGCTGATCGTCCATGCCATGCAGCGCGGCGCGGTGATGGCTGAACTGACCGCCGTACAAATCGCGCAACGCGGCACCGCGCAGCAGCTCGACGCGGTAGTCGTGCTCGACGGCGCGCCCGGCGCAGAACGCTTCGAGCAAGTGCTCTTCGGCCTCGGTGCGGGCGAACAGGTACGAGCCGTTGCGCTTGAGTTGCAGGCCGGCGAGCTGCGCCCACTGACCCCAGATCTCGCGGCTGGCCTTGGCCAGTTCGAGCATCGGACCCGGTGGCTGACCGGTGACCAGCGCCTGGCCGAAGTTGCGCACCGAAGCGCCGAGTGGCGTGGCGGTGCGCTCGAAAACCGTGACCTTGAGACCGCGCCGGGCGGCGGCATAGGCGTGGGACAGGCCCAGGATGCCGGCGCCGACGATCAGCAAGTCGTTGTGTTGTGTCATTGAGAGGTGCTCTGAATGCGAGACCGCCATCGCTGGCAAGCCAGCTCCCACATTGCCCGGTGCGGAATACACATTGTGCGAACGCCGCCAAACCTGTGGGAGCTGGCTTGCCAGCGATGGGGCCCGAGCAGACACCGCGTCAACTTCATCGCTGGCAAGCCAGCTCCCACAGGCCCTGGTTTCGCCTGTGATTCTGGAGTTGGGTCAGGGCGACAAGCGGCTGGTCGGGCGTGTATCCGGCGATACCCATCTGCTGCTGGAAATCGGCGCGCCGGAACTGGATCTGGTCCTGCGCTTTCGCGCCCATGCCCTGATGCAGGCGCTGGAAGGCAAAAACCTGCACGGCGTGATCGACCTGACACCGGGCATTCGTTCGCTGCAGATCCACTACCAGCCCGAACAACTGCCGCTGGCCGATCTGCTCGGCATCGTCGCCGGTGAATGGGATGCGGTGTGCGCCGCCCAGGACTTGCAAGTGCCGTCGCGGATCGTCCACTTGCCCCTGTCGTGGGACGACCCGGCCTGCCAGTTGGCGATCGAGAAATACATGACCACCGTGCGCAAGGACGCGCCGTGGTGCCCGAGCAATCTGGAGTTCATCCGCCGCATCAACGACCTGCCGAATCTCGACGAGGTGCAGCGCACGGTGTTCGATGCCAGCTATCTGGTGATGGGCCTGGGTGACGTCTACCTCGGTGCGCCGGTCGCCACCCCGCTCGACCCGCGCCATCGGCTGGTGACCACGAAATACAACCCGGCGCGCACCTGGACCGCCGAGAACTCGGTGGGCATCGGCGGCGCCTACATGTGCGTGTACGGCATGGAAGGCCCCGGCGGTTATCAGTTTGTCGGGCGCACCTTGCAGATGTGGAACCGCTATCGCGAAGTCGCCGCGTTCGACGGCAAACCGTGGCTGCTGCGGTTTTTCGATCAGATCCGTTTCTACCCGGTCAGCGCCGAAGAACTGCTGCGCATCCGCCGGGATTTTCCTCTCGGCCGCTTCGACCTGAACATCGAACAGAGCCAGCTCAACCTCGCCGACTACCAGGCCTTTCTGCAACGCGAAGCCGAGACCATCGACGCCTTCCGAACGCAGCAACAGGGTGCCTTTCAGGCGGAGCGCGAACGCTGGATCGCCAGCGGCCAGGCGCACTTCGACAGCGAAGAAGCCGTGCCGGACAGCAGCGAAGACACACCGCTGACCAGCGGCCAGCAGAGTATCGACAGCCACATTGCCGGCAACCTCTGGCAGGTGCAGGTCGAGGTCGGCAGCCGCGTGGCGGCCGGTGATGTGCTGGTGATTCTGGAGTCGATGAAGATGGAAATCCCCGTGCTCGCGCCCATGGCCGGGGTGGTGCAGGACATTCGCGTGCAGCCGGGATCGGCGGTGCGTGCCGGACAACGGGTCGTGGTGCTGGAACTCGACTGAAACCATTTGCCAAAGGATCAACCCATGAATCTGCAACTCGATGCCCTGCGCCGGGCCTACCGCAATGGCGACACCACACCCCGGCAATTGCTGTTGGCGTTGCGGGAAAAAGCCGCCGCGCTGAACCCGGACTATCACCTGTTCATCCATCTGCTCAGCGCCGAAGAACTGGAACCGTATCTGGCCGCCCTCGACGGTCGCGACCTCGACAGCCTGCCGTTGTATGGCGTGCCGTTCGCGATCAAGGACAACATTGATCTGGCCGGTGTCCCGACCACCGCTGCATGTCCGGCGTTCGCCTACGTACCGGAACGTTCGGCGACCATCGTCGAGCAACTGCTGGCGCTGGGCGCGATCCCGCTGGGCAAGACCAATCTCGACCAGTTCGCCACCGGTCTCAACGGCAGCCGCTCGCCGTACGGCGCCTGCCCGAATAGCGTGTTGGCGGAATATCCGTCCGGCGGCTCAAGCGCCGGCTCATCGCTGGCCGTGGCGCTCGGCCTGGCCAGTTTCGCGTTGGGCACCGACACTGCCGGCTCCGGCCGGGTGCCGGCGGCGTTGAACAATCTGGTGGGCCTGAAGGCCAGCAAAGGGCTGATCTCCACCGCCGGCGTGCTGCCGGCCTGTCGCACGCTGGACTGCGTCACCACGTTCACCGCAACGGCCCGGGAAGCCAGTCAGCTGCTGGCGCTGACCGCGCGCCTCGATCCGAGGGACGAATACAGCCGCAGCAATCCGTCATGGAACGACGGCACCGCGTTCGGCGCGCCACGGCCGTTTCGCTTCGGTGTACCGCGTGCGCAAGACCTGGCGTTTTTCGGCTGTGAGGAAGGCCCGCTGCTGTTCAGCGATGCCATCGACCGTCTGAAAGCTCTGGGCGGTGAAGCGGTCGAGCTGGACTTGTCGCCGTTCCTCGAAGCGGCGCGGTTGCTCTATGAAGGGCCGTGGGTGGCCGAGCGCTACAGCGTGGCCGGCGAGTTGATGGAAGAAAATCCCGAAGCAGTGCTGCCGGTGATCCGCGCGGTGCTGGCCAAAGCACCGGCCGTCAGCGGCGTGCAGACGTTCCGTGCGCAATACCGCCTGCAAGCGCTGAAAGCCGTTTGCGATAAAGCACTGGAAGGACTCGACTGCGTGCTCACGCCCACCATCGGTCGTCCGGTGACGCTGGCGGAACTCGACGCCGAACCGGTGCTGCGCAATTCCGAACTGGGCTACTACACCAACTTCATGAACCTGCTCGATTACGCTGCCGTCGCCGTGCCCAGCGGTTTCATGGCCAACGGGCTGCCGTGGGGTGTAACGCTGTTTGGCCGAGCGTTCACCGATCAGTATCTGCTGGGCATGGCCGATGCCTTGCAGCGCCAGCATGATCTCGCGCTGCCGACGCCGAACAACCCGGCGCGACATGACCGTGCACGACTGGTGGTCTGCGGTGCGCACCTGGACGGACTGGCCCTGAACTGGCAGTTGCGGCAACGCGGCGCACGCCTGATCGAGGCCACTTACAGCTCGAAGAACTACAAACTCTATGCCTTGGCCGGCGGCCCACCGTTGCGTCCAGGAATGCTGCGCGTGGCCGAAGGTGGCGTGGCCATTGCAGTGGAAGTCTGGGAGTTGCCGAGCAGTGAACTGGGCTCGTTCCTGACCGGCATCCCGGCACCGCTGGGACTGGGCAAGGTGCAACTGGCGGATGGCCGTTGGGAAAGCGGATTCATCTGCGAACCCTACGGCCTGGAAGGTGCGATCGACATCAGCCACCTGGGCGGGTGGCGAGCGTATCTGCAAACCGGAAACTGATCCGAACAGCGGCCCCCTTTCGTTCCGGGAGGGGGCTGGATGAGTGAGCCATTCTCCAGACACCCCTGCCCGGCTGATCCCCCCGCATTTCAGGCACAAATCCCGCAGTCTTTTCCCCGCCGTGCCACTAGAATGCTGCCCATCGGGTCACTGTCAACGGAATTGCCAATGCCGCTCAGATCTGCGTTTCACTCCCAACGTTCGCTGGTACTGACCCTCGTCGCCCTGCTCGGCGCAGGTTTCCTTGCTACTTCGCTGCTCAGCTACTACGCCTCGCGGGCGTCGATCCGCGACAACATCGTCAACACCGAACTGCCGCTGACCTCCGACACGGTCTATTCGGAAATCCAGAAAGACCTGGTCAGGCCGATCCTTATTTCTTCGATGATGTCCCGCGACACCTTCATGCGCGACTGGGTGGTGAACGGCGAGAAAGACAGCGACCAGATGACCCGCTACCTCGACGAGGTCATGACCCACTACGGCGCCTACACAGCGTTTTTCGTCTCCAACAGCACCCACACTTACTACCACGCCAAAGGTGTGCTCAAGCAGGTAAAGATCGACGAGCCGCGCGACGCCTGGTACTTCCGCGTGCGCGACATGAAGGATCCGTACGAGATCAATGTCGACCCGGATCTGGCCAACAAAGACAACATGACCTTCTTCATCAACTACAAGGTCTACGACTACAACAATCGCTTCATCGGCGCCGCCGGCGTAGGGCTGACGGTGGACGCGGTAATCAAGCTGATCGACAAATATCAACAGCGCTATCAACGCAGTGTTTACTTCGTCGACACCTTCGGTCGGCTGGTACTGACCGGCGCCGAGGGCGGGCCGGAAGGTGCGCGGGTCGGGAAAAGCCTGACCGACCTCGACAGCATGAAAAGCCTGGTCAGCCAGCTGCCCAAACCCCACAGCGGCAGCTACGAATATTCCACCCACGGCCAGGGGCATTTCCTCAACGTGCGGTTTATTCCGGAGCTGAACTGGTACTTGTTCGTCGACAAACGCGAAGACGGCGCGCTGAGTGAAATCCGCCAGTCGCTCTATCTCAACCTGCTGATCTGCCTGCTGGTGACGCTGATCGTGCTGGCGCTGGTCAATCGCTTGATCAAGCGCTATCAGGACAAGATCCACGCTCAGGCCACCCTCGACAGCCTCACCGAACTGCCCAACCGCCGCGGCTTCGACCTGCTCGCGGTGCAAGCGCTGCACGAAGCGCACCGTGAGCCGAAACCGCTGACCGCGCTGCTGCTGGATCTGGATCACTTCAAGGTTTTGAACGACACCTACGGGCACATGGCCGGCGATCAGGTGCTGATCGGATTCGCCCGGGACCTGCAAAGTTGTCTGCGGCATTCCGATATTGTCTGCCGTTGGGGCGGTGAGGAATTTATCGTGCTGCTGAAGGACACCGACGGCGAGACCGGTCAGAAGATTGCCGAGAAGATCCGCCAGCACGTCGAACAGCATGAATATGCCTACAACGGTCACACCCTGAATCTGACCGTCAGCATCGGCGCCACCACCCTGCAACCGGATGACACCTTGCACAGTCTGCTGTCCCGGGCCGATCATGCGATGTACCGGGCCAAACAGACCGGCCGTAACCGCACCTGCGTGGAAATGCCTCACTCGACCTATGCCTGACACCAAGAACACACCTGACCTCTGCCCGGCCTGCGGCGCCCGCAACGACTGCACCCTGGCCGACCCGCGCACCGCCGACCGTGCCTGCTGGTGCTACGGAGTATCCATCGACCCGGCAGTGCTCGAAGCCCTGCCGCCGGAACTGCGCGACAAGTCCTGCCTGTGCCCGCGTTGCGCTCAGGTTGAGGCGCAACTGCAAGCGGCCAGGCCGTCGATCCCGTAAGATGCGCGGCCCGCTTCCTGCCGATTCCTGATCATGCGCGTCGACCGTTTCCTCAGTAACCTGCCCCGCTACAACCGCAAGCAGGTTCGCCTGTTGCTGGTGGAAAAGCGCGTGCGCATTGACGGAAAAGTCGTCAGCGATCCCCACAGCGAAGTCCTGGAGTTCAGCCGCGTGGAGGTCGACGACGAAGTGCTGCAACCCGGCAAACCGGCGCGCTACTTCATGCTGTACAAACCGCAAGGCTGCGTCAGCGCCACCCGCGATCCCGAGCATCCGACCGTGCTCGACCTGATCCACGAGCCGGACAAGGACGACCTGCACATCGCCGGACGCCTCGACTTCAACACCACCGGGCTGATGCTGATCACCAACGATGGCACCTGGTCGCGGCGCCTGACCCAGCCGCAGACCAAACTGCCGAAGGTCTATTACGTCAAGACCGAACAGGACATCGGCCCGGAATATGCGATCAAGTTCGCCGATGGGATCTACTTCGCCTTCGAAGACCTGACCACCCAACCGGCGCAGCTGCAAGTGCTCGGCCCGCGAACGGCGCGGTTGAGCATCGTCGAAGGTCGTTACCATCAGGTGAAGCGCATGTTCGGCCACTTCAACAACAAAGTGCTGCGCCTGCACCGCGAATCCATGGGCCCGCTGGCGCTGGATCACGCGCTAAAACCGGGCGAGTACCGCGCTTTGCGCACCGAAGAGATTCATTTGTTCTAAGCAGCCGACCGCTCAGCAGAAGTTGTCGAACAATTTACCAACGGCACTTGCGCGATCCGGATCCCCCTGCTTGAATCAGGTCGTCGGCCAAATTGTGACCGATGAGTCACACATAACATCCAAGAAACTTTTTGTCGGTAGACAGCCCATCAGGGCTGCGCCTCAGCCGGCAGACTGCCCGCCAATAACAACACCCGTCGACCTGCCGTATCGGATCGACATGGGCCACAAAATTCCAGGCATATGCCTACCTGTCACAAAGCTCGTGCAATCTCATTTGCGCGCATACCCGCTTGCTTGCCAGGAGTCTTATGACATGAGGCCAGAAATCGCTGTGCTGGATATACAGGGTCAGTATCGGGTTTACACGGAGTTCTATCGCGCAGACGCCGCAGAAAAGACCATCATCCTGGTCAACGGCTCGATGGCCACGACTGCGTCGTTTGCACAAACCGTGAAAAATCTGCACCCGCAATTCAACGTGGTCTGCTACGACCAGCCCTATGCGGGTAAGTCGAAAGTCCACAACCGCCACGAGAAACATCTGACGAAAGAAGTCGAAGGTCTGATCCTGCTGGAGCTGATCGATCACTTCGCCGCTGAACACGTGCTGTCGTTCTCCTGGGGTGGCGCTGCGACCATGGTCGCCCTCGCGCATCAGCCTCGGCGCATTGAAAAAGCCGTGATCAGCTCGTTCTCCCCGGTGATCAATGCACACATGCTTGATTACCTCGAACGCGGCGTCGAATGCCTCGGCAAACGCGACGGCGATCGGGTCGGCCACCTCGTCAACGACACCATCGGCAAACACCTGCCGTCGCTGTTCAAGCGCTTCAACTATCGCCACGTCAGCAGCCTGGCCGAGCACGAATACGGGCAGATGCATTTCCACATCAACGACGTGTTGCACAGCGATCGTCAGTGCTATTTGAACGCGGCGAAGAAAATCAACGTACCGGTGCTGTTCCTGAACGGCGAATGGGACGAATACACCGCCGCCGAAGATGCGCGCCTGTTCGGCAACCACGTCGCGCAGAGCACCTTCACCACCCTGCAGGCCACCGGGCACTTCCTCGACATGGAACACAAATCCGCCTGCCGGGACAGCCAGAACGCCCTGCTCGGTTTCCTGAAACCGGCGCAACAGGCCAGCCGAACGCGTTACCAGTTTGTCCAGGATCACCATGCATTGGCCATTTGAAACAGTGTCGTCGCGAGCAAGCCTGCAGGCCTGAGATTCAGCCGTCCTCCAGCCCGCAGCGCTTGCCCGCGATTGACCGATTTCGGCTCTGTTTCAAGACTTTCCGTAGTTCGCGTGCAAAGAAAACTTCAAATCCGTGGCCGAGTCTGGTACAAAGTCAGCCGCTCTGAGCGGGTGTCGTATAATGGCATTACTCCAGCTTCCCAAGCTGATAACGAGGGTTCGATTCCCTTCACCCGCTCCAATCGAATTTATGTCCTGCGTCGTGGTTTGACGGGGGATGCGGAAACAGAAAAAACCGGCCTTGATGGCCGGTTTTTTTGTGTCTGCGTTTTGAGGTCAACTGCTTGTTCGGCAAAGAACAATTCAGAAACACACCGTTGATTGCAGTTACGGTACGCCTCTCTACTCTTCATTCTCTCCAACCACAAGAAACACAATTTGCTCAAAGGAATGATCCATGAGTACGGTTTCCCATCAAGATTCTGACCGATTGGAAACCACTACACTGCGGTAAATACAGAGCGCAAACCGTAAATGGCCTTTTAATCGAAGAGGGTTCACATCCAGTGCAGGAAGACAAAAGGCTTGGAATGACGGATGAAGAACAGGCCATCTGGGACGATGCGATCAGGTTCGCACGATCAAACAAGAAGGTTATTGGCAAGCGACTCACGGATCAGACCCGGTATCCGCCCGAAAAAGAGCCTGTTTCAGTTTTCATGGCTGGATCGCCGGGCGCTGGCAAGACAGAGGCATCATTAGCCCTGCTGAACCTTTTCTCTGATACGCCGATCCTGCGAATCGATCCAGACGACCTCAGAAACGAATTTGAAGCCTATCAAGGTGGCAATGCCTGGCTTTTCCAAGGCGCCGTTTCAATTCTGGTAGGAAAGCTGATTGATCTTGCCCTGGATCGAAAACAATCTTTCCTGCTCGACGGGACGCTTTCGAATATAGAAATCGCAAGGAACAATGTGCGGCGTTGCCTGGACAAGGGGAGATTTGTACAAATTCTCTATGTCTATCAAGACCCCAGGCTTGCCTGGTCCTTTGTCAGGGCTCGTGAGGAAGCCGAAGGACGCAGAATTCGACCGGAGCATTTCGTCGACCAATATTTTGCAGCACGTGACGTGGTAAACACGCTTAAGCTAGAGTTTGGCAAGGATCTTCATGTCGATCTGCTTGTGAAGCACATTGATAATTCTGGCCGCCTCTACAAGGCTGGCGTTGACAAGATCGACTACCATATCCCAGAGAAGCATACGAGACACGACCTGATGGCCATGCTTGGGATAAATGACGGAGCAACCCCATGTTTTCCATGAAACTCGGATCCCCAAAGGAGTCCACGAGTCCATTCGCAGACTTCATTCGTAATGCGAAATCGGAAGAAAAAAAGCGCGTTTACAGTGAAGTGCTAACCGAAGCCACCAAAAAACAGAATGAAGTGATGCTGGCTGCACGTGAAAAGCAAGCCTGATTACGTTAGTGGATTCCAAAATTGCCCGGCCAAGTGCCGGGCTTTTTCATTCTGACGTTGGCGTGGTTCTCAAGCTTTTGCACGAAAAGAATATGAGAGTCTCGCGCGGATCATTACAGGGGAGAAATTCAGTAGACCGGCGTAGATGGCCGTTTTTTGAGGCCTGATGTCTAATGACACGCAAGCTAGTTTTGAACCATTCAGAAACAACACGTTGATTGAATTCCCCCCGTGTGCGCTTACGCTCCTGACAATCAGCCACTCATGTCGTGAGCGCTCCTATGTCGAAGCGTTCGGCCCCAAGGGAAATGATCCGCATGCTTTATCCAATCGCAATATCCCCCAGCGAAGGCGACTCAACATGGGGTGTTGAAGTACCAGACCTCCCCGGTTGTTTCTCCGCCGGAAACGATCAGGACCATGCGTTGGAAATGGCCAAAGAAGCGATAGAAATCCACATCGAGATTCTCGCTGAGAGCGGTGCAGTGATACCTGCCGCCAGCAAGATCAGTAACCATGTTTCCGATCCGAGGTTTGCAAACTGCGTATGGGCGTTGGTGGATGTGGACATCAGTCAGTGCCTGGGGAATACGCAAAAGGTCAACATCACACTCCCAGGCTATTTGTTGAGCCGCATCGACCTTCACGTCAGCCAGCATCCGGAGGAAAAGAGTCGTTCCGCGTTTTTGGCTTCGGCTGCGTTGCGTATGTTGAGTTCGTGAATAATCTCGACCCCGATGGATCTGATCTGCACGGAGAATCTGCAATGAGCAGCGAAACCATCCGTAACCGAAAAGACCTGAACATTGCATTTGCTCGGATGGAAAAGCTCTGGGGGGCTGAACCCGGATCATCCGATGGAAATGAACTGGAAAACCTCGCAGTGCTTATCGAGCAATATGAGAAGGAGCACTACCCGATGCCCACTGAAAAGAACGACATCCGAACGAACGACCAGTAATCCTGTAGGAATCGCCGCACACAAACATGGCGTGATGCTCGCCATGTTTTCAGACGTTTCCCAGCGACCAGTCCTTGAGACTCCGCTAGCATTCGCACACCCAAGAGGACGCTTGGGGTTAACGGATGTACTCAACAAGGACGATTCATGCTTTCTTCCGCATGCTTGGGCGATAAACACGTTTTTTCATTACCAGGACATGGGGAGATGTAGTCCGTGTCCACGAATGCAAGTAAGCGACGCCCGCTCTATATCGTCATGCGGGTACTTATTTTGGCGGTGTTGACGTATCTGGTTTGGTACGTCGCAGTGCCACGCGTCGAGATTGATTTCTCGAAAGAAGGCACAGGTGATTTGAGGTTTGTGCTGAATACGCAAAATGAGATCTTTCGCGGAAACCTTGCCCCCGGAGAGTCTACGGGCGGACCAGGGGATCTGTTTCCCGATGATGATTTTTTTATGGAATTTGATTGGCGTAATTCCGGGCAAAACCATTGCATCAAGATCACCCCGAAATGGCCCACGACTAAAATTCATATCGGGAGCAATGGCGAGGTTGACCGTAGCGCTGGCAGTGGCACTGATGTCGATCAGCTGGAGCCCTGCGCACCTTGAAGGAGAAAACCTTCGTAAAGTAAAACCGGCTCAATGAGCCGGTTTTTTTATGCCTTCTGAAACATTGCATCAACGCAGTTAACTCTTCACCTCAACATGATCCAGCGCCTGATTCACCGCCAATTCACCCAGCATCACCAGTTGCGCAATGCCTATCGCGGTTCTGCGGTGGGCGGGGTCTAGGGTGGCGGCGAAGTTGTTGAGCATCTCGGATGCCGAGCCCAGTGATTCGCTGGCGTTGGCCAGCAGGGATTCGGTGTCGTAGGCCGGGTTGGCGAAGTACATCGGATCGGGCTGGTTGGTCGTGCCCATGACATGGGCGCCGGGGCAGAGGTAGTGATCGAGGGCGCGGTTGGCGGCGTCGTGGAGTTTTCTGCAGTCGATCGAGACGTACGGGGATGTTGGGTCGGTTTCGACTTCGGGGGGATTCGGGGTTGGCTTCTTCATAATGGCTTCTTTCTAGTCGATAGGTGGAGCTGACCTACTCGGTTCCAATCGAAGAGGTGGCAGCTGTACACGAGTTGGAACCCGGGCGAAAAAAGCCAAAAGCCCGACAGACTCGAAGTCTCTCGCGCACAGCCGCCATAACAGTGTGCACACCATGAAGGCAGGCAAGCATACGTCATGAAAGCTGCTTTTGCTTTTTTGGGAAGTCGCCGGGGTTCCAATCCCGATCGCCGATTCATCAGCGACCCTCACAGGCTAGAGCCCGCACTTCCGACGGACAACCTGAAAACCTTGTGGGAAGGTTCAGTAAACAGGGCTAACGCTTTAAACATCCTGAATCGAAAAACCACATTTACAGATCCCCAACACTCCCCCGGTTCTCACACTCGCCACGACCCGCTAGCATTTCCCCATCGCCCACCACCCTCCCCCTGCGCGGCCATCGACGAATACGCGCCATCACGTTTCGAGGGATTCAAAACCGTGGCCTGCGAGCCACCCAAATCAAATTCAAAAGAGCATCAAATCCATGACCCAGAACATCTACGACGACCCCGAATTTTTCCAGGGCTACAGCCAGATGAACCGCTCCATCGGCGGCCTCGATGCCGCGCCGGAATGGCCTGCGCTGAAAGCCTTGTTGCCCTCCCTGCACGGTTTGCAGGTGGTGGATCTGGGCTGCGGCCACGGCTGGTTCTGCCGCTGGGCCAGCGAACACGGCGCTGCCCAAGTGCTGGGGCTGGATGTCTCGGAGAAAATGCTCGAGCGGGCGAAGGAAACCACCTCGGCCGCAAACATCCGCTACGAACGTGCCGACCTGGAACACCTCGACTTGCCTGCATGCACTTACGATCTGGCCTACAGCTCACTGGCCCTGCACTACATTAAGGATCTCTCGGGGCTGTTTACCAAGCTGCATGCGGCGCTTAAACCCGGTGCGCACTTTGTGTTTTCCATCGAGCACCCGATCTTCATGGCGCCGCGCCATCCGGGCTGGTTGATCGACAGCGAGGGCCACAAGCGCTGGCCGCTGGACAGTTATCAGATGGAAGGCGAGCGAGTTACGAACTGGCTGGCCGACGGTGTGATCAAGCAGCATCGTACGGTCGGCACGCTGCTTAACGCGCTGATCGACGCCGGATTCACGATTCAACACGTCAATGAATGGGGCCCGAGTGACGCGGAAGTGGCCGCACAACCGGCCCTCGCGGAAGAGCGTGAGCGACCGATGATGATGCTGGTCGCCGTAGAGCGCTGACCGCAAAAGAAAGGGCCGATCAAATCGGCCCTTTTTCGTATCAACGTGTGGCGACAATGAACAACCGTGGAAACGGCAACAGCACCGAACCATCCGCCAGCGCCGGATAGGCCTTGGCGACCTCCGCCAGATAGTGCGCCAGATACTCCGCCCGCTCCGCTTCCGTCAGCGGACTGAGAAACGGAATCAGACCGCTGCCCTTGAACCACTCGACAACGCCTGAAGCCCCGCCCGCCAACTGATGGTGATAGGTGGTGCGCCACACATCGACCCGCGCGCAATGCGGCCGCAGCATCGAGAAATAGGCACCGGCATCCGCCATCTCGGTCCGCTGCCCCGCCGCGCCCGCCAGTTTGCTGGCCCACGGCCCGTTGGCCGCCACTTCACGCATCAACCGATGGGACGGCTCGTTGAGGTTGTCCGGCATCTGAATCGCCAGGCTGCCGCCCTGCGCCAACTTGCCCGCCAGCGCCGGCAGCAACGTCGCGTGATCCGGCACCCACTGCAAAACGGCGTTGGCAAAGATCACATCGAATGGCCCCGCATCCGCCCATTTATCGATGTCCGCCACCGCGAACTGCAACTGCGGCAGACGCTTGCGCGCGGCATCGATCATGTCCGGCGAACTGTCGAGCCCCTGCACTTTCGCCCCCGGAAAACGCTCCACCAGAAGCTCGGTCGAGTTGCCGGGGCCACAACCGATATCGACCACTGAACGCGCCTCCCGCGTGGGAATCGCCGCCAGCAGGTCACGGGCCGGGCGGGTGCGTTCATCTTCAAAAGTGACGTATTGCTTGGCGGACCAGGTCATTGCGTTCTCCTGTCGTGGACGTTCTGGCGAAACGTGGAAAAGTGGCTGACGTCACGATACAGCGATCGTGTTTATCTGCCTTCCCCTACGTACGTCCGATATCGCCGGGAGCGCTGTCTTCACCATGCCCACAGGGACTCAGAAAACTGTAAGTAGAATTTTCCGCCCCCCTCCGATGTCTGAATTTCAAGCTCCCCCCACAAGGAACACAGCCATGAAATTCGCAAAGATCTCCCAGACGCTGGCGCTCTGGGCCGGCAGTCCCAAGACGTTTATGGGGGCGTTGATTCTGATCGGGCTCTGGGGGTTGAGCGGGCCGATTTTCGATTACAACGACACCTGGCAACTGATCATCAACACCTCGACCACGATTATCACGTTCCTGATGGTGTTCCTGATCCAGAACACCCAGAACCGCGACACCGACATCATTCATTTGAAACTTGATGAGTTGCTGCGGGTGAACAAGGAGGCGCAGAACGCGATGCTCGGGCTGGAGTCGCTGGATCTCAAGCAGCTGGAAGCGTTGCGTCGGCATTACCGGGCGATGGGCGAGAACGAGGTGTTTGACCTGGAAGGTCTGGGGGACAAGAGCAAGCCGAAGCAGGACCTGAATGAATGCTGACAGGCAAAAAAAAACGGCGCTAAAAAAGCGCCGTTTTCATTGCTGCCGATTCAGCGACTGGCCTGAAGGGCTCGGGCCATTTCCAGATGACTCTGCAGTTTTGGCAGGGTCTCGTCGGCAAACGCCTTGATCTCCGGCACGTCGGTGGTCTGAGCCTCCTGCTGGATCTGTTCGATGGCTTCTTCGGTGGCTTTGACTTGGCTGGCAGCGTAGGCCTGATCGAAGCTGGCGCCCTCTTTGACCTCCGGCATCAATGTCTTGGCCTTGTCGGCGACTTCTTCGCGAGGCGCCACCGGCAGGTCCAGTTTCTTGGCGATTTTCGCCAGATGCTGATTGGCGGTGGTGCGGTCGTTGATGACCTGGATGGTGTAGTCCTTGACCTCTTTGGACTCGGCCTTGCTGTGTGCCAGACGACTGGCCTCGATGTCGGCCATGCCTTTGGCCGAGGCTTCGTTGATGAAGTCGGCGGGCGACTGGGCAAACGCGCTGCTGGCGAACAACCCCAACAGGCTGACAAAACTGATGTGGCGTACTCGGGTGGCCATCCGGCTCATGGTCGCGCCCTCCTTCTGTGCAGATTCAAGCGGGAGCTTGCGCCCCCGCCTCTCAATCAAAACAACCTTCGCCGACTACTTCGATTTCTGAGCAGGCTTGCGGCCCATGTCGGTTTTAGGCTCTTTGTCGACAGTCGTGGTGGTGGTTTTCCCACCTTTGCGACCGGCTTCAGACGCCTTCGTTCGATCGTTGGCGAAGTTTCCCGAGTTCGAGTTTCTTGAGTTAGGCATGATTCTCTACCTCTTGGCATTGATCGTAAGCGAGCAGGTGCCCGCCTAGATTGAGAATTTCCTGACTGCCAAAGGTTTAGAAAAGTTGCCGTCGCCGCGACGAACGGTGACCCGCCGATCAGCTGTCCAGCCTTTTATGATTCTGCCGTTTGGCGGCGTACATCACCTGGTCGGCGTGACGAAACAGTTGCTGTTCCTCATCACCATGCTCGGGATAACGGGCCACGCCGATACTCGGTTCGATGTGCAGGTTGTGCCCGTCCAGGCGCATGGGTTGCACCAGTACCTGTCGGATTTTTTCCGCGACACTGTCGGCATCGTCGGCGGCGTGGACGCTGTGCAACAGCACCACGAACTCGTCGCCGCCGATCCGCGCCACGGTGTCGGTCTCGCGCACGCAGCCCTTGAGCCGGTTGGCCACCGCCTGCAACAGCATGTCGCCGACCCCATGGCCAAAGGTGTCGTTGACCTGTTTGAAACGATCCAGATCGACGTACAGTAGCGCCATGTGCCCGGACTGTTCCCGCGCATGGTTCAGCGCAGCCTTTAGCCGATCACGCAGCAGTTCGCGGTTGGGCAACTGGGTCAGTTGATCGTATTGCGCCATGCGTCGAAGACGGGCGTGCAGTTGCTGGCGTTCGATGGCCGTGGCGACCTGGGCGCAGACGTATTGCAGCAGTTCCTTGTCGCGTTCGGTGTAGCGCTCGCCACCGGCCAGGCTTTTGACGATCAGCGCGCCGATGGTGCGGTCTTTCGAACTCAGCGGCACGCCCAGCCAGCACGGCGATTGCTGGCCGGCCACCAGCGCGGCGAACTCCGGCGGCGCGTGAGGGCAATCCGGGGTCAGAAGGATTGGCTGGCGGCTGCGGATCACTTCCGCACACAGGCGCCCGGTGACGGTGCCGGGTTGTTCCGGTTGCAACTCGTCATCGTCGACGTGATAGGGAAAATTCAGCTGCGCGCAATGTTCGTCGTACAGCGCCACGGAGAAGTTCAGCGCCGGCAGCCACTCGCCGATGATCAGGTGAATGCGCTTGAACAGCGCCAGCAGATCCTCCGCCGCGTGCGCCGCTTCGGAGATCGCGTACAACGCCGCCTGACGGGATTCGGCGAGTTTGCGTTCGGTGATGTCCCGGGCCACGGCGATGCGCAGTTGATCGACTTCCGACCAGCGCGCCGACCACAGGATGTGCACGACGCTGCCGTCTTTGCGCACGTAGCGGTTTTCGAAATTGTGCTTCGGTTCGCCGCCCATGATGTCGCTCGCGGCGGCCAGGGTGCGCTCACGGTCGGCCGGGTAGACGTAATCGATCATCGACTGACCGATCAGTTCGTCAGGCGTGTAGCCGAGAATCCGCTCGCAGGCCGCACTGACAAAAACGAAGCGACCTTGCTTGTCGACCGCGCAAACGGCATCCAGCAGCAGATCGATGTAACTCGCCAACGGCGCGGAATTTCGGCTTTCCATGGTTCAGCGTGGGTGTCCGGGCAATGCAGCACTGTTCAACCATCCATGACCTCGACCTCGCATCCCTGCGACTGTTTTCAAGCCTTGTTCGGTATCAGCCCTGGCAGCGCATGCACCAGCGCGTTGATGGCAAAACCGATGAACATGATCCCGCACAACCGGGTGATCGCCAGTTCATGACGCTGGTACAACGTACGCACCTGGCGCGCCCCGACGATGCCAATGAGGATAGCGTAGGCGAGCAATCCGCCGAGGAAACTCAAGGCGATCAGCATCGGCAGCATCGACCAGTTGAGCAGTTCGGCGCGGCTCGACAGCAACGCAGTGAAGGTCGCCACCGCCACCGGGTAGGCCTTGGGGTTGGTCAGGCCGAACAGAATGCCGTGCCAGAACGGCTGACGCGCCGCGCCCTGGGGCTGCTCGCCGTTACTGCGTTTGGCCCGCACTGCACGCCAGCCGAGCCAGAACAGGTACAGGCCGCTGAGCACACCGAGCACATCGAAAGCGGTGCTGCCGATTTCCCGGGCGCCGACAATCGCGATCAATGCCGTGCTGCACCAGATCACGTCGCCCAGCAAATGCCCACACAGGAATTCCGCCCCGGCCCGCCGCCCACGTGCGGCGCCGATGCCGAACACCGCCAGCACACCCGGCCCCGGCGTGATGCCGTAGATGAAACCCGAGGCCAGCACGGCCATTAGCAACGATGGAGTCATGGAAAACCTGCAAGTCCCGGAAAACGTGGCCGCCAGTCTATCCCAGCGTTTGGCGAATGTTCACGGCTCGTTGAAAAAACCCATGCCCGCGTAGGGCTTTTGCCGACACGCGGCCAGTCGCGAGGCCAGATCGCCGACGTGGGCTTCGAGCTTGTGACCGTCCGGGTCGAGAAAGTAGAACGACGCGCCTTCGCTGCGGTTGTCGCGCCATTCCTGCACGTTGGCGGCGCGAAGCAGTTGCACGAACAGCGGGAAATCCGCCGCGCCAATGCTGAAGGCGTAGTGGGTGTAGTCGGCGGCGGGCTCGGGATGGCGCTTCGGATCGAGGGACAGGCACAACCACAGGCCCGGGAGCGACAGGTAGGCACCGGCGTCCCAGGTGGCCTCGACTCGCAGCTTCAGCACGTCGCGGTAGAACGCGAGGCTGCGGTCCAGGTCGGTGACGGCGAGGGTCAGGTGGTTGAGGCCGGTGAGCATCGAGTCAGTAACCTCTAAGGTCTTCGGGGATGAGGTATTGCTTGCCGTCGTAGGTCAGGGTGATTTGGGTTTTCTTCAGGTCGGTGGTTTTGGAAACGCACTCTTTGCCTGACTGGGTCGAGGTGTACACCACACCACTTGAGGAGACGATCAGATCAGCGAACCCGTTATGGCTGGACGAGCCGATTTCCACGGTCCTGAGGATTTTCGTGTCCTTGGTTTCGCACTCCCCGCTACCCTCGCCAAATTCTTTCCGAATGACCAGACCTTCCAGCACCGGTCGCAACTTGCTGCCTTCGCGCACATACAGCGCCAGATCGGTTTTCGCGTAGGGGTTGGCTCTTGAGAGACGGTCGGCGAAATCCGAACGCAGGCCAAAGGCACGAACGTCCGACGCCAGACGGTATCGCGCGGTATCGATCTTCAAGTCATCGAAGCGGATCGCGTCGGAGTTATAGGCTCCAGGCTTGACGTAATTCGCCAAAGGCTTGGCATTCGCGGCGTTGAGGAGCGACAACTCAAGATCGAAAACGCCGTCGTGATCACCTTCGGAGTCGGACACGAAGGTAGATTTTGCCGAGATCGCCTTGTCCGGGAAGGCCGGCCACACTTTGCAGCGTGACAGGGAGTGACCGTCGAATTTCTTGATCTCACAGGCGGCGTGGGCCTGAGTGGTTACGGCCAGGAAGCCTAGGACGATGAGAAGTCGGGTTGGGGTAAACATTGTTCTTCCTTGAAATAAGTCGCGTTGGCTCTGTATCACTCGATGGCTTTGAAACCTTTAGGCAAGACGTAGGATTTTCCGTCGTAGTGAAGGGTTGTCAGCACAGGTTTACCGGTTGTGGTTTTCTCATCACAAGCGTCTGGATCGCCTTTGCCAACAGTACCCGTAGTCACCGATTTGACGATCAAGTCGGCGTAACCATGAGAACTGGTCTTTCCAATCTCGATCGTGCGCAGGGTGCTCGCACGTTCTCCCGAACAATTTCCATCCCACTCTCCGTTGTAGCCATACACCACAAGCCGATCCAGTACGGGGCGTAACGTGTTGCCCTCTTTCACGTAAAGGGACAGCGAAGTCTCATCCATGGGATTGACGCGGGAGGAGCCTTTGAAGACAACCCGAACACCAAAGGCCCGAATTTCAGGGGTCAATTTGTAGCGCGCGGTATCGAATTCCACACTGGCCAGCGCGAAGGCATCGGACTGGAATGCAGAAGGCTTGTGATAGGTGGCCAGAGGCTCCGGACCCTCGACCGAGCCAACAGAGAGAGCAAGATCGTAACTGCCGACATCACCGGTTTTGCCATAAACCGGATCCGGCGCAAATTTAGCGACAGCCTTGAGCGTCAAGCCAGGATAAGCGGGCCACGCCTTGCACACTGAAAAGTCCCGCGCGCCCGTCACCGGCGCAGGCACACAATCAGCCAACACCTGCCCCGCCATCAACGCCCCACACAGCGCCACCCAACCAACGACCCCAGACTTCACTGTCACGCCCCGCTCCTTGATGTTTGTCAGCCGCGCACTATCCCCTGCTCAATCCGCCGATTCAACCAGTTCAACGCCTGATCCCCGCCCCGCCGCTTGTGCCACGCCGAGACAAACGTGAACGGTGCAATTTCAAACGGCGGCGGCAAGACGATCAGCGATTGGTCATCCACCTCGTTCAACGCCCGCGAAGCCACGGTCAGGATCAGATCCGTGCCGCTGATGAACCGCGGCGCAACGCTCCAGTGCGGCAGGCTGATGGCGACGCGGCGGCGTTCACGCAGCGCGGTCAGGGTGCGTTCGATTTCCGGGGTGCCGCTGCCGCGCATTTCCAGCAAGACATGGGGACGGGAGAGATAGGTTGGCAAGTCGAGAACACCTCCGGCGGGAAGGCTCTGACGATCCAGGAGGCAGACGTAGCGCTCTTCGAACAACGGCGTGCTGCGCAGTTCGCCGGGCAGTTCGGGGAGTACGCCAGCGGCGAGGTCGATGTCGCCGTTGAGCAGGCCTTCGACCATGCCTTCGCGGCTGGCGTGGCTGATTTGCAGGTCGATGCCCGGTGCTTCTGCGCGCAAGGTGCGAATCAGCCCGGGCAGGATGAGCGCCGCGCCGTAGTCCGACATCGCGAGGCGAAAGGTCCGACGGGCGCTGGTCGGATCAAAGGTGTTCGGCGCCAGCAGCGATTGCACCTGGGCCAGGGTTTCCGTCAGCGGCGCCGCCAGCTCCAACGCCCGCGCGGTGGGGACCAACCCCGAACCGGCCCGCACCAGCAGCGGATCGTCGAGCAAGTCACGCAGACGCGCCAACGCATGGCTGACCGCCGGTTGACTCAGGTGCAGACGCTCGGCAGCGCGGGTCACGTGTTGCTCGGTGAGCAAGGCGTCGAGGATCACCAGCAGATTGAGGTCGATGCGGCGCAAATCATTCATTCGATGCATGTTCCGGATACCAAAACAGAATTTAAATCTGCTCGACGAATACCCTAGAGTCCAGCAAAACCTTTGCCGGAGAACGATCATGGGAACGATGCAGTGGGTCGGATGGCTGCTGTTGGCGGTATTCGCCGGGGCGGTGGTGCCGTTTCAGAGTGCGATCAACATCAATCTGGCGCGGGGGTTGGGGCATCCGCTGTGGGCGACGTTCACCTCGCTGGTGGTGAGCGTGCTGGTGTTATTGCCGGTGATTGTCGCCCTGCGCCTGCCGTTGCCGTCACTGGCCCTCGCCAGCAAGCTGCCGCTGTGGATGTGGACCGGCGGCGCGTTCGGGGTGTGCTTCGTCGCATTGGCGGTGGTGTTGCTGCCGAAGCTGGGGGCTTCGGGATTTCTGGCGCTGGCCCTGGCCGGGCAAATGATCACGTCAATCGTGCTGGATCACTTCGGCCTGTTCGGGCTGGTAGAGAAACATCTGACGTTGCCGCGCCTGTTCGGCGCGCTGTTGTTGATGGCGGGAGTGGTGCTGATCCAGTTTGGTGACTCGGCCGCCAGGTCCTTGGCACCGGCGGGCTGATCGTTCGCGTGATCGGAACGACCAGCCCGAATACTCAGTACTTGTCGAGTGTGCGCAATTTCTGCGGCAGCCCCCACAGCAGCAACGCCGCCGCGATCAGTGCCGCCACACCGATGACATACAGTGCCGGTGTGGTACTGCCGGTCAGGTCCTTGATTCGGCCGACCATCACTGGACTGACGATGCCGCCGAACTGCCCCAGTGTATTGATCACCGCAATCCCGCCCGCCGCACCGGCCCCGGCACCCGCCAGCAGTTTCGGTGGCAAGGTCCAGAAGCTCGGAATCGACGCGATGATCCCGGCGCCCAACAAGCCAAGAGCGACGATCAAAAACGTGGTGTGGCTGGCAAAAATCCCCGCGCTGAAAAAGCCGATGGCGCCGACGATCACCAGCCCCGCAACAAACTTGCGCCGCTCACCGGTAGCATCGGACAGACGACCGATCACCACCATGCTGATCGCACCACAAATGTAAGGGATCGAGGTCAGCAGGCCGATCATCACCGGGCTTTCGGTGCCGGCACTGCGGATCAGTTGCGGAGCCCAGAAGTTCAGGCCGTAGGACGCGACCTGGATCAGGAAGTAGATCAGCCCCAAAGTCAGGAAACCCGGAATCTTCAGCGCCGCCAGCAACGAGCCGCCGCTCTTGTGCGGTTCGTGATGGGCGATGCGGCTGGCCAGCAGTTTTTTCTCTTCCGGCGTCAGCCAGTGAGCGTCCTCGATGCGGTCCTTGAGCAAGGTCAGTACCAAAAACCCGAGGCCGACACAGGGCACGCCACCGAGCAGAAACAACCAGTGCCAGCCGCGCATCTGCAACACGCCATCAAGGTGTTCCAGCACCAGTCCGGAGAACGGCGCACCGACCAGCCCGGCAAACGCCGAGGCCAGAAACAGCATTGAGGTGATGCGGCCACGGAAGTGCTGCGGGAACCACAGCGTCAGGTAATACAGCACGCCGGGGGCGAAACCGGCCTCCATCGCGCCGATCAGAAAGCGCAGCACGTAGAACTGCCATTCGCTGTTGACGAACACCATCAGCGCCGTCGCCACGCCCCAGGACATCATGATCCGGGCGATCCAGCGCCGCGCGCCAACCTTGTACAGCATCATGTTGCTCGGTACTTCGAACAGCACGTAACCGACCACGAACAGCCCGGCACCGAGACCGTAAGCGGTGTCGCTCAGGCTCAGGTCGGCCTGCAACTGGAACTTGGCGAAACTGATGTTGATGCGGTCGAAGAACGCGAACAGGTAGCAGACCATGATCAACGGCATCAGGCGCCAGGCGACCTTGCTGACCAGGGCTTTTTCGGCATCGTGATCGACGGACGAGCTTGCGCCCGCCTCCATTACATTGAGGCTCATAGTTTTTTCTCCAGGCGGACTGCCGGTGGGCGTCCGATTGTTTTTGTTGTCTGGTTGGGGGTAAGTCAGTGAGCGTGTGACATCAGGTGGGCATCGGGTGCAGATCGCAATTGCGTCCGGCCTTGGCCAGTTGCCCCGGCACGTCGTGGCCCAGCAGCGCTGGCAAGCCACGGGATAGTTTCAGCAGCAACGGCAGATCGATGCCGGTGTGAATGCCGACTTCATCGCAGAGGTTGACCAGGTCTTCGGTGCAGATGTTGCCCGATGCGCCGGGCGCGAACGGACAGCCGCCGAGCCCGCCCAGCGCCGCGTCGAAACGCCGGGCGCCCGCTTCGTAAGCTGCCAGCACGTTGCACAATCCCAGGCCTCGGGTGTTGTGAAAGTGCAGAGTCAGATCCGCCGCCGAAACCCGCTGCAACACCCGCCGCACCAGTCGGTCGACCTGTCGCGGATTGGCCATGCCGGTGGTGTCGGCCAGGGAGATGCCCTGAATGCCGAGCTGTTGATAGGCCTCGACGATTTGCAGCACGCGGTCTTCGTCGATCCCGCCCTCGAACGGGCAACCAAACGTCGTCGCGATGCTGCCGTTGAGCCGCACGCCCGAGCCGCTGGCGAAAGTCACGATCTCGCCAAACGTCGCCAGCGAGGCTTCGCAACGCATGCGCATGTTCGCCAGGTTGTGGGTCTGGCTGGCGGACATCACCAGGTTCAGTTCATCGGCGCCAGCCTCCAGTGCCCGTTGCGCACCCTTGAGGTTGGGAATCAGTGCGACATAAATCACCCCCGGCTGACGCTGGATGCCCTTGAACACCTGCTCGCCATCGCGCAGGGCCGGGATCGCTTTCGGCGAGACAAACGAGCCGGCTTCGATGCGGCTGAATCCTGCCCGGGACAGTTGATCGATCAGGGCGATCTTGTCTTCGGTCTCGACCCAGGTCGGTTCGATTTGCAAGCCGTCCCGGGGCGAGACTTCCTGGACGATCAGGGTCTGCGAGTAATCGCTGATCATTGCACCACCCCCTGGTTTTTCAGGCGTTCGATGTCAGAAGCGGTCAGGCCGAGACCGGCGAGGATGCCATCGGTGTGCTGACCGAGGCCGGGGCCCGACCAGTTCACACCACCGGGGGTTTCCGAGAGTTTGGGCACGATGCCCGGCATCTTCACGGTCGCCCCGCCGGGCAACGCGGCGTCAAGCAACATGTCCCGGGCCTGATAGTGCGGATCGGCAACGATGTCGGCCACCGAATAGATGCGGCCGGCCGGCACTTCGGCGGCTTCCAGCGCCGCCAGTACGTCATTGATCGGCAGGCTGCTCGTCCAGTGGGTGATGGCAGCGTCGAGCAGACCGCTCTTTGCGGCACGACCGTCGTTGTGGGCGAATTCTTCGGCTTCGGCCAGATCATCCCGACCGATCACCTGCATCAGGCGCTTGTAGATCGGGTCGCTGTTGCCGGCGATCACCACGTAGGCGCCGTCAGCCGTGAGGTAAGTATTGGAAGGTGCGATGCCCGGCAACGCGCCGCCGCTGCGTTCGCGGACATGGCCGAGCATGTCGTATTCCGGCACCAGGCTTTCCATGACGTTGAACACGCTTTCGGCCAGCGACACATCGACAACCTGCCCGCCGCCCTGCCCGGTCTTGACCCGCAGCAGCGACATCAGCGCGCCGATCACCGCGTGCAGCGAAGCCAGTGAGTCGCCGAGGCTGACTCCGACCCGCGCCGGCGGTGAACCGGGAGTGCCGGTGGTGTAGCGAATGCCCCCCATGGCCTCGCCGATCGCACCGAAACCGGGGCGGTCACGGTAGGGGCCGGTCTGGCCGTAGCCGGAAATGCGCACCAGGGTCAAGTTGGGGTTCAGGGCGTGCAGCACGTCCCAGCCCAGGCCGAGTTTTTCCAGGGCGCCGGGGCGCAGGTTTTCGATGATCACGTCGGCATCGCGCGCCAGTTGCTTGACCAGCTCGATGCCTTCGGCGGATTTCAGATTGAGCGCCAAGGATTTCTTGTTGCGCGATTGCAGGTACCACCACAGCGACGTTCCTTCGTGCAGCTTGCGCCATTTGCGCAGCGGGTCGCCCTGACCCATGGCTTCGATCTTGATCACTTCGGCGCCGAATTCGGCAAGCATCCGCGCGGCAAACGGCGCAGCGATCAGGGTGCCGATTTCGATCACTTTGATCGCACTCAAAGGGGCAGTCATCGCGGGGTACCTCTTGTTCTTGGAATTGCGGCCAAGGCTAGAGGAACGTCATGGCTGCGATCCAGCCGTCACTCGGCAACGGCCGTTCGCCAAACGCGAACGCTCAGCTGGCTGCGCGCAAATGCTCGAACAGGATCCGGCTCACCGGCGACAGCCCGGCCTCGTCACGTACCACCACGAGCAAGTCACGATCCGACCAGCCATCGGTCAGCGGCACCGCCTGCAGCCCCAGCGCCCGACCGAACAACTCATAAGCCCGCTGCGGCAGGATGCCGATGCCCATGTTGGCCTGCACCATCCGGCACACAGCATCGAAGCCCGGCACATGAATGCGGATGCGCAACACCTTGCCGGCCTGACGCGCGGCAGCGTGGGTGCGCATATTGATCGAACTGGCGGCGTGCAGACCGACGTAATCGCTGTCGAGGGTTTCACCGAACGCCACGGATTCGCGCACCGCCAACGGATGCTCGGGCAGCATCACCACCACCAGTTTGTCCCGGCGATAGCGCACGCTGTGCAGGCCTTTGATGTCGCTGTCGCTGGAACAGATGCCCAGATCCGCCACGCCATCGAGCACGCCCTGAACCACGCCGGCGCTGGGCCGCTCTTCCAGATCGGTCTTGACCTGCGGCTGTTGCGCTGTGAAATCGCGCAGGTCCTCGGGGAGAAACTGAATGATCGCCGACAGGTTCGCCAGCATCCGTACATAGCCACGCACACCGTGGCTGTGCTCGCCCAGTTCAAGGCCCATTTTCTCGACGTTGAACAACATCTGCCGGGCGTGGTGCAACAGGGTTTCGCCGGCCGGGGTCAGGGTCATGCCCTTGGCCTGACGCACGAACAGGCTGATGCCCAGCGCTTCCTCCAGCTCCATCAAGCGCTTGCTCGCCGCCGACACGGCAATCGCCTCGCGGGACGCGGCACGGGTCAGCGTGCCTTCCTCGTGGACGGCGACGAACAGTTGCAGGGTGATCAGGTCGAGGCGGCGGATCAGGCTTTTTTGCAGCATGGCAAGCTCGATAACGTGGGTTCGTTGATCCCGGCAGGATAGCCGGGTTGCGCCCCGTGCAGACACTCAATTGCCTTGTATTCAACACTGGCATTGCCTTACAGGAAAAATTCCAGAAACACACAGCACTACCGGACGTAGCCGATGCTGGCCTGACGTATCATTCGCCTGGTTTTTTGCTGACCGACAGTGAACATCTCTGCCCCCCACGGACGACTCATGAACCCCAGCCTCATTCTGCTCATCACCTGTTCCACCGTGTTCCTCGCCCAGTTGGGCATGAGCATTTACCTGCCGGCGCTGCCACAGATCGCCAAGCATTTACAGGTCGATGCAACACAGGTGGCCTGGGGCTTGTCGCTGTACCTGATCGGCATGGCGCTGCCGATGCTGCTGTGGGGCAGTCTGGCGCAGCGCATCGGCCGCAAACCGGTGCTGCTCGCGGCGCTGGGGATTTATGGGCTGGCGAACCTGGCGTTGCCGCTGGGTGCGACGCTGGAATCGTTCCTGTTGCTGCGACTGCTTCAGGGGATCGGCGCCAGCGGCATTTCGGTGATGGCGCGGGTGCTGATTCGAGACAGCTTTCGGGGGGATCTGCTGGCGAAGGCGTTGTCGTGGATTTCGATTTCGTTCGTTGTCGCGCTCGGGATCGGGCAATACGCCGGTTCGCTCATTCAGGTGACGCTGGGCTGGCAGGCGATCTTTTATCTGCTGGGCGCGGTCAGCCTGTTGATGGCCGCGATAGTCTCGCGCCTGAGTTTCCCGAAACTCGTCGAAGCGCCCACAACCGCTTCGCCCTGGGAGGTCTATCGAACGATCCTGATCCATCGGGCGTTTCTGCTGCCGGCGCTTGCGGGCGGTCTGGGTTATGGCGTGATCATCGCGTTCAACAGCGCTGCGCCGTTGATTCTGCAAGGCCCGTTCAACTGGTCGGCGACCGCATATGGGTTGCTGGGCTGGCCGATCAGCGCCGCATATTTCCTGGGGGCGCTGGCGGTCAATCGCTTTGTGCTGCGTACCGGTCAGCACCGGCTGATGACACTGGGGGTCAGCCTGGTGATGGCCGGCACTGGCGTGATGCTGGCCGGCAGTCTGTTGGCCAGCTCGATGGCCTGGCTGCTCTGGCTGCCTTACTGCGTCGCCGTGTTCGGCCAGTCGCTGAACTATCCGATCAGCCTGTCACGGGCCAACGATGGTGCGCCGATTGCCGGCGCTTACGCGATGGCCCTGAGCGGTTTCATCCACCAATTGATGGCTGCACTGATCGGCGCGGTGGCCAGCCTGCTCGCCAGTCCGCAGGCATGGCCGCTATCGATGCTGTGCTGCGTTCTGGCATTTGGCGCGGTGCTCTGCACGAGGTTAACGCCCGATCATCAGCCCGCTTAAAACGCGCTGCGGAAAATCTCCTCGATCTGCCGCTGATCCGCCACTCGCGGATTGGTGAAGCCGCAGGCGTCTTTCAGGGCGTTGGCGGCGAGCACCGGGATGTCGGTGCACTTGGCGCCGAGATCACGCAGGCCACCGGGAATCTCCACGTCCCTGGCCAGGCAACGGATCGCGGCAATCGCGGCCTGCGCGCCCTCCTCCGGGCTGAAGCCACGAATGTCGGCGCCCATGGCGTGGGCCACATCGGTCAGGCGACCGGCACAGACCTGTGCGTTGAACGTCTGCACATGGGGCAGCAGCACCGCGTTGCAAACACCGTGGGGCAAGTCATAGAAACCGCCCAACTGGTGCGCCATCGCATGCACGTAACCGAGGGAGGCATTGTTGAACGCCATGCCGGCGAGGAACTGCGCATACGCCATGTTTTCCCGCGCCGCCAGGTCGCTGCCGTCGCGCACGACCAGGCGCAGGTTGTTGCTGATCAGGGTCATGGCCTTGAGCGCGCAGGCGTCGGTGATCGGGTTGGCGGCGGTGGAAACGTAGGCTTCGATTGCATGGGTCAGTGCGTCCATGCCGGTGGCGGCGGTCAGGCCTTTCGGCATGGCGACCATCAGCGCCGGGTCGTTGACCGACAGCAGCGGCGTGACGTTGCGGTCGACGATGGCCATTTTCACGTGGCGGGTTTCGTCGGTGATGATGCAGAAGCGGGTCATTTCGCTGGCGGTGCCGGCGGTGGTGTTGATGGCGATCAGCGGCAGTTGCGGCTTGGTCGATTGATCGACACCTTCGTAGTCACGGATCTGCCCGCCGTTGGTCGCGCACAGGGCGATGCCCTTGGCGCAGTCGTGGGGCGAACCGCCGCCGAGGGACACCACGAAATCGCAGCGACTCTCCTTGAGCAGCGCCAGTCCTGACTCAACGTTGGCGATGCTCGGATTGGGTTTGGCGCCGTCGAAGACCACCGAATCGATGTCCTGCATCGCCAGTTTCTCGGCAATCATCGTCGCCACGCCGGCCTTGGCCAGCCCGGCATCGGTGACGATCAGCGCCTTGCGAAAACCGTAGTTGCGGATCGCATTCATGGCTTCATCGAGGCAGCCGCTGCCCATGATGTTTACCGCGGGAATGAAAAAGGTGCTGCTCATGGCGCGTCTCCTGGCTGGGGCCGAATCGATGCTTGCAATTCGGCGGGTGCGCAAAGGATCGACCGATCGGTCACGGCGGATGTTGATCTGGCTCAATGCCCGCTCGTGATAAAGTCGCCGTCCATCTGCCCCTTTGTTTTGAGACGTGCCCTGCAATGACCGATTTTCTGGATGTCGACGCCACCCTCGAAGACTGGACCGCGTTGCGCGCCACCACCGACTTCAGTGGCCTGCTGCTGGGCAACGGCGCCAGTCGTGCGGTGTGGGACGATTTCGGCTACGACTCGCTGTTCGAAAACGCCCGTACGGTGGAAGAAAAACCGTTAAGCCCGTCGGAGCTGAGCGTGTTCGATGCGCTGCAGACGCGCAGTTTCGAGCAGGTGCTCGGCGCGCTGAAAACCACCAGTCGGGTCAACAAGGCGCTGGCCGTCAGCTCGGCCGCGCCGCGCAACCGCTACTACGCGATCAAGGAAGCGCTGATCAACACCGTGCACGCGGTACACATCCCGTGGCGGCTGATCGAAGCCTCAACCCTGACGACCCTGAACAGCGAACTGGCGCGTTATCGCACGGTGTTCACCACCAATTACGACCTGCTCAATTACTGGGCCCTGCAACATCAGGGCGAGGTCATCGACGACCTGTTCAACGGCCCCGATGCCAGTTTCGATCTGTGCGAAAGCCACACTGGAAAACCGCGTCTGCTGTACCTGCATGGTGGTCTGCATCTGGTGCGCAATCAGGACGGCACCGCGCGCAAACTGACAGCGACCGAGGGCACGCTGCTCGGCAGTTTCGCGATCAACAACACGATCAAGACGCTCGATGATGTGCCGCTGTTCGTCAACGAAGGGCCGAGCGCCGACAAGCTCAAGACCATCCGCAGTTCCGATTATCTGTCGTTCTGCTACGACCAGTTACTCGAACACGGCGACAACCTGTGCATCTTCGGCCACGCCCTCGGCGAACAGGACAGCCACCTCGTGCGCGCCCTGCGTCTGGCGAAACCGAAGACCGTGGCGATCTCGATCTACCCGCGCAGCGCGGCGTTCATCCAGCACCAGAAGCGCCACTACGCGAAGCTGTTCGAGGGCACGGGCGTCGAGTTGCGGTTCTTTGATTCCAAGAGCCATGCGCTGGGCCATCCGAAGCTGTCGGTACCGGTCGAGATCTGATCACTCCTCGCTGCTGTGCACCACCACCAGCAACTGCGCCTGCACTTCGCCCACTGAGCGGATGCGATGCGGCTTCTGCGCATTGAAGTGCAGCGCATCGCCCCGCTCCAGCAGCACCCGTTCGTTCACGAAGTCGACTTCGACCCGGCCCTCGTGGACGAACAGAAACTCCTCGCCCAAATGTTCCTTGAAGGTTTTGTCGGTGAATTCGCTCGGCGGATAAATGATGAACGGCAGCAGGCTGCGTTCGCTGACCTGATGGGCCAGCACCGCGTAGCCAGGGCTGTGGTCGTTGGCCGCCAGCGACTGGCGTTCGTGGCTGCGCACCAGGCTGTAGCCGTCGAGGCTGACGTTGTCTTCGGAGAACAGCTCCTCGACTTTCACGTTCAGCGCCTTGGCCAGTTTCAGCGCGGCGGCAATCGACGGTGTGTTCAACCCGCGCTCGACCTTCGACAGATAACTCTTGGTCATGCCGGATTTCTCGGCCAGTGCCTCAAGGGTTACGCCAAGTTTTTTTCTCAATAATTTCAAACGGATAGACATGCGAAGCGATTAATCCAGCAAAGGAAAGACGATTTGTCCTTGCCAATGACACAAAGTGTCATATAGCCTCATAAGTGTCATCCATGGCAACCACCACAGGACACGGATATGGCGAAGACATTAGCACTACCCAAAGACGAACTGGTCAAGCAAGCGCTGACCCAGATGCAAAAAACCCTGGCGGATAATACGTGGACGGACCGGCAAAAGCTGGCGCTGACCTGCCGGATCCTGTTCGAGAACGGCCACGATTCGGGCCTCGCCGGGCAGATCACCGCCCGTGGCCCGCAGCCAGGCACTTACTACACTCAGCAACTGGGGCTGGGTTTCGATGAAATCACCGCGAGCAATCTGCTGCTGGTCAACGAAGACCTGGAAGTGCTCGAAGGCCACGGCATGGCCAACCCGGCCAACCGTTTCCACAGCTGGGTGTACCGCGCCCGGCCGGACGTGAACTGCATCATTCACACTCACCCAACGCACATTGCCGCGCTGTCGATGCTGGAAGTGCCGCTGCAGATTTCCCACATGGACCTGTGCCCGCTGTACGACGATTGTGCGTTCCTCGAAGGCTGGCCGGGTGTGCCGGTGGGTAACGAAGAAGGCGAACTGATTGCCGGGGCGTTGGGCGACAAGCGGGCGATCCTGCTTTCCCACCACGGACAGCTGTCCACCGGGACGACCATCGAGGAAGCCTGTGTCATCGCGCAATTGATCGAGCGCGCCGCCAAGCTGCAATTGCTGGCGATGGCCGCCGGGACGATCAAGCCGATCATTCCCGAGCTGGGTCGCGAGGCGCATGACTGGGTGTCGAAACCGAAACGCCACGCCGCGGCCTTCAACTACTACGCCCGGCAGAACCTGCGTCAGCACGCCGATTGCCTGAACTGAACACCTCATCCTTGCGGAGCACTCTCATGTCCAACATTCACGGCATCATCGGCTACACCATCACCCCGTTCGGCGCCAACGGCGAAGGCGTTGACCTGCCGGCCCTCGGCCGCTCCATCGACCGTCTGATCGCCGGCGGCGTCCACGCCATTGCGCCACTGGGCAGCACCGGCGAAGGCGCCTACCTGAGCGATGCGGAGTGGGATCAGGTCGCCGAGTTCAGCATCAAGCACGTGGCCAAACGCGTGCCGACCGTGGTCAGCGTGTCCGACCTGACCACCGCCAAAGCGGTACGCCGCGCACGCTTTGCCGAAGCCCATGGCGCCGACGTGGTGATGGTGTTGCCGACGTCCTACTGGAAGCTCACCGAAGCGGAAATCCTCGCCCACTACCGCGCCATCGGCGACAGCATCGGCGTGCCGATCATGCTCTACAACAACCCGGCCACCAGCGGCACCGACATGTCGGTGGAGCTGATCCTGCGCATCGTCAACGGCGTGGAGAACGTGACCATGGTCAAGGAGAGCACCGGCGACATCCAGCGCATGCACAAGTTGCAACTGCTCGGCGAAGGCCGGGTGCCGTTCTACAACGGTTGCAACCCGCTGGCGCTGGAGGCGTTCGCCGCCGGGGCCAAGGGTTGGTGCACGGCAGCGCCGAACCTGATCCCGCAGCTCAACCTGGATTTGTACGAAGCCACACTGGCGGGGGATCTCGGCAAGGCGCGGGAGCTGTTCTACCGCCAGTTGCCGCTGCTGGACTTCATCCTCAAGGGCGGCTTGCCGGCGACGATCAAGGCCGGTCTGCGACTGACCGGTCTGGAAGTCGGCGATCCGCGTTTGCCGGTGTTCCCGCTGGCTGAGGCCGGGCGTACGCAATTGCAGGCCTTGCTGAACACCTTGCGCTGAACGAAAAAAATCCCGCCCGGTTCACCCCGGGCGGGATTTTTTGTGGCCGTCGATCAGAGGCTGGCGGCGCGTTTCATGGCTTCGCGGTGGAACGGCTGATCCTTGAGAATCTGCGCGATGAACGTGTCACTGATCAAGCGCATGTGTTCGAACTGACCGCCCGAGGCGTTGAATGCGCCGCGCCAGGATTCGGTGTGGTTCTTCACGGTGTAGACGCCCAGTATCTGCTTGCCATGGCTGAGGCTGAACACCACCGTGCTGTCGAAACTCACCGGCACCGGCACCAGAAACAGAGTGAAGGCGCTCAGAAGCATCTGCGGCTGAATCCCGCCGACATCGCTGTTAGCGACCACCAGTACGTTGTAGCCGTCTTCGCTGCGACCGGCCTTCACTTCTTCAAAGGTGCCACGCCGACGCAATTCGTCACGCAGCATCCAGCTTGGCATGCCGATCACACTGACGTTGATGGCCGGCAATTGCTGGCTGCTGTAATCGACATCCGGCGCTTTCAGCGAATGAGTGGCCTGGCAACCGCCGAGCAGCAGAAGCAAACCCAGAAGCAGACGTTTGATGAGCATCAGAATTTCCCCGAGAGCATGGCTTTGTAGACGGAGGCGCTGGTGCCGTTCTCTTCGCGAATGAACGGAGTGGCGGTGTACAGGTTCGGCATGTCCAGACGTTGCAGACCGGGCACTTGCGGATACCCGGCGCGGACCAGCGCGGCGTCGCGTTCGAGGTGATCGCTGTGCAGGAACAGGCAGGTGCTGTCGCTGGGGGACACGCAGCCGGCGCGGAAGTCACCGATGTAATAAGCCTTGCCCGCCTCGAGCTGCATGCCGATGGTGAAGTCTTCACGGCTCCAGGACACCGATCTGCCGCGATCGAATCGCACGTTGTAGATCTCGTAGCGTCCGGGTTTGAGCGGCATCACGAACAGCGTGCCGATACCACGGCCGGTCTCGCGCACGTCCCGTGCCGTGCGGGCATAGAACTCGTTGTGCAGGCGCGCACTGGCGAACTCGTCGCTGCCATGCTTGCGGATCAGCAGCATCTGTTCCTGGGCCGCATAGGCCGCTTTCGGCCAGATGCCAACCACACCCACCAGATACGCCGTGCCGGAATCGGCACTCGGTGCGAGTTCATCATCGATTTTTGTAGGAGACAGGCTATAGCAGCCGCTCAAGCCGAGCAGCAGGGTCAGGACAGCGAAAAAGCGGATCATTGGCAGGAAAACTCTGGCAGCGGTTGTTCAAAAAATCCGCGAAAGAGTCATCTCGGCGCCCCTTCCATGGATTGGCGGCGGAGGATAAGCGAAATGATGGCACATAGCCAGAATTCAGTCGCCAAAGATTTGGCGACCGAATGTCACGTGGGGAGGTCAAAGCACCGGCAGGGTTTTGTCCTTGATCACCTTGGACGGCCCGTTGGCCTTGACGCTGGCGATGCCTTTGGCACACGCCGCATCCGATGAATAGGACTCGCTGCTGCCGATGATCTGATGATTGGCCGCCTTGAGGTTGAAGTACGGATGGCCGTCCTTCGTCGACTTTTTCTCGTAGCGTTCGTCCAGCGGGCTGTTGGTCTGCACCGAGGCGATGCCGTTTTCGGCGGCCGTGCGGGTGGTGTACAGCTCGCTGGTCAGAATGGTTTCGGCATTCGCCGCTTTCAGCACGAACTTGTACTGGCCGTTGCTGCTTTTGCTCAACTCATACCATCCGGACATGGTGTTTCTCCTTATCGATGTGTCACAGGGTGATTTTGGTTCCAAGCAAACCGAGGAAACCGGCCAGCCATTTCGGGTGCGCCGGCCAGGCGGGCGCGGTGGCCAGGTTGCCCTGGACATGGCCGTCCGTGACCGGGATGTCGATGTAGGTGCCGCCGGCCAAGCGCACTTCCGGGGCACAGGCCGGATAAGCACTGCACTCGCGACCTTCGAGAATCCCCGCCGCCGCCAGCAGTTGCGCGCCATGACAGACGGCCGCAATCGGCTTGCCGGCCTTGTCGAAGGCGCGCACCAGTTCCAGGACTTTTTCGTTCAGCCGCAGGTATTCCGGCGCACGCCCACCGGGCACCAGCAAGGCGTCGTAATCCTTGGCATCGACCTTGGCGAAATCGAAGTTCAGGGCGAACTGGTGACCGGGTTTCTCGCTGTAGGTCTGATCGCCTTCAAAGTCATGGATCGCGGTGCGCACGGTCTTGCCGGCGGCCTTGTCCGGGCACACGGCATGCACGGTGTGACCGACCATTTGCAGGGCCTGGAACGGCACCATCACTTCGTAGTCTTCGACGTAATCGCCGACCAGCATCAGAATCTTTTTCGCGGCCATGGGCAGGGCTCCTCGGGTGAATACGCAGGAATATTCACAGTAGCCCAAGGACCGCGATGGCGTTCGCAAACTGTATGGATAACTCTGCGCTCAGCTGTAACAGCCCGACTGCCGTGGTTTGTGGCTAGATGAAGGCACCTCCCTGCCACCTTTGAATCGGTTTGCCCTCATGTCTTCGCGCGAAAACACCGGCATGGCCCTCGGCCTGCTCGGCGTGGTGATTTTCAGCCTTACCCTGCCCTTCACCCGCATCGTGGTGCAGGAACTGCATCCGCTGCTCAACGGCCTCGGCCGCGCCTTGTTTGCGGCGATTCCGGCAGCAGCGCTGTTGATGTGGCGACGGGAAAAGTGGCCGACCTGGCAGCAGGTCAAAGGTCTGAGTCTGGTGATTGCCGGGGTGATTCTCGGTTTCCCGGTGTTGTCGGCGTGGGCCATGCAGACCTTGCCGGCGTCCCACGGTGCGCTGGTCAACGGTTTGCAGCCGCTGTGCGTGGCGCTGTACGCCGCATGGTTGTCCCATGAGCGTCCGTCGAAAGCCTTCTGGGCCTGCGCCGCGCTGGGCAGTGCGCTGGTACTGGGTTATGCGTTGTACACCGGCGCCGGCAGCATTCAGGCCGGTGATTTGCTGATGCTGGGTGCGATTGCGGTGGGCGGTCTGGGTTACGCCGAAGGCGGGCGTCTGGCCCGGGAGATGGGCGGCTGGCAGGTGATCTGCTGGGCGCTGGTGCTGTCGACGCCGTTGCTGATCGGCCCGGTGCTGTATCTGGCTTTCCAGCATCAGGGCGCGGTGTCGGCGAAAACCTGGTGGGCCTTCGGCTACGTCGCGCTGTTTTCGCAGTTCCTGGGTTTCTTCGCCTGGTACGCCGGGCTGGCCATGGGTGGCATTGCCCGGGTCAGTCAGATCCAGCTGTTGCAGATCTTCTTCACCATCGCGTTCTCCGCATTGTTCTTCGGCGAACACGTAGAGCCGATCACCTGGCTGTTCGCCTGCGGGGTGATCGCGACGGTGATGCTCGGGCGCAAGACCGCGGTGCGCCCGGCTCAACCGGGCACGTTACCGGCCGGGGTTCAGCTCAAGCCTTGAGCTTCAGCAGGCCGTCAGCGAGCAGCAGGGTTTCGAGGCAGTGCTCGCTGATCTGGTAGAACGCCTTGAGCTCTTGAATCTTCACCAGCAGCTGAGTCGGGTCCACCGGCTCGGCGCGCTTCACGGCGAGGATCATCTTGTTCTTGTTGGTGTGGTCCAGCGAGATGAACTCGAACACCTTGGTCTCGTAACCGCAGGCTTCGAGGAATAGCGCACGCAGGCTGTCGGTAACCATTTCCGCCTGCTGGCCCAGGTGCAGGCCATATTGCAACATCGGCTTGAGCAGCGCCGGGCTCTGGATCTGCAAGCGGATCTGTTTGTGGCAGCACGGCGAACACATGATGATTGAGGCGCCGGAACGAATACCGGTGTGGATCGCATAGTCGGTGGCGATGTCGCAGGCATGCAGAGCGATCATCACGTCCAGCTCACTCGGCGCCACGCTGCGCACATCGCCGCATTTGAACACCAGCCCCGGGTGTTCCAGTTTCGCGGCAGCGGTGTTGCACAGGTTGACCATCTCTTCACGCAGCTCGACGCCGGTGACTTCGCCCTCGGCCTTCAGGGTGTTGCGCAAATAGTCATGAATGGCGAACGTCAGGTAACCCTTGCCTGAACCGAAATCCGCCACCCGCACCGGTTTGTCCAGGGCCAGCGGCGACGAGGTCAGCGCGTGGCTGAAGACTTCGATGAATTTGTTGATCTGCTTCCACTTGCGCGACATCGCCGGGATCAGCTCGTGCTGGGCATTGGTCACGCCCAGATCCTTGAGGAACGGCCGGTTCAGATCGAGATAGCGGTTCTTCTCGCGGTTGTGCTCGGCGGAAGGCACTTCACGCAATTGCTGAGGTTTGCTCATGAACAGCGAGCTCTTGCCCTTTTTGCTGTATTCGAGCTGGGCTTCGTCCGTCAGCGCCAGCAAATGCGCATTCTTGAACGCCGCCGGCAACAGCCCGGCAATCGTCGTGACTGCTTCGTCCAATGGCAGGTTCTTGGTGATGTCGCGGGTCTTGTAGCGATAAACGAACGACAGGCACGGCTGCGCCTTGACCGTCACCGGCTTGATGATGATCCGCTGCAGGTCCGCTTCTTCGCCGACGTATTTGGCCAGCACCAGTTTGATAAAGCCGTTCTGTTCGAGGCTGGTTTGCAGCAGCTCGATGAACCGGGCGTGGTGATCGGGCGCCGGTTTGGCAGATGCGGAAGGAGCGGTAACGGACATGGGAAAAAGCGGCCTCGGACGGGCAAATCGGGAATGGACGCTAGTTTAGGGGGGATGGCGTTCGAGGGCACGGCTAATTTCCCGAACGGCTTATCCCAACACCACCAAGCGATTGGGCAACTCATTCCTCACCTGCGTCACCGGCACATGCACCTTGAGTAACTCGCCGCACGCCTCGATACACGTGACAAACCCCTGCAACGTCTGCCCCTGCCGTACCTGCTCGGTAAACGCCGCGACAATCGAGTCCCAGCTCTTGTTATCCAGCTTTCTGGAAATCCCTTCGTCCACCAGAATCTCCACATACCGCTCCGCCTCGCAGACAAAAATCAGCATGCCGGTGCTGCCCACCGTGTGGTGCAGGTTCTGTTCGAGAAACTGCCGGCGGGCCAGGTTCGAGGCGCGCCAGTGGCGGACGTGGCGCGGGATCAGATGAGTGGTGACCTTTGGCAGACGAAACACCAGGCACAGCACGACAAAACTGACCCACTGCACCAGCAACAGGCTGTGCATCGTCAGCCAGCCGGTCAGGTAATGCACGATCCCCGGCACCACCAGCGCCAGCAGGCTGGCCCACAGCAGCGGGATGTACGCGTAGTCGTCGGCACGGGCCGCGAGCACCGTCACCAGTTCGGCGTCGGTGTCGCGCTCGACCCGGGCGATGGCCTCGGCGACCTTGCGTTGTTCGTGTTCAGTCAGTAATGCCATGTCGTGAAGTGCCTGCTCATTATTGTTATCACCAGCCGCCGGAGGACCCGCCCCCACCGAAACTGCCACCGCCGCCGCTGAAGCCCCCGCCTCCACCGCCGCCGCCAAAACCACCGCCACCAAAGCCGCCCCCTCCTCCGGAGCCGCCACGGCCGGCGGGAAGGATACCGAGCATCTGGCAGACAAAAACAGTCAGGATGAACAACATCACCAGAAATACGAACAACGCCGGGTGGCGCGAGACGAAATCATCGGCGGGATCGCCAGCCGATTCATACACCGTGGACGGTTCGTCCAGCGGATTGCCGCCCAGCACCACCAGCATCGCCGCCACACCGTCGCTGATGCCCTTGCTGAAATTTCCGGCCTTGAACGACGGTGTGATCACCTGATGGATGATCACCGAACTCTGGGCATCGGTCAGGCGATCCTCCAGCCCGTAGCCGACTTCGATGCGCAATTTGCGCTCGTCCCGGGCGACGATCAACAGCGCGCCGTTGTTTTTGTCCTTCTGGCCGATGCCCCAGTGCCGGCCGAGTTCGACGCCGTAGTCCTCGATGGGGGCGCCTTGCAGATTCGGCAACGTCACCACCACCAACTGTTCGCCGGTCGCCTGCTCGTGGGCCTGCAATTGCTGGCTCAGTTGCGCGCGCACTGACGGCTCGATCATCTGCGCCTCGTCCACCACCCGCCCGGTCAGCGCCGGAAAAGTCAACTCGGCCCGGGCGCTGACGGTGAACAGCCACAGCATCAGCACCAGGCCCATCTTCAACACACGCATGGGCATCCCCGGCTCAGAACTTCACTTCCGGGGCCTTGTCCGCGCCGGGGCTGGTGGCTTCGAAGGTCTCGCGGATCGGCAGATCGCTATACATCACGCTGTGCCACAGGCGACCGGGAAAGGTGCGGATCTCGGTGTTGTATTTCTGCACCGCCAGAATGAAATCACGACGGGCCACGGCGATGCGGTTTTCCGTGCCCTCGAGTTGCGATTGCAGGGCGAGAAAGTTCTGGTTGGCCTTCAGGTCCGGATAGCGTTCGGACACCACCATCAACCGGCTCAACGCACCGGTCAGTTGATCCTGGGCCTGCTGGAACTGCTTGAGTTTTTCCGGGTTGTCGAGGGTGCTGGCATCGACCTGGATCGACGTTGCCTTGGCCCGGGCCTCGATCACGGCGGTCAGGGTTTCTTCCTCATGCTTGGCGTAACCCTTCACGGTTTCCACCAGATTGGGGATCAGGTCGGCGCGCCGCTGGTACTGGTTCTGCACCTGGCCCCAGGCGGCCTTGGCCTGTTCGTCGAGGGTCGGGATGTTGTTGATGCCGCAGGCGGTCAACAACGTGGCCAGCACCAGCAGGGTGGCGACCTGCAAACGCGAGCGGTAGACAGGACTGACATTCATCGGACGGGTGCTCCCTTGCACATTTCATGAATAATGAATCGCGAAACATTCTCAGCCGACGGTTGGGGCATAATCGCCCCCGCCACTGGATTGCGGCGGGCCGATGGGCTAAAAAGAGGCCCTGCGCGATCACGTCGCCGAAACGTTCGACGTACATTCGGCTGTCGTTTTCTGAATCAGCACCCGAACAACAATAGTCGCTCCCTACATTTTGGCTGGCCGGTGTTGTAACGCCGTTTAGGCCCTTGAGAAAACTATTCATGAAGAAGCTGTGTTTGCTGGGCCTGTTCGTCAGCCTGGCCAGTCATCAAGTACTGGCCGCCACGACCCCGGTACCCCTGGAAAACAAGGACGCGTTCATCAGTAACCTGATGAAGCAAATGACCCTCGACGAGAAGATCGGCCAGTTGCGCCTGATCAGCATCGGCCCGGAAATGCCCCGCGAGCTGATCCGCAAAGAGATTGCTGCCGGCAACATCGGCGGCACCTTCAACTCGATCACCCGCCCGGAAAACCGCCCGATGCAGGACGCTGCCATGCGCAGCCGCCTGAAGATTCCGATGTTTTTCGCGTACGACGTGATCCACGGTCACCGTACGATTTTCCCGATTCCGCTGGCCCTGGCATCGAGCTGGGACATGGACGCCATTGGCCGGTCCGGGCGCATTGCCGCCAAAGAGGCCGCCGCCGACAGCCTCGACATCACCTTCGCTCCGATGGTCGACATCTCCCGCGACCCGCGCTGGGGCCGCAGCTCCGAAGGTTTCGGTGAAGACACTTATCTGACCTCGCGCATCGCCAAAGTCATGGTCAAGGCTTATCAGGGCGAGACCCCGAGCGCCGCCGACAGCATCATGGCCAGCGTCAAGCACTTCGCCCTGTACGGCGCGGTCGAGGGTGGTCGCGACTACAACACCGTCGACATGAGCCCGGTGAAGATGTACCAGGACTACCTGCCACCGTACCGCGCCGCGATTGATGCCGGCGCCGGTGGCGTGATGGTCGCGCTGAACTCGATCAACGGTATCCCGGCCACCGCCAACACCTGGCTGATGAACGACCTGCTGCGCAAGGACTGGGGCTTCAAGGGCCTGGCGGTCAGCGACCACGGCGCGATCTTCGAACTGATCAAGCACGGCGTGGCCCGCGACGGTCGTGAAGCGGCGAAGCTGGCGATCAAGGCCGGCATCGACATGAGCATGAACGACACCCTGTACGGCAAAGAGCTGCCTGGGCTGCTCAAGTCCGGCGAGATCGAACAGAAGGACATCGACAACGCGGTGCGTGAAGTGCTCGCTGCCAAGTACGACATGGGCCTGTTCAAGGACCCGTACCTGCGCATCGGCAAGGCTGAAGACGATCCGGCCGACACCTACGCCGACAGCCGTCTGCATCGCGCCGACGCCCGTGAAGTGGCGCGTCGCAGCCTGGTGCTGCTGAAGAACCGGAACGAAACCCTGCCGCTGAAGAAAACCGCGAAAGTCGCGCTGGTCGGCCCGCTGGCCAAGGCCCCGATCGACATGATGGGCAGTTGGGCAGCCGCCGGTCGTCCGGCGCAATCGGTGACCCTGTTCGACGGCATGAGCAATGTGATCGGCGACAAGGCGAACCTGATCTACGCCCGTGGCGCCAACATCACCAGCGACAAGAAGGTTCTCGACTACCTGAACTTCCTCAACTTCGACGCCCCGGAAGTGGTCGATGACCCGCGTCCGGCCAACGTGCTGATCGACGAAGCGGTGAAAGCCGCCAAGGACGCCGACATTGTGGTTGCAGCGGTGGGCGAGTCCCGTGGCATGTCTCACGAATCGTCGAGCCGTACCGACCTGAACATCCCGGAAAACCAGCGTGAGCTGATCCGTGCCCTGAAAGCCACCGGCAAGCCGTTGGTGCTGGTGCTGATGAACGGCCGTCCGCTGACCATCCTCGAAGAGAAAGAACAGGCTGACGCGATTCTGGAAACCTGGTTCAGCGGCACCGAAGGCGGCAATGCCATCGCCGACGTGCTGTTCGGCGACTACAACCCGTCGGGCAAACTGCCGGTGACCTTCCCGCGTTCCGTGGGCCAGATCCCGACCTACTACAACCACTTGAGCATTGGCCGGCCGTTCACGCCGGGCAAACCGGGCAACTACACCTCGCAGTACTTCGATGACACCACCGGTCCCCTGTTCCCGTTCGGTTTCGGTCTGAGCTACACCGATTTCAGCCTGAGCGACATGGCGCTGTCCTCGACCACCCTGAACGCCACCGGCAAGCTCGACGCCAGTGTCACGGTCAAGAACACCGGCAAGCGTGACGGCGAAACCGTGGTGCAGCTGTACATCCAGGACGTCACCGGTTCGATGATCCGTCCGGTCAAGGAGCTGAAGAACTTCCAGAAAATCATGCTCAAGGCCGGCGAGCAGAAGGTTGTGCACTTCACCATCACCGAAGATGACCTGAAGTTCTACAACGCCCAGCTCAAGTACGCGGCCGAGCCTGGCAAGTTCAACGTGCAGATCGGCCTGGATTCCCAGGACGTGACGCAGCAGAGCTTTGAACTGCTGTAACTGTTAAAGCTAACCGATCGTTCCCACGCTCCGCGTGGGAATGCCTCAATGGACGCTCTGCGTCCGCTTTGGAACGCGGCGCGTCCCGGGCTGCATTCCCACGCGGACGGTTCGACGCCTCGACGTGGGAACGATCAATCGGGGACAGCGACTAGCCGCGTCTGTCGAGCAAGTTGACCACCACCCGATCCACCCAGCCCCAGATCCGCTGCTTCACCCGCCGCCACAGTGGCCGTTTTCGCCATTCCTCCAGACTCACCTGCTGACTCAGGCCGAAGTCCTTCTCGAAACTCGCCGCCACCGCTGCCGTCAATGACGGATCCAGCGCTTCCAGATTCGCTTCAAGATTGAAGCGCAGATTCCAGTGATCGAAATTGCACGAGCCGATGCTCACCCAGTCGTCCACCAGCACCATTTTCAGGTGCAGGAAACACGGCTGGTATTCGTAGATTTTCACCCCGGCCTTGAGCAGGCGCGGGTAGTAGCGATGCCCGGCATAACGCACCGACGGGTGATCGGTGCGCGGCCCGGTCAGCAGCAGACGCACGTCGAGGCCACGGGCGGCAGCCTTGCGCAGGGAGCGGCGGATTTTCCAGGTCGGCAGGAAGTACGGCGTGGCCAGCCAGATACGCTTTTGGCCACTGTTCAAGGCGCGGAACAGCGATTGCAGAATGTCCCGATGCTGGCGGGCGTCGGCGTAGGCCACACGGCCCATGCCCTCGCCCGTGTCCGGCACACGGGGCAACCGTGGCAGCCCAAAATGCGCGTTGGGCCGCCAGGCCCGGCGATGGCGGTTGGCGATCCATTGGCGGTCGAACAGCAACTGCCAGTCGAGCACCAGCGGGCCGGTGATTTCCACCATGACCTCGTGCCATTCGCTGGTGTCGTGGCCCGGCGTCCAGAACTCATCGGTGACCCCGGTGCCGCCGACCACCGCCAGACGCTGGTCGACCAGCAACAGCTTGCGATGATCGCGATAGAAATTGCCGACCCAGCGCCGCCAGTTCAGCCGGTTGTAAAAACGCAGCTCGACCCCGGCACCAGTCAGCCGCCGGCGCAGCGTGAGGGTGAACGCGAGGCTGCCGTAATCATCGAACAGGCAACGCACCCGCACGCCCCGCTCCGCCGCCAGCACCAGTGCCTGCACGATGGTTTCGGCACAGGCACCGGCTTCCACCAGATACAACTCCAGTTCGATCTGCTCACGGGCGCGGGCAATCTCGTCGAGCATGCGCGGGAAGAATTGCGGGCCGTCGATCAACAGCTCGAAGCGGTTGCCATCACGCCACGGAAACACCGCGCCGCGCATGTCAGCGCGCCGTGAAGATCAGCACCGCACCCACCGGCACCGACAGACTGATGGCCGACAGGCCGGCCAGGTTGCGCAGGCTTTCCAGGCCCGGCAGCAGATCGAAATCCTCGGCGCTGATCACCAGCGGCTCCAGGGTCACCACCTGAAAGCGTCGGTCATCGAGGCGCGTGGCAAGCAGTTCGGCGGGGTATTCGTGTTGCTTGCCGTGCAGGTTGACGGTCAACGGCAGGCGCAATTCCAGCTGCGCGCCGGGGGCCAGATCGTTGATCGGGCGCAGGTCGATCTGGGTGGTGATGGTCGCTTCGGGGAATTGCTCGATCTGGAACAACTCCTTGCGCATGCGCTCGTCGCGCAGCGGGATGCCGCTGTTGATCGAGTCCAGCTCGACTTCGACTTCGGCGCGGCCATCGGGATCGACCTTGCCGTGCAGCACCAGAAAGCGCTGCACTTCGGACACGTTGGCGTTTTTCGTGCTGACGAACGACAGCCGCGACGACTCGCCGTCCAGATACCAGTTGGCCTGGGCCGGCAGCGCAGCGGCGCCCAGCAGCAGGCCGGCGAAGGCGTTGCACAGAGAACGGTTGAACATTGAAGACTCGTGGGGCCGATAAACGTGCACGAACCTTAACTGGCCGTGGCGTTATTGCAAACTGTCAGTCTGTGCAAACACTCAGGACAGTGCCTGTTGCACCTCGCCGATGGTCGACGCGAGGCTGTTGAGGTGCAGGCTCAGCACCCGTTCCACCGGCGCCTGATCCATTGGCCAGTGCAGCGCCATGCTGCCGACCAGCCGCCCTTGGGCACGGATCGGCAAGGCCACCGCGCGAATCAGGAACGGCAGGCGCACCGGGTATTCCCAATAACCTTCTGTGCGCTGGCCGAAGCCCTGATGCAAGGCTTGTTCGGTGGCCTGCAATACACCGTCATCCGCCAACTGTTCGCGTTCGGCCAGACGTTTCACGTCCCGGCTATCAAGTTCGCCAAGGCACGCGCGGCCCATCGCCGAATGAAACAGGCTGGCGTGATGGCCGACGATCTGACAGTTGTTCGGATAGCGCTTGCGCAGCACTTGCGGAATCGCGCTTTCCATCACTTCGACCCGCTCGCCGTCGAAGCACGACAGATCCGCCACCAGCCCGGTGCGCTCGCTCAGCTCCAGCAGCATCGGCGCGGCGCTTTCCACAAGGTGGCGTTTGAAACGTTGCTGACGGTCACCGAACAGTCGCTTGGCGCACAACCGGTAGCGGCGATCGCTGAGGCCGCGATAGACCCAGCCCTGCTCCTGCAAGGTCGCGAGCATCCGCGACACCGTGGCCTTGGGCAGAGCCGTCAGATAGTGCAACTCTTCCAGCCCCAACGCCTGATGCTCGCCGAGCAACTCGACGATGGCCAGCGCCCGTTCGACCGAGCGCACGCTGCCGGTGTCTGCCTTGCTGCCCATGTGTTCGACCTCCATGGATGCGGATGAAAGATCACTTCGTGCAGCAAGATGCGGGCCGCTCAGGCCGATTGCAGGCATGCCGGCGGTCGCCGTTCGACCCAGCGGGTCAACTGTTCATGGGCGTAGGCCAGTTGCAGCACCGCCCGATCCGCCTGGGCCGGACCGATGATTTGCAGGCCCATCGGCAGCCCGGCCGGGTTGAAACCGACCGGCACGCTGATGCTCGGCAGCCCCGCCAGCGTCGGGCCGATCACCACCTCCATCCAGCGGTGATAGGTGTCCATGGTCTGCCCGCCGACGACTCGCGGCCACGCTTGCTGTGCATCAAAAGGGAACACTTGGGCGGTGGGCAACAGCAGGAAATCGTAACGCTCGAATAACTCGCTCAACGCGCGATACCACTCACTGCGCGCGACTGACGCCTGATAGACCTCGGCAGCGGTCAGACGCAGACCGCCCTCGATTTCCCATTGCGCTTCGGGTTTGAGCAGCGCCCGTTTTTGCGGATAGGCATAGGCCGCGCCGAGGCTGCCCTGCACCAGAAAATGCCGGTGGGTGAGCCAGGTCTGCCACAGGCGTTCCATGGAAAAGTCCGGCTGACAGGCCTCGACGTGGCAACCCAGCGCACTGAAATCCGCCAGCGCCGATTCGCACAGGCTCAACACGCCGTCTTCCATCGGCAGATAGCCGTTGTAATCGCCGAGCCAGCCGAGGCGCAGGCCGCTGCAGTCCTGTTGCAGATCCTGCCCGAAATCCCGTGGTTCATCAGCCAGCGACAACGGCACACGCGGATCGTAGCCGGCCTGGGTCGAGAGCAATCGCGCGACGTCGGTGACCGTGCGCCCCATAGGCCCTTCGGTGGCCAGTTGCTGGACGAACACTTCCGGCATCGGGCCGTGAGGCACGCGGCCCTGGGACGGGCGGAAGCCGAACACGTTGTTGAACGCCGCCGGGTTGCGCAGCGAGCCCATCATGTCACTGCCGTCGGCCACCGGCAGCAGGCGCAGGGCCAGCGCCACCGCCGCCCCGCCGCTGCTGCCGCCGGCGATCAGGCTCGGATCGTAGGCGTTGGTGGTGGTGCCGAACACGCTGTTGTAGGTCTGCGAACCGAGGCCGAATTCCGGGACGTTGCTTTTGCCGATGATGATCGCGCCGCAGTCGCGAACCCGCGCCACGCTGATCGCGTCGTGCTGCGGCACTTGCTCGGCGAACAGTGGCGAGCCGAGGGTCGTGCGCAGTCCGGCAGTGGCCGCCAGGTCCTTGATCGCCTGGGGCATGCCGTGCATCCAGCCTCGGGACTCGCTGCGATCCAGTTGCCGATCGCATTCATCGGCCTCGCGCAGCAGCACGTCTTGCGGGCGCAGCGAAACCAGCGCATTGACCGCCGGATTGAAGCGATCAATGTGCGTCAGGTAGGCCTGCATCACCTCGCGGCACGACACCTTGCGGGCATGGATCGCCCGGGACAGCGCATCGGCGTCGAGGGCGACAATCGGATCAATGGCTAACGGACTCACGGTTTCACTCCCAGGTTGAGCGCAACGGATTTCTTCGCGCGTGGTGCCTCCTGCAAACAGTAAGTACCGAGCAGGGTCAGCAGGCAAGCGAACAAGACATAGAACGACGGCGCCACCGGGGTGTTCAGAACTTTGCTCAGCCAGGTGACGATCAGCGGCGCGAAACCACCGAACACCATCACCGCTACGTTGTAGGCCACCGACACACCGGTGGAGCGCACCTCAATCGGAAACTGCTCGGCCAATGCCGTCGGGGCCGGGCCGAAGACCCCCCCAATCGCCGTGCACAGCAGCAGTTGCATCACCAGCAAACGCTCGATCGACGGCGCCGTCGCGACCCACACGTAAAGCGGATAGACCATGACGAAAAACGCCAGGGTGAAAGCCATCAGCACCGGCCGCCGACCGAGGCGATCCGACAGTGCGCCGGAGAACGGAATCACCACGGTCATCAACCCCACCGCGAGCATCTGCACCAGCAACACCTGATCCAGCGGCAGGCCGAGGTTCTTGTGAGCGAAGGTCGGCATGTTCACCAGCACCACGTAAAACGACACCGTCGCCCCGCACGCCAGGCCCATCGACACCAACAGGCTGCGGCGATGTTCGCGCAGTACCTGCCACAGGCCCGGCGCGGCGCCTTTGGCTTTCTTGCGCGCTTCGAGAAACTCTTCCGGTTCCTCCATGTGCTTGCGAATCCACAAGCCCACCGGGCCGATCAACAGGCCGAGCACAAACGGAATCCGCCAGCCCCAACTATCCAGCGCCTCGGGGGAAAACAGGTGCGTGACCAGCGCCACCATCGCCGCGCCGCTGAACACCGCCAGGCATTGCCCGACCAGTTGCCACGAACCGTACAAGCCCTTGCGATGGGCCGGCGCGCTCTCCACCAGAAACGCCGTGGCGCTGGCGTATTCACCGCCCGTGGCAAAACCCTGAAGCATCCGCGCCACCACGATCAGCAGCGGCGCGCCCATGCCGATGGCGGCGTAGTTCGGCGCGAACGCGATCAGGGCGATGGACACGGTCATCAGGCGGATGATCATTTGCATCGCGGCTTTGCGACCTTTGCGGTCGGAGTAGATGCCGAGCAGGATGCCGCCCACCGGCCGCATGAAAAAGCCGACGCCGAAAGTCGCCAGCGCCATCAGCAGCGAAGCGTAGTCGTCGTCGGACGGGAAAAATTGCCGGGCGATGATGCTCGCCAGAAAGCCGTAAACGATGAAGTCGTACCATTCCAGGGCGTTGCCGATGACGGCGGCGACCACTTGCCGGGTGCGCGAAACGCCAGAGTTTGAAGGCTGCATGGGGATTCTCCAGAAGCTGTGGGTTGACCACGCAGGCGCGTGCGCACCTGCGTTCCAGCGGCAGCAAAAAGTGAAGAAATCAGGCCGGCTTGAGCCAGCTCTCGGTGAGCGCGCCCCAATACGCCGCGCCGGTCAGCAGGATGTCATCGTTGAAGTCGTAGGCCGGGTTATGCACCATCGGCCGCGCCACGCCGTTGCCGATGAACAGATAGGCGCCGGGGCAGCGCTGGAGCATCCAGGCGAAGTCTTCGCTGCCCATCAGTTTCGGAGTGTTGCCATCGACGGCGTCGGTACCGACCAGTTCGACGCCGACCTGACGGGCGAACTCGGTTTCGGCGGCGTGGTTGACCAGCACCGGGTAGGCCGGGCGGTGTTCGATGGTCGAGGTGCAGCCGAAGCTCTCGGCCTGCGCTTCGATGATCGAGCGTACGCGGTCCAGTGTCTGAACACGGACTTCGGCATTCAACGCACGCAAGCTCAGGCGCAGGATCGCCTGTTGCGGAATCACGTTCGCCGCTTCGCCGGCCTGCAATGCGCCGACCGTTACCACCGCCGCCTGCTGCGCATCGATGTTGCGCGCGACCACGGTTTGCAAAGCCATCACCACACTGGCCGCAGCGACCAGCGGATCCACCGCCAGATGCGGCATCGAGCCGTGGCCGCCGACGCCTTCAATCGTCACTGTGAGCAAGTCCTGCGAAGCCATCATCGGCCCTTCGCGAAAGCCCAGATGACCCGCTGGCAGGCCCGGCATGTTGTGCATGCCGAACAGCGCATCGCACGGAAAACGTTCGAGCAGGCCATCGGCGAGCATCGCTTCCGCCCCGCCCTGGCCCTCTTCGGCGGGCTGAAAAATCAGCGTCAGGGTGCCGTCGAACTGACGGGTCGCGGCCAGATAACGCGCCGCACCGAGCAACATCGCGGTGTGCCCGTCGTGGCCGCAGGCGTGCATGCAGCCTTGATGCCGGCTGCTGTAGGCGACACCGGTATTTTCGATGATCGGCAGCGCATCCATGTCGGCCCGCAGCCCGAGTTTGCGTGTGCTGCTGCCGTTGCGCAGCACGCCGACCACGCCGGTCTTGCCGACGCCGGTGTGGACTTCATAGCCCCACTCTTCGAGCGACCTGGCGACCAGCGCCGAGGTGCGGCTTTCTTCGAAACCGAGTTCAGGGTGGGCGTGAATGTCCTGGCGGGTGGCGTGCAGGTCGCTGGCCACATCGTTGAGCCAGGCCAGAATGTGCTGATGTCGGGGCATGACGGATCTCCTCGCGCGGGTGTTCCCGGTCTTGTTGTTCGGTGTTGTTTCACGACACGTGAACGGCAGGTCGTGCTCACCGCCAGATAACCGCGAGACACGCGAGAGGACAATCGAATGTGGTTCCACAGGGTGGAACCGGATCAGGGTTGCAGGCGACAGCCCTGGCGTTCACCTTGCCATTGGGCGCTGTTGCTGCGTCCCAGGCCGCTGGCAGTGACGATTTTTTGCGTGCGGTCATCGGTCAGTTCGCTGGGCAGCCACTGCTTCACGTAGCCCCGGCAATATTCGGCGTCGTTGTTCATGACGTAGCGGCACGAACAATATTCCTTGGCGGTGTAGGCGCTGATGATGTCGGGGAAGGCCCACAGGTTTTCGCGCTCGTGCCAACCCCAGCCCAGCAACACGACCAACATCACCAGCAGGATGCGTCTGAACCGTTTCATGGCCGCACCGCCCCGAGCACGCGCTTGAGCAATTCGTTGTGGCGATAGCTGCCGTCGCGGTCATCGGCGTAGCGCACGATCACCAGTTTTTCGCTCGGGATCACGTACAGCGCCTGGCCCCAGTGGCCGAGGGCGGCGAAGGTGTCGGGCGGTGCGTCGGGCCATGGGGAGGCGGCGCCATCCGCCGGGCGATTGAGCCACCAGTGGCCGCCGGGCACGGCTTCGTCCTGATTCGCCTTGTAGCCGGCGAAGGGTTGGCGGTTGAAGGCGACCCAGTCTTTGGGCAACAACTGCCGGTCGTTCCAGCGTCCGTCACGTTCCATCAGCAGGCCGATTCGCGCCAGATCCCGGGCCGTCATATAGGCATAGGAAGAGGCGACGAAAGTGCCGGTGGCGTCGGTTTCCCACGTGGCATGGCGGATGCCCAAGGGTTCGAAAAGCGCAGTCCACGGATAGTCCGGATAACGTTGCGGACCGACGACGGTTTTCAGCGCGGCGGCCAACAGATTGCTGTCGCCGCTGGAATAGCGGAACGCCTGACCCGCCGGCGCGTAGCTGTCGTGATCGGCGGTGAAGGCGGCCATGTCGCGGTGGCCACGGGTGTAGAGCATCGCCACCACCGAGGATTTCAATGGGGCGTATTCGTAGTCTTCCTGCCAGTCGATGCCCGAGGCCCAGTGCAGCAGATCCTTGAGGGTGATGGCCGGGTGTTTTTCCAGCACCGGGTAATATTTCGCGGCCGGGTCATCGAGCTTGAACAGGCCTTCGCCGTACGCCACGCCGAGCACCGTGGCCATCAGGCTTTTGCTGATCGACCAGGTCAGGTGCGGGGTGTCGGCGGTGGTCGCGGCGGCGTAGCGTTCGTAGATGAGCTGGCCGTCACGGATCACCAGCAAGGCGTCGGTGCGAATGCCTTTTCGGGTGCTGTCATCGCGGGTCGGGAAGGCGTAGGCCTCCAATGCATCGACGGCCGGGCTGGTGAGTTTCGGGCCGGTCGGCCATTGCTCGCCCGGCCATTGTTCGGCCTGAACCGTGAAGCTGATCAGCAGCAGAAACAGGGACAGGCCTTTGAACATGACGAGGGCTCTGGGAATGAACCTGAGAAGACTAGCCGGCGTTCATGACAGATGTGTTTTGGTTTGCCCCCAAAGCCTTGGCCAGGCGTTTGGCCCGCGCACCCGCCGCCAGTTGCATGACCGATTGATCGCGCTGCCACATCGTCGCCCACTCAGGATTACCGTCACGCAGGGCCTGATCGACCTCCGCGTTAAGCCCGTCGAACTGCGCAAACAATCCGCCGAGCAACACATGCCCAGCAGGGTTGTTCGGCGGCTGGCGACTGACTTCCGCGCAACCGGCCAACAGCGCCAGCAAGCGCAATTGCAACGGCTGCGGCCAGCCGCTGTCCTGACCGACGCCGTACAGCCACGCGGTCATTGCGCTCAACACGTATACGTCTTCAAGGGTGCGGAACGGTTTGACGTAAGCATCCCAACCGTCCCCGGCGAGCAACTCGCACAACGCATCGTCGAGATGCAGCCGACCATGGCTGATGTCCGGCATCAACGGCAGCGCCGGGAGTTTTTCCACCCGCACGCCGGGTTCGCCGGGATACACCACCGCCAGACTCAGGCGCGGTGATTCGTCGGGTTGCTCACTGCGCGCGGCGATAAGCAGCCAGTCCGCCGCGTCGCCGGCAGTGACGAAATCCTTTCGCCCGGTGAGGCGCAGATCCGTGAGCCGGGTCTGCATGTCCGCCGGGCGCAGGCTGCGCTGCTCGGTCGCACACAACGCGCCCAGGCTCGGCGGCGCGCTCGGCCAGAGCATGCGCAGCGCCGCCTGATAACCCACCAGAAACGCCAGCCCCGGCGTCGCCATTCGCCGCCCTCCCGCCACCGCCAGTTCGAACGGCGTGACGCTGCCCAGTTGCTGCAGCAACGTGGCGAAGCCCTCCGCCAGGTCGACAACGGCGGGCAGGCGTTCGCGGCATTCAAGCAGGGTCGACCAGGTCATCAGAGGCTCCTCGTGGGCTGTCATATAAGCATCACCAAACATTCATGGCGATGACACCGGGGCTACATAGCCTGACTTTGCACAACACGGCTGCATAAAGAAAGTCGATCGGCTGCAACCCATGACGGGTTCAAGGCCCGTACGGAGATTCACATGACTCAGATCGCCCGCATCAGCGACACCGGCAATGAACGCCGCCTGCAAGCCGAACGCCTGATCGGCGCCGAGGCCTTGCAGCAAGCCCAGGCCTTGCGCTTCAACGTGTTCAGCGGCGAGTTCAACGCCAAGCTGAATGGCGCGGAGCTGGGTCTGGACATGGATGACTATGATGTTCACTGCAGCCACATCGGCGTGCGTGACCTGAACACCGGCCGCCTGGTGGCGACCACCCGTTTGCTCGATCACACCGCCGCCAGCAGCCTGGGCAAGTTCTACAGCGAAGAAGAATTCAGCCTGCACGGCCTCGCCGGTCTGCAAGGCCCGATCCTGGAAATCGGCCGCACCTGCGTCGACCCGGCCTACCGCAACGGCGGCACCATCGCCGTGCTCTGGGGGGAACTGGCCGAAGTCCTGAATCAGGGCGGCTACAGCTACCTGATGGGTTGCGCGAGCATCCCGATGCAGGACGGCGGCGTACAGGCCCACGCGATCATGCAGCGTCTGCGCGAACGTTATCTGTGCACCGAACACCTGCGCGCCGAGCCGAAGAACCCGCTGCCGAGCCTCGACATTCCGTCGAACGTGATCGCCGAAATGCCGCCGCTGCTCAAGGCCTACATGCGCCTGGGCGCGAAGATCTGCGGCGAGCCGTGCTGGGACGAAGACTTCCAGGTCGCCGACGTGTTCATCCTGCTCAAGCGCGACGAACTCTGCCCGCGCTACGCCAAGCACTTCAAGGCGGCCGTGTGATGAGCCGGCTGCGGGTGTACGCGCGGATCGCGCGAGTGCTGCTGGTGGTGACGCTGGGCTTGAGCATGGCCAGTGTTTTCGGGGTTTTCGAGCGTCTGGGGCTCGCTCATTCGATGCAACGCCGGCAGCGCTGGTCGCGGTTTTTCATGGCGCGCCTGAGCAATGCCCTGCCCTTTCGCGTGACCGTGCATGGCGAGCTTCCGAAACAGCCGATGCTGTGGGTCAGCAACCATGTGTCGTGGACCGACATTCCGCTGCTCGGGATGCTCACGCCGCTGTCGTTTCTGTCCAAGGCCGAAGTGCGCACCTGGCCGGTGGCCGGTTGGCTCGCGGCGAAGGCCGGCAGTCTGTTCATCCGTCGCGGTTCGGGCGACAGCCAGTTGATCCGCAAGCAAATGACCCGTCACCTGCAAACCGATCATCCGCTGCTGATGTTCCCCGAAGGCACCACCACCGATGGCCGTTCGCTGCGTACCTTTCACGGTCGCCTGCTGTCGGCGGCGATTGATTCCGAGGTGAAACTGCAGCCGGTGGCGATCCGTTATCTGCGTGAGGGCAAGATAGATTCGCTGGCGCCGTTCATTGGTGACGATGATCTGCTGTCGCACCTGATGCGCCTGTTCAGCAACGATTGCGGCGATGTCGAGATTCATCTGCTCAAACCGATTGCCTGCCAGGGCCGGGAACGCGCGGCGCTGGCGTTCGAGGCACAACAGGCGGTGCAGAAAGCCTTGTTCGGCGATGTGCTCAAACCGGTCGAAGCGCAACACGCCCGCGATCTGATCGCCGCCTGATCGGCGACGTCTGCCTACAGCTGCCGGCCGGCAAAGTCCTGCAGCTGTGGGTAGAACAAGCGGAAGTCTTCGCTCAACGGTTCATACAACCGCCGCAACTCCTCCATCGCCCCCGCCAGTTCTTCGGGCCGGGTCAGGCGTCGGGAGATGCCGCGTAACACCTGCTCCAGCACTTCGAACTCCTGATACGAGCCCAACCAGTCATTGGCCACCATGTGCGGGGCGATCCTCGCCAGGCGCTCGGGCAATTGCCGCTCGCTGGACAGCACGCGGTAAACGTCGGTGGTGAATTGGCCCAACGGACGGTCGGCGTACAGCGTCCAGTCCCGCGCCAGGCAATGGTCGAAAAACACATCGAGGACGATGCCCGCGTAACGGCGGCGGGTCGTGGAAAACCGCGCCAGTGAGGCATCCACCAGCGGGTGGCGATCGGTGAACACGTCGATCTGTCGATGCAGGGCAATCGCCGCCTCGATCTCCGGGTCGAACTGCCCTTGCAGCCGCCCTTTGACGAAATCGCCATACAGACTGCCGAGCAGTTGACCGGGGCGCTGGCCACCGAGGTGTAAATGTGCGAGATAGTTCATGGGCGCAGCTTAGCACCGCGCCCGCGTTTGTTTACACCTCACATATCGTTATAACCCGATATACCGATTTATGCGGTCATCAGATCAAATTCATATTGGTGTATCGCGAAGTACCGATATAAAGTTCGCCTCATCGCGATATAGCGCTACACACATCACGAGCACCCAGCCATGAACATTGACCTCGACGAAATAATAAAAGCCCTGGCACACCCAGTACGGCGAGACATCCTCAACTGGCTGAAAGACCCGAAAGCCCAGTTTCCGGAACAGATCCACAACCACGAGTACGGCATCTGCGCCGGGCAGATCGATCAACGCTGCGGCCTGTCGCAATCGACCGTCTCCGCCCACCTGGCCACCCTGCAACGGGCCGGGCTGATCAGCAGTCAGAAAGCCGGCCAGTGGCACTTTTTCAAACGCAACGAGGACGTGATCCAGGCGTTCCTCAGCACCCTCAGCAAAGAGCTCTGACCCTTAACGTCAGCCAGCCAAAAGGATCCAACGATGCCCCTCTCGCTTCTCATACTCGCCTTGAGCGCCTTCGCCATCGGCACCACCGAGTTCGTCATCATGGGCCTGCTGCCCAATGTGGCGGCTGACCTCGGTGTGTCGATCCCCGGTGCCGGCTGGCTGGTGACCGGCTACGCCCTGGGCGTGGCGATTGGTGCGCCGTTCATGGCAATGGCCACTGCAAAACTGCCGCGCAAGGCTGCACTGGTTACGCTGATGGGCATCTTCATTATCGGCAACCTGCTCTGCGCCATCGCCACTGATTACAACGTGCTGATGTTCGCTCGAGTGGTCACCGCCCTCTGCCACGGTGCGTTCTTCGGCATCGGTTCGGTGGTCGCGGCCAACCTGGTGGCACCGAACAAACGCGCCTCGGCCGTGGCCCTGATGTTCACCGGCCTGACCCTGGCCAACGTGCTGGGTGTACCGCTGGGCACCGCCCTCGGTCAGGAAGCCGGCTGGCGCTCGACCTTCTGGGCAGTGACCGTGATCGGTGTGATCGCGCTGATCGGCCTGATCCGCTTCCTGCCGGCCAAGCGTGACGAAGAAAAACTCGACATGCGCGCCGAACTGGCCGCGCTCAAGGGCGCCGGGATCTGGCTGTCGCTGAGCATGACCGCGCTGTTCGCCGCCTCGGTGTTCACGTTGTTCACCTACGTCGCACCGCTGCTGGGCGATGTCACCGGTGTTTCGCCCCGTGGCGTGACCTGGACCCTGATGCTCATCGGCCTGGGCCTGACTGTCGGCAACATCATCGGCGGCAAACTGGCTGACAAGGGCCTGGCCGCGACGCTGATCGGCGTGTTCATCGCCATGGCCGTGACCTCCACCGTCCTGACCTGGACCAGCATCGCGCTGATCCCGACCGAGATCACCCTGTTCCTCTGGGCCACCGCGTGTTTCGCCGCGGTGCCGGCCCTGCAAGTGAACGTCGTGACCTACGGCCAGGCCGCACCGAACCTGGTGTCGACCCTGAACATCGGCGCCTTCAACGTCGGCAATGCCCTCGGCGCCTGGGTCGGCGGCAGCGTCATCGCCCACGGCTACGGCCTGACCAGCGTGCCTCTCGCCGCTGCAGCGCTGGCGGTTCTCGCGCTGCTGGTGACCCTGATCACATTCCGCCAGAACGGCAATCCCGAGCTGGCCACCGCTAACTGATTCACTCACTTACCTCACGAGGGTTGTATCTCATGGCAACAATTTTCGATCCGATCAAACTGGGCGACCTCGAGCTGTCCAACCGCATCATCATGGCGCCGCTGACCCGTTGCCGCGCCGACGAAGGCCGCGTACCGAACGCGCTGATGGCCGAGTACTACGTACAACGCGCCTCGGCCGGCCTGATCCTCAGCGAAGCCACCTCGGTCACCCCGATGGGCGTCGGCTACCCGGACACCCCGGGCATCTGGTCCAACGACCAGGTGCGCGGCTGGACCAACGTGACCAAGGCCGTTCACGCCGCCGGCGGCAAGATCGTCCTGCAACTGTGGCACGTCGGCCGGATCTCCCACCCGTCGTACCTGAACGGCGAAACGCCGGTTGCACCGAGCGCCATCCAGCCAAAAGGCCATGTCAGCCTGGTTCGCCCGCTGGCCGACTATCCAACCCCGCGTGCGCTGGAAACCGCTGAAATCGCCGACATCGTCGACGCCTACCGCGTGGGTGCGGAAAACGCCAAGGCGGCCGGTTTCGACGGCGTGGAAATCCACGGCGCCAACGGTTACCTGCTCGACCAGTTCCTGCAAAGCAGCACCAACCAGCGCACCGACAACTACGGCGGCTCCCTGGAAAACCGTGCACGCCTGCTGCTGGAAGTGACCGACGCGGCCATCGAAGTCTGGGGCGCCGGCCGTGTCGGCGTACACCTGGCACCACGCGCCGACTCCCATGACATGGGCGACGACAACCTGGCCGAAACCTTCACCTACGTCGCCCGCGAGCTGGGCAAGCGTGGCATCGCCTTCATCTGCTCCCGCGAGAAAGAAGGCGCCGACAGCCTCGGTCCACAACTGAAAGAAGCCTTCGGCGGCGCGTACATCGCCAACGAGCGTTTCACCAAGGACAGCGCCAACGCGTGGCTGGCCGAGGGCAAGGCTGACGCCGTGGCATTCGGCATCCCGTTCATTGCCAACCCGGACCTGCCGGCCCGTCTGAAGGCCGATGCGCCGCTGAACGAGCCGCACCCGGAAACCTTCTACGGCAAAGGTGCGGTCGGTTACCTCGACTACCCGACCCTGTAAGCCACACCGCAGAAACACAAAAGCCCCCGACTCGTGAGAATCGGGGGCTTTTTATTGGTCGCCGGACGGGTGACTCGCTCACATTCCTTCACAGGCTCGACACAAAATCCCTACAAAATACGTAGCTCGCTACATATCAACCCGCGCCGCAGAGGTATATAAAAGCATCCCATTGCAGCGGGGCGAGTGAACAGGGATCTTCACCCTCCTCCGTCATTGACACAAACTGATCCAACAACGAATTTTGTTTCATTTGCGCAGGCTGGGGCTCAGGCGCAGCATGTCCAGCCCGGTATCGACCCAGCGTTCGGCCTCGGCGTACAGCTCGAAGCTGTCCGGCGCCAATAGCCATCCATAAAGGAGGCCGTCGATATAGGCGTGAATGCTGATGGCTGCCCGGGCAGTGTCGAGGTCTGCCGGCAACTGCCCACGATTGACCGCATTACTCAGTGTCAGCGCGATCCGCACATTGCAATCGAGGCTGGCGGTCCGGCGCTGCTGGCGCAGGTCGCACATTTCATCGGTGAACTCGCACTTATGAAACAGAATTTCGTTGATACGCCGGGTCTTCGGATCCAGCGCAACTTGATGAAACAAATGAATCAGCAATTTGCGCATGCAACCCAGCGGATCGGGTTCGTCCTCGCTTTCGCTGGCCTTGGCCAGTTCGTCCAGCGGCTCATGCAGGGTATCGAGCATGGCCTGCAGCAGATCGGCCTTGTTGCTGAAGTGCCAGTAGATCGCACCGCGCGTCACCCCGGCCAAGGTAGCGATGTCCGACAGGGTCGTGCGGGCCACGCCCCGCTCATAGAAGGCTTTCTCGGCCGCTTCGAGAATCTGGCTGCGCGTTTCCTGAGCTTCCTCTTTGGTACGACGAACCATGGCAGTAAAACCTCAAACAGGATGTTTCAGGGATGGCTGAATATCCGCTGAATAAAAAAGGGTTGATCTCTCGCGGATCGGATCCCCGGCCTACAATTTCAGACCTTGCGACGACTTTTGTAACAGGGTGGATACGACGCCAAGGTGTTTACAAACAACCATGAACGTAAGTATATTCCTTAGCAAGCTACTTATCCACCCGGTAACCCTTTTTTACCCTTCCACACTTCTTGTGCGCTTTTCGCGCGCCTGACCCGAGGATCTTCATGCAATTCAAGCCAGCTGTTACCGCTCTGGTCACTGCCGTCGCCCTGGCATCGCTGCTCAGCGGATGTAAAAAGGAAGAGGCGGCTCCCGCCGCACCACCTCCTCAGGTCGGCGTCGTCACCCTGCAACCACAAGCCTTTACCCTGACTTCCGAATTGCCGGGCCGCACCAGCGCGTTCCGCATCGCCGAAGTTCGTCCGCAGGTCAACGGCATCATTCTCAAGCGTCTGTTCAAGGAAGGCGGCGATGTCAAAGCCGGCCAGCAGCTGTATCAGATCGATCCGTCGGTCTATGAAGCGACCCTGAAAAGCGCCGAAGCCAACCTGCGTTCGACCAAGTCGATCTCCGACCGCTACAAGCAACTGGTCGACGAGCAGGCCGTCAGCCGTCAGGAATACGACACCGCCGTGGCCAACCGCCTGCAATCGGAAGCGTCGTTGCAGACCGCACAGATCAACGTGCGCTACACCAAGGTCTACGCACCGATCTCCGGTCGTATTGGCCGCTCTTCGGTGACCGAAGGCGCGCTGGTCAGCAACGGACAGGCCGATGCGATGGCCGTGATCCAGCAACTGGACCCGATCTACGTCGACGTCACCCAGTCCTCGGTCGAGTTACTGGAGCTGCGCCGCGAACTGGAAAGCGGTCGTTTGCAGAAGGCCGGCGACAACGCCGCTGCGGTCAAGCTGACCCTCGAAGACGGCAGCCAGTACAAGCTCGACGGTAAGCTGGAATTCTCCGAAGTGTCGGTCGATCAGACCACCGGTTCCGTGACCCTGCGCGCCGTGTTCCCGAACCCGGATCACACTCTGCTGCCGGGCATGTTCGTCCACGCGCAGTTGCAGGCCGGTGTGAACAGCGCCGCGATCCTCGCGCCGCAGCAAGGCGTGACCCGCGACCTCAAAGGCACCCCGACCGCACTGGTCGTCGGCCCGGACAACAAGGTCGAACTGCGTCAGCTCAAGGCCAGCCGTACTGTCGGCAGCCAGTGGCTGATCGAGGACGGCCTGAAGGCCGGCGATCGCCTGATCACCGAAGGGCTGCAATTCGTCAAACCGGGTGTTGAGGTCAAACCGACCGAAGCGACCAACGTCGGCAACAAGAACCCGGCCCCCGCTCAGGCAGCTGACAAAGCCGCCGGCGGCAAAGGGGAGTAATCCATGTCAAAATTTTTCATCGACCGTCCGATTTTCGCTTGGGTAATTGCCCTGGTGATCATGCTGGTCGGGGCACTTTCGATCCTGAAACTGCCGATCAACCAGTACCCGAGCATTGCGCCACCGGCCATTGCAATCTCCGTGACCTACCCGGGTGCTTCGGCACAGACGGTTCAGGACACCGTGGTCCAAGTGATCGAGCAGCAGCTCAACGGTATCGACAACCTGCGTTATGTGTCCTCGGAAAGTAACTCCGACGGCAGCATGACCATCACCGCGACCTTCGAGCAAGGCACCAACTCCGACACCGCGCAGGTTCAGGTCCAGAACAAGCTGAACCTGGCCACCCCGCTGTTGCCGCAGGAAGTGCAGCAACAGGGTATCCGCGTGACCAAGGCAGTGAAGAACTTCCTGCTGGTGATCGGCGTGGTGTCGCGTGACGGCAGCATGACCAAGGACGACCTGTCCAACTACATCGTGTCGAACATGCAGGACCCGATCTCGCGGACCGCCGGTGTAGGTGACTTCCAGGTCTTCGGTGCCCAGTACGCGATGCGCATCTGGCTCGACCCGGCCAAGTTGAACAACTTCAACCTGACCCCGGTCGACGTGAAAACCGCGATTGCGGCGCAGAACGTCCAGGTGTCGTCCGGTCAGCTCGGCGGCTTGCCTGCCGTGCAGGGCCAGCAGCTGAACGCCACGATCATCGGCAAGACCCGTCTGCAGACCGCCGAGCAGTTCAAAGAGATTCTGCTCAAGGTCAACAAGGATGGCTCTCAGGTCCGTCTGAAAGACGTCGCCGACGTCGGCCTGGGTGGCGAGAACTATGCGATCAGCGCCCAGTTCAACGGCAGCCCGGCTTCCGGTCTGGCGGTAAAACTGGCCAACGGCGCCAACGCCCTCGACACCGCCAAGGCACTGCGCAAGACGATTGACGACCTCAAGCCGTTCTTCCCGCAAGGCATGGAAGTGGTGTTCCCGTACGACACCACCCCGGTGGTGACCGAGTCGATCAAAGGCGTGGTTCACACCCTGGTCGAAGCGATTGCGCTGGTGTTCCTGGTGATGTTCCTGTTCCTGCAGAACTTCCGCGCCACGGTTATCACCACGATGACCGTGCCGGTGGTATTGCTCGGTACGTTCGGCATCCTCGCGGCGGCCGGTTTCAGCATCAACACCCTGACCATGTTCGGTATGGTGCTGGCCATCGGCTTGCTGGTGGACGACGCCATCGTCGTGGTGGAAAACGTCGAGCGGGTGATGAGCGAAGAAGGCTTGTCACCGAAGGAAGCGACCAAGAAATCCATGGGACAGATCCAGGGCGCCCTGGTCGGTATTGCCTTGGTACTGTCGGCGGTATTGCTGCCGATGGCGTTCTTCAGCGGCTCCACCGGTGTGATCTACAAGCAGTTCTCGATCACCATCGTGTCGGCCATGGCGTTGTCGGTACTGGTCGCGCTGATCTTCACCCCGGCGCTGTGCGCCACCATGCTCAAGGCGATTCCGCACGGTGAGCACGGCACGCCGAAAAAAGGTTTCTTCGGCTGGTTCAACCGCAATTTCGACCGTGGCGTCAACAGCTACGAGCGCGGTGTCGGCAACATGCTGTCGCGCAAGGCACCGTATCTGCTGGCGTACCTGCTGATCGTGGTCGGCATGATCTGGCTGTTCACCCGCATTCCGACCGCTTTCCTGCCGGAAGAAGACCAGGGCGTTCTGTTCGCCCAGGTGCAGACGCCAGCCGGTTCCAGTGCCCAGCGCACTCAGGTGGTGGTGGATGAAATGCGTGAATTCCTGCTGCGTCCGACCAAGGATGGCGGTGAAGGCGACGCGGTAGCCTCGGTGTTCACCGTGACCGGCTTCAACTTCGCCGGCCGTGGCCAGAGCTCGGGTATGGCGTTCATCATGCTCAAGCCGTGGGACGAACGTAACGCCGACAACAGCGTGTTCAAACTCGCCGCCCGCGCCCAGCAGCACTTCTTCAGCTTCCGCGATGCGATGGTGTTCGCCTTCGCCCCGCCAGCAGTACTGGAGCTGGGTAACGCCACCGGTTTCGACGTGTTCCTGCAGGACCGCGCCGGTATCGGTCACGAGAAGTTGATGGCTGCACGCAACCAGTTCCTCGGCATGGCCGCGCAGAGCAAGGTGCTCACCCAGGTCCGTCCGAACGGTCTGAACGACGAGCCGCAATTCCAGCTGGAAATCGACGACGAGAAGGCCAGTGCCCTGGGCATTACGATCTCCGACATCAACAACACCCTGTCGATTGCATTGGGCAGTAGCTACGTCAACGACTTCATCGACCGTGGTCGGGTGAAGAAGGTGTACGTGCAGGGCCGGCCAGACTCGCGCATGAGCCCGGAAGACCTGAAGAAGTGGTACGTGCGCAACGCCTCCGGCACCATGGTTCCGTTCTCCGCGTTCGCCAAGGGCGAGTGGATCTACGGTTCGCCGAAGCTGGCGCGTTACAACGGCGTTGAAGCGGTCGAGATCCTTGGTGCCCCGGCGCCGGGTTACTCCACCGGTGAAGCGATGGCCGAAGTCGAGGCGATTGCCAAGAAACTGCCGGCCGGCGTGGGTATCTCGTGGACCGGTCTGTCGTACGAAGAACGCCTGTCCGGCTCGCAGGCTCCGGCGCTGTACGCCCTGTCCCTGCTGATGGTGTTCCTGTGTCTGGCGGCGCTGTATGAAAGCTGGTCGATTCCGATCGCGGTCATGCTCGTGGTACCGCTGGGGATCATCGGTGCGTTGATGGCCACCAGCCTGCGCGGTCTGTCGAACGACGTGTACTTCCAGGTGGGTCTGTTGACGACCATTGGTCTGGCGGCTAAAAACGCCATTCTGATCGTCGAGTTCGCCAAGGAATTGCACGAGCAGGGACGCAGTCTGCGCGATGCGGCCATTGAAGCCTGCCGCATGCGTCTGCGACCGATCATCATGACGTCGCTGGCCTTCGTCCTCGGTGTTGTACCGTTGGCTATCTCCACCGGCGCAGGCTCGGGCAGTCAACACGCGATCGGTACCGGCGTGATTGGCGGTATGCTCACCGCAACGATCCTGGCGATTTTCTGGGTTCCACTGTTCTTCGTCACTGTGTCGTCCATGGGGCAGCGCAAAAACGCCGGCAAGGATGACGCCATAGAAACTCCTAAAGAGGCTGGCCAATGAGCAAGTCGCTACTCTCCATCGCAGTCGCCGCCTTCGTGCTGAGCGGTTGCTCGCTGATACCGGATTATCAGCAGCCGGAAGCACCGGTGGCCGCGCAGTTCCCGCAGGGCCCGGCGTACTCGCCGGCCCAGGCACCGGCGCAGGCCGCTGCCGAGCAGGGCTGGAAACAGTTTTTCCATGACCCGGCCCTGCAACAGCTGATCCAGGTCGCCCTGGAAAACAATCGCGACCTGCGTGTCGCGGCGCTGAACATCGACGCCTATGCGGCTCAATACCGCATCCAGCGCGCCGACCTGTTCCCGGCCGTGTCGGCCAATGCCAGCGGCAGCCGTCAGCGGGTTCCGGCCCGTGCGTCGCAGACCGGTGAAGCGGCCATCAGCAGTTCCTACTCCGCTACCGTCGGCATCAGCGCCTACGAACTCGACCTGTTCGGTCGGGTTCGCAGCCTGAGCGAACAAGCGCTGCAACAATACTTCGCCACCGAAGAAGCGCGCCGCAGCACCCAGATCAGCCTGGTGGCCAGCGTGGCCAACGCCTACCTGACCTGGCAGGCCGACAAGGAACTGCTCAAGCTGACGCAAGACACCCTCGGTGCCTTCGAGGAAAGCTACAAGCTGACCAGTCGCAGCAACGAAGTCGGTGTGGCCTCGGCGCTGGACCTGGCGCAGTCGCGTACCTCGGTGGAAAACGCCCGGGCACAACTGGCGCGTTATACCCGCCAGGTGGCCCAAGACGAAAACAGCCTGACCCTGCTGCTGGGCACCGGCATCCCGGCCAACCTGCAAGCGGCCAAGCCGCTGTCGGATGACCTGCTGGCCGACGTACCGGCCGGTCTGCCGTCGGATCTGCTGCAACGTCGTCCGGACATCCTGCAGGCCGAGTACAACCTGAAGGCCGCCAACGCCAACATCGGCGCGGCCCGTGCAGCGTTCTTCCCGAGCATCAGCCTGACCGCCAACGCGGGCAGCCTGAGCCCGGACCTGTCCGGCCTGTTCAAGGGCGGTTCGGGTACGTGGCTGTTCCAGCCGCAGATCAACCTGCCGATCTTCAACGCCGGCAGCCTGCGTGCAAGCCTCGACTACGCCAAGATCCAGAAGGACATTGGCGTGGCGAGCTACGAGAAGTCCATTCAAACGGCCTTCCAGGAAGTCGCCGACGGCCTGGCCGCACGCCAGACCTACACCGAGCAGTTGCAGGCCCAGCGTGATTTCGTTCAGGCCAACCAGGATTACTACCGCCTGGCCGAGCGTCGCTATCGCATTGGCGTCGATAGCAACCTGACCTTCCTCGATGCCCAGCGTCAGCTGTTCAGCGCACAACAATCGCTGATCACCGACCGCCTCGCGCAGCTGACCAGTGCGGTCAACCTGTACAAGGCCCTGGGCGGTGGCTGGAATGCGCAGACCGCGCAGAACGAGCCGCTCAAAGAAGAAGCGCCGAAGATGAAGCTGTTCTGATCATCTGCTGAATACAAGAAGCCCACCGTTTGGTGGGCTTTTTGTTGCCTGCGAATCTTGCGTTCGATAATCGCCCGAATTCCACTTTCGCCGATTGAATCGCCTCGCCCGCGCCCCGCACCATTCGAGCCACAAAACCAATAACAACAGGTTCGACACCATGCTCCCGCGCCCTGCTCCACCCGGCTGATCGCCGCCGCTCGCCCCCTGATTCCATTGAATTCCTGCGCCTCAGAAAACGGCCGCAGCGCTCCCGTTCGCCCCAAAAAAACAAGAGAGACCCGAGCCCATGACAACCTCCCCTGCGCCCTACGCACTTCCCGGTCTGATCGCCCTCGCCCTGGCCGGCATCGCGCTGCCCGCTGCGGCTGAAGAAGCCGGTTTTATCGACGGGGCCAAGGTCAACCTGAACCTGCGCAACTTCTACATCAATCGCAACTTCACCAACCCGACCAAGGCTCAGGGCAAGGCTGAAGAGTGGACGCAGAACTTCATCCTCGACGCCAAATCCGGTTTCACCCAAGGCACCGTCGGGTTCGGCATGGATGTGCTGGGGTTGTACTCGGTGAAGCTCGATGGCGGCAAAGGCACCGGTGGCACGCAGTTGTTGCCGCTGGATCATGACGGACGCCCGGCGGACAACTTCGGCCGCACCAACGTCGCGTTCAAGGCAAAACTGTCGCAAACCGAAGTGAAGGTCGGCGAGTGGATGCCGGTGTTGCCGATCCTGCGCTCGGACGACGGCCGCTCCCTGCCGCAGACCTTTCGCGGCGGCCAGATCACCTCGAAGGAAATCGATGGCCTGACCCTTTACGGCGGCCAGTTCCGCGCCAACAGCCCGCGCGACGACAGCAGCATGAGCGACATGTCGATGACCGGCAAAGCCGCGTTCACCTCGGATCGCTTTAACTTTCAGGGCGGCGAATACGTGTTCAACGACAAGCGCACCCAGATCGGCCTGTGGAACGCCGAACTCAAGGACATCTACAGCCAGCAATACGTCAACCTGATCCACAGCCAGCCGCTCGGCGACTGGACCCTGGGCGCCAACCTCGGCTTCTTCTATGGCAAGGACGACGGCAGTGCCCGCGCCGGCGACCTCGATAACAAGACCTGGTCGGGGATGTTCTCGGCAAAATACGGTGGCCACACCTTCTACGTCGGCCTGCAGAAACTCACCGGCGACAGCGCCTGGATGCGCGTCAACGGTACCAGCGGCGGCACGTTGGCCAACGACAGCTACAACGCCAGTTACGACAACGCGCAGGAACGCTCCTGGCAGGTCCGCCACGACTACAACTTCGTTGCCCTGGGCATCCCCGGCCTGACCCTGATGAACCGTTACATCAGCGGCGACAACGTGCACACAGGCACCATTACCGACGGCAAGGAATGGGGCCGCGAGTCCGAACTGGGCTACACCGTGCAAAGCGGCGCGCTCAAGGACCTGAACGTCAGATGGCGCAACTCGACCATGCGTCGTGATTTCAGCAACAACGAGTTTGACGAGAACCGCCTGATCGTCAGCTATCCGATCAGCCTGCTTTAAGCCGCCTGTCCGAATGGCTGGCGTTGCGCCAGCCATCATTTAAAGTGAAAAAACCTGAAGGACTCAGGCGCTCCACCCCCACCCGCTTCCGTTATCTGTTGATGTTGGTCCCCCAAGACTCGAGCCAGGTTGTCATCGGAAGACCCTGCTGATCACCGGAGGACCGCCTCATGATCACCCGACTCAACCCCGCTCCCGTCGACAAAGACTGGGACGCCAAGGCGTACCAGCAGTTTTCCCGTCTCAGGCAACAACCGGTCGATGAATTGCTCGGCCGTGTCGACCTGGAAAATCCCCAACGCATTTATGACCTGGGCTGCGGCACCGGGATTGCCACAAAGATTCTGGCGGATCGCTGGCCCGAGGCAGAGATCAAGGGCATCGACAGTTCGAAAGACATGCTTCAGGTCGCCCGCTGCCTGCCGATCAAGGCGCGCTGGCAACACGCCGAACTGCAACACTGGAAACCCCGCAAGCCGGCCGACCTGTTGTTCGCCGCGGCCGTGCTGCATTTCATCGATGACCATCAAACGCTGTTGCCGGGACTGCTTCGCCACCTCAACCCCGGCGGGTGCCTCGCCGCGCACATGCCGGACTGGCGTGATGCGCTGTGGTATCGGCTGATGCTCGGCACCCTCAACGATGCCGGCCCCTGCGGCCGCCCCATCGGCACTCCGCAATTGCGCCAGCGCATGGCCGCGCGGACGTTGTTGTCGCTGGAGGATTACTACCGGCTGCTGGCTCCGCGGACCCAGTCGCTGGATATCTGGGAAACCGAGCAGTTGCAGGTCGTGCGCGGAAGCTCACCGATTTATGACTGGGTGAAGGTGTCGGCGCTGCGGCCGGTGATGCAGGGACTGACGTCAGAGGAACAGGCACGCTTCATTTATCACTACCTGAGGCGGGTGCATGCGCACTATCCGCAGGAGGAAAACGGCCATACGTTGTTTGCGTTCAAGCGGATTTTCATTGTTGCCAAGGTATGAAGTTCAAAGGATCGCAGCCTTCAACAGGCTGCGACCCCTCGAATTCGACGATTACTCGCGGGATTCGGTACCCAGCTCATCCCACACCGACTCGGCCAGATGAAAGGTCGCATTCGCCGCCGGAATCCCGCAGTAGATCGCACTCTGCATGATCACTTCCTTGATCTCGCCTCGGCTCACGCCATTGTTCGCCGCTGCGCGAAGGTGCAACTTCAGTTCACCTTCGCGGTTCATGCCGATCAGCATGGCGATGGTGATCAGGCTGCGGGTATGGCGTGGCAGGCCCGGGCGGGTCCAGATGTCGCCCCAGGCGTGACGGGTGATCATCTCCTGGAACTCCGAGTTGAACTCGGTCAGCGTGGTCAGGCTGCGATCGACGTGAGCGTCGCCGAGCACCGCGCGGCGCACTTGCATGCCGTCGTCGTAACGTTGTTTCTCGTCCACGGAAATCCCCTCAATCAGCCAGCAAAAAGGTCAGCACGCGGTCGCTGAACGCGTCGCCGGCCTGAACGTTGGAAAGGTGCGCCGCATAAAACTCGGCGTACTCGGCGCCACGCACATGTTCCTGAATGAAATGCCCGCCGGACGGTGGCGTCACCGCATCTTCGGTACCGGCAATCACCAGCAGCGGCGCCTTGATCGACGACAACTGCTCACGGAAATCCGCATCGCGCACCGCCGCGCAGTTGGCGGCGTAACCTTCAGGATTGGTCGCTGCCAGCATGTCGGTGATCTGCTTCGCTGCGGCCGGATTGGCGGCAGAAAAGTCCGGGGTAAACCAGCGGGCAATCGATGCATCGCGCAACGCGACCATTGCCGCCGGGCCGTCGCGCAGCACGGTTTCGATGCGCGGATTCCACACCGACGGATCGCCGATTTTCGCCGCCGTGTTGCAGACGATCAGTTTGTTCAAACGCTGGCCGGCGTTGATCCCCAGCCACTGGCCGATCAACCCGCCCATCGACAGACCACAGAAATGCGCGCGTTCGATGTGCAGCGCATCCAGCAGCGCCAGCACGTCGCGGCCCAGTTGCTCGATGCTGTAAGGGCCCGGCGTCACCAGCGACTGGCCATGCCCGCGCGTGTCGAAACGCAGCACCCGAAAATGTTCGGTGAAGGCCGGCATCTGCACGTCCCACATGTGCAGGTCGGTGCCCAGCGAGTTGGACAGCACCAGCACCGGCGCATCGACCGGGCCTTCCAATGAGTAATGCAGTTCGCCATCGGCGAGTTGAACGAAAGCCACAGCCCTCTCCTTTCAGTCAGACAATGCGTTGTGTTCGGCTACTGCCCGCTCGACCCAGACCTGCGCCTGACCGAGGTAGTGGGCGGGATCCAGCAGATGATCCAGTTCGCTTGCGCTCAGTTCGGCGGTCACCTGCGGCTCGTCACCGAGAACCGCACGCAGGTGACGCTGTTCGGCCACCGCTCGTTTGCAGCATTGCTCGAGCAGATGATGCGCGGTATCACGACCGACCCGTTGCGCGAGCACGATGCTCACCGCTTCGGCCAGCACCAGGCCTTGAGTCAACTCCAGGTTGCGGGCCATGCGCGCGGCATCGACTTCCAGACCATCGGCCAGCAGCCGCGCCTGTTGCAGTGCGCCCGACACCAGGCAGCAGATTTCCGGCAGGGTTTCCCATTCGGCGTGCCACAGACCAAGGCTGCGCTCGTGTTCCTGGGGCATGGCGCTGAACAGCGTCGACACCAGCCCCGGCACCCGGGTGGCGGCGCCGATCAGCACCGCCGCGCCCACCGGATTGCGCTTGTGCGGCATGGTCGAGGAACCGCCCTTGCCCGGCGCCGACGGCTCGAACACTTCCGCCGCTTCGGTCTGCATCAACAGGCTGATGTCGCGGCCGAACTTGCCGAGGCTGCCGGCGATCAGACCGAGCACCGCGCCGAACTCGACGATGCGATCGCGCTGGGTGTGCCACGGTTGTTCCGGCAGGTTCAGGTGCAGTTCTTCGGCCAGCGCCTGGGCGATCGGCAACGCCTGTTCGCCGAGCGCCGCGAGGGTGCCGGACGCGCCGCCGAATTGCAGCACCAGCAGCCGTGGCTTGAGCTCGCGCAGACGCTGACGGCTGCGCGTGATCGCACCGAGCCAACCGGCGATCTTCATGCCGAGCGTCACCGGCGTCGCATGTTGCAGCCAGGTGCGCCCGGCCAGTGGCGTCGCGGCGTGGCGCTGCGCCTGAATGGCGAGGGCGTCGGCCAGTTGCGCCAGCTCCCTTTCAATCAATTCCAGCGCCTGACGCAATTGCAGCACCAGCCCGGAATCCATCACGTCCTGACTGGTGGCGCCCAGATGTACATAGCGCTCGGCTTCGGCATCGGTCGCGGCAATCTGTTTGCCCAACGCCTTGATCAGCGGAATCGCCGAATTACCCGCCGTGGCGATGGCTTCGCCCAATGCTGCGAAATCAAACAGCTCGGCGCGACAGGCGTTTTCGATGGATGCCACAGCACTCGCCGGAATCACCCCGACCCGCGCTTCGGCCCGGGCCAGCGCCGCTTCGAAGTCGAGCATCGCCTGCACCCGGCCCTGATCGCAGAACACGTCGCGCATATCGCGGGCAGTAAAGTAGGCATCGAACAATTGATTGCCCGGTCGCTGAGTCATAAACAGTCCTTGACGGCGCGGGCACTTGTGGCCCGCGCGCATGGTTTAAAGGTCGTGGTGCAGATACTTCGCTTCTTTCGGCAGGCGCAGGCTGAACAGGAACGCCACGGCCATCATGATGGTGACATACCAGTAGAACGCGTTTTCCATGCCGCCAGCCTTGAGGCTCAGGGCCACGTATTCGGCCGACCCGCCGAAGATCGCGTTAGCCACCGCGTAGGCCAGGCCGACGCCGAGGGCGCGGACTTCCGGCGGGAACATCTCGGCTTTCACCAGACCGCTGATCGAGGTGTAGAAACTGACGATCGCCAGCGCCAGGGTGATCAGCACAAAGGCCAGGAACGGACTGCCGACACTTTTCAGGCTGAGCAGGATCGGCACTGTGAACAACGTGCCGAGGCCGCCGAACCAGAGCATCGAGTTACGCCGGCCGATCTTGTCGGCGAGCATGCCGAACAGCGGCTGCATGCACATGTACAGGAACAGCGCGCCGGTCATGATGTAGCTGGCGGTCTTGGCGTGCATGCCGGCGGTGTTCACCAGGTACTTCTGCATGTACGTGGTGAAGGTGTAGAAAATCAGCGAGCCGCCGGCGGTGTAGCCCAGCACGGTGATGAACGCAGCCTTGTGGTCGCGGAACAGTGCGCGGATGCTGCCGGCGTCCTTGTTCTCGCGCATTTCCTTGCTCGTGGTTTCTTTCAGCGAGCGACGCAGGAACAGCGAAATCAGCGCGGCGGCCGCACCGACCACGAACGGAATCCGCCAGCCGTAGGCACGCAATTCTTCTTCGGTGAGGAACTGTTGCAGGATCACCACCAGCAGCACCGCCAGCAGTTGCCCGCCGATCAGGGTCACGTACTGGAACGAGGCGAAGAACCCGCGCTGGCCCTTGAGCGCGACTTCGCTCATGTAGGTCGCGGTGGTGCCGTACTCACCGCCCACCGACAGGCCTTGCAGCAGACGCGCGAACAACAGCAACAGCGGCGCCCAGACGCCGATGTCCTTGTAGGTCGGCAGACAGGCGATCAGCAACGAGCCGAAGCACATCATCAGGATCGAGATCAGCATCGAGTTCTTGCGCCCGTGCTTGTCTGCGACCCGGCCGAAAATCCAGCCGCCGATCGGTCGCATCAGAAACCCGGCGGCGAAAACGCCAGCGGTGTTGACCAGCTGCACCGTGGGGTTGTCCGAGGGAAAAAACGCCGGGGCGAAGTAGATCGCGCAGAAAGCGTAGACGTAGAAGTCGAACCATTCGACGAGGTTGCCGGACGAGGCACCGACAATGGCAAAGATGCGCTTGCTGCGCTCTTCGCCGGTGTAATGGGAGGTGGTGGTTGTCATTATTTTTTCACTCGATAGGGACAGTGACAGTCTAGACATACTTCGCAACAGTCCCGTTCCACATCCTGTATTGATCGTTCCCACGCTCCGCGTGGGAACGATCAGCGCGGAGCGTGGCGATCGGTGTTCTTTCAATAATCGAAGAACACAGTTTCCGCATCAGTGCCCTGCAGGATCACATTCCACTGATAGACACCCGCCGCATCCGGCTTCGCCAGCAACGTATCGCGGCGCTCGGCCGGTACGCATTCGAGCAGTGGATCGTTGACGTTCGCCGGATCGCCCTCGAAATAAATCCGCGTCAGCAAGTGCTTCACCAACCCGCGCGCAAACACCAGCACCACCAGATGCGGCGCCTGGGTCGTGCCTTTCAGGCCTTCGACCGTGCCCGGTTTGATCGTGGTGAAACGGAAGCGCCCATCGGCATCTACCGGCACCCGGCCGAAGCCTTCGAAATTCGGATCGAGCGGCTTGGCCTGCTCGTCTTCAGGGTGATCGTATTTGCCGGCAGCGTTGGCCTGCCAGACTTCGAGCATGGCGTCGTTGACGACATCGCCGTTTCCATCCACCACTTGCCCGGTGATCGCCACACGCTGGCCGAGGGTCAGTTCGTTGGCGAGGTTTTCACGGTTCAGCCAGGTCAGGCCGATGTGGTAATACGGCCCGACGGTGTGGGACGTGGTCGCAGTCAGGGTCATCTCATTTCTCCATCGGCGTGGCTTCGCGGCCGCGCAGCACGATGTCCCAGCGATAAGCGAGGGCGTAGGACGGAATGGTTTTTTCCAGATCGAAAGCGGCGATCAGGCGTTCCTTGGCCGAGGTGTCCGGCACGCAGTTGTAGATTGGGTCGTAGGCCAGCAGCGGATCGCCCGGGAAATACATCTGCGTAACCAGACGGGTCAGGATGCTCGGCCCGAACAGCGAGAAATGCACATGCGCCGGGCGCCAGGCGTTGTGGTGGTTGCCCCACGGATAGGCGCCGGGCTTGATGGTCTGGAACTGATACCAGCCATCGGCGTCGGTCACGGTGCGACCGGTGCCGGTGAAATTCGGGTCCAGCGGTGCGTCGTGCAGGTCACGGGCGTGGTTGTAGCGACCGGCGGCGTTGGCCTGCCAGATCTCCACCAGAATCCCCGGCACCGGCAGACCGTCTTCGTCGAGCACACGCCCGTGAATGATGATCCGCTCGCCGAGCGGTTCACCCTGATGCTGGGCAGTCAGATCGTTGTCGGTATCGGCCACACGCTCGGCGCCGATGGTCGGGCCGGTGATTTCCGACAGCGAATGCGGCAGGAACACCAACGGCTTGGACGGCGAGCGCAGATTGGTGGATTGATAGGTCGGGTGCAGGTACGGCGGCTGGGTGCCTTCCTGCGGGCGGCGGTAACCAGGCTTGTCAGTCATTTCGCTTTCCTCTGTTCTTTTTCGTCACGGCTTGCGTCAGACGCGTTCGATGGCCAGGGCCAGACCCTGGCCGACACCGACGCACATGGTCGCCAGACCTTTCTTGCCACCGGATTTTTCCAGCTGATGCAGCGCGGTCAGCACCAGTCGCGCACCGCTCATGCCCAACGGGTGGCCCAAGGCAATCGCGCCACCGTTCGGGTTGACCTGGGCCGCGTCGTCCGCCAGCCCCAACTCGCGTAATACCGCCAGACCCTGGCTGGCAAACGCTTCGTTGAGTTCGATCACATCGAAATCGCTGACCGCAACGCCGAGGCGTTCGGTGAGTTTGCGCACCGCCGGCACCGGGCCGATGCCCATCACCCGTGGCGCGACCCCGGCGCTGGCCATGCCCAGCACTTTGGCGCGGGCAGTCAAACCGTGTTTTTTCACCGCTTCCGCCGAGGCCAGAATCAGCGCGGCGGCACCGTCGTTGACGCCCGACGCGTTGCCGGCGGTGACGGTCTTGTCCGGGCCGTTGACCGGTTTCAGTTTGGTCAGGGCTTCAATAGTGGTGTCGGCACGAGGGTGTTCGTCCTGGCTGACCACGGTTTCGCCCTTCTTGTGGGCGATCCGCACTTCGACGATTTCCTCGGCGAAGTAGCCGGCAGCCTGGGCAGCGGCAGTACGTTGCTGACTGCGCAGGGCGAAAGCGTCCTGATCCTCGCGGGAAATTTCGTAATCGTCGGCAACATTGTCGGCGGTCTGCGGCATCGCGTCGACGCCGTACTGGGCCTTCATCAACGGGTTGATGAAACGCCAGCCGATGGTGGTGTCTTCCAGTTTCATGTTGCGCGAAAACGCCGCGTCGGCCTTGCCCATCACGAACGGTGCGCGGGACATCGACTCGACACCGCCGGCAATCGCCAGCTCCATTTCACCGCTGGCGATGGCGCGGAACGCGGTGCCGATGGCATCCATGCCCGACGCGCAGAGGCGATTGAGAGTGACGCCCGGCACGCTCTCCGGCAGACCGGCCAGCAGCAACGCCATGCGCGCCACGTTACGGTTGTCTTCGCCAGCCTGGTTGGCGCAGCCGAGGAATACCTCGTCGATGGCGCTCCAGTCCACCGACGGATTGCGTTCCATCAGGGCCTTGATCGGCACGGCGGCCAGGTCGTCGGCGCGAACCGCCGCCAGACCGCCACCAAAACGACCGATGGGGGTACGAATCGCATCGCAGATATAAACGTCGCGCATCATGCTTCTCCCGGTGCCTGGCCGTGGGCCGCTGCGGTGCGGGCTTCGAGATCACGCAGGGCGGTCAGCTCGACTTCGGTCGGTTCGGCGGTGGTGTCAACGTTGTCGGCAAAACGGATGGCCCAACCGGTGGCAGCGATCACTTGTTCACGGGTCACGCCCGGGTGCAGTGCGGTGACCACGAATTCGTGGGTGCCCTCTTCCGGCTCCATGATGCACAGGTCGGTGATGATCCCGACCGGGCCGGCACCCGGCAGGCCCAGACGTTTGCGCGAATCGCCGCCCTCGCCATGGCCGACCGAGGTGATGAAATCGAGTTTGTCGACAAACGAACGCGCCGACTGTTTAAGGATGATCAGCACGCTTTTGGCGGAACCGGCAATCTCCGGCGCGCCACCGGCACCCGGCAGGCGTACTTTCGGCTGATGATAGTCGCCGACCACGGTGGTGTTTATGTTGCCGAAACGGTCGACCTGGGCTGCGCCGAGGAAACCGACGTCGATGCGCCCGCCCTGCAGCCAGTAGCGAAAAATCTCACCGGTCGGCACGACGGTGTCAGCGGTTTCCGCCAGTTCGCCGTCACCGATCGACAGAGGCAATACGCTGGGTTTGGCGCCGATCGGGCCAGATTCGTAGATCAGCACCACGTCCGGCGACGAGGTCAGGCGCGCCAGGTTGGCGGCTTTCGACGGCAGGCCGATGCCGACGAAGCACACCGAGCCGTTCTTCAGGCGACGGGCCGCCGCAACGGTCATCATTTCATTGGTGGTGTAAGTCATTACTTGGCCTCCGAAGCAGCGGCCAACTTGGCCTGGAACTCGCTGAAGTCAGCGCAGCCATGGATGTATTCGTTGATCCACGCGGTAAACGTCTCACGGTCGCGGGCGATCGGATCCCACGCCTGATAGAAGCGGTTGTCACGCTCGGTGTAACCATGGGCGTAGGACGGATGCGCGCCACCGGGTACATGGCAGACCGCACTCAAGGCCCAGGTCGGTAGCACGCAGGCGTTCATCGGCGCGTTGAGGTTGTCGACGATTTCTTCGACGGTGACGATGCAACGCTTGGCGGCCAGTGCAGCTTCTTTCTGCACACCGAGGATGCCCCACAGCAGCACGTTGCCCTGACGGTCGGCTTTCTGGGCGTGGATCACGGTCACGTCCGGACGCACCGACGGCACCGCCGCCAGCACTTCGCCGGTGAACGGGCAAGTCACGGATTTGATCAGCGGGTTGACCTTCGGCAGGTCGGAACCGGCGTAGGCCCGCAACACCGCGAACGGCAGGCCGGAGGCGCCGGCGACGTAGGCATTGGCCAGGTCGGCGTGGCTGTGTTCTTCGATTTCCAGCGCGTGCGGCCATTGCTTCTCGACCGCGTCGCGCAGACGGTGCAGCGAACCCACGCCAGGGTTACCACCCCAGGAGAAGATCAGCTTGCGTGCACAGCCGGCGCCGATCAGTTGGTCGTAGATCAGGTCAGGCGTCATCCGCACCAGGGTCAGATCTTTCTTGCCCTGACGAATGATTTCATGACCTGCCGCCGTAGGGATCAGGTGAGTGAAGCCTTCGAGCGCGACGGTGTCGCCGTCGTTGACGAATTGCTTCACCGCGTCGTGCAGCGAAAGGATCTCAGCCATGGAGCGGGCTCCTGTTTTTGTAATGAATCGCCAGTGAATAAAAAGGCGCGAGGTTCTGCGCCGGAGTCACTGAAGATTAAGCCGCTGATTTTCGCCAAACAATCCGATAATCGACTGAGTGTTCGTTTATCGAACAGATTGTTATCTGCCTAATGATCACTCCCGCACCGCGTGCGGGAGTGATGGACGTGGATATCAGGTTGCGTCCGCGTGACTGACCAGGCCCTTGATCACCACCGCTGCCGTGGCCAGCCCGGCCGGGATCACCAACGCTGTCAGCACCTGTTCGAAATTCCAGCCCAGGCCCAACAGGGTTGCGCCCATCCACGCCCCGAGAATCGCGCCGAAGCGGCCGATCCCGAGCATCCACGAGACACCGGTCGCCCGGCCCTGCGTCGGATAAAACCGCGCTGCCAGCGACGGCATCGCCGATTGCGCACCGTTGACACACATGCCCGCCACCAGCACCAACGTCGCCAGCAGCGTGATGTTGCCCAGACTCTGCCCCACCGCGTAGGCAAAAACCCCGGCCAGCAGGTAGAAAATGCCGATGACCTTGTGCGGATTGAAGCGGTCCATCGCCCAGCCCACGCCGACCGCACTCAACACCCCGCCGAACTGGAACAGCGCGCCGATAAACGCCGCCTGCTCCATGCTCGCGCCGCTGTCGCGCATCAGGGTCGGCAGCCAGCTGGTCAGCAGGTAAACAATCACCAGGCCCATGAAGTAGGTCAGCCACAGCAGCAACGTGCCGACGCTGTAGGTACCGGAGAAAATCACCGCGAACACGTTGCGCGCTTTGACGGTTTTCTGTTCCGGCACGCTGAAACTCGCGGCCTGAGCGACGATGGCAGGATCAATGGGTGCGAGAGTCTTGCGCACCTTGTCAGTGCCGCGATTGCGCACCACCAGATAGCGCGCCGATTCCGGCAGCCAGAGCAGCAATACCACGGTGAGGATCAGCGGCAGGATCCCGCCGATCAGCAACAGGCTGTGCCAGCCGAATGCCGGGATCAGCTTGGCCGAGATGAATCCACCGCCGGCCATGCCCAGGTTGAAGCCGCAGAACATGCTGGTCACCAGCAATGACTTCTTGCGCTCCGGGGTGTATTCCGACAACAGCGTGGTGGCGTTCGGCATGCCGGCGCCCAGTCCCAGACCAGTGAGGAAACGCAGCACCAGCAACTGATCGACATTGGTGGCGTAGGCCGACGCCAGGCTGAAAGCACCGAACAGGAAAACCGCGCCGACCAGTACGACTTTTCGCCCGAAGCGGTCAGCCAGCGGCCCGGAGCCCAGCGCACCGAAGACCATGCCGATCAGCGCGGCACTCATCACCGGGCCGAGGCTGGCGCGGTCGATGCCCCAGTCCTGGGACAGGGCTGGCGCGATAAAACCCATGGCCGCAGTGTCGAGGCCATCGAGGAACACAATCAGAAAACACAGGATCACCACGCGCCACTGATAGCGCGAGATCGGTTGAGCGTTGATGAAGGACTGCACGTCGAGGCAGTGACCTACAGCGGACTGAGGCTGGTTCATTATTTTTATTCCACGCAAGAAAACGCAGTCGAACGGCGGCCGGCCAGAGAGCGGCACGGTCACAACTATATAAGGAAGAAATCAGGCGTTGCGCTAATACCGGCAACAGGAACGGGAGCGGCGACAGTCGGGGAACGTGCGCATGGGAAGTTGCCTCTTGTCATTATTATGGGAGTCGACGATCCGGCGGGCTCATTCACATTCGCGCCGGATGGCGCTGCCGCGACATTAATGATCCGGGGGTTTTAGCGTCAATTCGATAAACGCAACTCTGTGCGTTTATCGAACAGCTTCATCAGGCAAACAATTGCGCACTGAGGTCGCGGCTGGCGCTCAACAGACCGGGCAAAAAGCGCTGCTCCAGCTCGGTGCGGCTGACGCGACCGGCGTGGGTGCTGACGTTGAGCGCCGCCACCACCTGGCCGGAAGCGTCGTACACCGGCACAGCAATCGAGCGCAGACCCTGTTCCAGTTCCTGATCGACGATGCACCAGCCCTGCTGCCGGACTTCCTGCAGACATTCGAGCAAGGCGTCTGCGGTGTGAATGGTGCGGCTGGTCTTGGCCACCAGTTCGGCGTGGTCGAGGTATTCGCGCAGCGAGGTGTCGTCCAGCGCCGCCAGCAGAATCCGCCCCATGGACGTGCAGTACGCCGGCAAACGCCCGCCCACCGAGAGGTCCACCGAAATCAGACGCTGAGTGGTCGCCGAACGGGCGATGTAGAGAATGTCGTCGCCTTCCAGCGTGGCCATGTTGCAGGCCTCGTGCAGTTGCTCGCTCATGCGGTCGAGGTACGGCTGGGCCGAGACCGCCAGCGGCGTCGACGACAGATAGGCGTGACCGAGGGTCAGCACTTTGGGCAGAAGCGAATAAGTGCGCCCGTCGGTGGTGGCGTAGCCGAGTTTGATCAGTGTGTGCAGGCAACGGCGCACGGCGGCGCGGGGAATTTCCGTGCGGTGGCTGATCTGGGCGATGGTCAGGTGGCGCTTGCGCTCCTGAAACGCCTGCACCACCGCCAGGCCACGGGCCAGGGAGGTCATGAAATCCGGATCACCAGTCAGGGCCTGGATACGCTTGGCCGGCGAAGCGACGATCGGCGGCGCTACCGAGGTGAAGGAATTGCGCATTTGATCGTTCATGTCAGGTCCTTTTTTTCTTGTTCGGATCAACGGCTATACAAGCGGCTCGCTGGCGGATACACAAGTGACAGACCGCCAACACCGGGCGATTATCGAACCGTCGACCGATAATCGCAATCACCCTGGCCTCCTCGGCCAGGCTGTGCAGAGCGGATTTGAACTTGGAACGTCTGGACGATTTAAGCGCCTTAGTTGTTCGACTAAATGGCGCCAGAAACCAAACACTGGGCAACAACGATGCAACTATTGCCGGAAGTTGCACGTCACAAAACAATCACACATCCGGAACCGTTTTTAACTTGGCAAAGATAGTCAATCCCGATTCGGCCGCTATAATGCACCTCAGTGACACCGCGCTTTTATTTGCCGACGGTGCCACCCGCCGGCGCGATGTCCATCGCCGCCGGCCCCGGCCAGCGCCTGATGCGCATTACTCATGCACCGCCAGCGCGCTCGCTGAAACAGGAAACTGATGCTGCGTCAGTTTTAATCTGGTGCCGTAGCCGCCTGCAACATGGAAGTCCTGACCGTCTTCCCGACAACACCGCTGCCTGTCCGGGCGAGCGTTTGTCGATGAATCGGTTAAATGATTCGTTGCAGTGCGTTCACCAGACATTTATCTCAACTCATACAGGTAGCACTGTGACGAAAGACGAACTGCGCGCGGAACTTGAGCGCCAGGAACAACGTTACAAGGAAGTTTACGGCGGGGAAGTCACCACCTACGCCGCTCAGCCCGAACCAGAACGCAAAGCCTGGCGAAAACGCCCTACCGTTCAGGATCAGGTCTTCCAGCAAGAACTGAAAAAAATGGAAGAGGAACTCAAAGCCGAAGAGCCTTGAAACCTTCCTTTGAGACTTTCGAGGGTAAGCGTACTCACCGGGCTACAAGCACGGTGGACTGACGATGCCTTGCGCGCCCGCTACCCGCGGGCAGCGGCAAACTCCCCTGTATTGCACAGGTCTGGAGCATGTCAGACGCGTTTCTCAGATATTTCATACAAGTTTCAGCCCCCTCCCGACAACCGGCCAATCCGCCGGCGTATCGCATTTTTATCAATAGAATCAATACCTTGCAAAACCCTGCAAAAAGCTTGGGTAATGCACCTTGATACAAATTAATTTGGCGAAGAAGCTTACCGATGAGCAGGTAGGGGATCGATTTCCAGTCTTTTCTGGCATAATCGCGCCCCCTTATGACCGGGTCAGAAAACCTTCATGATCGATTTATTCAGCGGACTGGATGCCTGGGTGCTTGTGAGCCTCCTGCTCGCCCTGACATTTGTCCTCGCCTTCGAGTTCATCAATGGATTTCATGACACCGCTAACGCGGTAGCCACTGTTATCTACACCAAAGCGATGCCGCCTCACCTGGCGGTGTTCTTCTCGGGCGTGTTCAACTTCCTCGGCGTACTGCTGGGCGGCGTTGGCGTGGCGTATGCCATCGTGCACCTGCTGCCGGTAGAACTGTTGATCAACGTAAACACCGGCCATGGTCTGGCGATGGTGTTCTCGCTGCTCGCCGCCGCGATTGCCTGGAACCTGGGCACCTGGTACTTCGGTATCCCGGCCTCCAGTTCGCACACGTTGATCGGTTCGATCCTCGGTGTCGGCCTGGCCAACGCCCTGATCAACGAAATTCCACTGGCTGACGGCGTCAACTGGCAGAAAGCGATCGACATCGGCGCCTCGCTGGTGTTCTCGCCGATGGCCGGCTTCCTGATCGCCGCGCTGGTGCTGATCGGCCTGAAATGGTGGCGCCCGCTGTCGAAGATGCACAAGACGCCGGAACAGCGCCGCAAGATCGACGACAAGAAGCACCCACCGTTCTGGAACCGCCTGGTCCTGGTGATCTCGGCAATGGCCGTGAGCTTCGTGCACGGCTCCAACGACGGCCAGAAAGGTATCGGCCTGATCATGCTGGTACTGATCGGTATCGTGCCTGCGCAGTTCGTACTCGACCTGAACAGCACTACCTACCAGATCGAACGCACTCGCGACGCGACCCTGCACCTGAGCCAGTTCTACAAGCGCAACGCCGATACCCTGGGCGAATTCCTGGCCCTGGGCAAAAGCGTGGAAGGCGACCTGCCGGAGAAATTCCGTTGCAACCCGCAACAGACCGAACCGACCATCGCCGCCCTGCTCGACACGCTCAAAGGTGTAGCTGACTACCACTCGCTGTCCGCTGAAAGCCGCATCGAAGTGCGTCGCTACCTGCTCTGCCTGGACGACACCGCGAAGAAAGTCAGCAAACTGCCAGGCCTCGCCGCTCGTGAAAAAGCCGACCTGGACAAACTGCGCAAAGACCTGACCACCACCACCGAATACGCCCCGTTCTGGGTAATTCTGGCGGTAGCGCTGGCCCTGGGCCTGGGCACCATGGTCGGCTGGAAACGCGTGGTACTGACCATCGGTGAGAAGATCGGCAAACAAGGCATGACCTATTCCCAAGGCATGTCGGCCCAGATCACCACCGCCAGCCTGATCGGCATGGCCAACATTTTCAGCCTGCCAGTGTCCACCACCCACGTCCTCTCCTCGGGCGTGGCCGGCACCATGGTCGCCAACAAAAGCGGCCTGCAAGGCGGCACGGTGAAAACCATCCTGCTGGCCTGGGTCCTGACCCTGCCAGCCACCGTGGCGCTGTCGGCCGGCCTGTTCTGGCTGGCGTCGAAGGCGCTGGGTAGCTGATAGACCGCTGAAATGAAAAAGGCGTGATTCGAAAGGATCACGCCTTTTTTGTTGCTTCCAGAGATGCGACGCGGAGCGTCCCGGGCTGCATTCCCACGCGGAGCGTGGGAACGATCAAAGCAAAGCAGTCCGCCTTCCGCTCCTCACCACTCAACACGATGAGCGTTAGCTCGAGTAATGCTTTTGACGTGCCGGCCCCATCGGAAGGCTGAGTGGAGGGATTTATCCGGAGGTGGGAGCGCAGCGACCGTGCGGCGAAGCCGCATGCATCGAGAGGAGGTGCAGCGAAGCAAACCGTAGGCGATGCCCCCGGATAAATCCCGGAACGAAGGAACGCCGAGCCAAAGCGAGGTGCCGAACGCCGGGGCCCAGACCTTTGGTTCCTTTGGGGCGTTTGCCAAAGGGACTCGCCGTAAGGGCGAAACCGTCAGCGGCAACACCCGCAGAAACGGATATTCACCCCAAACAACCCAAAGCATGGTCGGCCCAAAGGCCGCCAAGAAGACAAAAAAAAGGGCAACCGAAGTTGCCCAAAATGCCTTGCGTGCTCATCAAACCCGGAAGAATCAAGGCTTCTTGCGCTTGTTCGCATCCTTCCAGATAAAAAATCCAAACCCTGCAAAAAACAGAACCATCAGGCCCACAGTCAGGACCCCGGCAAACACCACGTTATCGAAAAACATGACTGGCCTCCTGGCCCCTGCTCTGCTGCGATGGAACTAAGTTAACCAATCAGGCAGGCGCAGGAATTGACCGGGATCAATGCCGCTCACCATGGGGAGGAAAGGAGGGGAAATAACTGACCTGCATCAACGGATGCAGGGGAGATCAACGCTTTTTCGGTTTGTTTTTCGGCTTTTTCTTTGGTTTACCCAAAGGCATGGCCTGCTCGAAAGCCTGGCGTACTTCGTTCAGGCGCTTCTCGTTGAGGTCATGCACCCGCTTGGCGCGTTCGGTGTTGAGGTCAATCAGCTTGTCGTCTTGGCTCATGGCGTTCGGTGCATCGCTTGGACTGAATCACAACTGCCGGATCTCCGACAGGACTGCGCCAATAATGCGGCCTGACGCAGGCGCTGACCAGCCACTGACCTGAACGCTCTACAACAATTCATGTACCGCCCACCGGATTTGCCCGCACAATCGGCACCTCGCCATGAACCCGAAGGATCTGCGCCGTGCCCCTGCATCAGGATCTGCCACCGCTGATGGCCTTGCGCGCCTTTGAGGCCGTGGCCCGCCATTTGAGCTTCATCAAGGCTGCCGCTGAGCTGTCGGTGACCCAAAGCGCGATCAGCCATCAGGTGCACAAACTCGAAGAGTTCCTCGATCAGCGACTGTTCGTGCGCCGCACCCGGGCGATCGATCTGACACCCGCCGGCGAACACTACTACCGGCAGATCGAACCCGCCCTCGCCGCGATTGCCGCCGCCACCCACGACCTGCGCGGCGAACGCCCCGCCACCCTGCGCATCGGCCTGCTCGCCTCTTTCGCCACTTTATGGCTGGCACCGCGCCTGGCGGATTTCAACGCGAACTACCCGAACATCCACGTCGAACTGCTGCCCGCCGTGCAACTGGCCGATGTCGACGCCGGCGAGGTGGATCTGGCGATCCGCTACGGCAAGGGCGGCTGGCCGAAAGTCCAGGCCCGCCGGTTCATGGGCGAAACCCTGATGCCGGTATGCAGCCCGGCCTTCAAGGCCAAAGGCGTGAGCAACGGACCGTTGCTGATGGCCAAATCGCACCAGCCGTTCGAATGGATCGACTGGCAGCAACACAGCAGCATCGATCTGGCTCATGTGCCCAGCGTCATGCTCCACGACTACAACATCGTCGTCGAAGCTGCCGTCGCCAGTCAGGGCATTGCCATGGGCCGTCAACGAATGATCGAACGGCGGATCAAGGACGGCGCGTTGGTGCCAGCCTTCGACACGCCGCCGATGCTCGGCGAGATCGGTTATTGGCTGGTCACCCCGCAACGCCCGCTCACGTCGCCAGCGCAATGTTTCTGCCAATGGTTGGAGGACACCGCGAACGCATGAGTTTTTTGGATGCGTCGGATTAAATCTATCCGTTTGTCGCCCTACGCTCGCGCCAACATGCTGAAGCCCTCACTCAGGAGGACTTCCCATGACCAATTCCCTCAGCCAACGTGTGCAACAACTCGGTCTGCGCCTGCCCGAACCGAGCCAGCCGATCGCCAATTACGTCAACCATGTGCTCAGCCAGAATCAGTTGTTCATCTCCGGGCAGATTCCATTGCTCGACGGCAAACCTGCGTTCATCGGGCGACTGGGCGAAGCGATTTCCGACGAGGAAGGAGTTAAAGCCGCTGAACTGGCTGCCTTGGGCCTGCTCGCCCAGTTGAGCCACGCACTGGGCGATGACCTGTCGAAACTGGTGCGTATCCTGCGCCTCGGGGTGTTCGTGGCCGCCACACCGGACTTCAAGGCTCAGGGCGCCGTCGCCAACGGCGCTTCGAACCTGCTGGTCAACGCCCTCGGCGACAAGGGCCGACACGTGCGCACCGCGGTCGGCGTGGCGAGCCTGCCAGCCGGCGTCGCGGTGGAAATCGACGCGATCTTCGAGCTCAAGCCGTGAACATCGATGACCTCTCGCGCCTGCGCGCAGCCACACCCGGCTGCGCTCAGGTGGTCCACTTCAACCACGCCGGCGCCTCGCTGCCTAGCCAGGCCACCCTCGATGCAGTGATCGAACAGTTGCAACGCGAAGCCCTCGGCGGGCCGATGGAAGCGGCAGACAACCGGGTACAGGAACGCGCGCGCAACGCGGCCGCCGCCCTGCTCAACGCCCAGCCCGAAGACATCGCCTTCGCCAGCAGCGGCTCGGCAGCCTGGAGCCAGGCGTTCAACGCGCTGGGGCCGTGGCAGCCCGGCGAACGGATTCTGGTGGGGCGTCATGAATGGGCCGGCAATCTGGCGTGCATGGCCGAAGCGGTGAAGGCCGGCGCGCGGCTCGAAGTGATTCCTTGTGACGCCCACGGGGCAGTCGACCCGCAAGCCCTGGCGCAGATGATCGACGGCCAGGTCCGCCTGATCGCCCTGACCTGGCTGCCGGCCAACGGTGGTCTGATCAACCCCGCCGCGCAGATCGGCAGCGTGGCGCGGCGTCACGGCATCCCTTATTTCATCGATGCCGGTCAGGCGCTGGGGCAGTTGCCTTGCGATGTTCAAGACTTGCAGTGCGACGTGCTCAAGGGTGCCGGACGCAAGTTCCTGCGCGGGCCGCGCGGCACGGCGTTGATGTACATCCGGGCGCAATTTCTGCAACGGCTGCTCCCCGTGCAGCGCGATGTTTTGTCGGCGCCGTGGGACGGCAAGCGATTCACTCTGCGTGATGACGCGCGCCGCTTTGAAACCAGTGAAGTGTCGCTGGCGCTGCTGGCCGGGCTGGCCAATGCGCTGGAGGAGCACAATCGCCTCGGCGCGTTCGCGATCCGCCAACGCATCGCACACCTGAGCAATGGACTGCGGCAACGCCTGAAGGCGATTCCCGGCCTGACGCTGCGGAATCTTGGCGCGGCCAATCAACAATCCGGGCTGATCGCCTTCACGCTCGAAGGCTGGGACAGCGTGGCGCTGAAGCAGACGCTGGCCGAACGGCGAATCAACATCGGCGCCAATGGCGTGGCCTACACGCCGCTGGACATGCAGGCGCGCGGGCTGACGAATATTGCGCGGGTGGCGTTGAGCTACTTGAACACAGAAGAAGAGATCGACGTGCTGCTGGAAAACCTGACGGAACTGGCCGCCCGGCCTCAGATCTCGATATCGACCCAAAGCCCCTGACGCGGCTGATCTTCCATCAACGGCGCCACCGGTACGGTGTTGTCGGCATTCAGTTCGGTGCCGGGCACGGCGAGGTGCGCTTCGGGGTCGTCGTCGGCTTCGCGGCGCCGGCGATCGCGTTCCTGCTGACGGCGCTGCTCTTCGCGCAGCAGATAGCCGTCCTCTTCCGGATCGCGCTTTTGCAGGTCGATGGTGCTTTCGTTGGAGCTTTCCTGCACCGGCACCACAGGGGGAATATCCGGTCGCTGGCGGATCGGATCCTGTTGGGAGGTGATCGGCACGGCGCTCAGGGGGAGCATCGGTGGCAGCATATGAAGGGTCTCCTGTCAGCAGGTTATCGGCGGCGCCAGGGGTGCCTTGAGCCATCGGTCGCAAACTTGTGACCGGTTTGGCACTCAAGGGTGCCGCAACATCCCGCAAAACCGATGCATGACCTAATCTTCCCTGCAATTGGCCGATTGCGGTTAAAAGCCGGGCCGAGGCTCCTTATCCTTTGGCCTCGGGCCCTCATTCCGTTAAGATAGCCCGCTTTTTCAAGGTGGGAGTCAGGCAGCATGGCGCAGCAGTATCAACCGGGGCAACGCTGGATCAGTGACAGCGAAGCAGAGCTTGGTTTAGGCACCGTTCTGGCACAGGACGGCCGCTTGTTGACCGTGCTTTACCCGGCCACTGGCGAGACTCGCCAGTACGCGCTACGGAATGCGCCCCTCACCCGCGTGCGGTTTTCGCCCGGCGATTCGATCACGCACTTCGAAGGCTGGAAGATGACCGTCCAGCAAGTCGACGACGTCGACGGCCTGATGGTCTACCACGGCCTCAACGCGCAGAACGAAGCGGTCACCCTGCCGGAAACCCAACTGTCGAACTTCATTCAGTTCCGTCTGGCCAGCGACCGTCTGTTCGCCGGCCAGATCGACCCGCTGGCGTGGTTCTCCCTGCGTTATCACACCCTGGAACACACCAGCCGCCAGTTGCAGTCCGCGCTCTGGGGCCTGGGTGGCGTACGCGCCCAACCGATCGCCCACCAGTTGCACATTGCCCGTGAAGTCGCCGACCGCATCGCGCCGCGCGTATTGCTGGCGGACGAAGTGGGTCTGGGCAAGACCATCGAAGCCGGTCTGGTGATCCATCGTCAGTTGCTGTCGGGCCGCGCCAACCGCGTACTGATCCTGGTGCCGGAAAACCTCCAGCACCAATGGCTGGTGGAAATGCGCCGCCGCTTCAACCTGCAGGTCGCGCTGTTCGACGAAGAACGTTTCATCGAAAGCGATGCCACCAACCCGTTCGAAGACACCCAGCTGGCCCTGGTGGCGCTGGAGTGGCTGGTCGACGACGAAAAGGCGCAAGACGCGTTGTTCGCTGCCGGTTGGGACCTGATGGTGGTCGACGAAGCCCACCACCTGGTGTGGCACGAAGACAAAGTCAGCCCGGAATACTCGCTGGTCGAACAGCTGGCCGAGGTCATTCCCGGCGTGCTGCTGCTCACCGCCACCCCGGAACAACTCGGTCAGGACAGCCACTTCGCCCGTCTGCGCCTGCTCGACCCGAACCGTTTCCATGACCTGGCCGCCTTCCGTGCCGAGAGCGAAAACTATCGCCCGGTGGCCGAAGCCGTTCAGGAGCTGCTGGACAAGGGTCGCCTGTCGCCGGCCGCGCACAAGACCATCCACGGTTTCCTCGGCAACGAAGGTGAAGCCCTGCTCACCGCCGTCAACGATGGCGACACCGAAGCCAGCGCCCGCCTCGTGCGTGAACTGCTCGACCGCCACGGCACCGGCCGCGTGCTGTTCCGTAACACCCGCGCCGCCGTGCAGGGTTTCCCGGAGCGCAAACTGCACCCGTACCCGCTGCCGTGCCCGGACGAATACCTCGAACTGCCGCTGGGCGAGCACGCCGAGCTGTACCCGGAAGTCAGCTTCCAGGCCCAGCCGGACGCCAGCGAAGAAGAACGCTGGTGGAAATTCGACCCGCGCGTCGAGTGGCTGATCGACCAGTTGAAAATGCTCAAGCGTACCAAAGTGCTGGTGATCTGCGCCCACGCCGAAACCGCGATGGACCTGGAAGACGCCCTGCGCGTGCGCTCCGGGATCCCGGCCACGGTGTTCCACGAAGGCATGAACATCCTCGAGCGTGACCGCGCCGCCGCCTACTTCGCCGACGAAGAGTTCGGCGCGCAGGTGTTGATCTGCTCGGAAATCGGCAGTGAAGGTCGCAACTTCCAGTTCGCCCACCACTTGGTGCTGTTCGACCTGCCGTCGCACCCGGACCTGCTGGAGCAGCGGATCGGTCGTCTCGACCGGATCGGCCAGAAGCACATCATCGAACTGCACGTGCCGTACCTGGAAACCAGCCCGCAAGAGCGCCTGTTCCAGTGGTACCACGAAGCCCTGAACGCGTTCCTCAACACCTGCCCGACCGGCAACGCCTTGCAGCATCAGTTCGGCCCGCGCCTGCTGCCGTTGCTCGAAGAGGCCGACGACGGCGAATGGCAAGCGCTGATCGACGAGGCGCGCACCGAGCGCGAGCGTCTGGAAGCCGAGCTGCACACCGGTCGCGACCGCCTGCTGGAACTCAACTCCGGCGGCGCCGGCGAAGGTGAGGCGCTGGTCGAGGCCATCCTCGAGCAGGACGACCAGTTCGCCCTGCCGATCTACATGGAAACCCTGTTCGACGCCTTCGGCATCGACAGCGAAGACCATTCGGAAAACGCCCTGATCCTCAAGCCGAGCGAGAAGATGCTCGACGCCAGCTTCCCGCTGGGCGACGACGAAGGCGTGACCATCACCTACGACCGTAACCAGGCGCTGTCGCGCGAAGACATGCAGTTCATCACCTGGGAACACCCGATGGTGCAGGGCGGCATGGATCTGGTGCTGTCCGGTTCGATGGGCAACACCGCCGTCGCGCTGATCAAGAACAAGGCGCTCAAGCCGGGCACCGTGCTGCTGGAACTGCTCTACGTCAGCGAAGTGGTTGCCCCGCGTTCGCTGCAACTGGGCCGTTACCTGCCGCCGGCCGCCCTGCGCTGCCTGCTCGATGCCAACGGCAACGACCTGTCGTCGCGCGTGGCGTTCGAAACCCTCAACGATCAACTGGAAAGCGTGCCGCGCGCCAGCGCCAACAAGTTCATCCAGGCCCAGCGCGATCAGCTGACGCCACGGATCAACGCCGGTGAAGACAAGGTCACCCCGCGCCACGCCGAGCGCGTGGCCGAGGCCCGCCGCCGTCTGGCAGCCGACACCGACGAAGAACTGGCACGCCTGACCGCGTTGCAGGCGGTCAACCCGACCGTGCGCGACAGCGAACTGGACGCTCTGCGCAAGCAGCGTGAACAAGGTCTGGCAATGCTCGACAAGGCAGCGCTGCGACTGGAAGCGATCCGGGTGCTGGTGGCGGGTTAAACCGCCCTGCTCCATCGCCAAAAACGAAAAGGCCCGCAGCGATGCGGGCCTTTTTGTTTGCCTCTCCGATCAAGCGGTAACGGCCTGATTCTGCGGCTCAACCACTGCCACCAGCCCCTCCTTCATCCGCTTCGCATCCCGCACAAAGCAGCGCGAGGCGAGGAACAGGAACACCATGGTCAGGAACAACGCCACCGGAATCAGGTACATCGCATCATGCAGGCCGACGGCCTTGAAGGCTTCGGTCATCTGCTCGGCGCCCGCCGCGACCATCGCCGACTTGGCGAAGTGATCCGACAAGCCGCCGACCACCACCGGACCCAGCCCGCCGCCGAGCAAATACAAGCCGGCAAAGAACAGCGCCATCGCCGTAGCCCGCAGGCGCGGCTCGACCACGTCCTGAATCGCCGTGTACACGCAGGTGTAGAAGTTGTAGGCGAACAGCCAGCCCACACTGAACACCGCGACAAACACCCCGATCTCGATACGCCCGGCATGCAGCGCCCACGCCGTGCACAGGGTCGAGATGATCAGGCTGAACGCGGCAAACAGCAGTCGCCCGTTGGCCACCCGCTGGTGAATCTTGTCGGCGATCCAGCCGCCGAGGGTCAGGCCGATCAACCCGGTCACACCGACGATTACCCCGGTCGCCACCGCCGCTTCCTGCAACGGCATCAGGAAATAACGCTGGAGCATCGGCACCAGGAACGAGTTGCAGGCGTAGGTCGCGAAGTTGAAGCACAGCCCGGCCATCACCAGCCACAGGAAGGTCGGAATGGCGAGGACCCGACGAATCGGCCTGTCGACTTTCTCCTGGGACACCTGTACGGTTTCCGCCGCGCCACGCTTGGGTTCCTTGATGAAAAACATGAACACCGCCAGCACCAGCCCCGGCACGGCGGCGATGAAGAACGGCGCGCGCCAGCTGTCGAACGCCTTGACCATCCAGCCGATGGTGAAGAAGGCCAGCAGCAATCCGAGCGGCAGGCCGAGCATGAAAATGCCCATTGCCCGGGCCCGGCGATGGGCCGGGAACAGATCGCCGATCAGCGAGTTGGCGGCGGGCGCGTAACTGGCTTCACCAATGCCGATGCCCATGCGCACCAGCAGGAAACTCCAGAAACTGCCGACCAGACCGTTGACCGCCGTCAGCGCGCTCCAGGTCGCCAGGCCCCAGCCCATCAGTTTGCTGCGCGAACCGGTGTCGGCCAGGCGGCCCAGTGGTAATCCGGCAATCGCGTAAACCAGAGTGAACGCGGTGCCGACGATCCCCAGCTGAAAATCGCTGAGGTGCCACTCCATGCGGATCGGCTCGATGATGATCGCAGGGATGGTGCGATCGAAGAAGTTGAACAGGTTGGCAAGGAACAGCAGGAACAGAATGCGCCAGGCATTCGCCGCTTGGGTCGAGTTCTGCATGGGTCCGTCTCTTTATTGTTATTAGGGCTTCACTGCCAACGCATCGAGCCCGGAACCTGCAATCTAGTCACGCTCGTCGGGGCTGTCTGTGATCATTCGCAAGCCTGATGACGGGCCATGGCCGTGTAACGAAACGTAAGCCCTTGAAATGCTTCGAATCCCCCGAAAACCGGGGGTTTTGCGGAAAAATCCGGCAATGAAAAAATACTTTCACGCCCCCCTTCCCAACGCCGTGGCGAAGCCTAGAATGGCCGCCGGATCCGTCCGGTTCCTGCCGATCAACCCCTTTGATATCCCGCCCATGTCCGAAGCCAGTCCGTGTCTGAATTGCGGTGCCTGCTGTTCCCATTTTCGTGTGTCATTTTTCTGGGGTGAATGCGCATCCTCCGGCGGGACTGTGCCCGATGAACTGGTCACCCAGATCACGCCCAGCCGGGTCGCGATGATCGGCACCGACCGCAAGGCGCCGCGCTGCACCGCGCTGGAGGGCGAAGTCGGAAAAGCGGTGGCCTGCACGATCTACGACAAGCGTTCCAGCCCCTGCCGCGAGTTCGAAGCGTCTTGGGAAAACGGCGAACAGAACACCGACTGCGACAAGGCCCGCGCCCGCTTCGGCCTGCCACCGCTGCAACCGCACTGGAACGAAGTCGCCTGAGTTCAGGCCTGTGCACGCTTAGCGCCATTCGCTATGAGGCTAATGCCGAAATCATTAGCACCAATGTGCCACTACCGCTTGCACGGCAAAAACCGCCTCTATACTGCAAACATTCGCCTGCGTTGATGACGCAGTAAGGACGTATTCAGAGACGGGGCATGCTATGGAGTGGCTTGGTTTGCAGTTCGTTGCCGAGCAGCCGGAGAGCGGGCAGGTCATCCTCAATTGCACACACAATCCCCTGCTGGTGCTGGTGGCTTACCTGGTCGCCTGCGCCGCGAGCTTCGCCACCCTCGACATGGCCGAACGGGTCGCCCACGCTGAAGAGCCCGGCTCGCAGCGGATATGGCGCTGGATCGGTGCAACCTGTCTGGCCGGCGGCATCTGGGCCATGCACTTCATCAGCATGCTGGCGTTCCAGGCGCCGATCGGCATTCAGTACGACCTGCCCGTGACCCTGTTTTCCCTGGTGATCGCGCTACTGGCGTCCTGGCTGGCGATGCACACCCTGAGCACGCCCCAGCCGAGCCTGCTGCAGTACCTCAAGACCGCCATCGTCATTGGTCTGGGCATCGCCGGCATGCACTACGTCGGCATGGCCGCCATCGAATCCGCCGCCTCGGCTTACTACGACCCCACTCTGTTTCTGGCCTCGATCGTGATCGCGATCGGCGCCAGCTTCGCCGCACTGTGGGTGGCCGGTTATCTGCGCGAAGGCAGCGGCCTGCACATCCAGATGCTCAAATACGTGGCGGCGCTGATTCTCGGTGCGGGCATCCTCAGCATGCATTTCACCGGCATGGCGGCGCTGCAACTGGTGCTGCCCGAAGGGCAACTGCCGACCCTGGCGTCGCAAACCAGCCATTTGCAGTTGGGCCTGACCGTCGCGCTGATCACCTTGCTGATTCTTGGCAGCGCCATCAGCGCCGCATTGGCCGACAAGAAGCTGCAGAACAAGGAGCACGATCTGCGCCGGGTCAACGCCCTGCTCAGCCAGCTGGATCAGGCACGCATGTCGCTGCAGCACGTGGCCAACTACGACGCGCTGACCAACCTGATCAACCGGCGTGGCTTCAATCAGATCTTCGCTGAAAAACTCAGCCAGAAAACCAGCGAAGGCGGGATGCTGGCAGTGATGTTTCTCGACATCGACCACTTCAAACGCATCAATGACAGCCTCGGCCATGACGCCGGCGACGAACTGCTGAAGGTCATTGCCCAGCACATCAAGGGCTCGGTGCGCAGCCATGAAGATGTGGTGGCGCGGTTCGGCGGCGACGAGTTCTGCATCCTGATCGGTCTGCGCGACCGCGAAGAGGCGCGCAACCTGGCCCAGCGCATCATGCTCAAGATGAAAGAGCCGATCGAACTGGCCGGACGGCGCATGGTGATGACCACCAGCATCGGCATCAGCCTGTTTCCCGAGGACGGGTCCACCTGCGATGAACTGCTCAAGCACGCGGATCTGGCGCTGTACCAGTCCAAGGGCGCCGGGCGCAACGGCGTGCACTTTTTCGATTCCAATCTGAAAAACCGCGCCAGCCTTGAACTGCAACTGGAGGAAGAGCTGCGCCACGCGCTGCGTCAGGAGAACGGTCTGCTGCTGTATTACCAGCCGATCTTCGAACTCAAGACCGGCAAGGTTACCAAGCTTGAAGCGCTGATCCGCTGGCAGCACCCGGTGCACGGCCTGCTCACCCCGGACCGATTCATTGCCATCGCCGAAAACAACGGCCTGATTGCCGAACTCGACAACTGGGTCCTGCGCAAGGCCTGTGAGGACCTTGGCGAGCTGTCGCGCCATGGCTGTGAAGAACTGAAGATTGCCTGGAACTGCTCACCGCTGAATCTGGCCCGGGAAGAACTGGCCAATGAAATCGAGCATGCCTTGCGCAGCGCCGGGGTCGCCCCGGAACGGCTGGAACTGGAAGTCACCGAAAACGCCTTGATGGGCAACATCGCCAACACCCTGGTGCTGCTGCGGCAGATCCGCGCCCTCGGCGTGTCACTGTCGATCGACGACTTCGGTACCGGCTATTCGTCGCTGGCCTATCTCAAACGCCTGCCGCTCAACACCCTGAAGGTCGACCGCTCGTTCATCCTCGACATTCCCAAGGCCACCGCCGACATGGAGATCGTCCAGGCGATCATCGTCATGGCGCACACCCTGCACTTGCAGGTGGTCACCGAAGGCGTCGAAAGCCTGGAGCAATACGAATTCCTGGAGCGCTCGGGCTGCGACTTCATTCAGGGTTACCTGCTCAGCCGCCCGGTGCCACTGGCCGAACTGCGTCCGGTGCTGGAGGAAATCAATCAGCGCAAACACGCGCACGCGGTCAATCCGTTGAGTCTGGCGCGCGGTACATTTGCACCAGTGTCGCTGGATCCTTCTGCAAAAAGCCTTGTGCCCCATGCAGGCGCATCAGTTGTGCGGCCAATCCGCTGATCGGCGTGGCCGAGCCGGTTTCCCGGGAAAACTTGACCGCGGTATCCAGATCTTTCAGCAGCGTGCGCACGTGCCACTTCACCGGCTCGAAACGGCTTTCGGCCATTTGCGGGGCGAGGATCTGCAACGGTCTGGAATCGGCAAAACCACCGGCCAGCGCTTCGGCAATCAGGCTGGCATCGACCCCGGCCTGTTCGGCCAGCGCCACCACTTCGGCAATCACCAAGGCGTTGCAGGCGACGATCATCTGATTGCAGGCCTTGGTCACCTGACCGGCGCCCACGCCGCCCATGTGTGTGACCCGCTGCCCGAGTTCGAGCAGCACCGGGCGTACTCGCTGCAGATCCGCCTCGGCACCGCCGACCATGATCGCCAGGCTGCCGGCCTCGGCCCCGACTACCCCGCCGGACACCGGCGAATCGAGCCAGGCCATGCCCGTCTTGTCGGCCAGCTCGGCTGCCATCTCACGGGTCGCCGTCGGTTCGAGGCTGGAAAAATCCACCAGCAACTGACCGGGTTTCGCCCCTTCGGCCACGCCCGCCGGGCCGAACACCACTTCGCGAACCACCGCGGTGTCCGCCAGGCACAGCATCACCACGTCGGCCTGTTCACAGAGTTCAGCGGGAGTCGCCACCTGCCGGGCGCCAGCCTCGACCAGCGGCGCGCACTTGGCCGGGTTGCGGTTCCACACGGCCAGCGGATAGCCGGCGGCCAGCAGACGGCGGCACATCGGCAGGCCCATCAGACCGATTCCGGCAAACCCCAACGAAGGTCGCGTTGACATCATTTAGCCTCCTTTTGATTAAAGATCGCCGAATAATGGCCGATCCATCATCAATCAGGAAAGGATTCCCCCGCGCGACACTCAGGCCATAACCCTGACGCACGGGCCAAATACGCGCAGAAAAAAGACGCGAGATTCCCATTCCGTGAGGCTCGACGACAGCGGTCGCCGACCAACCAGTCCAGGTATATGGCGCACAATGACTTCTAAAAACAATCCGGCCACTGCGGTATCCGATCTGACTCTGAGCCCAGCGGCGAACAGCCCTGCCCCGATGAAGCCATTGCCACCCTCGCGTCCGCTGGGCACCCAGCAATACCTGTACTTCACCGAAACCAATACCGACCGCATCCTCGACAACCTTGATGGCCTGCGTGACCTGGTATTCCCGCGCCCGCCGCACCTGGAAGGCGACAACGAACAGCACAACGATCAGGAATTCCCGTCGGTGTGCCTGATCGGCCTCGGTCGCTGCGGCTCCAACATCGCCCTCGACGTGGCGGAGCTGGTGTACAACGCGCGCAAGTTCTACCTCAACGAATTCAACAACGAGGATCGCGCGGCTGACCGTCGCCTGGCCTCCGACAAAGGCTACAGCCCGGCCCAGTGGATCAAGCAGAATCTGCGGATCGGCCCGAACAAGTCGACCAAACCGGTGTTCCTGGTAGAACCGCTGGTGATGCTCGGCGATCTCGACAAGGACATTGCCGGGCGTATCCGCTTCTCGCGCAAGGGCGAAAAGAGCGGTTTCCTGCGCGACTACAGCAAGATGAAGATCATGGACTTGTCGGAAGTCCACGCCGGTGGTGCCGGTAACGCACCTATTCTCGGCCAGTATCTGGCGAAGATCATCCTGAACAAGGACACCCAGCGCTTCTCCAGCCCTGACTGGAAAATGATCCACTCGTACCTGATCGACAGCTGCGGCATCAAGGCCAACCAGTCGCGCCTGTATTTCTCGATCTTCAGTGCCGGCGGCGGTACCGGTTCGGGCATGGCCTCGGAATTCGGCCTGGCCCAGCAGCACTCGTACATGAACAAGACGTTCGACACCAAGCCGATGGACGAGCACGACGGCAAGAGCGGTCATTCGTTCGTGTTCGAACCGATCTTCACCAGCGGCATCTGTGTGCTGCCGAACATTTCCGACCACCGCAGCGAAATGTCCGAGGCGCTGCACATCAACGCCGGTCGCCTGCTGTGCAAATACCTCTCGGAAGAATGGGATTTCTCGTACAACTTCGCCAACGAAGACAGCAGCGAAGCCAGCGTCATGGGCCGTATCCGCCCATGGAACGCGATGATGCTGATCTCCAACGACATCATGCGTTATGCCGAAGAGAGCGATGACGGCAACATCCAGAACATTGATGTCAATGCGATGGAGAAGCACGCCAACCAGTACATCTCGCAGCAGATCTTCAACATTCTGACGGCCCAGGCGGTCACGACCGACTACGACCAGAACTATTTCCGCCGCGCCGGCATCGACATCGGCGAGACCATTCGCCTGGACGCCAACGACCTGTTCATGAGTCTGGCCGGCCCGGTGGCGATTGCCTACGCCGAGTCGGTAGTGCCGGAAACCCCGCCGCCGAGCAGCGACAAGTTCAAGGTGTTCGACAAAGAGCCGCAGCGCCTGAACATCGACGACCTGTTCTTCCGCTCGATCGATCTGCCGCACTTCAACAAGGTGACCCAGGCCATCGAAGGCATCAGCCTGCTGCCGATCGAGTCCAAGCGCTATCGCGCGTCGCTGGAGCAGTACAAGAATTCCGGCTACGATGCCGCCGCGCTGCATGACCTGCACTTCTTCAAGAATTGCTCGTCGGTGGTCTCGATCGTTTCGCTGCCGAAAGACTACAAGCTGTCGTACATGGACCTGAACCGGTTGAAGACCCACCTCAACAGCCTGTTCCCCAACACCACGCTCAAGCGCTACGCGCTGGTGATCGGCGCCTCGGCCAACCTGTCGCTGACCACCCTGATCGCCAAGAGCCCGTGCCTGTCGGACGACTTCCTGACGCTGATCGTGGCGTTCATCAAGCGTTGCTTCGCCAAGACCCCGTACCGTTTCGACGAGACCCTGGACAACTCGATCCTCGATTTCATCATTCAGGAAGAGTTCGACGAGGACCGCATCGACGACCTGCTCAACGAATTCGAGAACCCGGCGAAGATCCTCGATACCAACTGGTACGCGATCAAGCCGATGTACGAGAAGAAGTACCGCGAACTGATCAACGACAAAGAGAAGTTTGTCTCGATCAACGACATTCGCCTGTCGCGCGATTGCGTGAAGAAGTCGATCAAATACTTGCGCGAGATCTACCGTCACCGGATCGGCAAGACCAAGGTTATTTCCCTCAATAACCACACTGGCAAGTCTTACTCGGTCTGACACCAGACCGAGGCGCCCCTATCGCGAACAGTTTCGCTCCCACAATGGAATGCATTTCCTGTGGTAGCGAGCCTGCTCGCGATAAGGCGCTCAAATTCCCGGTTTATTCGGCCTTCCCAACATCCCGAAACAATTAAGCAGCCGTTAGGCTGCTTACTAAACTGTGCCCGTTACGTTTACGTCACCGTTATGCCACCTACGCTTGTGGCATTTCTCTACGGCAACGTGCCATCACGCTACTCCGCTACACACTTTTTGCCGACATGCACTCGCACCAACAAGGTGCAACCCGTCAGGCCACTGCCCTTTCCTGGACCAGGATCCATGGCCGGACCACCACCGCCCACATCTCTGGATCACGCTCGAAAATATCCAGCGCCCGCGTTTCAGACAGCTTGGCGACCTTGTCTTCGGCCAGCCAGGCAGCGACTTTCTCGCCCTGATCCGCCGCCACGGCCTCGGCGACCGCGATCAAATCCAGGCTGGCGTCGACCCACAATAGGGCACCCTGGGCGTAGAAGCGCTCCAGCTCTTTCCAGGTAATAGATGCGGTTTCACCAAGCAGCTTGGCATAGAGGGTGCTAGGTTCTTGATTCATGGGACTGTCCGGAAAAGAAATCGGCGCGAATGATAACGTCGGTGGTCCGGCAGAAAAACCCGGTTGCAAAAGGCCGTACCGAACGAAAAGAGCAGGAACGCCAAGGAATGCTGATGATTGGGGTATAAGCCCTCTGAACGTCCCGCCGCAATTCTGTCTTTTTCTTTCATTTAAGCGACACCCTCAGGTTTTGCCCCCTGGCGCCAGCTTCCCAGGCCAACAACCGGCGCTCTACACTGTACCGGTACAGTTGCCGGGGGCCTTTCCGGAGGGTATCGCCTAGATATCTGTCCCGGTTCTGCTGCTACGGCGTCAGGACTCTAAAAAAATACAACAGTAAGAGTGGAGCACTATGACTAAGGCTACTAAGCAGATTTCCAAACTGTTTGCCGCTATGGTTCTGGCCGGGGTTGCCAGCCATTCGTTCGCAGCTGACACCATCAAGATCGGTATCGCCGGCCCTAAAACCGGTCCAGTAGCCCAGTACGGCGACATGCAGTTCAGTGGCGCGAAAATGGCCATCGAACAGATCAACGCCAAAGGCGGCGTCGACGGCAAGAAGCTCGAAGCCGTTGAATACGATGACGCCTGCGATCCAAAACAAGCGGTAGCAGTCGCGAACAAGGTCGTCAACGACGGCGTCAAGTTCGTGGTCGGCCACCTGTGCTCCAGCTCCACCCAGCCCGCTTCGGACATCTACGAAGACGAAGGCGTGATAATGATCACCCCGGCTGCCACCAGCCCGGACATCACCAACCGTGGTTACAAAATGGTCTTCCGCACCATCGGTCTGGACAGCGCCCAAGGCCCTGCAGCCGGTAACTACATCGCCGATCACGTGAAGCCGAAAATCGTCGGCGTGCTGCACGACAAGCAGCAGTACGGTGAAGGCATCGCCACCGCCGTCAAATCCACCCTCGAGAAGAAAGGCACCAAGGTTGCCGTGTTCGAAGGCGTCAACGCCGGCGACAAGGACTTCTCCGCGATCATCGCCAAGCTCAAGCAAGCCAACGTCGACTTCGTCTACTACGGCGGCTACCACCCGGAGCTGGGCCTGATCCTGCGTCAAGCCCAGGAAAAAGGCCTGAAAGCCAAGTTCATGGGTCCGGAAGGCGTGGGTAACGACTCGATCACCCAGATCGCCAAGGACGCTGCCGAAGGCCTGCTGGTGACCCTGCCGAAATCCTTCGACCAGGATCCGGCCAACGTGGCCCTGGCCGATGCATTCAAGGCCAAGAAAGAAGACCCGAGCGGCCCGTTCGTGTTCCCGTCCTACTCGGCGGTTGAAGTGATTGCCGAAGGTATCAAGGCTGCCAAGTCCGAAGATGCTGCCAAAGTAGCTGAAGCCATCCACAAAGGCACCTTCAAGACTCCGACCGGCGACCTGAGCTTCGACGACAAGGGCGACCTGAAGGACTTCAAGTTCGTGGTTTACACATGGCACGCTAACGGCCCAAAAACTGAAGCGTCGCCTCAGTAAGGCGCTGCCTGACTGACTGCCAATAAAGCCCACGGCGTGCCGTGGGCTTTGTTTTACGAACGTATTGGGCCGCGCTGGCGTGATCCGCCAGTCTCCCCACCTGAAAATCTCAAAACCGTCATCAGCGGTTCGCTGGCAAAACCCGGATTCGAAGTGGATATAGATCCACGGGGCCGGGCGGGAAAATGACTCCACCAGTGAAATGCGTATCAGGTTTTTAGGAGCGCTGTAATGCCTGACATCTATCACTTCTTCCAACAGCTGGTTAACGGCTTGAACGTTGGCAGCATGTATGCCCTGATCGCCATCGGCTACACGATGGTCTACGGCATCATTGGAATGATCAACTTCGCCCACGGCGAGGTGTACATGATCGGTTCCTACGTGGCGTTCATCGCCATCGCCGGGCTGACCATGATGGGACTCGAAAGCGTCCCGCTGTTGATGACCGTGGCGTTCATCGCCAGCATCGTCGTCACCAGCTCCTACGGATACAGCATCGAACGCATTGCCTACCGCCCGTTGCGCGGCAGCAACCGTCTGATCCCGCTGATTTCCGCGATCGGTATGTCGATCTTCCTGCAGAACACGGTTCTGCTGGCGCAAGACTCCAAGGACAAAGCAATCCCCAACCTGATTCCGGGCAACTTCGCCTTCGGCCCAGGTGGCGCACATGAAGTGCTGATTTCCTACATGCAAATCGTGGTGTTCGTGGTGACCCTGATCGCCATGCTCGGCCTCACGCTGTTCATCTCCCGCTCTCGCCTGGGCCGCGCCTGCCGCGCCTGCGCCGAAGACATCAAGATGGCCAACCTGCTGGGCATCAACACCAACAACATCATCGCCCTGACCTTCGTCATCGGTGCTGCGCTGGCGGCCGTCGCGGCCGTGCTGCTGAGCATGCAATACGGCGTGATCAACCCGAACGCCGGTTTCCTCGTCGGCCTCAAGGCCTTCACCGCCGCAGTGCTGGGCGGGATCGGCAGCATCCCCGGCGCCATGCTCGGCGGGCTGGTGCTCGGGGTGGCGGAAGCCTTTGGCGCCGATATCTTCGGCGACCAATACAAGGACGTCGTGGCTTTCGGCTTGTTGGTTCTGGTGCTGTTGTTCCGTCCGACCGGCATTCTGGGCCGTCCGGAGGTTGAGAAAGTATGACTAGGAATCTTAAACAGGCGTTGTTCAGCGCCTTGCTGGTCTGGGCCGTGGCCTATCCGGTACTGGGCCTGAAACTGACTATCGTCGGCACCAATCTGGAAGTACACAACACCAGCCCGGCCATTCTGGCGACCATCGCCATCTGCTCGGTGCTGATGTTTCTGCGGGTGCTGTTCAACCAGCAGATCAGCAAGGCGTGGCGTTCGTCGCCGGGCATGCCGCTGATCCCGGCCAAGGCCAGCAACTTCCTGACCCTGCCGACCACCCAGCGCTACTTCATCATCGCGCTGATCATCGGTGCGCTGGTGTGGCCGTTCTTCGGCTCCCGCGGCGCAGTGGATATCGCGACGCTGATCCTGATCTACGTGATGCTCGGCCTGGGCCTGAACATCGTGGTCGGCCTCGCCGGTCTGCTCGATCTGGGTTACGTCGGCTTCTACGCCGTCGGCGCCTACAGCTACGCGCTGCTGTCGCACTACTACGGCCTGAGCTTCTGGATCTGCCTGCCGATTGCCGGCCTGATGGCGGCGACGTTCGGCTTCCTGCTCGGCTTCCCGGTGTTGCGTCTGCGCGGCGACTACCTGGCGATCGTGACCCTCGGTTTCGGGGAAATCATCCGCCTGTTCCTGCGTAACCTGACCGACATCACCGGTGGTCCGAACGGGATCAGCAACATCGAGAAACCGACGTTCTTCGGCCTGACCTTCGAACGCAAGGCCGCGGAAGGCCTGCAAACCTTCCATGAGTATTTCGGCCTGGAATACAACTCGATCAACAAGGTGATTTTCCTCTACCTGGTTGCCCTGCTGCTGGCGCTGGCCGCACTGTTCATCATCAACCGCCTGCTGCGCATGCCGATCGGCCGTGCGTGGGAAGCGCTGCGTGAAGATGAAATCGCCTGCCGTGCGCTGGGTCTCAACCCGACCGTGATCAAGCTCTCGGCGTTCACCCTGGGTGCGAGCTTCGCCGGTTTCGCCGGCAGCTTCTTCGCCGCCCGTCAGGGTCTGGTGACGCCGGAGTCGTTCACCTTCATCGAGTCGGCGATCATCCTCGCCATCGTGGTGCTGGGAGGCATGGGCTCGCAGCTGGGCGTGATTCTCGCGGCCGTGGTGATGATCCTGCTGCCGGAAATGATGCGTGAGTTCAGTGAGTACCGCATGTTGATGTTCGGCGCCCTGATGGTGTTGATGATGATCTGGCGTCCACAAGGTCTGCTGCCGATGCAACGCCCACACATGGAGTTGCGCAAATGAGCCGCGAGATCCTTAAAGTCGAAAACTTGAGCATGCGCTTCGGCGGCTTGCTGGCGGTCAACGGCGTGGCCCTGACTGTCAAGGAAAAACAGGTGGTGGCGCTGATCGGGCCGAACGGCGCGGGCAAGACCACCGTGTTCAACTGCCTGACCGGCTTCTACCAGCCATCGGGGGGCAGCATCCTGCTGGACGGCGAGCCGATCCACGGCCTGCCGGGCCACAAGATTGCCCTCAAAGGCGTGGTGCGGACCTTCCAGAACGTGCGCCTGTTCAAGGACATGACGGCGGTCGAGAACCTGTTGATCGCCCAGCACCGTCACCTGAACACCAACTTCCTGTCCGGCCTGTTCAAGACCCCGGCGTTTCGCAAGAGCGAGCGCGAGGCCATGGAGTTCGCCGAGTACTGGCTGGAAAAGGTCAACCTGAAAGAGTTCGCCAACCGCCCCGCCGGCACCCTGGCCTACGGTCAGCAGCGTCGTCTGGAAATCGCCCGCTGCATGATGACCCGTCCGCGGATCCTCATGCTCGACGAACCGGCGGCCGGCCTGAACCCGAAGGAAACCGAAGACCTCAAGGCGCTGATCAGCGTGCTGCGTGAAGAGCACAATGTGACTGTGCTGCTGATCGAACACGACATGAAACTGGTCATGAGCATTTCCGACCACATCGTCGTGATCAACCAGGGCACGCCCCTGGCCAACGGCACGCCGGAAGAGATCCGCGACAATCCTGAAGTGATCAAAGCCTACCTGGGGGAAGCGTAAATGCTGCAGTTCGAAAACGTTTCCACCTTCTACGGCAAGATCCAGGCCCTGCACAGTGTCAACGTCGAAGTCCGCCAGGGCGAGATCGTGACCCTGATCGGCGCCAACGGTGCCGGCAAGTCCACGCTGCTGATGACGCTGTGCGGTTCGCCGCAGGCCCACAGCGGCAGCATCCGCTACATGGGTGAGGAACTGGTCGGCCAGGACTCGTCGCAGATCATGCGCAAGAGCATCGCCGTGGTGCCGGAAGGCCGTCGGGTGTTTGCCCGTCTGACCGTCGAAGAAAATCTGTCCATGGGCGGATTCTTCACCGACAAGGGCGACTATCAGGAACAGATGGACAAGGTTCTCGGACTTTTCCCACGCCTGAAAGAACGCTTCAACCAGCGCGGCGGCACCATGTCCGGCGGCGAACAGCAAATGCTCGCCATCGGCCGTGCGCTGATGAGCAAGCCGAAATTGCTGCTGCTCGACGAGCCGTCGCTGGGCCTGGCACCGATCATCATCCAGCAGATCTTCGACATCATCGAACAACTGCGCAAGGACGGTGTGACGGTGTTTCTGGTCGAGCAGAACGCCAACCAGGCGCTGAAAATCGCTGACCGTGCGTACGTTCTGGAGAACGGCCGGGTGGTGATGCAAGGCACCGGCGAAGCGCTGCTGACCGACCCGAAAGTGCGCGAGGCGTACCTCGGCGGTTGATGGATCGCTTCAAACAGAAAACGGCCTTCGGGCCGTTTTTTTTGTGCCCGGCAAAAAAACTTTTACCGATCGCTGTAACGCATCGCCAAGTCGTTTCTCTAGTGGGGCAAGCAAGCGCAATCGCTTGTTCAAACCCAAGTTCAAACCGGAGAAACATCATGACTGCTACCACCCGCACCCTGTCCGCCACTGCCCTGGTTCTGGCCCTCGGTTCTGCTCTGAGCATCGCTGCCGTCTCTACCGCCCACGCTGCTGACGACAACATGGAAAAATGCTTCGGCGTGGCCATGAAAGGCAAGAACGATTGCGCCGCAGGCGCAGGCACCACCTGTGCCGGCACCGCGAAAATGGATCATCAGGCCAACGCCTGGAAGCTGGTTCCGAAAGGCACCTGCACCACCACCGAAAGCAAAACCTCGCCGACCGGTTTCGGTCAGCTCGAAGCGTTCAAAGCCAAGTCCTGATCCGGGAGCCGCCCGAGTGTCGATCATGATCACATCCTGCGACCATGCCTTGCGCCGCACTCGGGCAGCCCTCACCGGGCTCCCGTCCCGTGCCGGGCTGGGGCTCAAGAGCGAGCACTTCAGCGAAGTGCTCGATTCACGTCCGGACATCGGTTTTTTCGAAGTCCACGCCGAAAACTACATGGTGGCCGGCGGCCCGTTTCATCATTTTCTGGGCTTGATTCGCGACGCGTATCCGCTGTCGTTGCATGGCGTCGGGCTGTCCATCGGTGCCGAAGGCGCGCTGGATGTCCAGCACCTCAAACGCCTGTCAGCGCTGATCGAGCGCTATCAACCCCACTCTTTTTCCGAACACCTGGCCTGGTCGAGCCATGGCCCGGTGTTTCTCAATGATTTACTGCCCCTGGCGTACGACACGCCGACGCTGAATCGCGTCTGCGATCACATCGACCAGGTGCAGAACACCCTCAAACGCCCGATGCTGCTGGAGAACCCGGCAACCTATCTGGCCTTCCAGCGCTCGACGATCGACGAAGCGGAATTCATCCGTGAGGTCATCCGGCGCACTGGCTGTGGTCTGTTGCTGGACGTGAACAACGTCTACGTCTCGTGCATCAACCATCAGCGCGCCCCCCTGGCTTATCTCGACGCACTGCCGCTGCACGCGGTGGGCGAGATTCATCTGGCGGGGTTTGCTGAAGACTCCGACAGCCTCGGTGATCGCTTGCTGATCGATGATCACGGCGCACCGATCGATCAAGCCGTCTGGTCGTTGTATCGAAAAGCGCTGGAACGTGTCGGCCCGGTGGCGACGCTGATCGAACGGGACAATCAGGTGCCGGCCTTCAACATGCTGTTGGCGGAAGCGCAGCAGGCCGATGAGCTACTGCTGTGCGCGGGAGGTCGGCCATGAGCACTCAAGCCGCATTCAGCGCAGCGTTGCTCGATATCGACCTGCCCTGCCCCGACGGTTTGTGCAGCGCCAACGGCGCCGATCCGGCCAGCCGTTTCGCGGTGTATCGCAACAATGTTCAGAGCTCGTTGATCAACGCACTGGCCGACAGTTATCCCGTGGTGGTGCAGTTGGTGGGGGACGAATTCTTTCGGGCCATGGCCGGAGTTTTTGTGCAAAGCCATCCGCCACACAGTCCGTTAATGAGCGATTACGGCAGTGAGCTGGCGGACTTCATCAGCAAGTTCGGACCTGCCGCGAGCGTTCCCTATCTGGCCGATGTCGCGCGGCTCGAACGCTTGCGCACGCAGGCCTACCACGTTGCCGATGTGTTACCCCTCAGTCAGGACCTGATCGCTGCTGTATTTGCAGATGTCGATGCACTCAACGAACTGCGTATCGGCCTGCACCCTTCGCTGCATCTGCTCGATTCAAGCTTCGCCGTGGTGGACGTCTGGGCCGCGCATCAGCACGACGCGACGCTGGCCGGGATCGATCTGCACCACGCCCAACACGCTTTGATCCTGCGCAACGGACTGGAGGTCGAGGTGTTCGCCATGGATAGCGGCGCCAGCCAGTTCATTCGCCAGCTCAAGGCCGGCCACTCACTCACGCAGGCGCTGGAATCCGCCGAGGCCTTCGACCTCAGCCAGACCCTCGCCCTGCTGATCAGTCGCCAAGTCATCACTCATTTCCATCCAAAGGTGTCGTCATGAACAGCCTCATTGTCCGCGCCATCGCGCTGCTGGAAAAAATTCCCCACAGTCTGATCGCTTTCATCGCGCGTTTTTCCATCGCAGCGGTGTTCTGGAAATCCGGGCAGACCAAGATCGAAGGCCTGGCCGTCGACCTGATCGATGGCACCTTCGAGTTCGGCTGGCCGCGTCTGGCGGACTCGACGATTCCACTGTTCAAGAGCGAATACCACGTGCCCCTGCTGGCGCCGGAAATCGCCGCACATCTGGCCGCGTTTGCCGAGCATTTCTTCCCTGTCCTGATCCTGATTGGCTTCGCCACGCGTTTTTCGGCACTGGCATTGCTGGGCATGACCCTGACCATTCAGCTGTTCGTGTATCCGGATGCGTACCCGACCCACGGCACCTGGATGGCGGTGTTGCTGTACCTGATGGCGACCGGGCCAGGCAAACTGTCGATCGATCACCTGATCGCCAGGCACTACAACCGGTCCAGCGCCTCGCCGCTGAGCTTGAACCAGCCGATCAGGTAATCTGCCAGCACCTGGGTGCGTTTCGGTAGACCGCCCTGATACGGGTGCACCAGATACATCGGCATGCGTCGGGTCTGAAAATCGCGAAGGAGCCAGCGCAATCGGCCGTCAGCCAATTCCGCCTGCAACAGGTAGGACGGCAGGCGAGCGATCCCGGCGCCGGCCAATGCGGCTTTCTTCAACAGGTTATAGTGATTGCTGGCGAACGGCCCCGACACCCGCACCCGCAGCAGTTCGTGCTGCTGGTGATAGAGCCATTCCTCGCGACCGCTGTAATGACTGTTGAGCAGGCAACGGTGCTCGGCCAGCGCCTGCGGCGTCAGCGGTTCGCCAAAGCGCTCCAGATATTCAGGACTGGCGCAGGTCATTTCCTGCCAGGCCAGCAGCGGCTTGGCCACCAGTCGCTCGTCATTGGCCACCTCGGTGCGGATCGCCAGATCGAAACTGTCGCGAGACAGGTCGCGGTAGCTGTTATTCAGCTCCAGTTCGATCTGTACCTCGGGGTATTTCTGCGAGAAATCCAGCAGCAGACCGTCGAAGAAGGTTTCCCCCAGCGACACCGGAACCGTCATACGCACCGGGCCGGCCATGTCGTCCTTCAATCGCGCCAATGCCTGACGCGCTCGCTCCACCTGGACGACAAGCGCCTGAGCCTGTGGCAACAACGCCGCACCGGCCGCCGTCAGGCTCAGCCGACGCGTGGTGCGTTGCAGCAACACCACGGAAAACCGCGCCTCCAACTGACTGATGCGCTTGGACAACTGCCCCTTGCTGCACCCCAATTGCTGCGCCGCCAAGGTAAAACTGCCGGCTTCGATCAACACCGCGAACGCCGCCAGATCATCCATCTCGCTCATGGATTGTTTCCATTTGAAAACCAAAGGTTGCCCATTAGTGCGCTTATCCGCAGAAAAAACCACTCTAGACTGAAACCTCGTTCAATCACTTGAGGCAATCACGATGAAAATTCTGTTGATCGGCGCGGGCGGCACCATCGGTTCGGCCGTGGACAAAGAGCTGTCGCAGCGTCATGAAGTCATTCGTATCGGCCGCAGCAGCGGCGATTTCCAGGTGGATATCAGCGACAGCGCATCGATCCGCAAGCTGTTCGAACAGACCGGCAAGTTCGACGCGCTGGTCTGCGCCGCCGGCAACGTGACCTTCGCCCCGCTGGGTGAAATGACCGAAGACAGCTTCGCCCTCGGCCTCAAAGACAAGTTGATGGGCCAGGTCAATCTGCTGCTGATCGGCCGCGAATTCGCCAACGACGGCGCATCGTTCACCTTCACCACCGGCGTGCTCAGCCACGATCCGATCCGCAGCGGCGTCTCGGCTGCACTGGTCAACGGCGCGCTGGACAGCTTCGTCCGCGCAGCGGCCATCGAACTGCCACGCGGCCTGCGCGTGAATTCGATCAGCCCGACCGTGCTGGTGGAAGCCATGGGCAGCTATGCCCCGTACTTCCGTGGCTACAAGCCGGTTCCTGCGGCGGATGTGGCATTGGCCTACGCCAAAAGTGTCGAAGGCTTGCAGACAGGTCAGACATTTCACGTGGGCTAAACCCTTGTGATGAACGGTCAGCCTGCGTAACGTGGCGGCACTTGTCTGGAGAGCCAAAGATGCGTGTTGCCCGTTCCCTGATCGTTGTTGCCCTGCTCCCGTTGTTTGCCGCGTGCCAGTTGTTCGATGGTGCGCGGGAAAGCGCCTCCCACGTCGGCCAGACGCGGATGCAGGGGCAACTGACCGCTACCGACGGCAAACTGGTGTTCCAGGCCTGCGGCGAGCAGCGCCAGTACGTGGTCAATGACGTCGGCGGCACCAGCGTCCTGCAAGAGGCCGCCACCCTGGCCGATCAACAGGGCAAGCTGTTCGCCGACGTGCGCGGGAAGATCGCCGGCGATCGCCTCGACCTGACCCAGCTCTATCGCGTCGAACGCTCCGGCACCGCCTGCGACGACCCCAACTTCAAACAGCTGATCCTGCGCGCCGCCGGTCATGGCCCGGAATGGAACGTCAAGGTCAGCGGCAAGGGCCTGGTCATCGACCGCGAAGGCCAGCCACCGCTCGCCGTGCCTTACGTCGAAGAGCAACTGGGCGACGGTCGTTTCAACCTCAGCAGCGAAGCCAACAACCAGCGCATCGAGTTGTGGGTCGCGCCGCAGCGTTGCGTCGACAGCAGCACCGGCAGCGTGCAGCACATGAGCGCCGAGTTGCGTATCGACGGCCAGGTACAGCGCGGTTGCGGGTATTTCGGCGGTTCGCGTAACGACTGATCGTTTTACCCTCACGGGATCCGGCCGTTGCGGCTTATAATCGCCGCCTTCAAACGCCCTGGCGCAGTTGTGCGCCCCGCGAACCGGATCCTGTCATGTTACGAATCACCGAACTCAAGCTGCCGATCGACCATCCCGACGAAGACCTGCGCGCTGCCATCGTGCAACGCCTGGGCATTGCCAGCGATGACCTGCTCGATTTCACCTTGTTCAAGCGCAGCTACGATGCGCGCAAAAAGTCCTCCGAACTGTGCTTCATCTACACCATCGACCTCGAAGTGCGCGACGAGGCCAAAGTGCTGGGCAAGTTCGCCGACGACCGTAACGTCAACGTGGCGCCGGATGTCAGCTACAAATTCGTCGGTCAGGCACCAAGCGACCTGAACCAGCGCCCGATCGTGGTCGGTTTCGGCCCGTGCGGGATCTTCGCCGGCCTGCTGCTGGCACAGATGGGCTTCAAGCCGATCATCCTCGAACGCGGCACCGAAGTGCGCCAGCGCACCAAGGACACCTGGGGCCTGTGGCGCAAAAGCGTGCTCAACCCCGAGTCCAACGTGCAGTTCGGCGAAGGCGGCGCGGGCACGTTCTCCGACGGCAAGCTGTACAGCCAGATCAAGGACCCGAAATTCCTCGGCCGTAAAGTCCTGCACGAGTTCGTCAAGGCCGGCGCGCCGGAAGAAATCCTCTACGTCAGCAAACCGCACATCGGTACGTTCCGTCTGACCGGCATGGTCGAGACCATGCGCGAAGAAATCCGCGCCCTCGGCGGTGAAGTACGCTTTCAGGAACGCGTCACCGACGTGCTGATCGAGGACGGCCAACTGGTCGGCGTCGAACTGGCCAGCGGCGAAATCCTGCACTCCAGACACGTGATCCTGGCGCTGGGTCACAGTGCCCGCGACACCTTCCGCATGCTCCACAGCCGTGGCGTGTTCATGGAAGCCAAGCCGTTCTCGGTGGGTTTCCGCATCGAGCACCCGCAATCGCTGATCGACCGTGCGCGACTGGGCAAATACGCCGGCCACCCCAAGTTGGGCGCCGCCGACTACAAACTGGTGCACCACGCCAAGAACGGCCGCTCGGTCTACAGCTTCTGCATGTGCCCGGGCGGCACCGTGGTCGCGGCGACTTCCGAGCCGAACCGCGTGGTCACCAACGGCATGAGCCAGTACTCGCGTAACGAGCGCAACGCCAACTCCGGCATCGTCGTCGGCATCACCCCGGAAGTCGATTATCCGGGCGGCCCGCTGGCCGGGATCGAGTTGCAGGAACGTCTGGAGTCCCACGCCTTCATCCTCGGCGGCAGCGATTACAAGGCGCCGGCGCAACTGGTCGGCGACTTCATCGCCGGCACACCATCCACCGCGCTGGGCGAAGTCGAGCCGTCGTACAAGCCGGGTGTGGCATTGGGCGATCTGGCCCTGGCCTTGCCGGACTTCGCCATTGAAGCCATTCGGGAAGCCTTGCCGGCGTTCGAAAAGCAGATTCGCGGTTATTCGCTGCACGATGCGGTGCTGACCGGGATCGAGACGCGTACCTCGTCGCCGCTGCGCATCACCCGAAACGAGACGCTGCAGAGCATGAACGTCAAAGGTCTGTTCCCGGCCGGTGAAGGCGCGGGTTATGCGGGCGGGATTCTGTCGGCGGGTGTTGACGGGATTCGGATTGCTGAAGCGGTGGCGCGTGACATCCTCGGTCTGAAAGACTGATCCGCACCACCTGAAACACTGTAAAAACCTGTGGGAGCAAATTCGCTCCCACAGTCGTTTTCAGCGTCAGATATTGGCACGCAGAACCGAGGCCGGCAGCGCCTCACCCTGCTCGGCACTCGCTGCCACGGCCGCCATCAATCCATCCAGTTCATAGCCTTGCGCCTTGAGCCACGCCTGATCGTAATAGGTGTCCGCGTAACGCTCGCCACCATCGCACAGGATCGCCACGATCGAGCCCGACTCCCCCGCCGCTTTCATCTGCTGCGCCGCCATCAATGCGCCGATCAGGTTAGTGCCGCTCGACCCGCCAACATGCCGGCCCAGACGCTGCGCCAGGTAATGCATGGCCGCCAGCGACAAGGCGTCCGGCACCTTGACCATCGCATCGATTACCTTCGGCAGGAACGACGCTTCTACCCGCGGCCGGCCGATCCCTTCGATCCGCGAACCGTGGTCCAGACGCAGGCTGGCATCGCCGCTCTGGTAAAAGTCGAAGAACACCGAACGCTCGGCATCGGCGCACAGCACGCGAGTGCAGTGCTGGCGATAACGTACGTAACGCCCCAGGGTCGCCGTGGTACCACCGGTGCCGGGGCTGGAAATCAGCCAGGCCGGGCATGGATGCTGCTCATAGCGCATCTGCTGGAAGATCGACTCGGCGATGTTGTTGTTCGCCCGCCAGTCGGTGGCGCGCTCGGCGTAGGTGAACTGGTCGATGAAGTGACCGTCGTGCTCGCGGGCCAGGCGTTCGGATTCGGCGTAGATCTGGGTCGGATCATCTACCAGATGACTCTGGCCACCGTAGAAGGCGATCTGCGCAATCTTCTCCTTGGAGGTGGTCGCCGGCATCACCGCAATGAACGGCAGGCCGAGCATCCGTGCGAAGTACGCTTCGGAAATCGCCGTCGAACCGCTGGACGCCTCGATCACCGGCGCGCCGGGTTTGAGCCAGCCATTACACAAGGCGTAGAGAAACAGCGAACGGGCGAGCCGATGCTTGAGGCTGCCGGTCGGGTGGCTGGACTCGTCCTTGAAGTACAACTCGATGCCCGGAAAGCCCGGCAGCGGCAAGGGGATCAGGTGGGTGTCGGCGCTGCGCTGGAAGTCCGCTTCGATGATCCGGATGGCTTCGCGGGCCCACTGTCGGTTGTCGCTCATGGCTGTCGTTCTCGTTGAATCGGGCAGAGATGCCTTCACAGGCTCAGTCCCCAAGCTTAGGAAAAAACCTACAGCACCGACAGATACAGCTGAGCTTCAATCCCTTGGGCAACTGCTAGGCTCTCCTGCACGTTGGCCGGCGCCCTGTAACCATATATAACAAAAAAGAATATAACTTTTGTTTTAACAACTAACGGTACGGGTTAGGGTGTCCCACCTTTTGACTTTATCGATGGAGAGCGACCTTGCCTCTGCGTAGCACTTTCACGCGTTTCTTTCAGTTGGAAGCTGCCAGCGGTCTGTTACTGATCGCCGCGGCCATCCTGGCTCTAATCATCAACAACTCGCCGCTGTCGTGGTTGTACAACGGCCTGCTCGACACCCCGGTGGTGGCGCAGATCGGCGCGTTGAAAATCGCCAAGCCCCTGCTGCTGTGGATCAACGACGGCCTGATGGCACTGTTCTTTCTGCTGATCGGCCTGGAAGTGAAGCGCGAAGTGCTCGACGGCCAGTTGTCGAAACCGTCGCAGATTGTCCTGCCCGGCGCGGCGGCCATCGGCGGCATGCTGGTGCCGGCGCTGATCTACTGGTTCCTCAACCGTGACAATCCCGCAGCCCTGGATGGCTGGGCGATTCCGACCGCCACCGACATCGCCTTCGCCCTCGGCGTACTGGCCTTGCTCGGCAAGCGAGTGCCGGTATCGCTGAAGCTGTTCCTCATGACCCTGGCGATCATCGATGACCTCGGCGCCATCGTGATCATCGCGATCTTTTATTCCGGCGAACTCTCGACCCTGTCGCTGGGCCTTGCGGCGGCGTGCATTGCGGCGCTGGTGGCGATGAACCGGCTCGGTGTGGTCAAGCTCGGGCCGTACATGATCATCGGTTTGATCCTCTGGGTATGCGTGCTCAAGAGCGGTGTCCACGCGACGCTGGCCGGCGTGACCCTGGCGTTCTGCATCCCGCTGCGCACGAAAAACGCCGAGCCTTCGCCGCTGCTGACCCTAGAACACGCACTGCACCCGTGGGTCGCCTACGGCATCCTGCCACTGTTCGCCTTCGCCAACGCGGGTCTGTCGCTGAGCGGCGTGACTGTCGAGAGCTTCACCCACCACGTGCCGATGGGCATCGCCGTCGGCCTGCTGCTGGGCAAGACCCTCGGCGTGTTCGGCCTGACCTGGCTCGCCGTGAAGACCGGCATCGCCGCCTTGCCCCAGGGTGCCAATTGGGGCCAGGTGCTGGGCGTGGCGATCCTCTGTGGGATCGGCTTCACCATGAGCCTGTTTGTCGGCTCCCTCGCCTTCGTGCCGGGCGCCAGTGAATACGCCGGGATGGACCGGATGGGCATTCTCACCGGCTCGGTGTTTGCGGCATTGATCGGTTATGCGGTGACGGCGGCTGCGAGTAGAAAGAACACCGCGTTGCCTTCCTGATGCCGTAGCGAACAATCCCCACGTCTTTAGAGATACGTCCTACAGCCACGATTTTCCTGCTTCGTTAACGTCGTGCAGCCCCTTTCGAGGGGCTGCCGATGCATGAACGAAAGGACAATCAGTGGCTGTTCAAAAGGACATTCCCCGGGTTCCCAACCCACCGGCGGGCGACGGGCATCACGTTACCTACCGCTATCTGACGGCTACCGAACTGGCCGATCAGCAAGACCGACAAGACAAGTACGACGCCATGCTGGCGAGACAGGACGCCTTCGAACGCAGCCGTGAGGTCGCGGCGAACAAGCCTGAGCCGGTGCGCGCTGGCTGCGTGTTCGCCAAGTCGTGCAAGCTGCCGGACGCGATCATCGATTACTCGAATCCTTCGGGGATGGTGCCGACAGACAGTCTGAAGGATTACGGCGAGCTGATTTTGCTCGGCGGCCGTCAGGTCGATGACAGCGGCGGGGTTGAGCTCAAGAAAATCAGCAGCACGGCCATTCCTGCGGGGCTGGGCACTTTTGCCCTTGCCGGTGAGGGGTTCAAGGCATTGCCCGCGCTGGCATCTGCTGCAGTCATCAGCCCGTTGCTCGGTTTGGTGGCGATGTTCATGCCCTCGAACCTGGGCGATAGCGCTCTCTACACCGAGGACCAGTTACTCGCCCTCAAGCAGGCCCGAACCCGTGTGCGTCTGCGCGTTGAACAGCAGGCCGATGGGAACCTGAAGGGTTATGGCTTCTACACCGGCAAGAATCGCGATTGGGAGATGGTTGATGTTGTGCAGTTCGCTGCACGCGGTAACCGGTTTGTCGCAGACCTTGGTGAAGGTGTTGAGCTGGTCTGGACGCCTGCCGTGGACGGTTCCGACATCCTCGGTATTCCGGCACTGGAGGCTGCTCCGCAGGCGCCGCATATCTGGGTGTATCCGCCGACGAAAGCGGCGGACGGGATTCTGGTGAATCCGGTTTATCCGCCGGAGTATTGGGATTTCATATTGGTGTTTCCGGCGGAGTCCGGGGTTCGGCCGCTGTACATTGTTGTCAGCAAACCTGGAGACCATAAGTACTACGATGATCCCGAAACGCTTCCTGCGTTCCCCGACACTCAAAGGGTGAAGTCAAAGGCCTCAGTGCGAGGTGGTGGGAAAAAGAGAGCCCGCTGGCTTGATGGAAAAGGCCGGATATATGAATGGGACTCCAAAACCGGCGCTATAGAGCTGTACGACAAGCTGGGAATTCATTTGGGAGAATTCAATCATTTGACGGGAGAGCGAACAAAAAAAGCAAAGCCAGGCAGAACGACTCCCAGATAACTCACTAAAGAGAGAAAGATGCGCTATTTATCGATCACCGGATTTTTCCCGGATGAGAAGCAGGATGACTCGTTGCAATTCGAGCTCAAGGTAAAAGATTACGAACTGAGCCAAGCATTAGCGCAAATCACTGAATCCAAAACTCTTGAGGAAGTTGAACCAGGAGAGCTGGAGATGACTGAAAGTCAGGTCAGGCAGGCGTCAGAGCTTTTGAAAGTCGACTTTCCGAAAGGCCTGGAATATTTCATTGGCACTCGGGCGGGCTCGTAAACAACCAATAAAAAAACCCCGACCAGTCACCTGATCGGGGTTTTCCTTTACCGCGCGTTCGCGATTAGTGCGAAACGCGGCTGGTCCCGCCAACGGTGGAAATCCGTACCCGCTCACCCACACGGAACACTTCATTCTCCTGCACTTGCTGCACATAGGCGCGCATGCTGCCGTCGTCTTCGCGCACGGTGATTTCAACACCCTGAGTGCGAGTCAGGCCTTCTTCAGTGGCCGAACCGATCAGGCCGCCGGCCACGGCGCCGATAACGGCTGCCACGATGCTGCCTTTGCCGCCGCCGATGGCACTGCCGCCAACACCGCCAACCACTGCACCGGCAGCGCCGCCGATCGGGGTCTTGGTGCCTTCGATTTTCACCGGACGCAGGGATTCGATGGTGCCCATGCGAATCGTCTGCACGCGACGCGCTTCGTCACGGGAGTAGGAGTCACCGGTCAGGCTCGACTGGCAGCCGGTCAGCAACATCGCCATCGTGGAAAAGGAAGCAACCAGCAGAACAGACTTACGCATAGCATCAACTCCAAAGGACAGGTATTCATTAAACTCCGCAGCTTGACGCCTGTCACGGCGTCGCCCGGATAAAGTTGCTTTCATTCAGGCCCCGTACAGGCACCCGCGAACTCACCCAACAGTAGCGCCAAAATCCGTTTCCTGCGCCGCCGACCCAAGGATTTCCATGGATTACTTCATCATTGTCGTCACCACCGCCGCCGGTCTGTACTTCCACTGGTGGCTGTATGTGCGGATCAAACGCTGGATGGATCGCGACCTGGCCCTGTCACTGGCCGGCAAGGATGAAGGCAAACGCGCCTTCATGCTCGAACGGCTGAAGCAGGCTCAGGCGCAGAAGATCAAGCGCCGGGACCTGCCGAAGTGGCTCGAAGCCGCTGCGGCAGGCTATCCCGCTCGGTAGACTGCTCAAGGTGCCAGACGTTCAAGAATCCAGTCGGCGCCCTGCACTCGGTAGTTGAGGCGATCGTGCAGGCGGCTCGCCCGGCCCTGCCAGAATTCCACGCGCTCGGGGAGCAGGCGGTAGCCACCCCAGTGTTCCGGGCAGTGAGGCTGAGTGTCGGTGAAGCGTTGCTCGGTCGCCTTGAGCAAATCTTCCAGCTCACCCCGGCCGTTGATCACCCGGCTCTGCGGTGAAGCCCAGGCGCCAAGTCGGCTGCCCAGCGGTCGCACCTGATAATAAGCGTCGGACTCTTCGGGTGTGACCTTCACCACCCGACCTTCGATGCGCACCTGGCGCTCAAGGGTCGGCCAGAAGAACGTCATGGCGGCGAACGGGTTCGCCGCCAGATGCTGGCCCTTGGCACTTTCGTAGTTGGTGAAGAAGGTGAAGCCCTGCTCGTCCAGCCCCTTGAGCAGCAGAATGCGGCAATGCGGCCGGCCGTCCGCATCCACCGTGGCCAGGGTCATGGCGTTGGCTTCCACCGGCGCCTGCTCGGTTTTGACCGCTTCGGCAAACCACTGGTGAAACAACGCAAAGGGCTCCGCCGGGGCTTGCGCCTCGGTCAGGCCATCCCGGGTGTAATCACGACGCATATCTGCCAGAGACTGGGTCACGGCGCATTCCTTTTCGTTAGCGGATCACTTTTTGGTGGTATCGGTCGCAGCGACTTTCTTGTCGGTTGCGGCAGCTTTGGCGGGTGCAGTCTTTTTCGCCGGGGCCTTTTTCGCTGGAGCCTTGGCGGCGGCTTTCTTGGCCGGGGCCTTTTTGGTGGCCGGTACAGCGGCTTTCTTCGCCGCCGGCGCCGGGGTCACCGGTTTGGCGGCAGGCTTGACGTCCTGGGCAGCGACCATGGTCACTGGCTTCGGTGCTGGCATGTTGTATTTGCTCAGCAGCGCGACCATGGTGTTCTGCGGGGTCACCAGCAGTTCGACACGGCGGTTCAGGGCACGGCCTTCAACGCTGTCGTTGGCAGCACGCGGTGCTTCGGAACCCATGCCGCGCAGCATCAGGCGATCACGTTGCAGACCGCTCAGGCGGAAGATCGCCGCCACAGCCTGGGCGCGTTCCTGGCTCAGCTTGATGTTGGCCGGAGCGGCACCGGTGGTGTCACTGTGACCGAGCACCAGTACGGCGGTTTTCGGGTCGGCTTCGAGGATTTTCGCCACACGGGTGAACGGACCGAGGGTCACTGGCAGCAGCATGGCCGGGCGATCCGGGTTGAACGAGCCTTCCACCGGCGCCGTCACGACCAGCACGTTTTCACGGCGTTCGAGTTGCAGGTTGCTGTCCTTGATCGCAGTGCGCAGGCGCGGTTCGTAGTCATCCAGCCACGCTTGGGTCACTTTCGGATCGGGCATCGGCACGACTTTGGCCGTGTCCTGCTCCTTGCCGCCAAACGGCCACCACCATTTGCCACCCTTGTCGGCCTCGGCCTTGGCGACTTCGACCGGTTTTGCTTCGGGCTTGGCTTCAGCTTTCACTTCTGGCTTGGCTGCCGCCGAGTCGTCCGAGCCAAACGGCCAGTACCACGGACTGCTGCTCTCAGCCTTGGCCACCGGCGCGGTGGCGGCCGGCTTCAACGGTGCAGGCGCCGGAACCGGCTCCTTGGCTGCGACTTTGTCGGAAGAACCGAACGGCCACCAGCTGCCGCCATCGGCGTCATTCTTCGGAGTCTGTGCACAACCGGTGATTGCAAAACACAGGGCCAGGGCGAGAGTTTGTTTGGACGACATTGGAAACCCACAAAAAGAATTAGTGAACAATCAGAGGACTTTCGCCCGGATAAACAGACGCTTTGAAACGAAATTCGCCATGAGGTTCCGGCCCTGGAACCTCGGACGATGCTTTACAGACAAGTGGCAAGTACCCGCGCCAGCTTCTGCGCGCGCGGATCCATCAAGACGTACGGCCCCAGGGTATTTGTCACAAATCCGAAGGCCACATCGTGCTCCGGATCAGCAAAACCGATGGAACCACCCGCACCCGGATGCCCGAATGCACGCGGGCCGAGGCCGTAAGTGGCATTCGGCACGTCGGGTTGATCAAGCATGCAACCGAGACCGAAACGGGTGCGGGTCAGCAAGGTCTTGTCCTCGCCGAGGCTGTGTTCGCGGGTCAGTTCTTCGAGCATTTCGCTTTCCAGGAGGCTGCCGTCGAGCAGACCGGCGTAAAACCCGGCCAGACTGCGCGCATTGCCGTGGCCGTTGGCCGCCGGTTGCTGCATGCGGCGCCATTCCGGCTTGTTGGTGCTGGTGAGCACCGACGGCGGATTGGTGAAGGCCCGAGTGGTCATCGCTGTTGGTTCGCGCATGGTGACTTGCAGCAGGCGCTGGGCGGCGGCGTCGCCAGTGTTGCCTTTGCCACGGGCAATGTGCGCCACGCGATGGAATTCTTCGTCGGCCAGACCGACATGAAAATCCAGCCCCAAAGGTTTGGCGACCCGCGCGACGATCGACTCCCCCGGTCCACGACCGTCGGCGCGCCGCAGCAATTCGCCGATCAGCCAGCCGTAGGTGATCGCGGCATAGCCGTGACCGGTGCCCGGCGTCCACCACGGTGCTTCGGCCGCGAGGGCGTCGACCATGGTCTGCCAGTCGTACAGTGCTTCAGGCGCGAGCAATTCGCGCAGGGCCGGCAGACCGGCCTGATGGCTAAGCAGTTGGCGCAGGGTGACGGATTCCTTGCCGGCGGCGGCGAATTCCGGCCAGTAACGGGCAACCGGCGCATCGAGCTGCAACTTGCCTTCGGCAACCAGTTGCAGCGCGGTGACGGCGGTGAAAGTCTTGGTGCAGGAGAACAGGTTGGCGATGGTGTCGCTGTGCCAGGCCTCGGCGCCGTCCTTGTCGGCGGTGCCGGACCAGAGGTCGAGGACGGTTTCGCCGCCGACCCGGATGCACAACGCGGCGCCGCGTTCCTGGGGATCGTCGAACAGTGCAGCGAAGGCTTCGCGCACCGCTTCGAATTGAAGCTCGTAATGTCCCTGAATCTGCACCCGCAACTCCCCCGCGAAAACGCTCTACAAAGTGGCCCGCATTGTTCCAGCCCGTGAGGCTTTTGGGAACCGCTGCGGGCCGGGCGGTCTTCAGGTTTCGTATTGATCAGTGGCCGTTGCCGGAATGCCCGCCGGTGTGGCCTGCGCCCTGCCCCGGGCCTTTGCCGGCGTCCGCTTTACGGCCGCCTTCGGCTTCGTGGCCGGCCTTGTCCGCTGCGGCAGCCGCCTTCTGCGCGTCTTTGCTCAACTGATCGACGGTCGCCAGGTTGCTCTTGCGCACGGCTTCGACAAAACCCTGGAACGGCAGATCGGTGACGCCAACCAGACCGAAGTGGCCGTTCTCGCCATCGAGCAGGCGCCCGGTCACCGGTTGGTCCAGATACTGGAACCAGTGCACGCCGACAATCGACGGTTCGCTCAGCGCCTGTTTGAGGAAGTTGGCATAGGCAGGGCCACGGTCTTCTTCCTTGCTCAACGGGGTCACACCGCCCCAGAACGGGCCTCGGTCGGTGGAGCCGAAGTTGAATTCGGTAATCAGCACCGGTTTGTCGAGGCTGCGCAGCGCGGCGAAGTCATAACCGTCCTGCGGTTGCAGGGTGTACATGTTGAAGCTCAGCACGTCGCAATACTGGGCGCAGGACGTCACGGCTTCCGGGGTGCTGGTGGCGAAACGGCCGCCGAGCAGCAACTGGTTCGGCGCGTGCCATTTCAGCGAGTCGGAAATGGTCTTGAAGTAGGTGTCGGCGAAGACCTTCTGGAAGTATTTGAAGTCGGCCTCGATTTCCGGATGCTCCGGGTTCGGCAGCGGCGCTTCGAAACCCGGGTCTTCCATCAATTCCCACGCCGGCAGATCAATGCCCCAGGCCTTCGACAGCCCCGCCTGATTGCGGTACTTGTCGCGCAACTGCTTGAGGAACGCGCGTTTGGCCGGAACGTCGGTGGTCATTTTCAAGGTGCCGTAGGCCAGCGCGTAACGGGATTTCGGGTCATCGCCGGGGCCGGCCCAGGCCAGTTCGTTGTCGGCGAAGTAGCCGATCAGCCACGGATCATCGCGATGATCACGGGCGGCAATCGCCACGGCGCGTTCGGTGGCCATGGCGAAACGTGGATCGAACGGGTCTGGCATGCCGCCCCACCAGTCGGTGCCGGTGCTGATGCTGGTGTAATCGCCGACGATCGACAGCGGCAAGGTGTACGGCATGCGCTCGGCGTCGCCAAGGACAGGGGCGCTCCAGTTTCCGACGGTGTTGAAGCCCCAGGCTTGCAGACGATCAAGCGTGTGGCTGGCCCACTTTTGTTCGTCGACCGTGTTTTTGCACGGTGTCGCGACACTTTGCCCGGTTGTCGCGGCCGACTCGGCAACCCCGGATTTCGGCTGTTCGGAGGCGGCTACCGGCGCACTGGCGTTGGTCGCCGCTTCTTCAGCGGCCCCGGCCTTGGCGGCTTCGGCCACTCCGGCCTTGTTGCCGCTGTCCGAAGTGCACGGCTCGCCATACAGGCGCTGAAGGTTGGCGCCGTAGAAGTCGTACCAACGCCCGAAGTTGTAGCCACGGCCCTGATCGACACCGTTGCCGCCACGGTTGTCGCCTTCGCCGAAATGGCTGGCCAGCGGCTCTTCCGGTTTGGGCAGGGATTCGAACATGTACTCGCGGCCGGCCACGTAGGTCTGGTTGACCTCCGGGCTGACGGTGTTCACGCCCAGGGAATAGAACGGATGGCCTTCTGGTGTCACCAGATACCAGCGGCCGTCACGCTTTTCGGTGCGGAAGAAACCGCTGGCCTTGAACGCCGGACCCTTGCTCCAGCCGCCGAACTTGTCCAGCGACGACTTTTCGCGCTCGGCCAGCCAGGTGTTCAGTTGTTGCTGTTCTTTGGCGGCGGCGGATTTCAGTTGTTCGTCATTGGCGACTTTCTCCAGCCACTTGCCGCGAGTGGATTGGCCATAGGCATCCACCAGATTGCCGTAGGCGGATTTGATCACCTCGCCTTCGTCCTGCACGCCAAAGCGCTCGAGCAACAGACTTTGCGCGGCTTTCGGCTGATCCATCGACAGGCTGACCGACACCACCTGGCTGCGATCCAGCTCACCGCTACTGCTCGCCAACAGGATGCGCTGCCCGTCGATCGTCATCGGCATCACCGGCCCGGCTTTCATGCCCTGGCTGAGTGGCGAGGTCGCGGTCAACGGCACGAGCAAGGTCTGCGCCGGGCCCGCCGGCAGGTCAACGCGGCTGACCAGAGTCTTGCCGTCGTTGCTCTGGATTTGTACGTAGACGGTCACGGCCCAGTTCATCGCGCTCTGGATGCGCAGGCTCATCATGCCGGACTGCGACCAGTCCCAGGCACCGGTCTGCGGCGACAGACGCAAGGTCGGGCGGGCCGTCGGGTTGAACGTCACCCGGCGCAGCACTTCACCTTCGGGAGTCTGCTCGGCGTTGGCCTGCGGCAGGTCGGCGTTTTCGGTCGCCACTTTCACCACATCGGCGGGGCGAACAAAGTTGAACAGGGTCTGCTGGCCGGCAGGTGCCGCGAATAAAGGCGCAGCGAAAACCAGGGCAAAAACGGCAGGCAACGAACGACGAATCATGAGAACGGAATTCTCCCTAACGACCCGCAAGGGCCAATGGAAAAGCAGTGACAGAGAGATAGACAGCGCGGCGGGCAAAACTGCCCACCGATGTCTCAGGATATTTCACGACGGAAAGGAGGCAACGCATTGAGGATCGCCTTGCCGTAGCGCTGGGTGACCAGCCGCCGATCCAGCAAGGTGATGGTGCCGCGGTCTTCTTCGGTGCGCAGCAGTCGGCCGCAGGCCTGAACCAGCTTCAGCGAGGCGTCAGGCACCGAGATCTCCATGAACGGATTGCCGCCCCGGGCTTCGATCCATTCCGACAGTGCGGCTTCGACCGGATCGTCCGGCACCGAGAACGGGATCTTGGCGATCACCACGTGTTCGCAGTAGGCCCCCGGCAAGTCCACGCCTTCGGCAAAACTGGCGAGGCCGAACAGCACGCTGGAATCGCCGCCATCGACCCGCGCCTTGTGCTTGTTCAGGGTTTCCTGTTTCGACAGGTTGCCTTGAATGAACACTTGCTTGCGCCAGTCACGGTCGAGGCCGTCGAACACGTCCTGCATCTGTTTGCGCGACGAGAACAGCACCAGACTGCCGCGCGAGCCTTCGACCAGTTCCGGCAGGTCGCGGATGATCGCGGCGGTGTGGGCAGCGGCATCCCGCGGGTCGGCCTTCAGGTCCGGCACCCGCAACACACCGGCGTCGGCGTGATGGAACGGGCTCGGCACCACGGCGGTGACGGCTTTTTTCGGCAGGCCGGCACGCATGCGGAAGCGGTCGAAGGTGCCGAGGGCGGTCAAGGTCGCCGAGGTCACCAGACAGCCGTAGGCCACGTTCCACAGGCTGCGGCGCAGGGTTTCGGCGGCGAGGATCGGGCTGGCGTTGACCTCGATGTCGAACAGCGAACCGCTTTCGGCCAGGGTCAGCCAGCGGGCCATCGGCGGGTTGTCTTCGGGGTCTTCGGCGGTGAACGCGGTCCACAGTTCCCAGTTGCCGGAGGCACGGGACAACAGGCTGCCGAACAGTGGATACCATTCCTCGGCCTGATTGCTGGCGATGCCGATGTTGACCTCGCCGTCCATGCCTTCCTTGAGCAGATCCGTCAGGCGGGTGAACAGGTCGTTGAGGCGGGCGAAGCCTTTTTTCAGCTCGATGCCCATCTTGCGCATGTGCTCGGGAATCACCCCACCGATGAAGCGGTGACGCGGACGTTCGCGGCCTTCGACATCTTCACCGGGCTTGAAGTCGGCGATCTGTTCGCAGGCGGTGAACATGAACTGCTGCTGGGTCTTGATCTCCCGCGCCAGCTCCGGCACCTGCTCGATCAGCTTGCCGAGATCGCCCGGCAGCGGGTGCTGGGCCAGCAGTTTGGTGAGGTTCTTGGCGGTGGTTTCCAGCCAGTCGGCGGTGGAACGCAGGCGCGTGTAGTGAGCGAAGTGGCCGATGGCCTTGTCCGGCAGGTGGTGGCCTTCGTCGAATACATAAATGGTGTCGCGCGGGTCTGGCAACACGGCCCCGCCACCCAGTGCGAGGTCAGCCAGCACCATATCGTGGTTGGTGACGATCACGTCGACCTTGCCCATACCTTCGCGGGCCTTGTAGAAGGCGCACTGGCCGAAGTTCGGGCAGTGACGGTTGGTGCACTGGCTGTGATCGGTGGTCAGGCGCGCCCAGTCGGCGTCTTCCAGCGCGTTGGGCCAGCTGTCGCGGTCGCCGTCCCATTTATTGCCGGCGAGTTTCTCGATCATGCTGGTGAACAGCTTCTGGCTGGCCTCATCGACCTCGATCTTGAAGCCTTCTTCTTCGAACAACTGGGCGGTGGCGGTCTGTGCGTGGCCTTCCTGCAACAGCATGTCGAGCTTGGACAGGCACATGTAGCGGCCACGGCCCTTGGCCAGGGCGAAGCTGAAGTTCAGCCCGCTGTTGCGCATCAGGTCGGGCAAATCCTTGTAGACGATCTGCTCTTGCAGGGCGACGGTGGCGGTGGCGATCACCAGGCGCTTGCCGGCCAGTTTGGCCGTCGGGATCGCGGCCAGGCTGTAGGCCACGGTCTTGCCGGTACCGGTGCCGGCTTCCACCGCGACAATCGCGGGGTCGCCACTGCGCCGGCCTTCGTCGTCGGTGTCGATATCCCCGAGGACCTTGGCGACTTCAGCGATCATCAGGCGTTGGCCGTAACGCGGCTTGAGGCTCTTGGCCTCTAGAAAACGCGAGTAGGCGCCCTGGATCGTGGTTTTGAGTTCAGTGCTGATCATTGAGTGTCGGGCGCAAAAAACGCTGGATAAATTTTCAGTGGTTCGGATGGGGGGCTATCATACCCCGCGAATCAATCCTGCGCAGATCGGAGTACCCCAATGACACCTTTTAGCCTCGTTTACCCCATCCATGTACTGGCCGCGCTGGTGTGGGTCGGCGGTATGTTTTTCGCCTGGATGGTGCTGCGCCCTGCGGCGATGAAGGCCCTGGACGGTCCCGGGCGCCTGACGCTCTGGGTGGAAGTGTTTCAAGGTTTTTTTCGTTGGGTGTGGGGAGCGGTGATTCTGCTGCCGGTGACCGGGGTGGGCATGCTGCACCTGCAACACATCGCCTTCGACAACGCACCGCGCTATGTGCAGGTGATGATGGGGTTGTATGTGGTGATGACCGCGTTGTTCATCCGGATTCAGGCATTGATGCTGCCGGAACTGCGCACGGCGGTGCAGGCGAAGGACTGGCCGGCGGGTGCGGCAGTGCTGGGGCGGATTCGCAAGGTGGTCGGGTTCAACCTGCTGATCGGGGTGCTGCTGGTGGCCGTGGCTGCTGCGCGCCCCTCGTTCTGACAAGCGCGTTTTACCTGATCGTTCCCACGCTCTGCGTGGGAATGCAGCCCGTGACGCTCCGCGTCACTGGACGCGGAGCGTCCCTAAAGGCATTCCCACGCAGAGCGTGGGAACGATCAACGTAGAGGGTGGGAGCAATCGATTACAGGCGCTGTACGGTGACAGACCCCGCCGCACCCGCAGGCCCCGGCTGCCCGTCAGCCCCCGGCTTGCCGCTCTTGCCGCCGTCGGCGCGATACACCAGGCAGCCCTTGGATTTGCCACCCGCCCCCGGTTTACCGCCAGGACCGGCCGGGCCACCGGCACCGCCGGCGACTTCGACCTTGATCAGCTCAGCCGGAAACTCGCGCGGTACTTCAAGTCGCACCAGCGCGCCCGGTGCACCCGGCTGACCATCGCTGCCGTTGCTGCCATCAAAACCGTGTCCCGCCTGACCCCAGGTGCAACCCGGCTCCTGACCGTTGGCGCCATCAAGCCCGACAAATCCCGGCGCACCGGTGCCGCCACGGGCATCGACCACCAGTTTCGGCGCGTTCAACGCCTTGAACTGCAGATTCAGATTGCGCCCGGCGCGGGCAGCTTTTTCGTAGGTGCCCGGTGCGCCACGGGCGGTGATCTGGCTGCCTTCGGCGAGTTCGGCGCGGCTGACTTTCATCTCCAGCGCCTGTTCGCTCGGCACGATGGCAATGCGCGCTTCATGGCCCAGCTGCAATTCGCCGACACTCAGTTCGGTCACGTTCGAGGGAATCAGCAAAGTGCCGTAATCGGCGACCACCAGTTTCTCCAGTTGCAGAGTGCTGGCGGTGTTCGGCAGACGCATCAGCGAGTTGGTTTCGACGCTGACCACTTGGGCGCAGGCCAGGGGACTGATGAATGCAGCAAGCAGGCAGAGTTTACGCATGGGAAGCCTCCGGAGCGGCCGGGGCCGGGATGGTTTGCAGGTGGAATACGCCGAACAACAGGATGCGGCCACGATCACGCCAAGGGTGCGGACGCCCCTTGAGGCTGCGGTTGCACAGCAGCACTTCGAGCACGTGGATCGCCAGCAGCAGACCGCCGGCCAGATTGACCAGCAGGTGCAGCGGATGAACAAACGGCACCAACTGATTGGCCAGCACCACGCAGCAGAACAGCAGGGTCAACAATCGCCCCAGCCCACAGAACACCTTCATACGCTCCCCCGTGTTGCGAATTATTCTTTGGGCGCACAGTAACGGCTTCTGCAGGGGATAAGCCAGAGGGAAAAATGAAAAAAACCGATCCACCGCCGGATGGCTGCCGGTTCGACGACGTTCATCGACCGACAGCTCTAGCCCGCGGACTACAGACCCATCCTAACGATTGATGTGCAGTTCCACCCGACGGTTCTGCGCACGCCCCTCGTCCGTGTTGTTATCGGCGACCGGTTCGGTTTCGCCGCGCCCTTCACTGGTGAGTTTGTTCGGCGCCAGGCCCTGACTCAGCAAATACTCCGCCACACTGCTGGCGCGGCGCTCCGAAAGTGCCTGGTTGTAGGCATCCGAACCCTTGCTGTCGGTGTGACCGATGACCTTGATGCTCACCACGTCAGCATTGCGCAGTTTGTCCATCAGCGTGTCCAGCTGGCTTTTCGCGGCCGGTTTCAGATCGGACTTGTCGAAGTCGAACAGCACGTTGCCGGCGTCGTTGAGGGTGATGACTTCGGTTTGCGGGGCCGGTTCGGCAGGTTTCTCGGTGACCGGATATTGCGGCAGCGGACAGCCACGGTGGTCGACCGGGGTGTTGGCCGGGGTATCGGGGCAACGGTCGCGGCGATCGAACACGCCGTCGTCGTCTTCATCGCCATCCTGGGCATAGCAGATCAATCCGCCGGTGAGGATCCCCAGCGCAGCGCCACCGCCGGCCCAGCCGCCACTTTCGAGCGCGCCGAGACCGCCGCCGACCAGTCCGCCAATGAGGCTGCAGATCGGCCAGGTACGTTGATTGAGGGGAGCGGTGCCATCGCTGTGGGTGGCGCAACCGGTCAACAGGCTGCCCAGCAGCAGAACCGGCAAGACGGACCTTGTAAGAACACTCATCGTTAAAGCTCCTGTGTCACCGGCCCATACCGGTTACACAGGAGTAAAGACCCGCATCCGCGACTGCACAAGCCGCGGATGCGAGGGGGCTAGCGGTTGATTTTGATTTCGGTACGACGGTTCAGCGCGCGACCGTCGGCAGTTTTGTTGTCCGCCACCGGCTGGCTTTCACCGGCACCGGTCACCGACACGAAGCTGCTTTGCGGTACGCCGCTTTCAACCAGGTACTTGACCACCGAGTGCGCACGGCGATCCGACAGTTTCTGGTTGTAGGCATCGCTGCCGACGCTGTCGGTGTGGCCGGTCACGGTCAGTTGCGCCGTGCTGGATTCCTGTTTCAGGCGCGAGGCGACTTTATCCAGGACCAGTTTGTCGGCCGGAGTCAGCGTGGCCTTGTCGAACTGGAAGTGAACATCGCGGATGACAATGGTTTCTTCCTTGACCACTACAGCTTCTTCGACCACTGGCGCAGGGGCTGGTGGAGGGCAGCCGTCAGCATCGACCTTTACGCCTTTAGGCGTGCCCGGGCACTTGTCGCGACTGTCCGGCACACCATCGCCGTCTTCATCGCCATCACCGTGAACCCAGCAATAGGCTGCTGCTGTACCGCCGACGAGTAACGCGCCATACCCCGCCCATGCGGAGCTTTCGGTCGCGCCGAGACCCGCACCGACGACACCACCGACTGCCGCACAGGTCGGCCAGTCGGTTTTCTGCAAACCTGCGCAACCAGTCAACACACTGGTTAGCAGAACCAAGGGTAATGCTGTCCGAACTATGCTCATCTAGTTTTCTCCTGAGGGATCGGCTTAGAACCGATTCAGGGAGTAAAGACCGGAGTTTTAATCTCCGCCAGCAATAGGCCATTGCTGTTTGTGCGCCTGTTCACGGGACTTCGACGAATTTGCCGCAAACCCGCAGGACAGAGATCTAGGCCTTGGCGTCCGGGCAGGCTAGTCTTGGCGCTCTGATTGAGGAGCTTCGATGAACGTCGCCATTTCTTCCCGCACGCCGCAGCAGGCATTGGCCGCCCTGCTCGACCGCTACGCCCCGGCACGTCTGCTGCTGATCGGCGCCAGCGAGTTCCCGGCGCTGGCTGCCTTCAAGGAAGCGCACCCGGACACCTGTGTCGCGCACGCCGCGCCCGGTGCGTTACCGGCGGAACTGGCGGCCCGGCGTTTCGACCTGGCGCTGGTGGTCGATTGCCTGGAACATTTGCCCAAGCGCGACGGCCTGAATCTGTTGGGCGGGATCCGCAACCTCAACGCCAGCCGCATCGCCGTGCTGGCGGATCTGCCGGCCAGTGGCTGGCAGGAGACCGATTTTTACTCACTGGCCCTGCAGGCCAGCGAACGCTTCGCCCGCGACGAGCAGGTACTGACACTCTTCACCTACGATCTGCTTGACTACAAACAAGTCCCCGACTGGCTCAACTCGCGGTTCTGGGCCAATCCGGAAAACTTCGGGAAATACTGGTGGTAATGCAATGAGTACAGCCATTTGCCCTTGCGGCAGCGGCAACCTGCTGGATGCCTGCTGCGGTCACTATCACGCCGGCCACCCGGCCCCGTGCGCCGAAGCCCTGATGCGCTCGCGCTACAGCGCCTACGTGCTGGGCCTGATCGACTATCTGGTGGCGACCACCCTGCCCGCCCAGCAAGCGGGGCTGGATCGCCAGTCGATCAGCGACTGGAGCGCCCAGAGCACCTGGCTCGGTCTGGACGTGGAAAGTTCGGAAGTACTCGGCGGTCAGCCGGAACACGCATTCGTCACCTTCACCGCACGCTGGCATGACGGTCAGGGCGAGCACAGCCACCGCGAGCGCTCGTCGTTCGTGCAGAACAGCGGACGCTGGTACTTCATCGACCCGACCGTGCAACTGAAGCTGGGCCGCAACGACGCCTGCCCGTGCGCCAGCGGCCAGAAGTTCAAGAAATGCTGTGCGGGGTATTTCGGCAGCTGAGGCTAGACTGGGCAGCAAAGGGAGTTAAACCATGCTCGGTCATTGGCGCACAATCCAGGTCTTCTCACTGCTCGTGTTTTTGGGGCTCGGCGGCTGTGCGTCATGGTTCAGCGACGACACCCGCGACCCCGCCGTGCACCTGGTGAAAGTCGAAGTGGTGCGCGCCAAGTTGCTGGAACAGAAATTCATCCTGCACTTTCGCATCGACAACCCCAATGACAGCGACCTGACCGTGCGCGGTCTGGAATACCGCATACACCTGGCCGACATGCTGCTGGCCGAAGGCGAGCACGAACACTGGATCACGGTGAACCCCAAAAGCAGCGCGTTTTACAAGGTGCCGATCCGTACCAACCTGTGGCCGAAGGTAAAAGAGGTGGTGAAAATGCTGAAAAACCCCAACCAGCAGATTCCCTACCGACTGGAGGGCGAGATGGAAACCGGTTTATTCATCGCTCACTACGTGCACCTGGCGCGCAATGGCGTGATAATCCCCGCCGATTTGATTACGGAGTGACCCCGATGACCCAGCAACCTCATGTCCATGGCCCAGACTGCAACCACGATCATGACCATCACCATGATCACGACCATGGCCATGTCCACGGCCCGAACTGCGGCCACGCCCACCAGGAACCGGTGCGCAACGCCCTGAAAGACGTTGGCCGCAACGACCCTTGCCCATGCGGCAACGGCAAGAAATTCAAGAAGTGCCACGGCGCTTGATGTTTCGGGCGAAGACCTACTTCGCCTGACACACCGCCATCGCGAGCAAGCTCGCTCCCACAAGGGATCGCGCTCCATCAGGAGCAACTCGGTCGAATGTGGGAGCTGGCTTGCCAGCGATGAGGCCGGCGCACTCCCCGATCAGTATCAGACTGCCTCAAGAATCCCGGCACTGCTGACCACCGTCGCATACTCCCCGTGCAAGTTCCCCAGCGACATCGCATGTACCTCCTCAGCCGAACGCAACGTGCCGAAATAGTCGGCCTTGTCGAAGGTAAAGCACGCATCCTCCGCCACCCACGCGTCAAACCCCAGATTGCCCGCCGTGCGCGCCGTGGATTCCACCGAGTTGTTCGTCGCCACGCCGACAATGATCAACTGCCCGATCCCCGCCTCACGCAACTTAGCCTCAAGCCCCGTCGCACAAAACGCATCCGGCACCTGCTTCTGGATCAGCCACTCGCCGTCCTGCGGCAGAAACCTTTCCTGAAAATCCACGCCTGACTGCTCGGGCCAGAACACCGAATCCGGCGAGCGCGACAAGTGCTGCACATGGATTACGGGACGCCCGCTGCGCCGCCAGAAAGTCAGCAAATCGAAAATCCGCTCTTCGGCCAACGGGTTATTTCTTCGCCCCAGACGCGGCTGCAGAATGCCTTTTTGCTGGTCGATGATGATCAGTGCAGCGTTGGCCTGAAGCTCCATGGCGATTTTTCTCACGCGGGGTCATTGAATTTCCCGCACTTGAGCATCACCTCCTGTGACTAGGCAAGCTATCGAACGCACACAGGACGACCTGAAGCCGGCGTTTGCTGTCCGCATGTAAGCCACTTTCCTGATTTGGAGCTTTCCATGATCGACCTGTATTACTGGACCACGCCCAACGGCCACAAGATTTCCCTGTTCCTCGAAGAAGCGGGCCTGCGCTACGACGTGCACCCGATCAACATCAGCCAGGGCGAGCAGTTCCAGCCGCACTTTCTGAAAATCGCCCCGAACAACCGCATCCCGGCCATCGTCGATCATGAGCCGGCCGATGGCGGCGAGCCGTTGTCGCTGTTCGAGTCTGGCGCCATCTTGCTGTACCTCGCGGAAAAGACCGGCAAGTTCCTGCCCAAGGATCTGCGTGGCCGCCAGGTGGCGCTGCAATGGCTGTTCTGGCAAATGGGCGGGTTGGGACCGATGGCCGGGCAGAACCATCACTTCAGTCAGTTCGCCCCGGAAAAAATCCCCTACGCGATCAAGCGCTACGTCGATGAAACCGCGCGCCTGTACGGGGTGCTGGACAAGCAACTGGCCAACAACGAGTTCGTCGCCGGCAGCGAATACAGCATCGCCGACATGGCGATCTACCCGTGGATCGTCTCCCACAAGTGGCAGAGCCAGAACCTGGAAGACTTCCCGAACGTGCAGCGCTGGTTCAACCACATCAAGGATCGCCCGGCGACCGTGAAGGCCTACGCGCTGGTGCAGAAGATCAATCCACCGAAGGCTTGAGTCACCCGGCCTGATCGTTCCCGTGCGCGGGAACGATCAACGGGAAGAAATAACCGCTCGCCCCGCTTGCGCGGCCCCCTCCTGCTCACTAACGTAGCGGCTTTATTGCGCCCCCAGCCTCTACACCCCCGCAGGAGCTTTGCCATGGCCTCGCCAGCCCTTTCACATTTTCTTCCCCGGTTCGGCGTTGCCGCAGCAGTGGCCGGTGTTCTGAGCCTGACCGGTTGTCAGACCTGGAACGCCCAGGACACCCTCCCGCCGACCTCCGGTGTGCAGCCGCTCAAGGGCCTGGCGCAGAACGTTTCGGTACGCCGCAATGCCATGGGCATGCCGCTGATCGAAAGCAACAGCTTCCATGACGCACTGTTCGCCCTCGGCTATGTGCACGCCAGCGACCGGATCAATCAGATGGTCACCCTGCGCCTGCTGGCTCAGGGTCGTCTGGCGGAATTGTCCGGTTCATCGATGCTCGACGCCGACCGCTACATGCGCGCCGTCAACCTGAAGAAAAGCGCTGGCGAGCTGTACAAGGCCTCGTCGCCACGGCTCAAGCGCTTCTTCGAGGTCTATGCCAGGGGCGTCAACGCCTACCTGTTCCGCTACGCCGACAAACTGCCGGGGGATCTGGCTTCCAGCGGCTACAAGCCTGAATACTGGAAACCGGAAGATTCGGCGCTGATTTTCTGCCTGCTGAACTTCAGCCAGTCGGCCAACCTGCCGGAAGAAATCGCTTCGCTGGTGCTGGCTCAGACCGTGACCAACGACAAACTGGCGTGGCTGACCCCGTCCGCTCCCGACGAAAACCTGCCGCTGGCCGAGGCCGACAAGCTGCAAGGCATCAAGCTCAACGGGCAGATTCCGGGGCTGACGGAACTGAGCAACGCCAGCGAACAACTGGCCGCCCTCAACCTGCTGGGCACTCAGTCGTCGAACAACTGGGCCATCGCCCCGCAGCGCAGCCGCAGCGGCAAGAGCCTGCTGGCCAGCGACAGCCATGGCCCGCTGGCCGCGCCGTCGCTGTGGAGTTTCGTGCAGATCCGCGCGCCGAAATACCAGGCCGCCGGCGTAACCGTGGCCGGTCTGCCGATAGTGCTCGGCGGTTTCAACGGCAAGGTGGCGTGGAGCCTGACCAGCGTGCTCGGCGATAACCAGGACCTGTTCCTGGAAAAAATCCGTCGTCAGGGCAGCACGTTGTCCTACGAGGTCAACGGCAAGTGGCAACCGGTCGCGGTGCGCAACGAAACCTACTTCGTCAAAGGCCAGCGGCCGATTCGCGAAGCGGTGTACGAAACCCGCCATGGCGCGCTGCTCAACAGCACCCAGGCTGCCGCTCAGGGCGCAGGCTTTGGCCTGGCCTTGCAGACCCCGAGCTTCACCGACGACAAATCGCTCGATGCGTTTTTTGATCTGAGCCGCGCCCAGAACGTTGAACGCGCCTCGGACGCCAGCCGGGAAATCCGCGCCATCGCGCTGAATCTGGTGTTTGCCGACGCCAGCAACATTGGCTGGCAAGTTACCGGGCGCTTCCCGAACCGCCGTGAAGGCGAAGGCCTGCTGCCGTCGCCGGGCTGGGAAGGTCGCTACGACTGGGACGGTTACGCCGACCCGATGCTGCACCCGTACGATCAGGATCCGGCCCAGGGCTGGCTCGGCACCGCCAACCAGCGGGTCATTCCCCATGGCTACGGCATGCAACTGTCCAACTCCTGGGCGGCGCCGGAACGTGGCGAGCGCCTGGCCGAACTGGCCGGCAGCGGCAAGCATGACGGTCGCAGTGTGATCGCCATGCAGTACGACCAGACCACCACCTTCGCCGCCAAATTGAAGAAAATGTTCGAGGCACCGGGCATGGCGCAGCCGCTGAAACAGGCGATCGACGCCCTGCCGGAAGCCGAGCGCAGCAAGGCCCGCGAAGCCTACACCCGTCTGATGGCGTTCGACGGCAAACTCAGCCCGACCTCCGCCGATGCGGCGATCTACGAGCTGTTCCTGCAGGAAAGCATGAAGCAGATCTTCCTCGACGAACTCGGCCCGCAAGGCAGCCCTGCGTGGAAAGCGTTTATCGCCAATGGCGATCTGTCCTACGCCGCACAGGCCGATCACTTGCTCGGCCGCGAAGACAGTCCGTTCTGGGACGACGCCCGCACCCCGCAAAAAGAAGACAAACCGGCGATCCTCGCTCGCAGTCTGGCAGCAGCGATCAGCGCTGGCGACAGTCAGTTGGGCGGTGATCGCAGAGCCTGGCAGTGGGGCAAACTGCACCGCTACGAGTGGAAGAATGCCAACGGCCAGAGCGTTCGCGGTCCGATCGCGGCGGGCGGTGACCATACCACCCTGAACACGGCGGCATTTGCCTGGGGCCAGGACTTCAACACCACGCGTGCGCCGTCGATGCGCTTTATCGTCGACTTCGGTCAGAGCGAACCGCTGATGGGGCAGAACGGGACGGGGCAATCGGGGAATCCGGTGAGCCCGAACTACCTGAACGGCATCGACCCGTGGCTCAAGGGCCAGTACATCGGCTTGCCGATGCAGCCGCAGAACTTTGACCGGGTGTATGGCAAGACGCGGTTGACCCTAACTCCCGGGAAATAGGCGCGACTCCCCAAAAGATCAAAAGCCCCCTCACCCTAACCCTCTCCCTCAGGGAGAGGGGACTGATTGGGGAATGCTCCAGAAGTTCGCCGAACTGAACTGGCTGCACCGAATCCAGATTCGTATTGCTGCTTTGCAGATCCATAATCGACTCGATCTCACAGGTCTATGTCGCTCGCCAGACACCTCGGTCGGCTCCCTCTCCCCACGGGAGAGGGCTGGGGTGAGGGCTGGATTTTCCCGCCAGCCAAATTCTTCGTTCCCACCGCAAAATCAATAGAACTTCTGACTTCGCGCCAACCTCATAGCTAACAAGTCCCTCCATTCCGGTAACGCCATGGACCTTGTTATCGCCCGCCCCGAAGGCCTCTACTGCCCCGCCGGGGATTTCTACATTGACCCGTGGCGACCCGTCGAGCGCTCGGTGATCACCCATGCCCACGGCGACCACGCCCGTGGCGGCAATCAGCATTACCTGGCCGCCAGCGCCGGCGAAGGAATTCTGCGTGCGCGCCTGGGCCAGGACCTCAACCTGCAAACCCTCGACTACGGCCAGCGCCTGACCCACCACGGCGTCACCCTGAGCTTTCATCCCGCCGGTCATGTACTCGGCTCGGCCCAGGTGCGGCTGGAATACGGCGGCGAAGTCTGGGTCGCATCCGGGGACTACAAGATCGAACCCGACGGCACCTGTGCGCCGTTCGAACCGGTGCGCTGCCACACCTTCATCACCGAATCGACCTTCGGCCTGCCGATTTACCGCTGGCAGCCGCAGGCGCAGGTGTTCGCCGAAATCAATCAGTGGTGGCAGGCCAACATCGAGGCCGGCAAGGCCAGCGTGCTGTTCTGCTATTCGTTCGGCAAGGCCCAGCGGATTCTCCACGGCATCGACGAAACCCTCGGGCCGATCCTCAGCCACGGTGCGGTCGAGCCGCTGAACCGTGTGTACCGCGAGGCCGGTGTCTACCTGCCGCCAACGATCTACGCCGGCGAGGTGAAAAAGAACGACCCGATGATGCGCCAGGCGCTGGTCATCGCCCCGCCCTCGGCCGGCGGCAGCAGTTGGATGCGCCGTTTCGGCGATTACAGCGACAGCTTCGCCAGCGGCTGGATGCGCCTGCGCGGCACCCGTCGGCGGCGCGGCGTGGATCGCGGCTTCGTGCTCTCGGATCACGCCGACTGGCCCGGTCTTTTATGGGCTATCGAACAGACCGGCGCCGAGCGGGTGATGGTCACCCACGGCTCGATTGGCGTGCTGGTGCGCCATCTGCGCGAGCAGGGTCTGGACGCACAGGGTTTCAACACCGAATACGGTGACGATGAGGAAGAGCTGCCTGCCGCCACGCCCGCCGTTGCCGAGGTGCAACCATGAAAGACTTCGCCGGGTTGTACGCCGAACTCGACGCCACCACCTCCAGCAACGCCAAACTGGCGGCCATGCAAACCTACTTCGCCCAGGCGCAACCGCAGGATGCCGCTTGGGCGGTGTACTTCTTGTCCGGCGGTCGGCCGCGGCAACTGGTGCCGGTGCGGATCCTGCGCGATCTCGCGGTCGAAATGTCCGGGTTGGCGCCATGGCTGTTCGAGGAGAGCTATCAAGCGGTCGGCGACCTGGCGGAAACCATCTCGCTGGTGTTGCCGGAACATCCATACACCTCCGAGGCCGGCCTCGCCGAATGGATCGAAGACAAACTGCTGCCCCTGCGCGGTGAAACCCCGGAATACCTCGCCCATCAGTTGCCCGCACTGTGGGCGCAACTGGATCGGCCGAGCCTGATGCTGTGCATCAAGTTGATCACCGGCAGCTTCCGGGTCGGCGTATCCAAGCTGCTGGTGACCCGCGCTCTGGCTTCCATGGCCGGGCTCGACAGCAAGCGAGTGGCGCAACGGCTGGTGGGTTACACCGACCTGTCCAACCGGCCGAACGCTGCCAGTTACCTGAAACTGATCGCCCCCGAATCCAGCGACGAGCATGCCCAGCGCGGCGGCCAGCCCTACCCGTTCTTCCTCGCCCACGCGCTGGCGCAACCGGTGGAAACCTTCGAAGCCCTGCTCGGGCCTGCCAGTAACTGGCAGGTGGAATGGAAGTGGGATGGCATTCGCGCGCAAGTGGTCAAGCGCGACGGAAAACTGTGGGTCTGGTCCCGGGGCGAAGAACTGGTCACCGAACGCTTTCCCGAACTCGACACACTGGTGCACGGGTTGCCCGACGGCACGGTGATCGACGGCGAAATCGTGGTCTGGAAAAACCGGCGCCCGGTCACCGAAGATGCTTTCGATCCGCAGTCGACAGAAGCTCCGGCGGTGCAACCCTTCGCGCTGTTGCAGCAACGGATTGGCCGTAAATCGCTGGACCGGAAAATCCTTGAAGACGCGCCGGTGGTGGTACTCGCCTATGACCTGCTCGAATGGCAGGGCGAAGACTGGCGCAACCAGCCCCAGGCCAGACGTCGTGAGCAACTGGAGCAGGTCATCGCCCGCTGCAACAACCCGGTGCTGCTGCCTTCGCCGATTCTGACGGGTGATGACTGGTTCGACCTCGCCCGCCAGCGCGAAGCCTCCAGACGCCTGGGGGTCGAAGGCATGATGCTCAAGGCCAGGGATGCGATGTATGGCGTCGGTCGCACCAAGGACATGGGCGTGTGGTGGAAATGGAAGGTCGACCCGTTCAGCGTCGACGCGGTGCTGATCTACGCCCAGCGCGGTCATGGCCGGCGCGCCAGCCTCTACAGCGATTACACCTTTGCGGTGTGGGACGGCCCGCCCGGTGCCAGTGCGCGGGCGTTGGTGCCCTTCGCCAAGGCCTATTCTGGGCTGACCGACGCGGAAATGCGCGAAGTCGACAGCATCGTGCGCAAGACCACCGTGGAAAAATTCGGTCCGGTCAGCAGCGTGAAGCCGAGCCTTGTGTTCGAACTGGGTTTCGAAGGCATCGCCCTCTCCCGTCGGCACAAGAGCGGCATCGCCGTGCGCTTCCCGCGCATGCTGCGCTGGCGCCAGGACAAGACCGTGGACGAGGCCGACAGCCTGGCGACCCTGCAAAACCTGTTGGTCTGATCCCTTCCCCCTGACGCCCGGAGATCCCTGCACCGAACCATCCTGGTGCAGCTTTTGCGGCGCGCCCGTTTTCGTGCACTGACCGGCCCCGGCATGCACTTGCTGCACCTTTTAAAACACTTGTTCGGGACTCTGGTTCGGAAATTGCTACTTTCTATAAGTCGTAAGCGCTCCAGTAACAATCATTCCGCGCCACAAGCGCTCATATTGGTTCTTAGGGATTGAATAATGAAAAAAGCATTGCTGACCCTTTCTGCACTGGCGTTGTGCATGGCCGCCGGCTCCGCGCTGGCCAAGGAATACAAAGAACTGCGGTTTGGCGTTGACCCTTCCTACGCACCGTTCGAGTCGAAAGCGGCAGACGGCAGCCTGGTTGGCTTCGACATCGATCTGGGCAACGCGATCTGCGCCGAGCTGAAGGTCAAGTGCAAATGGGTTGAAAGTGACTTCGACGGCATGATTCCGGGCCTCAAGGCCAATAAATTCGACGGTGTGATCTCGTCGATGACCGTTACCGAAGCCCGCGAAAAAGTCATCGACTTCTCCAGCGAGCTGTTCTCCGGCCCGACGGCCTACGTGTCGAAAAAAGGTTCGGGCATCACCGACGACGTCGCTTCCCTGAAAGGCAAAACCGTCGGCTACGAGCAAGGCACCATCCAGGAAGCCTATGCCAAAGCCGTGCTGGACAAAGCCGGCGTGAAAACCCAGGCCTATCAGAATCAGGACCAGGTGTATTCCGACCTGACCTCGGGCCGTCTCGATGCGGGCATTCAGGACATGTTGCAGGCCGAACTGGGCTTTCTGAAGTCGCCGCAAGGCGCTGATTATGAAGTCAGCAAGCCGGTCGACAACCACTTGCTGCCAGCCAAGACCGCTGTCGGTATTAAGAAAGGTAACACCGAGCTGAAAGCGCTTTTGGATAAAGGTATCAAAGCGTTACACGATGACGGCAAATACGCCGAGATTCAAAAGAAACACTTTGGCGATCTGAATCTGTACAGCGGCAAATAATGCCCCGGCGCCCATCCTCGATGGGCGCCTTTTTCATTCAGTCAGGTTGCTGATTTATGTTCGAAACCCTCTTACAAAATCTGGGGCTCTCCGCCTTCAGCCTCAAGGGCTTTGGCCCGTTGCTGTTGGAAGGCACCTGGATGACCATCAAATTGTCGGCGTTGTCGCTGCTGGTGGCCGTGTTGCTCGGCCTGCTCGGCGCCAGTGCCAAGCTGTCAAAAGTCAAACTGCTGCGCCTGCCCGCCCAGCTCTACACCACGCTGATTCGCGGGGTGCCGGACCTGGTGCTGATGCTGCTGATCTTCTACAGCCTGCAAACCTGGCTGACGACGCTCACCGATTACCTGGAATGGGAATACATTGAGATCGACCCGTTCAGCGCCGGGGTCCTGACCCTGGGCTTCATTTACGGCGCGTACTTCACTGAAACCTTCCGCGGGGCGATTCTCGCCGTGCCGCGCGGTCAGGTCGAAGCCGCCACCGCCTATGGTCTCAAGCGCGGCCAGCGCTTTCGCTTCGTGGTGTTCCCGCAAATGATGCGCTTCGCCCTGCCGGGCATCGGCAACAACTGGATGGTGATGCTCAAGGCCACTGCGCTGGTTTCGATCATCGGCCTGGCCGATCTGGTCAAGGCCGCGCAGGACGCCGGCAAGAGCACCTATCAGCTGTTTTACTTCCTGGTGCTCGCCGCGTTGATTTACCTGCTCATCACCAGTGCCTCGAACTTCATCCTGCGCTGGCTCGAACGCCGCTACGCCGCCGGTGCAAGGGAGGCCGTACGATGATCGAACTCCTGCAGGAATACTGGAAAGCCTTCCTTTATACCGACGGTCAGAACATCACTGGTCTTGCGATGACGATGTGGCTGCTCAGCGCCTCGATCTTCTTCGGCTTCATCGTGTCGATTCCGCTGTCGATCGCCCGGGTCTCGCCGCACTTCTACATTCGCTGGCCGGTGCAGTTCTACACCTACCTGTTCCGTGGCACGCCGCTCTATATCCAGCTGCTGATCTGCTACACCGGGATCTACAGCCTGGCCGCCGTGCGCGCGCAGCCGCTGCTCGACAGTTTCTTTCGCGATGCGATGAACTGCACGATCCTGGCCTTCGCCCTGAACACCTGCGCCTACACCACGGAGATTTTCGCCGGGGCGATCCGCAGCATGAACCACGGCGAAGTCGAAGCGGCCAAGGCCTACGGCCTGACCGGCTGGAAGCTGTATGCCTACGTGATCATGCCGTCGGCGCTGCGCCGTTCGTTGCCGTACTACAGCAACGAAGTGATCCTGATGCTGCATTCGACCACCGTGGCTTTCACCGCGACCATCCCCGACATCCTGAAAGTCGCGCGGGACGCCAACTCGGCGACCTTCCTGACCTTTCAGTCGTTCGGCATCGCCGCGCTGATCTACCTGACCATCACCTTTGCGCTGGTCGGCCTGTTCCGTCTTGCCGAACGCCGATGGCTGGCGTTCCTCGGCCCGACCCACTAGGACCCTTTAGAGATGCGTCATCAGATACACGACCTGCTGGCCCCGCTGCCGGGGACCGCTCGACAGATCCACAGCTTTCATTTCGGCCCGGACAAGGCCCAGGGCAAGATCTACATTCAGTCCTCGCTGCACGCCGACGAACTGCCCGGCATGCTCGTGGCCTGGCACCTCAAGCAGCGTCTGGCGGAGCTTGAAGCCGCCGGCCGCCTGCGCAGCGAAATCGTGCTGGTGCCGGTAGCCAACCCGGTCGGCCTCGAACAGGTGCTGATGGATGTGCCGCTGGGCCGCTACGAACTGGAGAGCGGGCAGAATTTCAACCGCTGGTTCGTCGACCTCAGCGAAGAAATCGGCAACGAAATCGAAGCGCAACTGAGCGACGACCCGCAGCGCAACCTTGAGCTGATCCGTTCCAGCCTGCGCAACGCCCTCGCCCGCCACACCGCCACGACTCAGCTGCAATCCCAGCGCCTGACCCTGCAACGGCTGGCCTGCGATGCGGACATGGTGCTCGACCTGCATTGCGATTTCGAATCCGTGGTTCACCTCTACACCACGCCCGAGGCCTGGTCGCAGGTCGAGCCGCTGGCGCGCTATATCGAATCCCAGGCGAGCCTGTTGGCCACCGACTCCGGCGGCCAGTCGTTCGACGAGTGCTTCACCCTGCTGTGGTGGCAATTGAAGGAGCGCTTCGGCGACCACTTCGAGATTCCACTGGGCAGTTTCTCGGTCACCGTCGAGTTGCGCGGTCAGGGGGATGTCACCCATCCGCTGGCCAGTCGCGATTGCCAGGCGCTGATCGATTACCTGATCCATTTCGGCGCCATCGTCGGCGAACCCAAAGCCTTGCCGGCCCTGGCACATCCCGCCACACCGCTGGCCGGTGTGGAACCGGTGGCCACTCCTGTCGGCGGGCTGCTGGTGTACAGCGCCACGCCCGGCCAGTGGCTGGAAGCCGGGCAGAAAATCGCCGAAATCATCGACCCGATCAGTGACCGGGTCACGCCAGTCCATTGCACCGCTTCCGGTCTGCTCTATGCCCGCTCGCTGCGGCGCATGGCCACCGCCGGGATGGTGATCGCCCACGTCGCGGGCGCCGAAGCCTATCGCAGCGGCTATCTACTTTCGCCTTGAGGATGTCTGTCCCATGTACAAATTGACCGTTGAAGGCCTGCACAAAAGCTATGGCGACCATCAGGTGCTCAAAGGCGTCTCGCTCAAGGCCAGGACCGGCGATGTGATCAGCCTGATCGGCGCCAGCGGCTCGGGCAAAAGCACCTTTTTGCGCTGCATCAACTTTCTCGAACAACCCAACGACGGCGCGATGAGCCTCGATGGCCAGGCGATCCGCATGGTCACCGACCGCCACGGCATGCACGTCGCCGACGCCGATGAACTGCAACGCCTGCGCACACGGCTAGCGATGGTGTTCCAGCACTTCAACCTGTGGAGCCACATGACCGTGCTGGAAAACATCACCATGGCCCCGCGCCGGGTGCTGGGCTGCAGCAAACAGGAAGCCGACGACCGCGCCCGGCGTTATCTGGAAAAGGTCGGTCTGCCGGCACGGGTGGCCGATCAGTATCCGGCGTTCCTCTCCGGCGGCCAGCAGCAACGGGTGGCGATTGCCCGAGCCTTGGCGATGGAGCCGGAAGTCATGCTGTTCGACGAACCGACCTCGGCGCTCGATCCGGAGCTGGTCGGCGAAGTGCTCAAGGTGATTCAGGGCCTGGCCGAAGAAGGTCGGACCATGATCATGGTCACCCACGAAATGAGCTTTGCCCGCAAGGTGTCGAGCCAGGTGCTGTTCCTGCATCAAGGGCTGGTGGAGGAGGAAGGCGCGCCGGAAGAAGTGCTGGGCAATCCGAAGAGCGAACGCCTGAAGCAATTTCTCAGCGGCAATCTCAAGTAAAACTATTGCCCGGTCGGCGCGGTCATTGAAGGAACATCTTCAGAGCACACGTCGCCGGCATGGGCACCTCCACCGACTTCGCCAAACACTGGTTCAGCGCCCGCGACTGGAAGCCGTTCGCCTTTCAGAAACAGGTGTGGGCCGCGGTCAAACGTGGCGAATCCGGCCTGCTGCATGCCAGCACCGGCGCCGGTAAAACCTACGCGGTGTGGTTTGCCGCGCTCAATCGCTTTGCCCGCTCCGGGCCTGTTGCTGAAACCACCCGTAAACGCAAACCGCCCGCCGAACCGCTGACTGTCTTGTGGATCACCCCAATGCGGGCGCTGGCCGCCGACACCGCGCGCGCCCTGCAAGCGCCGCTGGACGATCTGCAGATCCCCTGGAGCGTCGGCCTGCGCACCGGCGACACCGGCAGCAGCGAACGCGCCCGGCAGAACCGGCGCCTGCCCACCACGTTGATCACCACCCCGGAAAGCCTGACCCTGATGCTCGCCCGTGCCGACGCGCAAACGGCGCTGTCGACGCTACGCATGGTCGTGGTGGACGAGTGGCACGAATTGCTCGGCAACAAGCGCGGCGTGCAATTGCAACTGGCCCTCGCCCGCCTGCGGCGCTGGCAGCCGGGGCTGATCGTCTGGGGCGTTTCCGCGACGCTCGGCAATCAGTCCCACGCCGAACAAGTGCTGATCCCACTAGGCGGTGGCGTGAGTATTCAGGGGCAAAGCGAAAAGTCGCTCAAGGTCGATACCTTGCTCCCACCGGCCATCGAGCGTTTTCCCTGGGCCGGGCATATCGGCTTGAAGATGTTGCCGCAGGTGGTCGCCGAACTGGACGTCTGCGCCAGCAGCCTGGTGTTCACCAACACCCGGGCGCAGTCGGAAATCTGGTACCAGGCCTTGCTGGAAGCGCGGCCGGACTGGGCCGGATTGATCGCCCTGCACCACAGCTCGCTGTCCCGGGACACTCGCGACTGGGTCGAGCAGGCGCTGAAGAACGGTCAACTCAAAGCCGTGGTCTGCACTTCAAGCCTGGATCTGGGGGTGGATTTCCTGCCGGTGGAGCGGGTGCTGCAAATTGGCTCGGCCAAAGGCGTGGCGCGACTGATGCAGCGTGCCGGGCGTTCGGGGCATGCGCCCGGTAGAACGTCACGGGTCACCCTGGTGCCAACCCACAGCCTGGAGCTGATCGAAGCCGCGGCCGCTGGCGATGCCGTGGCGCAGCGGCGGATCGAACCGCGACTGTCACCGCACAAACCGCTGGATGTGCTGGTGCAGCATCTGGTCAGCATGGCCCTGGGCGGTGGCTTTGTTCCCGATGAGCTGTACGAAGAAGTCCGTGGTGCCTGGGCCTATCGCGACCTGACACCAGCAGACTGGGCCTGGGCGCTGGCGTTCGTACGCCACGGCGGGATGTCGCTGACGGCTTACCCGGATTACCGCCGGGTCGAGCCGGATGAGCACGGGATCTGGCGCGTTCCCGATGCGCGACTGGCGCGCCGCCATCGCATGAGCATCGGCACCATCGTCAGCGATGCCGCGATCCATTTGAAATTCTGGAGCAAGGGCGGAGGCGGCAAACAGCTGGGCAGCGTTGAAGAGGGCTTTATCGCCCGCCTCAAGCCCGGCGACGGTTTTCTGTTCGCCGGGCGCTTGCTGGAACTGGTGCGAGTGGAAAACATGACCGCCTACGTCAAACGCAGTACCGCGAAAAAAGCCGCCGTACCGCGCTGGAATGGCGGGCGCATGCCGCTCTCCAATGAATTGGCCGAAGCCGTGGTCAGCCGCTTCAGCGCGGCGGCACACGGTGAGTTTGCCGGCCCGGAAATGCACGCCTTGCGCCCGCTGCTGGAAATACAGATGCGCTGGTCGGGCCTGCCGACAGACAACAACCTGCTGGCTGAAGTGCTGAAATCCCGCGAAGGCTGGCACCTTTTCCTCTTCCCGTTTGCCGGACGTCAGGTGCATCTTGGGCTGGCCAGCCTGCTGGCATGGCGGGTCAGTCAGCGCCTGCCTGTGACCTTCTCGATTGCGGTAAACGATTACGGACTGGAACTGCTCAGCGCCACGCCCGTTGACTGGTCCGTGCAACTGGATGGCGCGCTGCTCAGCCCTGGGGATTTATTGAGAGACGTGCTGGCCAGCCTCAATGCGGGCGAACTGGCGCTGCGCAGGTTTCGGGAAATTGCGCGGATTGCCGGCCTGGTGTTCGCCGGCTACCCCGGCGCGCCGAAAAGTACACGTCAGGTGCAGGCCTCCAGCGGGCTGTTTTTCGAAGTGTTCAAACAATACGACGCCGACAACCTGCTGCTGGCCCAGGCCGGGGAAGAAGTCCTGCGGGAAGAACTGGATATTCGTCGACTTGAACAGACATTGGAGCGGATCAATCGGATGAAACTGGACATGCACTTGATCAAACGTCCGACACCGCTCGGCTTTCCATTGCTGGTGGAGCGCATGCGCGAAAGCATGAGTTCGGAAAAACTTGCCGACCGGATCCGGCGCATGGTCGGCGATCTGGAGAAAACCGCCGACAAGGGCCAATCCCGATGAATGCGCCCTACCCCGTGCGTCTGGCAGGCGAAGAACTCTGGTTGCTGCCGGAAAAGGCGCTGTACTGGCCGGCGCAACAGGCGCTGCTGATTGCCGACGTGCATTTCGGCAAGGCGGCCGCTTATCGTCGACTTGGCCAACCGGTGCCGCAGGGCACTACGACGAGCAATATCGCGGTGATCGAGCAATTGCTGGCGAAGCTGCCGTGTCGGCAACTGATCTTTCTGGGGGACTTTCTGCACGGACCTGGCTCCCACGCCCCCGACACCTTGCAGGCTTTGGCGCAGTGGCGGGCGCGTCATGCCGACCTGCCGATGACGCTGATTCGCGGCAATCACGACAAGCGGGCGGGCGATCCGCCGCTAGCGCTGAACATCCGGGTGGTGCCAGAGCCGTTGCTGCTAGGGCCCTTCGCGTTGCAACACGAGCCGGATCCGCACCCTGAGCGGCACGTCCTCGCAGGGCACGTACACCCGGTTTATCGATTGATCGGCAAGGGGCGTCAGCGTTTACGGCTGGCGTGTTTCAGGCTCGGAGAACGCATCAGCCTGCTGCCGGCCTTTGGTGCCTTCACCGGTGGTTTTCCAGTGGAGAAGGAAGACAGCTGTCGGATCTTTGTCATTGGCGACAACGAAATATGGCCCGTCGGCTGAAGTCCTGTTCAGGATTCAGCCGACGGGCCATGCATTCAATCACGCGACGGGCGCGGGTGGCGGTTTGTCCGGCAACGTAGGTTCGCCGGGCTCGGTCGGTTCTTCGTTGGGGGTATCGGGATCGGGCTGGTGAGGGATTCCGCCGGCCGTGGTGATGGGTGGGTGTGCCAACAACGACCAGGCCATTACGCCAACCTGATTGGGCTCGAGCCTTGCCAGTTCGGCAGTGATTTGCGGATCGATCTTCATGGAGCACTCCTCGGCGAAGGCCCGTCCCGCTGTTCGCGAAACGGGCAGTACACCTCATAGAGTGTCTACCCGCCGAAGAATTCCCGGTAACTGCCGGATGGACGGATCAGGTGCGCGGCAGGGTCACGCCACGCTGGCCCTGGTATTTGCCGGCACGGTCCTTGTAGGACACTTCGCATTCCTCGTCGGATTCGAGGAACAGCATCTGCGCCACGCCTTCATTCGCGTAGATCTTCGCCGGCAGGTTGGTGGTGTTGGAGAACTCCAGGGTCACCTGGCCTTCCCACTCGGGCTCGAGCGGGGTGACGTTGACGATGATGCCGCAACGGGCGTAAGTGCTCTTGCCCAGGCAGATGGTCAGGACGTTGCGTGGAATACGGAAGTATTCAACGGTCGTGGCCAAGGCAAAGGAGTTCGGCGGAATGATGCAGACATCGCTGTGGACGTCGACAAAACTGCCGGCGTCGAAGTTTTTCGGATCGACGATGGCCGAATTGATGTTGGTGAACACCTTGAAATGATTGGTGCAACGCACATCGTAGCCGTAGCTCGACACACCGTAGGAGATCACACGGCTGTCGTCACTGCCACGTACCTGGCGCTCGACGAACGGCTCGATCATGCCGTGTTCCTGCGCCATGCGGCGAATCCACTTGTCCGATTTGATGCTCATGGCGGGTGTCCTGAATAGCGAGGTGGAAAAAATCTGTCCGGCATCTTACCGGGCGCGCCGCCGGGTTCAAAGTCCGGGCTGCAAATCTCGGCGAACGTGCAGGAATTACGCGCCCTGGCGACGAACCGTCACACCGTCGATCCCTAAAACAGAGAAACCTTCGCAAGAAGCATTGGCACGTTCCGGAAAAAGGGTTAAGGTGGCGCCACTGTGCTGCTTGTGTCACTGAGAATCTCTACACGATATGTTGAATTTCGATCCAACCATCTACAAGAATTTTTCCTGCTCTTTGCACTCAGTCTCGGCCAGGGTTCTTCCTGAGTCGCAGTTATCTTTGTTCAAGGAGTTACACCATGTCTAATCGCCAAACCGGTACCGTTAAGTGGTTCAACGATGAAAAAGGCTTCGGCTTCATCACTCCACAATCCGGTGACGACCTGTTCGTTCACTTCAAAGCTATCCAATCCGACGGCTTCAAAAGCCTGAAAGAAGGCCAACAGGTTTCTTTCATCGCTACCCGCGGTCAGAAAGGCATGCAAGCTGAAGAAGTACAAGTTATCTAACTTGTAGCTTCTTTAGTAAAAGGCCCCGCCCTCAAAAGCGGGGCTTTTTTGTGGGCGTCTGTTTTTCCAGGCGCAAAAAAACGCAGCCTGCGAAGGCTGCGATCTTTTTTGTTGTTTACCAGGCGACGCCGAAGCCGGCGGTGTAGCGGGTTTTGCTCAGATCCGCGTCCTCGGTGCCGCTGATGATGTCGCGTTCGGCCTTGAGGTTGAGCGAGGCCCAGTCGGTGACCTTGTAGCGCAGGCCCATTTCCGCATCCAGCGCGTAGTCGGCCACGCCGGACAACGGCTTGCCGACCTCGCCATTGGTGAAGAACTCGACCTTCTTGCCGATCAGGTAGCGGTTGTAGTCCCACTTCATGGCGACCGAATAGAAGTTGTCCTTGCTGCCATCGCGGTACTCGTAATCGGTTCGGTTGAGCAGCGAACCCAGGGAGAACGCTCCCAGTTCATCGTCCCAGAACTGGTAACCCGGACCGGTACCGACCACGCGCTGGCGGGCCAGCTCTTCAATGTGATCACGCTTGTAGTTCAGGCGGCCCTGCCAGAACCATTGATCAGTGAGGAAGCGGTCGAGCGAGTACTCGGCGCGCCAGTTATCGGTGGTGGTCACGTCGTCCTGCACTTCGCGGTTGTATTCGCCTTCGGCGGTATGGCGCCAGCGGCCGTGACGAGCAGTGGTCTTGAAGCCGACATCGTAATCATCGGTATCTTTCTCGGCACGCTGGTAGTCGAGCGCCAGGTCAACGTTGCCCTTCCACACCAGATCCTCGACCACCGGTTTGGGCTTGAGAATCTGCTGAATGCTCGCCAGTTCCACGGTTTTCGGCGCTTCGCCGTTGGCCAGGGTGACCTTGCCGTCTTCGGCGGCGCTCAGCGACTTGGCCTTCTCGCCGTTGTAGGCGTCCTGTTTGACCAGCAACTCCTGATCACTTTCCAGGGTCTTGACCTGCTTCCAGTCGATGGTGACGGCACCGGCGTACTGGGTCTGGACCAGCAACTTGCCGCCGTCGAACAGCGTGATTTTGCCGCTCAGCTTGTCACCGTTCTTCAACCAGACGGTGTCGGCAAGCAAAGGTGTGGACGCACTGAAGACAGCAAGGCACAGCAGGGTTCTGGACAACATAAGCGAATCGAAGACTCAAGTTTGCGAAAAAAGGGTCGGCATTATCCGTAGGAATAATTCCCTGACAAGGAGTGACCCGGCTAATTCTGTTGAGTTCATTTCTCAATTGCCCATCCACCGATTACGCTTACGGCCATAAGGCGATCAAGTTCAGGAACCGCGCACGTGACAGACCCGATGCATGCCTGCGAAAACGATCCGCAAATCCGACGCACGGCACTCTATTCGACCCTCGCCCAAGTGCCCGAGGGCAAAGTCGTCAGCTATGGTCAGTTGGCCGAACTGGCGGGGTTGGGGCGCGCCGCCCGCTGGGTCGGCCGGACCCTGAGCCAATTGCCCGGCGACACCAAGCTGCCCTGGCACCGCGTACTCGGCGCCGGCGGTCGGATCAGCCTGCCGGCGGGCAGCCCGTCCGGGGACGAACAGCGCGCGCGATTGCGCATGGAGGGCATCACCGTCCTGAACAATCGTGTGGATATTCGGCGCCATGGCTGGCGTCCGGTAGAGCACAGCGGTTAGAGTGCGCGCTTTGTTTTCGCAATCTTGAGGCAGACTTCAGCCCATGCCCCGTAAAACCTGGCGCGCCGCGCTCGCCGCCTATGCCAGTCCTTCGACGCTCGTGCTGTTGTTGCTGGGTTTCGCCGCCGGCCTGCCGTACATGCTGGTGTTCTCGACACTTTCGGTCTGGCTGCGTGAAGCCGGTGTGGCCCGCGAGACGATCGGCTACGCCAGCCTGATCGGTCTGGCCTACGCCTTCAAATGGGTCTGGTCGCCCCTGCTCGACCAATGGCGCCTGCCGTTGCTCGGCAAGCTGGGTCGTCGCCGTTCGTGGCTGGTACTTTCACAAACGCTGGTGATCCTCGGTCTGATCGGCATGGGCTTTTGCGACCCGCAAAAACACCTGTCCTGGCTGATCGCTATCGCGGTGGTGGTTGCATTCGCCTCCGCCACTCAGGATATCGCCGTCGACGCCTATCGCCTGGAAATCGCCGAAGACAGCCGTCAGGCCGCGCTGGCCGCCAGCTATATGTCCGGCTATCGGATCGCCGCCCTGCTCGCGACCGCGGGTGCGCTGTTCTTCGCCGAGGGCTTCGGCTCTACAGGATTCAAGTACCAGCATTCGGCCTGGACCGGCACCTACGTGCTGTTCGGCGCCCTGATGGTCCCTGCCCTGCTCACCACTCTGCTGATGCGCGAGCCGCCGGTGCCGTTGCGCACCCAGTTGCAGGCGGGGCGTTACACCTTCATGCATCAGTTGATGTCGGTATTCGTGCTGATCATTTTGCTGGTCTCCGTACCGGCCATGTTCACCCAGCTCTACAACACCGATTTCGCCAGCGTGCTGTTTGGCGACATGAGCCCGCTGGACCTGCTGCTGGAAGACCGGGCGTTCCTGCGTGCCATTCTCTACACCACGCTGACCTGCCTGTGCCTCTCGGCCATGGGCCGTCGCGGTCTGGCGCCGGTGCTGACACCGGTCAACGACTTCATCCTGCGCTACCGCTGGCAGGCACTGCTGCTGCTGGGCCTGATCGCCACCTATCGGATGTCCGACACGGTGATGGGCGTGATGGCCAACGTGTTCTACATCGACCAGGGTTTCACCAAGGACCAGATCGCCAGCGTCAGCAAGATCTTCGGTCTGATCATGACCCTCGTCGGCGCCGGCATGGGCGGCCTGCTGATCGTGCGCTTCGGCATCCTGCCGATCCTGTTCATCGGCGGCGCCGCGTCGGCGGGCACCAATCTGCTGTTCCTGATGCTGGCCGACATGGGCCCGAACCTGCAGATGCTGGTGGTGACGATTTCCCTCGACAACTTCAGTTCGGGCCTGGCCACGTCGGCGTTCGTCGCCTACCTGTCGAGCCTGACCAACCTGAAGTTCTCCGCCACCCAGTACGCCCTGCTCAGCTCGATCATGCTCCTGCTGCCACGCCTGATCGGCGGCTACTCCGGGGTGATGGTGGAGAAATTCGGTTATCACAACTTTTTCCTCATCACCGCGCTGCTCGGCGTTCCGACCCTGGTGCTGATCGCCCTGCACTGGTTCCAGGAAAGCCGCCGCGAAGGCCCGACGCCGACCCCGGAACCTGCACCGACCTCCGTCGTGGAAGAATCGTAAGACATCTCGCACCCGGCGAGAGGGTTCGCGCCGGGGTTGCACTTCTGTACGTCGGCGGATCTCGCCGTTACACTGCTCCGTCATTTCCAGTCATAGCAACCGACAACGGCCAACCATGCGCACCAGTCAATTTTTGCTCGCCACACAGAAAGAAACGCCTTCCGACGCGGTCGTGATCAGCCACCAGCTGATGCTGCGCGCCGGCATGATCCGCAAACTCGCCTCGGGCCTGTACACCTGGCTGCCGATGGGCTTGCGAGTAATGCGCAAGGTGGAAGCGATCGTTCGCGAAGAAATGGACGCCGCCGGCTCTCTGGAAGTGTTGATGCCGAGCACCCAACCGGCCGAGCTGTGGCAGGAATCGGGACGCTGGGAAGAATACGGCCCTGAGCTGCTGCGCATCAAAGACCGCCACGGTCGTGATTTCTGCGCGGGCCCGACCCACGAAGAAGTGATCACCGATCTGATGCGCAACGAGTTGAGCAGCTACAAACAGCTGCCGATCAACCTGTACCAGATCCAGACCAAATTCCGTGACGAAATCCGTCCACGCTTCGGCCTGATGCGCGGTCGCGAATTCATCATGAAGGACTCGTACTCCTTCCATGCGGATCAGGCGTCGCTGCAGGTCACCTATGACCGCATGCACGATGCGTACTGCAACATCTTCACCCGCCTGGGCCTGAAGTTCCGTCCGGTGGAAGCCGACAACGGTTCGATCGGTGGCGCCGGTTCCCACGAATTCCACGTGCTGGCCGAGTCCGGTGAAGACGATATCGTCTTCAGCAACGGCTCCGACTATGCGGCGAACATCGAGAAAGCCGAAGCCGTGCCGCGTGAAACCTCGCGCGCCGCGCCAAGCGAAGAGCTGCGTCTGGTCGACACGCCAGACACCAAGACCATCGCGGCCCTGGTGGAGAAATTCAATCTGCCGATTGAAAAGACCATCAAGACCCTGATCGTGCACGCCGAAGAAGAAGGCAAGCTGATCGCCCTGATCATCCGTGGCGACCACGAGCTGAACGAAATCAAGGCTGCCAATCAGCCAGGCGTTGCCAGCCCGCTGGTCATGGCCTCCGATGCCGAACTGCGTGACGCCATTGGCGCCGGCGCCGGTTCCCTCGGCCCGCTGAACCTGCCGCTGCCGATCATCATCGACCGTTCGGTCGAGCTGATGAGCGACTTCGCCATCGGTGCCAACATCGACGACAAGCACTACTTCGGCGTGAACTGGGAGCGTGATCTGCCGGTTCCGACCGTGGCCGACCTGCGCAACGTCGTGGCCGGCGACCCGAGCCCGGACGGCAAGGGCACCCTGGAAATCAAGCGCGGCATCGAAGTCGGACACATCTTCCAGCTGGGCAACAAGTACAGCAAGGCGATGAAGTGCGAAGTGCTGGGCGAGAACGGCAAGCCGGTGACCCTGGAAATGGGTTGCTACGGTATCGGCGTGTCCCGCGTGGTGGCTGCCGCCATCGAGCAGAACAACGACGAGAACGGCATCATCTGGAGCGACGCCCTGGCACCGTTCCAGATCGCTCTGGTGCCACTGCGCTATGAAACCGAGCTGGTGCGTGAAGCCACCGACAAGCTGTACGCGGAACTGACCGCGGCCGGCTTCGAAGTGCTGCTGGACGACCGCGACAAGAAAACCAGCCCGGGCATCAAGTTCGCGGACATGGAGCTGATCGGCATTCCGCACCGGATCGTGGTCAGCGACCGCGGCCTCGCCGAAGGCAACCTGGAATACAAGAGCCGTACCGAAGGCCAGGCGCAAGCGCTGCCGGTTGCCGACGTGCTGTCCTTCCTTCAGGCCCGTATCCGCCGCTGAAACCAGATAGAGACGTCATGTTCAAGCGAAACACCTTAGGCCTCGGTGGTGCCGCCCTGTGCGGCACCCTGCTGGTCAGCGGCTGTGCCAATCACATGTCACAACGCAGCGAGCACGAGGAACGTGTCGAGCGCAAACTGCTCGATCACAGCCTGCAGATCGATGTCGGCGAGCCCAAGGTGCTTGAGCTGCCGCAACGGCGCGTGAAGATCAACGAACAAAAGACTTTCGAAGTCACCGAGTTCGAAGTCACGCGCCATTACGACCGTTACACGCCTTACCAGCCGTGGCGGGAGATCTACGAGATCCCGCTGGGCGCGGTGGCGGTGGTCGGCGGTATCGGCGCGAACGTGGTCAACGTGTTTGCCCTCGGCAATCTGCCCGACAGCGTGACACGGGACTGGCTCAGCTACGGTTTCGCCGGGCTCAACCCGTTCATGAACGTGCAATCCAATGGTCGCGCGCAGCAGAACCTGGCCGGCATCGATGAAGTCCAGCGCGACAAGCGCACGGAATATTCGAGCCTGCCTTGGAGCGAGCGTCCGGTTCAGGTCAAGGCTGGTAAACAGACCTTCGACATGACCACCGATCGCAACGGCGTGCTGCGCCTGAACCTGCTGGACAGCCCGTTCGCCGAAAACGACCTCAATCATGTGGGCAAACTGCAGATCAGCGTCGAAGACGGCAAAGATGACGTGCATTCCGATTCGTCCCTGGCGATCAGCACTCACCTGCGCGGCAAGCTGCTGGAGGCTCACGGGCTGATCTACGACGATCTGGAAGACGACGAAGTGAGCCAGTGGGTGCACCGGGTCAAGCGTCTGTCGGAACTGGGTCTGGAAGAAGAAGCCAGTGAGCTGGAACAAAGCCTGATCGAACTGACCCGCAACGATCCCGAGTTGCAAGCTGAATTCCTCAAGTCCCTGACCCGGGATGCGGGGCGTCTGGTGGCGGATCCGGGGCCGAACTGAATCCCCTGAAAAATTGCCCGAACCTGCTTCGGGCATTTTTTTGTCCGCTTATCGCTCAAACAACTCCATCTGCTCAAAACCGCCGCGCAAATCTTCGAGCCGCACACCCACCCCCAACAACCGCACCGGCTTACCACCGCGATTGAACGCCTGGGTCAGCATCAACTGGTAACTGCCCAGATCCCGCCCTGCCCCGGCCTGCTCAAGCGTGGTCTGGGTGAAATCGTGAAACTTCACTTTGACGAACGGCTTGCCCGGCCGGTAGCTGCTGTCGATCCGCGCCATGCGGGTTTTCAGGGTTTCCAGTAGTTCCGGAAGCTTGTCGAGGCAGCTGCGCAGATCCGGCAGATCGACATCGTAGGTGTTTTCGACGCTGATCGACTGACGACGACTGTCGTTGTGCACCAACCGCTCATCGATCCCACGGGCCAGACTCCACAAGCGCTCGCCGAAACTGCCGAATTCCCGCACCAGCGCCAGCTTGTCCCACTCGCGCAATTGCAGGCAGTCATTGATACCCAGCTTGCCCAGCTTGTCGGCCGTGACCTTGCCCACCCCGTGCAACTTGCTCACCGGCAGGCCACTGACGAATTCTTCGACCTGATCCGGGGTGATCACGAACAAGCCGTTGGGTTTTCTCCAGTCGCTGGCGATCTTGGCCAGAAACTTGTTCGGCGCCACGCCGGCGGAGACAGTGATGTGCAACTGATTGGAAACCCGACGACGAATATCCTGGGCGATCCGCGTGGCGCTGCCGCCGAAATGCGCGCTGTCCGAGACGTCGAGGTAGGCCTCGTCCAAGGAAAGAGGCTCGATCAGGTCGGTGTAATCGCTGAAGATCGTATGAATTTCCTTCGACGCCTCGCGATAGGCGTCCATTCGCGGCTTGACGATAGTCAGGTCCGGGCACAGCTTCAGGGCGTGTCCGGACGACATCGCCGAGCGAACCCCGTAAGCCCGCGCCTCATAGTTGCAGGTGGCGATCACTCCGCGCCTGTCTGCCGAGCCACCCACCGCCAACGGCTTGCCAGCGAGGCTCGGGTCATCCCGCATCTCGATGGCGGCGTAGAAACAGTCACAGTCGACGTGGATGATTTTTCGCTGAGTCATGACAGAAAAGGAAACATGGCGAGCCGGACCGGCAGTATCTCACTGACACCTGTATATAGCACCAGTGGTAAGAATGTTCTTTTCAGTTTGTAGGAAACGGATTTTGAATTTATTTTCTCAATCGAAAGCCAACCTCCAATAGAGCTGAAACCCTTGCCCTGCCTGACCTGCAGCCCTTGAAAAGACCGTCCGTCAGCGCTAACCGATTGAAGCTGAAGAGGTTTTATCCGAATTGAAGGTTGACACCCCGGCGATCCTCTGTAGAATGCCGCCACACAGACGCGGGATGGAGCAGTCTGGTAGCTCGTCGGGCTCATAACCCGAAGGTCGTCGGTTCAAATCCGGCTCCCGCAACCAAACATCAAAAAAGGCCAATCGAAAGATTGGCCTTTTTTGTGCGCGTCTGTTTTTCGGATCCAGACTTAAACCCGGAAATCGTTCCGATTCCGAAACTTAGCGCTTGCCCTGCGACCGTTTGCCGCGCTTTCGCACTTATTTGACCCTTCTCGGGATTATCGGTTGACACCCCGCCGTTCGCCTGTAGAATGCCGCCACACAGACGCGGGATGGAGCAGTCTGGTAGCTCGTCGGGCTCATAACCCGAAGGTCGTCGGTTCAAATCCGGCTCCCGCAACCAAACATCAAAAAAGGCTACTCGAAAGAGTGGCCTTTTTTGTATCTGTGGAAAAAGTCCTTTCGCAACAATGATCTGTCACTGTGCAGTGAACCGTTCAGGATCTTCAGACCCACCGAGTTGCGACTATGCTTCAAGTCGCGGGCAAGGCGTCTGCAATCCAGGAGCTGCCCTCGCCGATACCCGGTGAGAGGCGTAGTATTTTGTGATTATTTTTTTCTACAGGGATTGGTAACTTGGCTGGATACCTCCATCCTGTCGCGCACAATCCAAGAGGTGATTGATGCGCGCCAACTCGTCTGATTCACAAGACACCATCACAGCGAACCCACCGATCAAGCCTGAGCGTCTGCGCCTGCTGGATCGGATCAGCAAATACCGGCAACCGATCGGTCTGGCGGTCACTTTGCTGCTGTTCGCCATCGCGCTGATTGCCTGTCGCCATCTGCTCAGCGAACTCGATCTCGACGCCCTGCACGACTCGATACTCGACGTGCCGAAACCGGCCCTGCTCGGTGCCCTCGGTGCGACGGTCGTCGGCTTCATTATCCTGCTCGGCTATGAATGGTCGGCCAGTCGATATGCCCGCGTGACGCTGGCGCCGAAAGTGCTGGCACTGGGCGGTTTCACCGCGTTTGCCATCGGCAACGCCATCGGCCTGTCGATGCTGTCCGGTGGCTCGGTGCGTTACCGTTTATATGCACGACATGGCCTGGGCGCTTCCGAAGTCGCGCACATGACCCTGTTCGCCAGCCTGTCGCTGGGCTGCGCCCTGCCGCCGCTGGCTGCGCTTGCGACCCTGAGCAACCTGCCCGCCGCGTCACAGGCCCTGGGGCTGTCCGAGACCTTGTTGGGCACGATTGCCGGCGTGGTGCTGCTGCTCGGCGCGATCCTGGCCATCGGCATCTATCGCCGTCGCCTGCCGGAACAACCCTATCCGGACAACCTGTTGGTCCGGGCCGGTCGCCGCACCCTGCGCCTGCCGGGTCGCCGCCTGACCTTCCTGCAACTGGTCATCACCGCCCTCGACGTCGCCGCTGCTGCGACCGTCCTTTATCTGCTGCTGCCGGAAGCGCCACCCTTCGGTGCATTCCTGCTGGTTTATCTGCTGGCGCTGGCGGCCGGCGTGCTCAGTCACGTTCCGGGTGGCGTGGGCGTCTTTGAAGCAATTCTGCTGGCCGCGTTCGCCGACAAGCTCGGCGCCGCGCCACTGGCTGCTGCCCTGCTCCTGTATCGCCTGATCTATGTGGTGCTGCCGTTGCTGGTGGCCTGCGTGCTGCTGCTGATCAATGAAGGCCAGCGCCTGTTTCAGTCGCAGACCATGCGTGCGGCTTCCGGTCTGGCGGCACCGATTCTCGCGGTGCTGGTGTTCCTGTCCGGCGTGGTGCTGCTGTTTTCCGGGGCGACGCCAGAGATCGACACCCGTCTTGAACACATCGGTTTTCTGATTCCCCACCGTCTGGTCGATGCTTCGCACTTTGGCGCCAGCCTGATCGGCGTGCTGTGCCTGATGCTCGCTCAAGGCCTGCGTCGCCGGTTGTCGGCGGCGTGGATGCTGACCACCATTCTGTTGCTGGTGGGCGCCCTGCTCTCGCTGCTCAAGGGTTTCGACTGGGAAGAAGCGACCCTGATGACCCTCACCGCCGCGCTGCTGGGGGTGTTCCGCCGTTCGTTCTACCGCCCGAGCCGCCTCACCGAACTGCCGTTCTCGCCGCTGTATCTGGTGGCCAGCCTGTGCGTACTCGGTGCCTCGACCTGGCTTTTGCTGTTCGCTTATCAGGACGTTCCTTACAGCCATCAACTGTGGTGGCAGTTCACTCTCGACGCCGACGCCCCGCGCGGCCTGCGCTCGCTGCTCGGCGCCGCTGTGTTGCTGCTGGTGATCGCTCTGACCTGGCTGCTGCGCACCGCCCGCCCGGTGATTCACCTGCCGACACCGGACGAACTGGAACGCGCCTCGAAAATTCTGATGGCTTCCTCGCAACCGGACGGCGGCCTGGCCCTGACCGGTGACAAGGCGCTGCTGTTTCATCCCAACGACGAAGCCTTCCTGATGTACGCCCGTCGCGGCCGCAGTCTGGTGGCCCTGTACGACCCGATCGGCCCCGGCCAGCAACGGGCCGAGATGATCTGGCAGTTCCGCGACCTGTGCGACATCCATCACGCCCGCCCGGTGTTCTATCAGGTGCGCGCCGAGAACCTGCCGTACTACATGGACATCGGCCTGACCGCGATCAAGCTGGGCGAGGAAGCCCGGGTCGATCTGCATCGCTTTGACCTGGAAGCCAAGGGCAAGGAGATGAAGGACCTGCGCTACACCTGGAACCGTGGCACCCGCGACGGCCTGTCGCTGGAAATCCATGAGCCGGGCCAGGCGCCGATGGATGAGCTCAAGGTGATTTCCGACGCCTGGCTGACCGGCAAGAACGTGCGCGAGAAAGGCTTCTCCCTCGGCCGCTTCAGCGACGATTACCTGAAGCATTTCCGCATCGCGGTGATTCGCTTCGAAGGGCGTCCGGTGGCGTTCGCCAACCTGCTCGAGACCTACAGCCATGACCTGGCCAGTCTCGACCTGATGCGCGCGCACCCGGACGCCCCCAAACTGACCATGGAATTCATGATGGTCGGTCTGATTCAACACTATAAGAGTCACGGATACGCGCGCTTCAGCCTGGGCATGGTGCCGCTGTCGGGGTTGCAACCCCGGCGCGGGGCACCGCTGACCCAGCGTCTGGGTTCGATGGTTTTCCGCCGTGGTGAGCAGCTGTACAACTTCCAAGGCTTGCGCCGCTTCAAAGACAAGTTCCAGCCTGACTGGGAACCCCGTTATATGGCAGTGCCCGCCGGACTCGATCCGCTGGTGGCACTGGCCGATACTGCTGCCCTGATCGCGGGCGGCTTGACTGGATTGGTGAAACGCTGATGATTCAACGCTCCCTGAAGTACATCCTGGTCGCACTGCTGGTGCTGGCCGCGATTGCCGGTGGCGGTTTCTGGTACCTCAAACGCCCGGCACCGGAACCGACCCTCGAACAGCTCACTCCGGCCGATGGCGCTGCCATGACCCGGGTCATCCCCGGTACCAAGCCCAAGGCGCAGGTGCTGGTGGCGGTCAACGACGACCAGAAACTCAGCGACAAGCAACTGAGCACTCTGAGCCGCAGCGCTTCGGCGCAGATCGTTCAGGTGATCCTGCCCAAGGACTGCCTGCTGCAAAGCCGCGCCCTGCAGGCCGGCCTGCGCGAACTGAACGGCCCAGCGACCCTGGTCAGCGGCATCGGCCCCGGCGCCGTCCTGGCGTGGCGCTGGCTGTCCGAGCAGAAAGACGACAAGGCACAGGCCGTCTCCGTCGACCTGGCCCTGGAAAAACCCGGCTGCACTCACCTGCTGCCGAAAGCCGCCGCCCACGGCCACTGGCTGGTGGCGTGGAACGACAACCCGGACGACACCAGCGCCGGTTTCGTGCGCGATCAACCGAACGCCGAGACCAGCATCAGCGACTACGACATCAACCTGCCGCAAGTGCTGAACAACGAACTGCGCAAGATCCTCGTCGGCGGCGACAAGGCCAACGGCGGCCTGCAGATCCCGGTGGTGGAAGTCCCTGCCGGCCAGGCCAAGGACACCGTGACCCTGTTCCTGTCCGGTGACGGCGGCTGGCGCGATCTGGACCGCGACGTGGCCGGTGAAATGGCCAAGATCGGCTACCCGGTGGTCGGCATCGACACCCTGCGCTACTACTGGCAGCACAAGAGCCCGGAACAGAGCGCCCTGGACCTGACCGAACTGATGCAGCACTACCGCCAGAAATGGGGCACCAAGCGCTTCATCCTGACCGGCTACTCGTTCGGCGCCGACGTCCTGCCGGCCATCTACAACCGCCTGCCGGAAACCGAGCAGCAGCGCGTCGACGCAATCATTCTGCTGGCCTTCGCCCGCACCGGCAGCTTCGAAATCGAAGTCGAAGGCTGGCTCGGCAACGCCGGCAAAGAAGCCGCCACCGGCCCGGAAATGGCCAAGCTGCCACCGGCCAAGGTCGTGTGCATCTACGGTGAAGAAGAAACCGATGAAAGCGGTTGCACCGACAAGACGGCGGTGGGCGAAGCGGTGAAGCTACCTGGCGGCCACCACTTCGACGAGAACTACCCGGCGCTGGCCAAGCGTCTGGTGGATCTGATCGAGAAGCGCCAGAACTCGGCGCAGGTGGCGGAGGAGTGATCTGAAGCGCCCCCAAAAAAGCCCCCGCAACTTCGCAGTTGCGGGGGCTTTTTCGTTTTGGCAAACACCCGAGATCCTTGTGGGAGCCGGGCTTGCCCGCGATGGCGATGGGTCAGGCAGCTGATTTGTAAACTGATACACCGCATTCGCGGGCAAGCCCGCTCCCACAGGGATCTCCACTGGATTCTGATAAGTGCACAAACACAAAAAAGCCCCCGCCAGCCACAAGGCTGACGGGGGCTTTTTGATGACGCCGGTTTACATCTCCACCTGCGTCCCCAACTCAATCACCCGGTTCAGCGGCAGATTGAAGAACCGCAGGTTCCCGTTGGCATTCTTCAACATGAACGCAAACAGCGCTTCACGCCAACGGGCCATGCCTTCGAGCTTCGAGGCGATAACCGTTTCGCGGCTGAGGAAGTAGGTGGTGCGCATCGGGCTGAAGTCCAGATCATCCAGGTGGCACAGTTTCAGCGCCTGCGGGACGTCCGGTTCGTCGGTGAAGCCGAAGTGCAGGATCACCCGGAAGAAGCCTTCGCCGTGGGCTTCGACTTCGAAGCGCCGGGATGGCGGGACGCGCGGGATGTCTTCGTAGACCACGGTCAGCAGCACCACTTGTTCGTGCAGCACCTGGTTGTGCAGCAGGTTGTGCAACAGCGCGTGCGGCACCGCGTCGGAACGGGCGGTGAGGAACACGGCGGTGCCCTGCACGCGGTGTGGAGGCTGCACGCGGATGCTGCTGATAAAGATCGGCAGCGGCAGCGCGCCTTCGTCGAGGCGCTCGACCAGCAGTTGCTTGCCGCGCTTCCAGGTGGTCATCAGCACGAACAGCGCGATACCGGCGATCACCGGGAAGGCGCCGCCCTGGACGATTTTCGGCACATTGGCGGCGAAGTACAGGCCGTCCACCAACAGGAAGCCGATCAGCACCGGCACCGCCAGAATCGGTGGCCATTTCCACAGCAGCAGCATCACGGCCGACACCAGAATCGTGGTCATCAACATCGTGCCGGTCACCGCCACGCCGTAGGCCGAAGCCAGGGCGCCGGAGGACTCGAAGCCGATCACCAGCAACACGACGCCGACCATCAGCGACCAGTTCACCGCACCGATGTAGATCTGGCCCTGCTCGTCGCTGGAGGTGTGCTGGATGTACATGCGCGGGATGTAACCGAGCTGGATCGCCTGACGGGTCAGGGAGAACGCGCCGGAAATCACCGCCTGGGACGCGATCACCGTGGCCAGGGTCGACAGACCGACCAGCGGAATCAACGCCCAGCTCGGGGCCAGCAGGTAGAACGGGTTGCGCGCGGCGTCCGGGTTCTCCAGCAGCAAGGCGCCCTGACCGAAGTAGTTGAGCACCAGCGCCGGCAGCACCAGCAGGAACCACGCACGGGCAATCGGCTTGCGGCCGAAGTGGCCCATGTCGGCGTACAGCGCTTCGGCACCGGTCAGCGCCAGCACCACGGCGCCGAGGATCGCCACGCCCATGCCCGTATGAACCATGAAAAAGCGCACGGCCCAGACCGGGTTCATCGCGTGCAGCACTTCCGGGTAATGGCTGATGCCGTAGACGCCGAGGGCACCGAGCACCAGGAACCAGGTGACCATGATCGGCCCGAACAGAATGCCGATCCGCGCCGTGCCGTGTTTCTGGATCAGAAACAGACCCACCAGCACCACCAGTGACAGCGGCACCACCCAGTGGTCGATGCCGTCAAAAGCCAGGCCCAGACCTTCGATGGCCGAGAGTACGGAAATCGCCGGGGTGATCATGCTGTCGCCATAGAACAGCGCTGCGCCGATCAGCCCGCAGACCACCAGCAGCGTGCGCAACCGCTTGCGCCCCGCCGCCGCCCGACGGGCCAGCGCGGTGAGCGCCATGATCCCGCCTTCGCCCTGGTTGTCGGCGCGCAGCACGAACATCATGTACTTGATTGAAACGACCCAGATCAGCGACCAGAAAATCAGCGACAGAATGCCGAGCACCCCGTCGTGATTGACAGGCACGCCATAAGCGCCGGAAAACACTTCTTTGAGGGTGTACAACGGGCTCGTGCCGATGTCGCCGTAAACTACCCCGACCGCCGCGACCAGCATGCTCAGCGGCTTGGTGGCCGAACCTTCGGCGCCCGCCGCGTGACTACTTGCCTGACCCATCCAACACTCCTGATTCCCAGACTGGCTTCTTATATGAAGCACTATGCTTTGTGTGCAGCATGCGCGTTTTTACGCCCTGTAACAGACGTTTTCTTGACTGTAAAAATTCAGTAAAGCGCAACGGCGCGAAGCATAGCGCAGCACTCGTCGTATTTCCCTGTATAAAGCTGGTCAAGTGCGCTGCTCGTCGCTAGAATTGCGCACTTTTTGATCAGAGGCGCAGTTCAAGCGCCCATCCGTCGGTTACCGAACCAGGCAAGCGACGTCACAAAACACCGAGGTTAGACATGTCCACCACTCCTGCGCCGGCCAATCCAAAGGTTGGCTTCGTTTCTCTGGGTTGCCCGAAAGCACTGGTCGACTCCGAGCGCATCCTGACCCAGCTGCGCATGGAAGGCTATGACGTGGTGTCCACCTATCAGGACGCCGACGTGGTCGTGGTCAACACCTGCGGCTTCATCGACTCGGCCAAGGCCGAATCGCTGGAAGTCATCGGCGAAGCGATCAAGGAAAACGGCAAGGTCATCGTGACCGGCTGCATGGGCGTCGAAGAAGGCAATATCCGTGACGTGCACCCGAGCGTGCTGGCCGTCACCGGTCCGCAGCAGTACGAGCAAGTGGTCAACGCGGTGCACGAAGTCGTGCCGCCGAAGCAGGATCACAACCCGCTGATCGACCTGGTGCCGCCGCAAGGCATCAAGCTGACCCCGCGCCACTACGCGTACCTGAAGATTTCCGAAGGCTGCAACCACAGCTGCAGCTTCTGCATCATCCCGTCGATGCGCGGCAAACTGGTCAGCCGTCCGGTCGGCGACGTGCTCGACGAAGCCCAGCGTCTGGTCAAATCCGGCGTGAAGGAACTGCTGGTGATTTCCCAGGACACCAGCGCCTATGGCGTTGACGTCAAATACCGCACCGGTTTCTGGAACGGCGCGCCGGTGAAAACCCGCATGACCGAACTGTGCGAAGCGCTGAGCACCCTCGGCGTCTGGGTCCGTCTGCACTACGTTTACCCGTACCCGCACGTCGACGAGCTGATCCCGCTGATGGCCGCCGGCAAGATCCTGCCGTACCTGGACATCCCGTTCCAGCACGCCAGCCCGAAAGTCCTCAAGTCGATGAAACGCCCGGCGTTCGAAGACAAGACCCTGGCGCGGATCAAGAACTGGCGCGAGATCTGCCCGGACCTGATCATCCGTTCGACCTTCATCGTCGGCTTCCCCGGCGAAACCGAAGAAGACTTCCAGTACCTGCTGGACTGGCTGACCGAAGCCCAGCTCGACCGCGTCGGCTGCTTCCAGTATTCGCCGGTCGAAGGCGCTCCAGCCAACGATCTGGATCTGGAAGTGGTTCCGGACGACGTCAAGCAAGACCGCTGGGAACGCTTCATGGCGCACCAGCAGGCCATCAGTTCGGCGCGCCTGCAACTGCGCATCGGCCGTGAAATCGAAGTACTGGTGGACGAAGTCGACGAGCAGGGCGCGGTCGGCCGCTGCTTCTTCGATGCCCCGGAAATCGACGGCAATGTGTTCATCGACAACGGCAGCAACCTGAAGCCAGGCGACAAGGTCTGGTGCAAGGTGACCGACGCCGACGAATACGACCTCTGGGCCGAACAGATCTAAGCGCGAAAAATACAGAAAGCCCCGCTCTCTTTTACGAGATGCGGGGCTTTTTTACGGCTATCGTTTGGGGTGGGAAGGACTCCCTCATCCATGACAAAGAGGCTATCGGGCATGCGTCACCACTCGGTCATCCACACGCCGAAACTCAGCGATTATCAGGAACTGACCCGGGTCTGGGAGGCCTCGGTTCGCGCGACCCACGATTTCCTGCCGGAATCCTACATCGAGCTGCTGAAGAATCTGGTGCTGACCCGCTACCTCGATGCGGTGATGCTGATCTGCACCCGCGACAGCCACCAGCGCATCACCGGGTTTGCCGGGGTCGCGGCGGGCAAGATCGAAATGCTGTTCATCGACCCGGCCCATCGCGGCCAGGGCCTTGGCAAGAAACTGTTGAAGTACGCGATGGAACACCTGAACGCCGACGAATTGGACGTCAACGAACAGAACCCCCAGGCGCTGGGGTTTTACTTCAAGCAAGGGTTCGAGGTGATCGGCCGCTCGGAGGTCGATGGCATGGGCCAGCCGTATCCGTTGTTGCATATGCGTCTGAAACAACCGGAGCAGCGCGCGGTACGCGGCTAAAAGCCACACGGCGCAAATGCAATCGGGCTTAACCGGCCCCAGGCAGGTACAATGCCCACCCCTTTTTTGTTACGGCCCCTGTCATGACTGACCCGATTCGCCTCTCCAAACGCCTCATCGAGCTGGTCGGTTGCTCCCGCCGGGAGGCCGAGCTGTTCATCGAGGGCGGCTGGGTCACCGTGGACGGCGAAGTCATCGACGAGCCGCAGTTCAAGGTCGGCGACCAGAAAGTCGAGCTCGACAAGGATGCCAAGGCCACCGCGCCGGAGCCGGTGACTATCCTGCTCAACGTGCCGGCGGGCATGGATGTCGACAGCGCCATGCAGTCGCTGAACGCCGAAACCCTCAGCGAAGAACACCGCTACGGCAAGCGTCCGCTGCGCGGGCACTTCCTGCGCCTGACCGCCAGCGCCGACCTGCAACCCAAGGCCAGCGGCCTGCTGGTGTTCACCCAGGACTGGAAGGTGCTGCGCAAGCTCACCGCCGACGCGGCCAAGATCGAGCAGGAATACGTGGTCGAAGTCGAAGGCGACATGGTTGCCCACGGCCTCAATCGCCTGCAGCACGGCCTCACCCACAAGGGCAAGGAGCTGCCGCCGGTCAAGGCCAGTTGGCAGAACGAAAACCGCCTGCGCTTCGCCATGAAGAACCCGCAGCCGGGGATCATCGCCCAGTTCTGCGAAGCGGTCGGCCTGAAGGTCATCGGCATACGCCGGATCCGCATCGGCGGCGTGTCCATCGGCAAGGTGCCGGTCGGCCAATGGCGCTACCTGTCCGGCAAAGAGAAATTCTAAGGCTCGCAAGCCACCCTACATTTCCGGCATCGCGCCCGCGCAATGCCCACAGCGAACAATCAGGATTGCACACATGGTTCACAACGACGTTCTGCGCAGCGTGCGCTACATGCTCGACATCAGCGACAAGAAAGTGGTCGAGATCATCAAACTCGGCGGCCTGGACGTCACGCTGGCTGATGTCGTGACGTACCTCGACAAGAAAGAAGAAGACGAAGAAGGTTTCGTGCGCTGCCCGGACGAAGTCATCGCGCACTTCCTCGACGGTCTGGTGATCTTCAAGCGCGGCAAGGACGAAAGCCGTCCGCCGCTGCCGATCGAACTCCCGGTGACCAACAACATCATCCTGAAAAAGCTGCGCGTGGCCTTCGAACTGAAGGAAGACGACATGCACGCGATCCTCAAGGCTGCCGAGTTCCCGGTGTCCAAGCCTGAGCTGAGCGCGCTGTTCCGCAAGGTCGGCCACACCAACTACCGCCCGTGCGGCGATCAGTTGCTGCGCAATTTCCTCAAGGGCCTGACCCTGCGCGTTCGCGGTTGACCCATTCGATCACGGCGACTTCGGTCGCCGTTTTCATGCATGCCCTTCCATTCCTTCCAAAAATAGTGGCTCCGCTTTTTGCGGCCGGCGACTAGGGTGTACTGAACCCTAGCCCTCAGGATTCGCCATGCACCCGTATTTCTCCCTGCAAGGCCGCACCGCCCTGGTGACCGGCGGCACCCGTGGTATCGGCAAAATGATCGCCAAGGCCTATGTCGAGGCCGGCGCCCGCGTGTACGTCTGCTCCCGTGACGCGGAAGCCTGTCATCAAACCGCTGAAGAACTCAGTGCTCTGGGCACTTGTCTGGGCATCGCAGCGAATCTGGCGACGGAAGAAGGCGTGAAAGAGCTGGCCGCGCGACTGGGCGAACAGATCACTCATCTGGACATTCTGGTGAACAACGCCGGCACGACGTGGGGCGCGCCGCTGGAGAGCTACCCGGTCAAGGGCTGGGAAAAGGTCATGCAACTCAACGTGACGTCGGTGTTCAGCTGCATCCAGCAGTTTCTGCCGTTGTTGCGTAAATCCGGGTCGGCGGCCAATCCGGCGCGGATCATCAACATCGGTTCGGTGGCGGGGATTTCTTCCTTCGGCGAACAGGCCTACGCCTACGGGCCGAGCAAGGCCGCCCTGCATCAACTGTCACGGATTCTCGCCCGGGAACTGGTGAGCCAGCACATCAACGTCAACGTCATCGCACCGGGGCGCTTCCCGAGCAAGATGACCCAGCACATCGGCAGCGACCAGCAGGCGCTGGCCGATGACACCGCGCTGATCCCGATGAAACGCTGGGGCCGCGAGGAAGAGATGGCGGCGCTGGCGATCAGCCTGGCGAGTACCGCCGGGGCGTACATGACCGGGAATATCATTCCGCTGGATGGCGGGTTCAGTCTTTAGATCGGCGACGCGGCCGGACGGGTTATCATGCCCGCCCTGCTCCGCTTCGAATGCAAACCATGACTTACAGCGTCTCCCCCATCGGCTTCGTCCGCTCCTGCTTCAAGGAGAAGTTCGCCATCCCGCGCCAGCCGCAACTGGCCCCCGCCGCCCGTGGCGTGCTGGAGCTGGTGGCGCCGTTCGATCAGGGCGATGCGGTGCAGGGGCTGGAGCAGGTCAGTCATGTCTGGCTGCTGTTCCTGTTCCATCAGGCGCTGGAAGACAAGCCGCGCCTCAAGGTCCGCCCTCCGCGCCTCGGTGGCAACAAATCCATGGGCGTGTTCGCCACCCGCGCCACGCACCGGCCGAACGGCATCGGTCAGTCGGTGGTGAAGCTGGACAAGGTCGAGGCCAATCGCCTGCTCATCTCCGGTATCGACCTGCTGGACGGCACGCCGATTCTCGACATCAAACCCTACGTGCCCTACGCCGACATCATCACTGACGCTTCCAACAGCATCGCCAGTGCCGCGCCGCACCTGATCGACGTGCAGTGGACGGACGCGGCGCTGCAACAGGCGCAGACGCACGCTCAGCGCCTGGCCGAGCCGCTGGTCGAGCTGATCGAGCAATGCCTGGCCCAGGATCCGCGCCCGGCGTATCAGACGCCAATGCCAGAGCGCGAATACGGCGCGCAGTTCTGGGATCTGGATGTGCGCTGGCATTACCCGACGCCCGAACAGATCCGCGTCCTGGAAGTCATCCCCGCCGCTGACTGAACCCCGAAAACGAAAATGCCCGCGCTGCCTTCTCAGGCAACGCGGGCTTTTCTATCGGCATCGTCGGGATTATTTCTCGACGAATGCGCGCTCGATCAGGTAGTCACCCGGCTCGCGCATCCGCGCCGAGATCTTCAGGCCGAAGCTGTCGAGCACTTCGCTGGTCTCGTCGAGCATGCTCGGGCTGCCGCAGATCATCGCGCGGTCGTCCTGCGGGTTGATCGGTGGCAGGCCGATGTCGCTGAACAGCTTGCCGCTGCGCATCAGGTCGGTCAGGCGACCCTGATTCTCGAACGGTTCGCGAGTCACGGTCGGGTAGTAGATCAGCTTGTCACGCAGCGCTTCGCCGAAGAACTCGTTTTGCGGCAGGTGCTCGGTGATGAACTCGCGGTAGGCGACTTCGTTGACGTAACGAACACCGTGAACCAGGATCACTTTCTCGAAGCGCTCGTAGGTTTCCGGGTCCTGGATCACGCTCATGAACGGCGCCAGACCGGTGCCGGTACTCAGCAGGTACAGGTGCTTGCCCGGGTTCAGGTCGTCCAGCACCAGGGTGCCGGTCGGTTTTTTCGAGATGATGATCTCGTCGCCTTCCTTCAGGTGCTGCAACTGGGAGGTCAGCGGACCGTCCGGCACCTTGATGCTGAAGAACTCGAGATGCTCTTCCCAGTTCGGGCTGGCGATCGAGTAAGCGCGCATAAGCGGGCGGCCGTTTGGCTGTTGCAGGCCGATCATCACGAACTGACCGTTCTCGAAGCGCAGGCCCGGATCGCGGGTGCACTTGAAGCTGAACAGAGTGTCGTTCCAGTGATGAACACTGAGGACACGCTCGTGGTTCATGTTGCTCATGTACGTGGGACTCCTGGAGATTGATCTGCGCCTGCCCGGCTCTTGTTGAAGAATGCCGACGGTGCGCAATTGCATCGCATTCTAATAGCGCCGACAATATCTGTTAACTGGATTATTAAGATAAGGGTTATCGGTTATATCGATATGCGATTTACTCTTCGTCAACTGCAAGTCTTCGTCGCCGTCGCCCAACAGGAGAGCGTGTCCCGCGCAGCGGGTCTGCTCAACCTGTCGCAATCGGCCGCCAGCACTTCCATCACCGAACTGGAGCGCCAGTCCAGCTGCCAGCTGTTCGATCGCGCCGGCAAACGCCTGAGCCTCAACGCCCTCGGCAAACAGTTGCTGCCGCAAGCGGTGGCCCTGCTCGATCAGGCCAAGGAAATCGAAGACCTGCTCAACGGCAAATCCGGTTTCGGCTCGCTGTCAGTGGGCGCAACCCTGACCATCGGCAATTACCTGGCGACGCTGCTGATCGGCGGTTTCATGCAGCGCCACCCGGAAAGCCAGGTGAAGCTGCATGTGCAGAACACTGCCAATATCGTGCAACAGGTTGCTCATTACGAAATTGATCTGGGTCTAATCGAAGGCGATTGCAGCCATCCGGACATCGAAGTGCAGAGTTGGGTCGAGGATGAACTGGTGGTGTTCTGCGCCCCACAGCATCCGTTGGCCAAGCGCGGCAGCGCGACCATGGAAGAGTTGACGCACGAAGCGTGGATTTTGCGGGAGCAGGGTTCGGGGACGCGCCTGACCTTCGATCAGGCGATGCGGCATCACCGCAGCGCGCTGAACATCCGGCTGGAGCTGGAACACACCGAAGCGATCAAGCGCGCCGTGGAATCAGGCCTGGGAATTGGCTGCATCTCGCGTCTTGCGCTGCGTGACGCCTTCCGGCGCGGCAGCCTGGTACCGGTGGAGACGCCGGATCTGGATCTGGCGCGGCAGTTCTATTTCATCTGGCACAAGCAAAAGTACCAGACCTCTGCCATGCGCGAATTCCTCGACCTGTGCCGCGCTTTCACCGCCGGGGTGCAGCGCAGCGACGAGATCGTTCTGCCGAGCATCGCTTAAAGCAGAATCACCGCCCACACCAGGGCGATCATGCTCAGTGCCACGAATTGCGCGGCACTGCCCATGTCCTTGGCGTTCTTGGACAGCGGATGCAACTCCAGCGAGATGCGGTCGATGGCCGCCTCCACCGCCGAATTCAACAGCTCGACGATCAGCGCCAGCAGGCACACGGCAATCAGCAGCGCCTGCTCGACCCGGCTGACATTGAGGAAAAACGTCAGTGGAATCAGCACCACGTTGAGCAACACCAGTTGGCGGAAAGCCGCTTCGCCGGTGAAGGCGGCGCGCAAGCCGTCCAGCGAATATCCGGAAGCGTTGAGGATGCGTTTCAGGCCCGTCTGGCCCTTGAAAGGTGACATAAAGTAGATAACCGACCGAAAGGAAGTGGGGAAGCTAGATCAACGAAAGTCAAAAAAGCGTGAAGACGCCAGCGCTTACTGGCTCGGAATTGACTCAAGTTGTTGCAGCAGTAAAGCGGCCTGGGTCCGGGTTCGCACGTTCAACTTGCGAAAAATCGCCGTGACGTGGGCCTTGATGGTCGCTTCGGACACGCTCAGCTCGTAGGCGATCTGCTTGTTCAACAAGCCTTCGCAGACCATGGTCAACACCCGGAACTGCTGTGGCGTCAGGCTGGCGAGGCCATCGCTGGCAGCCTTGGCTTCATCCGAAACGCTGACCGCTTCGAACGCCTGGGGTGGCCAGAACACGTCCCCGTCCAACACTTTACGCACCGCTTCCTGAATCACGCTCAGGTCGCTGGACTTGGGAATGAAACCACTGGCACCGAATTCCCGGGACTTGACCATCACCGAGGCTTCTTCCTGGGCCGAAACCATCACCACCGGAATCTGCGGGTATTGACCGCGCAGCATCACCAGCCCGGAAAATCCGAAAGCGCCCGGCATGTTCAGGTCCAGCAGCACCAGATCCCAGTCAGCCTTTTCGGTCAGGCGGGTTTCCAGCTCGGCGATGCTCGCCACCTCCACCATTCGTACGTCCGGGCCAAGGCCCATCGTCACCGCTTGATGCAGTGCGCTACGAAAAAGAGGGTGATCATCGGCAATCAGGATGTCGTATGTGGCCATTTTTCAAATGATCCTGTTTTTGATGGCCGGCCCGCGCATTCGGGTCGTGCCAAAGCAAATCCAGATACCGCCCGGCAGCGGCATCCACAGGGGCACGTTCAACGCCAATCACGAACAAAAACGGCGTTTCAAACCTTGGCCGCACCCCAATCGGCGCCAAGCATGACCAGCGAAGCCGGGGTGGTCAAGCCGCACGGCCACTGCTTTAGCAGTATGGGCCAGGATCAGGCCGGTGCTGGCGCCGCGTTTCGGATATAGGGCAGCAATTCGGCATGGGCCGGCGTCGACACATTGACGTCCAGTTGCTGCTTGGCCCCCAGATAATGCTGGCTGAACACATCGAAATAGGCATCCAGCGCCGATGCGGCGTCAGAATCGCCGGCCAGTTCCAGGCACAGCGCCGCCACTTCGGCGGTGCACAGGTGCTCGCTGCGGGTCGAGCGGCGCAGGCGATAGCGCGACAGCTTGTCGGGCAACAGGCTCAGAATCGGCAAACGGTCGAAATACGGGCTCTTGCGGAAAATCTTCCGGGCTTCGGTCCAGGTCGCGTCCAGCAGGATGAACAGCGGACGCTTGCTGCTATCGAGATCCACGGTGTTGGTCACCCGCGAAGGTTCGACGTACTCGCCGGGGAACACCAGATACGGCTGCCATTGCGGGTCGTTCAGCAGCGCCAGCAGTTGCTCGTCGGGCTCGGTCCGCGACCAGATAAAGGCATGGTTGTCGCGCACGATGTCGGCGATCAACCAGCCGGTGTTGCTGGGTTTGAACACTTCCTTGCCGGTCATGATCAGGCAAACGCCCGAACGCGCATCGACCGTCGGCCGCCAGGCACACAGGCAATGGCTGATGATCACCCGGCAATCGCGGCAACGCGGGGAGCGAAAGCCCCGGGCCTGGATCGGCTTGATGCCCTCGTCCTCGCGCTGATCGCGCAGGCGGGCCACGGCGTTGGGGGCATGATTCATCGCAGACGGCACCGGCAGGCAGGGAAACTCGACACGAACGACACTCAGCAGGGCAATAAAGGCCGGCAGTTTACCAGAGCGACGGGCACAAGCCTGTACCCTCCCGACCGGCTCCCCTATAATTCGCCGCCACTGAACGCACAGTCACGTGGCTGGTCGAACCACCAGTCACTGAACCAGGAGAGTTTCATGCTGCGCCTTATCGTTCCCACCGCTGCCATTCTGCTGGCCTCGTCCTTCAGCGCTCAGGCTGCATCCCTGAGTGAGCAGAATCTGAACCGAGAGCTGCGCAATGTCGCCGCACAAAGCAGCGTCGGCACGCCACGGGCGATCAACGAAGACATTCTTGATCAGGGCTACACCGTCGAAGGCACCACGCTGGTCAATCACCTTAGCGTGCAAAAGAGCCACGCCGACAAAATGCGCGCCGATCCCAAAGCCGTGTATTTCCAGCTGGGCGCTTCGGTCTGCAACAACCCGTCGTACCGCAAGCTGATGGCCAAGGGCGCGATCATGCGTTACGACTTCACCGAAGTGAAAACCAACAAGGCGATCGGCTCCGCCAGCTACCAGGAATCGGATTGCCCGAAAGCGGCTCCAGCGAAGAAGAAGTAATCATCTCGACGTGGCGCGCCGCTGTTCATCCTCGGCGCGCAGTTCGGCCAGCAAGGCCTGCAAGTAACGCGAGCGGCGCTCCCCTCCCGCCAGGCGTCGGCAGCACTCCTCTTCGAGACTCACATGATTGGTCTCGGCTGATGCTTTCAACAATCGATACAGCTGCGCATCGATCTCCAGAATGACTCTGGTCATGTGTCCCGCCTCCTTGCCACCCGCAAATCCTTGAATAGCGTGCACCTTGCGTACGGTCGTTGACGCAAAGTTGTCGTACGGCGCCTTTAACTTAGTAAATCAGAGCATTCAGCCCTCGACGTGGCATCGGACGAGCGGTGAAAACACTTCGAAAAGCGGCAATAAGCAGTTGCCAGGAAAGACTTTGCGGCGTAATGCTCGATGAGCGAAAAATGCTTTGAGGGTCTAGATTCAACGTATTCCCGTTCATTTTTCTAACGGCAGGAAAGGAGCTGCCGGCTGTTTGTTTTCTTGCAGCGCGGCACTGACGCCGCACGTCAGGGCCGAAAGCTCTGTGCAGAAGGAGAAGTTGCATGCCTTACCAACCGAATGACCTGCTCAGCCGTCATTTTCAGGAAAGCGGCCACGACCTCATCAGCAAGGTCGAAGAACAACTCAACCTGGTGTCACCCGACAGCCCGAATTCCCCCATTTACCGAGACATGATCCTGACCGTGCTGCGCATGGCCCAGGAAGACCACAACCGCTGGAACGCCAAGATCACCCTGCAAGCCCTGCGCGAACTGGAGCAGGCCTTTCGCACCCTTGAACAGTTCAAGGGGCGACGCAAGGTCACGGTGTTCGGTTCGGCTCGAACCCCGGTCGAACATCCCCTTTACGCCATGGCTCGGGAACTCGGGGCCTCGCTGGCTCGCTCGAACATGATGGTCATCACTGGTGCCGGCGGCGGAATCATGGCCGCGGCCCATGAAGGCGCCGGCCGCGATCACAGCCTGGGGTTCAATATCACCCTGCCCTTCGAACAACATGCCAACCCCACCGTGGACGGCACCAACAACCTGCTGCCGTTCCATTTTTTCTTCACCCGCAAGCTGTTCTTCGTCAAGGAAGCCGATGCGCTGGTGTTGTGCCCCGGCGGGTTCGGCACCCTGGACGAAGCCCTGGAAGTGCTCACGCTGATCCAGACCGGCAAAAGCCCCTTGGTGCCGGTGGTTCTGCTGGACGCACCGGGCGGGACGTTCTGGCAAGGCGCGCTGGACTTCATCCGCCAGCAACTGGAGGAAAATCGCTACATCCTGCCGACCGACCTGAAGCTGATGCGCCTGGTCTACAACGTTGAAGAGGCGGTGGAGCAGATCAACCAGTTCTACGGCAACTTCCATTCCAGCCGCTGGCTCAAGCGCCAGTTTGTCATTCGCATGAACCACAAGCTGAGCGATCAGGCCCTCGACCATATGCAGGAAGCGTTTGCCGATCTGTGCCTGAGCGATCAGTTCCATCAACACGCCTACAGCGGCGAAGAACACGACGAGGCTCAATTCAGCCACCTCACGCGTCTGGCATTCGCCTTCAACGCCCGGGATCACGGGCGTCTGCGGGAGCTGGTGGACTACATCAATCTGCCGGAAAACTGGGCCCAGTCAAAACCCCAGACCGCGCAACGCACCCGCGAACCGTCGAAGGTAACGTGAAGGCAAAAAAAAACGGCCCGCTATCGAAATAGCGGGCCGTTTTTTTTGATTGAAGCTGGAGCGATTTAATCGTCCATTCCTCTGCCGCTGAACAAGCGGTTGATCATCTCCATCGAGAATCCCCGGTACGCCAGGAATCGACCTTGTCTGGCGCGTTCCTTGGCATCGCCGGGAAGTTGTCCGGAGAACTTCCGTTGCCACGTGTCCGTTAGCTGCTCCTGCCAGTTGATGCCGCTATCGCGCAAGGCGAGTTCGATATCGGCGCGTTGCAAACCGCGCTGGCTCAGTTCTTCGCGAATCCGCAGAGGGCCATAACCGGAGCGGGCGCGATAGGAAACAAAGCTTTCAAGATAGCGGGCTTCGGAAAGCAGCCCTTCTTCCGTCAATCGGTCGAGGGCTGTTTCGATCATCTCGGGGGGAGCGCCACGCTGACGCAGTTTGCGCGTCAGCTCGACTCGACCGTGCTCGCGGCGTGCGAGCAGGTCCATGGCGGTTCGCCGCACCGCGACGAGGGTATCGAGTACGGCGGTTGTCATCGGTGCAATCAGATGTCAGCGTCAGCCAGGTCGTCTTCGGTCTCTTTGACCGCAGAAGCCTTGGAGTCGGCGATCACGGCTGGCGACAGCAGCTTGTCACGCAGTTGCTTCTCGAGCTTGGCCGCGACTTCCGGGTTGTCCGCCAGGAACTTGGCCGAGTTGGCCTTGCCCTGACCGATCTTGGTGCCTTCGTAGGCATACCAGGCGCCGGACTTCTCGACGAACCCGTGCAGAACGCCCAGGTCGATCATCTCGCCGTTCAGGTAGATACCCTTGCCGTAGAGAATCTGGAACTCGGCCTGACGGAACGGCGAAGCCACCTTGTTCTTCACAACCTTGACGCGGGTTTCGCTGCCGACCACTTCGTCGCCTTCCTTCACCGCGCCGGTACGGCGGATGTCGAGACGAACCGAGGCGTAGAACTTCAGCGCGTTACCACCGGTGGTGGTTTCCGGGCTGCCGAACATCACGCCGATCTTCATGCGGATCTGGTTGATGAAGATCACCAGGCAGTTGGCGTTCTTGATGTTACCGGTGATTTTACGCAGCGCCTGGGACATCAGACGGGCTTGCAGGCCCACGTGCATGTCACCCATTTCGCCTTCGATTTCTGCCTTCGGTACCAGAGCGGCCACGGAGTCGACGATGATCACGTCAACGGCGTTGGAGCGCACCAGCATGTCGGTGATTTCCAGGGCCTGCTCGCCGGTGTCCGGCTGGGAAACCAGCAGGTCGTCGACATTGACGCCCAGCTTGCCGGCGTACTCTGGGTCGAGGGCGTGTTCGGCGTCGACGAAGGCGCAGGTCGCACCGGCTTTTTGAGCCTGGGCGATCACGGACAGCGTCAGTGTGGTTTTACCGGAAGATTCAGGACCGTAGATTTCAACGATACGGCCTTTTGGCAGGCCGCCGATGCCGAGTGCGATGTCCAGACCCAGAGAGCCGGTGGAAATGGCCGGGATCGCCTGACGGTCCTGATCGCCCATACGCATTACGGCACCCTTGCCGAATTGACGTTCGATCTGACCCAGGGCCGCAGCCAAGGCTTTCTTCTTGTTGTCGTCCATTAAAGTCCTCACGTAATCAATAAGGCCTGACGGCCAACACCTGTATAAGTAGCCAGTATTATTCCACAGCGTTCACGGATCGCCTACCCCTGATTTTCGATTTCTCGTGCCGCTAGTCGCAGCAAGCCCTCTAGCGCGGCCTTCACCGTTTGTCGGCGGACGTCGTCGCGGTTGCCGGGGAAGTGCTGGACCTCGCTGGAAACCTGGTCGCCCACGCCCCACGCCAGCCAGACGGTGCCCACCGGTTTGTTCGGCGAACCACCGTCCGGCCCGGCCACGCCGCTGACCGCCACGGCAAACCGCGCCAGGCTTTTCTCCCGGGCGCCGCGCACCATGGCCTCGACCACCTCGCGACTGACCGCACCCACAGTGCCGAACAGCTCCGTCGGTACATTCAGCTGCTGGGTTTTCTGGCGGTTGGAGTAGGTCACGTAACCCGCTTCGAACCACGCCGAACTTCCCGGAATCCGGGTGATGGCTTCGGCAATCCCGCCACCGGTACAGGACTCGGCCGTCGTGACGTGGGCATTGAGCAACTGCAGGCGTCGGCCAAGTTCGGCCGCCAATTGAGTGATTTCTTTCACGGCGCGCTCCGGATCGGATGGAATGGGTACCACCGTACACGAGCCGGTTGCGCTTTCAATACACAAGCTTATTCAAAATGTGCGGGCGCCAGCGCTCTGATATAGGCCTGACAAGCCTGCAAGGCAATCAGTCCGCGGTCGCCTTCGCCGGTGATGGCGACAATTCGTCGAGCATGCGCCGGGTCAAGTCGGGCGCGTACGGCTGCATGATCCACGCCGCCGGCGCCGGAGGTGGCTGGCACACCGCAGCCTTGGGCAGCGTCGCCTGCGTCGATGAGGACTGACAGGCGCAGATCAGCAGTGGCAAGACGATCACGCAAGCGATCCTGATCACGTTGGGCATCGTTCAGTGCTCGGTAATGGGTTTGTTCACTGGCCGTGAGTCGTTGCTCCAGGGCCATGCGCTTGTCCTGTTCGGCCTGTTGCGCGGTGGCGGCCGTCAGAGTCAGTTGATTGAGGGTTTCGGCGTGCAACCGCGCCTGTTCGGCCAGTTGGCGGCCGTAGCGCCAATCCTGAAACTGCCAGGCCAGCGCCGCCGAACCTGCGGCCAGCAGCATCAGACCGATCAGCCGCCAGACGCTCAGACCGAAGGCAGGCATAACACCGCCCTCGCCCGCCCCCAGAGTTCCAGGCGATCCTGCAAACCGTTCAACCCTCCGTTGATCCGCCGGGTAATGCTGTTGAACTGATCCTGATCCGCCAGCGCGTTCAAACCGTTCTGCGCCCAGAACCACGCGGCGGACTCGGCCGCCCATTGCGGTTGTTCCAGCAGTTCCGGCAGCGCCAGCAAGCGCTCGTCACCGAACAGCCCGAGGCTGCACTGGCGATAGTTGGCGCGGCCGGTGATCTGGATCAGCCCGCGCCCGCGATACTTCTGCCCGTCGCCATCGGCCTCGGGCGTGTTGCCCAATCGCAACGCCAGCGTACCGGTGTCGTACTTGCTCAGGTATTGGTTGTTGCCCAGTTCACGCACGTACTGCAATTGCCCCGATTCGTGTCCGATCTGGGCGAGAAACGCGGCAATACGCTTGGGCGTGTCGATGCGATGGCGCGCCATCGCATCGTTGAGCGGTGAAACAAAAACGCCCGCTTGGCGGCGGGCGTTGGGCATGATGTTGAGTAGGTTGTCTTCAGTGATTTGCATAATGCTCGGTCCTCCCTGGATGCGCCGATTGAATCACGGATGGCGACCAAAGCTGATCAGCCATTGTTTACCTCAGTTTTCAGCGTGCTGTCCGGGGACACCTGGATCATTCGCTTGAACAACCCCAGCATGCCTTGATTGGCCGTCAGCCTCTCTAGCGGCGGGTCCAGTGGCAGTACCTGTCCTCCGGACACCAGCCACTCCTGGTACTCGAGCCAGTCCCGATTAACGGGATCCTGTGGAATAAACGCTGAATCACTCAGGCGCAGAACGCCATACGATGTGAGCTGATAACTCATGGACTTGTCCCCTAGATTTCCGCGTCCGCGGTCCAATCGACCTGCAATGCCTGCCCGGGAAAGCTGCCTACGGGCGTCACGGTGGCAAGCGCAAACCCTCGCTCGCTCACACTTTGCAGGATGGTTCCTGTGCAGGCCTTCGCAAGCGATGAATGCCAGACTTGATTGCTCGCCTCACCAGGGCAATACGTCACGACCGTTGGCTGAACTCGCTTGGGCACCTGCATATCGATGCACATTCCATATTGGCCGGAATTGGCTGCCGCTACTTGGGAAAAGGTGGCGATACAGGTTCCTGGACCGTTGTTCGAACGGATCGGCAAACGGTTTACAAAAGATTTTTCGAAATAGCGCTGACAGAGAGTCAACTCTTCCGCCGCTGGACGGTATTCAAACGGTGTTGCAACCGGCCCCTCCTCCAATTGCATCTGTGCCAGATCGACGGTCTGCAACACGTTGAGCGGCAGATCGAACGACAAGGTCAGGCAGTCATTCACGCCCAGCATTTTCCCGGCGATGGTTGGCACCTGAAACGTTGCGCTGTATTTCTTCCACGACGTACTCAGTTGAAAGACGTCGACAACCTTCACCACACCCTCCGAACCGCCCGTTCCGAACTGCTGAGCAATCGTGACGCGCAAAGGACGCGTCGCATCGGATCGCGCCCAGAAGCTGACCGTAGCCGTTCGCCCGGCCAGAGTCCTCACCGATTCAATGCTCTGGGCGACTTTATGCACCGTTGCTCCCGTGCCTGCGGTGGCCTGCTGCCAGCGCAGGAAATAAGCGGGTTCACCCACGACTTCCGTTTGACCGAGGGGAAAATCCTGGCGCGAAATGCTGACACCTGCGTTGCCGTTCCAGTCGCACCGGAAACGATCCGCTACATACCCACCGATGTTCGGCGCCTGATTGGTCGTGCCGCGTTGCCAGATATTGAATCCGCCATTGATCAACAGATTCTTGCGATACACCTGCACAGGAAACTGCTGCAGCGGATCGGGCTTGGCCAGTTGCCGAATGGCCTGTGCCAGTTGATCGGTCTGCTCCTCATCCGGCGTCAGGCCGGCGGCCGTGATCGCGTTGAGAATCTCCTGCGTCACACTGTTGCCCCAACTGGCCGGGATCAACGATCCCGGTTTTCCGGCAATCGGGTCTTCATCGACGAACTTGCCATTCTCCAGGCCTGAGCCGGGAACGCTTTTCGGATAATCCACTTTGATTCCTCATTGATCGGGTCAACGGTTCAGCCGTTCGACCGCAGCAAGCCTTCAAGCCAGTCGGGCTCTACAGGGCGAGCCTGGGCATCCGGAAATTCCGGATCATTGGGCCAGTCGCGCAGTGCCTGTCGATAGGCAAGAAGCTGTTTGAATTCTTCGGTACGCAGCGTCGTGCCCTCGCCGACTTCCAGTTCTTCAGCGTCACGCCACACCAGCCATTGAGTGTCTTGCAGGACGTTGTCGCGCCACGCGCGCTCCCGGGAAGCCAGTGCCTGCGGGGAGATGACCGGGTCGTTCAATACGGGCTGACCGCTGGCACTGGCGCTGATGACCTTGCCGCTTGCCTGCCCGGCAAACAGTTCGGCGTATTGGGCGCGGGTGATTTCCACGGCGCCTTCAGGTGGTTCCGGATAGGGGCTGTCGACCAGTTCAAAGCCGCGTGTCTGTGCATGAAAATAAATAGCCATGGTTATCGTCCCCAAACCAATATGCGCCCCGAGATTCCAGGTTCAGCCTTCACACTCGACGCCAGGACATTGCGAACCCTGGCAACAACCGTCGATGTCGTGGAGTTGGCCCCGTCGAATGCCCAGACAGTGACGTTGGAACTGCCCCAGCCTGCCGGATAACCCTCATTGGCGATCCCGCCGAGGACAGCATTGGGAAACATCATCGGCAACGACACCGTCATGACTCCATTCGCATCGGAGCCCCCGGTCACCCACTGCACGATCAAGCCGCTGGGAAGTTTCTGATATCCGGCCGTGGCGAACTGCGACGCATAGAGCGCCGAATACTTCAACGCTGCGGTGCCGTAAACGACCCAGACACCCGACTCCCGGACGAAGGTTGCGCTCTCGCCCGCGTTCATCGTGATCGAACCCAGATAGGCCCCCTGGGGGCTGATCTGCGTACCGGTTTTACTGGCAACCGTGACCGCTGCGCTGTTTCGGCAGTGCAGGCTGATCGTCGCGCCGCTGGGCACTGCAGTGGCGTCCGGCAAGGTCACGGTGTACGCAGCGTTACCGCCCATCCCGATCGAGCAGCCGATATCGGCCAGGGTCAGTTGGGTCGAGCCGGAGATGCCGCGAGCGCTGGCGTAGTTGCCCAGCGCCCGCTGGACAAACTCGGCCGTTGCAGCCGATCGGCTGACATCGAATTGCGCAGCCGTCGTGAACAACCCCGGACTGCGCAGTGCGTCGAGCAGTTGATGAGTGTTCGCCTCGTTGGGCGTCATGCCGGCGGCCTGTACGACACTGAGAATTTCCTGCGTGACGCCGTTGCCCCAAGCGGCAGGAATCAGCGAGCCGGGTTTTCCGGCGACGGGATCCTCATCGACAAATTGCCCGTTCACCAGCCCGACGCTGGGTACGCTTTTGGGATAGTCCAAGATTCATCTCCTTATCAATCGGTGGTGACGGGGCCTGGCAGCGAAGGCCAGGTGATTTCCCGGGGGAAGCCTGTCTGCTTGTCGATGCGATTGAGCTCCACGCTGTAGAGCTTCCATTCGAGCAACTGCATCTGTTCTTCGTGAGTGGCATCGCCGATGTCCTCGGCGTATTGCAGGGGGGCGATGCGCAGGACGGCTTCGCGCAGCAGCGTGTCGCGCTGCTCCAGCATCTGCTGGCTGATGCTGAGCAAACGGGCCTGCTCATCCAGTTGCCAGGCGTCGCCGCGCCACACATGGAATTCCCCAGGCCAGGGCTGCGTTGTGAGGGTATCGGGCAACTCCCCAAACTCACTCCAGATCTGCTGCCCGCCACCGTCCTTGCGGAAAACCGGACCGCGCCGGTCTATCACCTCTCGCGGAACACCGTTGATCAAGGCCCAGATACGACCGGCTTCAGGCGCGGGCAGCTCGAAGGACAACTCCACCGCATTGCCGGGCAGTTGAATACCGATGCCCGGGGTCACAAAAAACTCGACAGGCCCGGACAAGGCGCCCGAGCCGTCAAAAAGATAATTGAACATAGGCACCTCAGATGAGCTTGATACGGCCGGGATAGGCGATGTTGCGAGGGCGCGACTTGAACGCCAGCAGCAGAGCGTTGGCGGCATCCCGCTGATAACTCGTACCGGCAGGGAAGACCGGGCCACCGTTGTACAGCCCGGACACGTATTGCGGTTCTTCACGAGTATCGGCACCAAAACTCGTCAGGCTGTCCGACCACCACGCGCCGACCGCTCCGGCACCATTGGCGCCCATGGCATACGAATGCGTCGAGCCCACCTGAAAAGAACCCATCGCACGTGCCGCATCCACGCCCCGCCCCTCGTCCAGCACTCGCAGAAACTCGCCACGCCCTTCAGGGCCACGAAAGGTTGCTGCACCGTCACCCGACGTCCATTTACCTTCGTTGCCCGCACGAGCGGCTTCGGTACCCAACATTCCGGATAGCTGCGCGTGGTCCCACAACCAGGGCCACTCGGCACGCTTCATGACTGTACCGTTGAGCGCACCGTAGCCACCGGGACTGAGCAGGATGGTCGTTTCAAAAAACGGCCGGCCGAGTGGAGTGTTGTCGAACCGGCCGACTGGCCACCAGCTACCCGCAGCATCGCTGCGCAACTGCCACCAGTCCCCGCCGCCCATCAACACCAGAAACGGATAACCGCTGGGTGACAGGTGCGTGTGAAAACGAATGCGGTCGGAACCTGACGCCTGAACGATCAGACGGTTGCCGCTGTTATCCATGCGCCGAACAATCACATCGCGCACACCCAGCGCCGCGCTTGCCGGCGGCAACGTCACCGTCACGGCACTGGATCCGCCATCGATCAGCACCAGGCCCAGCTCCGGGTCGGTCAGCGCCTTGGAAGCCGTCAGCCGTGTCACCACTGAGCGCATAGGACTGGCATTGCCGACAATCGATTGAATGGCTCTGAGCAACTGACCGGTATCGGCTTCGGCGGCTGTCAGCCCGGCGCCGGTAATCACGTTGAGAATTTCTTGTGTAACGCTGTTACCCCACACCGCCGGTATCAATGAACCCGGCGTTCCCGCCACCGGGTTTTCATCGACGAACCGGCCATCGACCAGGCCGACGCTGGGGACGCTTTTTGGGTAGTCCATTGGTGCTCGTTCCTCTGTAATGACAAATGAAACGTAGCCGCGCGCAAGCTTTTGCTACGACGCCGACGTTTCTGTTCCTGAAAATAAAAAGCCCACACGAAGTGGGCTTGGGTAACCCGAACTGTGCTTACGAGGTCGGGTTGGCGGTCAGTTCACGAATGGCCTGCAGCGCCTCATCGGCGGCAGCTCGGGCCTGATCCATCTGGCTCTTGCTCGCAAACGCACGGATCCGGGTCTTGGCTTTCAGGCGCAAGGTGCGCAGGGTCAGCAGGCTGTCGCTGAGCTGGGCGGCCTTGTCGAGAATCTGCTCGGCCGACTGCTTTGCCGAACGGCCCTTGGCGATCCAGGCAGCGACGGACAGCGGCACTTCCTTTTTTGGATAACCGGCGTCTTGAAAGGCTTGAGCGTCAACAGCCGCCTGGGCGTATTCCAGCGCTTTGAGCGGGTCGCCGGCCAAAGTCGTGCGCGCACTGTCGGCGGCGGCATCGACCCGGTCGCACAGGCGTTCGGTTTCCTGCTGTTCCAGTAACGCGGCTTTGTCAGCGCTGGCATGCCATTGCTCACCGTCCCAGTCATGGGCGGCAGAAGGTGGTACCGGACGCAAGCCGTCTTCGAATTGATGCAGTTCCTGAATGATGTTCATCGGATCAACTCCCAAGACAAATGCACATTCACGGCCGCCGTGAAATTGACTGCGATGCCGTTCGAATAATCGGTTTGAGAAAAGCTTTTGATCCCCATCCCGAATAGCAATTCGTCACTGACGGCATTCCCTGCGTTCCAGGTGTGCTCGGCTTGGTACACCTGCCACAGCGAACGCAGTTCCGAGTGATCGAAACCGGCCGTCAACGTTGAAAGCGTGGTGTCGTTGACGACGTTACTGGTGAAGATTCCCACCGATGCGCCTGCCGTTCCCCAGCCGTCCCAATTATTGGACGTACCGATAGTCGGATTGAGGAAACAGTAATTCCCTCCCAGCCAGCCGCCCGGTGCAAACGACACACCAGTGATAGCCGTCGGGTGCGGGGTCGGATTCCCGACCACCAGACGTGCTGTTCGAGCATGAGGGTCGAGCGGCAGATAGACCACGCCATTGCCATTGACCACCTGAGTCCAGGACAACCGGTTACGGTTGTAGATCTGCCGGACAATCGGCACGGATCCCGGACCCGCCGTGACGACCCAGGCGAGACAAATATCCAGCGGTGTCGACTGGAAACCACCACCTGCCGCCCCATTGACCGTCCCCTTCAAGCTATCGGGGCTGGCGTCATAAATCGTCCCGCGCTGCATGTAAAACGTCAGCGCACCACCCACCACCTGCGCCCGCAGAAAGTAACCCGAGCTCGGCAGCAGATCGGCGCTGCTCCAGGCCTGAGTGGTGAACGTTCGCGAACGTCCCAGCTGCCCCGCCACCACTTCCTGACCGATGCTGACGTAAACACCCGCCGGCACCGAAACTCGCCCGCCACTGGTCGATGCGGCTGCCGGTGTGATCGGCATCCGGGCATCCGACGTGGCCACGGTCGGCAATGGCAATGCTGCCAGCGGCAACGCCAGATCCTGATTCCAGCCTTTGGCCGTCACCGTCTGAATCGCCTGCAACAACTGATCGTATTTCTTCTCGTCCGGGGTAAGATCCCCGGCCTTGATCACGCTGAGAATTTCCTGCGTGACACTGTTGCCCCAGTCAGCGGGGATCAACGACCCCGGCGTCCCGGTCAGCGGGTTCTCATCGATAAATTTCCCGTTCACCAGACCGGCGCTGGGGACACTCTTCGGATAATCCATTGCGTTATTCCCTAGTCATAGTTGATATGCACCTTCGTATGCGCCGGTGCTGCCCGATGAATCAGGCATTCCAGCGCCGAGCCCGGATTCACGCCAAAGCGTTCGCCCCAGTAACTCGCGCCATAACGCCGGCCGAGCAAAAGTCGGCCGCCGGTATTGAGCGTCCACATGAATTGCGCTTCCCAGGTGCCCCAGTGCGCCGCGCCGAAACGCGAACGGCCCATGCGCGGGGCTTCGAGTTCGGTGATGGTGGCGTTGGGGTAACCCTGGCTTTTGGCGATTTCCAGGTAGTAACCGACAGCCTGGCTGCCGACCGCCAGCAAGCGGCGGCGCACGGCGAGGCGACGGTCGTCGAACAGCGGCGTAGCGCCGAGGCACGGGTCGGGCAGGTTCATTACCTGTTCCCAGTCCGGCACCAGTTCGCTGACGCCGGCCGGGTCCATCTCGTTGAGCAGATCGGCGGCACGGGCATCGAGGCGCGCCAGTTCGACGGCGACGCCTTGCAGCACTTCCTCGAGTTCCGGCACGCGCTCCGGATCCCATGCCGGACCGCTCGGCAGCAAGGCGCGCAGTTGCGCCTGGTATTGCGCGGCGGTTCTTATGGCAGCCATACGCAACCCCCGAAGGTCAGCAGTTCGCTGTCACCCGCGGCCACGTTCGCCACCGGGGCCGAGAGGACATGGTCGGTCTCACCTGCCGCGCTGCTGATCGCTTCGCGGATATGGCTGATCAACAGATCCGCGCCCAGATCGGCTTCGCGGTTGTGCAGATCGCGCAACTGGGTTTCGACAGCCGCGCGCACGGCGGTGGTGTCGGGGGTCAGCTTCAGTTGATAGGTCACCGGCTTCTGCACCGGCGGGCGTACATGCACTTCGGCAGTCACCGGGCGCAACGGCTCGATGTAGGCCTGCACTTCGGCCAGTTGATCGGCATTGGGCACCGGTTGCGGATCGTCGTCGCGCATGATGTACACGCCGACGGTGCCCGGCCCGAGGAAGCCGCCACGGCACCAGGCGCGGGTCACGCCCGGCACTTCCAGCGCCCAGGTCTCATAGTCGCTGGCCGAACCGCCGTGGGGGATCACGCGATAGGAACGAATGACCCGCGAGCGCAACGACTCCAGGCTTTCTCGCGCCACGCCGCCGTTCAGTCCGGGCGCCAGCACCACGAAACTGTTGCCGACCACGCCGGCGATCGGCTGTACCGGCGTCAGTGCCAGCCCGGCTTCGGCGTTGCCCAGGCTGCCGGCCTCCAGCGCGGCGATGCTGGTCGTGTTGACGCCATTGACGGTGGTGCGGGTGGCGGTGACCTTGAATGTGCGGCCATCACCCGCCTGCAGCAACGTATCAGCATCCAGCACTGCGCCCGCCGTCGCGTTGAAGCTGACGTTGCCGGTGGCGACCTGGGCCGGTTTGCGCGGCTGGTTCAGGCGCAGCGCGGCGATGCGTTCCAGGGTCGATTCATCGGCGGTGTCGGGCAGGATCTGCTCGGCAATCCAGTCGAGGTAGCCGTACAGGCCATAAGCGGCGCCGCCGAGTGTGCGGGCCAGGACTTGCGCATCGGACTGGCGCAGCGAATCGCCGGCCAGGTCGCTTTGGGTGCGCTTGATCAGCACCGGCAGCGAAGGGGTTTCAAACGGCATAGATCACCTGCCAACTGTTATCGGGGTTGATGTCCAGGCGCTCGCCGTCGGCCAGGGTCAGGACCGTGCGCAGGTTCAGGCGCTGGGCGTCGAGGCGTTCGCTGATGATGTCGATGGCGCTGCAATGGCCGTCGTCGATCAGCCACTGCAAGGCTTCGCGGGCATAGAACTCGGCGTCCATCTGGGTCTGGCGGGTCAGCTTGACCCGGCGCAACAGCCACAGCCGTGAGCCGATGCGATCGTCGGCCACCGTGGGAAAGGTGTCGCCCCACCAGCCGAAGCGCTCCTCGTCGTCGAGGGCATCGTCGTCGGCGGCGCGGCGCCAGGTGAACAGGCTGATCAGCACCGCACGGGTCAGCGCGGCGTGGAGGTTCTGACTGAACAGCATCACTGACCTCCCGCCGGCGCGCCGGTCTGGCCACTGCCCGCCTGCACGCCAACGTGCACGTGCTTGATCTGGCTGATGCCGCCGGCCACTTGATCGCCCTTGGAAACGATCTTGCCGGTCTGGTTGATCACCGGCGTCTCGAAGTTCACGGCGGTGCTGGCGCGGATGTTGAGCGTGGCGGTTTCGATGTCGATGATCCGCCCGCGCTTGAAGTGAATCTTATCGCCCTCGTCGGTGTAGATCGCCACCTCACCGGCCGCCAGCGATTGCAGGCGGTAACGGCGGTCGGCGACCACCAGGGCGATGGCGTGGGAACGGTCGCCGCCGAGAAACGTGACGACGCCTTCGGCACCGGCCAGCGGATGGCTGGTGAAGCCGTAGGGTTCGAAGTGCTCCAGGTCGTCGTTCACTTCACCGGCGGTGAGGCGCATTTGCAGCGATTGCAGCTTGGATGCCGAATTGGCGAGCACGACAGTGCCGCGCGCCAGCAGGCGTGTCAGTAGGCTCATAGGGTTTCCTTGGAGGGAGGTGCCGGCTCAGGCTTTTTTCGGTGGGGTCGGATTGGCGTCGAAGGTATGCGGCGGCGCCACTTGTAGCGTGGTCACCGAGCCTTGTGCCGACAGCGAGTACGTCACCTTGGAGATCAGCATGTCGCCATCGAAACCGAGCACCGGATCCTTGACCTTCACCAGCGTGTTGTGGCGCCACAGATCGCCGTTGGACTGGCGCCAGCCCTGCACCTGATAAGTGGTGGTCAGCGCCCGGCCCATGCGCGTGGCGCTTTCCCACTGGGCCCGTTGCTGGGCCAGTTCGAACGTCAGTTGCGAGCCTTCGTTGATGATCGTGGTGCGCCGACGCTTGAAGCTCAGGTCGGTGGCGCTGGATTCAACCTCGCTGACCGCCGCCCCGCTCTTCTTGTCGCTGCCCTTTTGCTGGCCGATCACCTTGTATTCGGAGAACACCTGGCTGTGATCCATCGGCGCATTGGCCGAGAGAATGTTCTTGCCCAGCTCCAGCGCATCACTGGCACGGCCGCCGCTGCCCGGTTTGGCCAGCACCAGCCGGCCCTCGGCGTCATCGGTGGAAAACACCCGGTACAGCGAGAGCAGACGGTCGATCGACTGAAACACGGTTTCACCCGGAACGATGGTGTGTTTGCTCAGGCGTGCGGTCTCGGGAATCTCGTTGACCACAAACTGCGAGTACTCCCCGGCCAGGGCCTGGACGATGTTCAACAGCGGCTGCTCCTGCCATTGGCCGGGGATGTTTCGCGCCGCACAGTCGACCAGATCCTGGGTCTTGGAACTGCCTTCGATGCTCAGGCTGATCTGCCGCCCGTCATAGCTGATCGGGGCCTTGAACACATAACCGGTGAGCACCAGATCCTGGCCGATCCGCACTTCGCACGGGTCGCCGGCCTTGATCCGCTGATCCACGGTCTGCCCCGGCCATTGCCAGGTGATGTCGAGTTTGAAGGTGCGGAACTGACGCTCCAGGTCCGCGGTGATCTGCACGCTTTTCCAGCCGCCGTACTCCATGTTGTCGACGGTCAGCGTGACGCGGTTGTCAGTCTCGTTCATGGCTCACTCCCGGGAAACCTTGACTTCGTTGGGTGAGTACCCCGGATGAGACAGACCGTTGCGCTGAATGACCTCGGTCACACGGGTGGCATCGCCGAACTGCTTGTAGGCCACGACCACTGCAGGAAAGGTTTCCTGGAACGTTTTGCTGACCAGTCGCACACCGGACGAAGCCACTGCCTTGAGGTGCGCGATCAGCGCCTCCTTCACATCGGCGATGGCTTGATAGTGCGCGGGGTCGGCCTTGTCCTGGGCCTTTTGCAGCGCGTCGTTCAACTCTTTTTGCAGGGCTTGCAGATCGTCGGTGACCGGAACTTCCTGACGGCTGACCGGCTGCTTCGATTGCTGATCCAGCGAAGGTGTCGAGTTGAGTTTCACCGGCGTCGACGCCACCGGCATCGAGGCCACCCACTGCGCCACTTTGACGATCAGCGTGTCCTGCACCAGGTTGGCCATCGCTTGCGCGGCGGCGTTGGTGTCCTTGCCGGTGGTGATTTTCGGCGCATCGGCCTTGCGGATGGCTTCGATCTGTTGGGACACGTCGGCAATCACGCCACGGTAGCCCTCCTTCGCGAATGCCTTCAGCTCCTTGATATCGCCAAGCAACCCCTTGAACTCCGCCGCCACTTCCTTGGGCAGTTCCTTGACGGCCCTGACCAGTTCGGTGATCTGCTTGTACTGCGCGATCAGCGGCTTGAGCTGCTCCTTGATCACGTCGTACACACCGGTGAGGCTGTTGCGCAGATTGGCGATACCGATCCGCGCGGCCTTGATCAGGGTCATCGCCTGTTCGAAGCGCGCCACCGCCGAGCCGAGCAAACCGTCGGCCTTGGCCAGCAGCACTTTCTGCGTGCTGACCGTCGCCGTCGGAAACGGCAGCGGCCGGTCGGGGTAGAACTTCAGGCTGAACGTCACCATCCCGCCGTCCTGGCGGGTGTGAGTCATGTCGCACTCACCGACCTTGACCTGCAAGCGCCCCAACCACGGATGCACCAGTTCGCCGCTGCCCTGTTCCAGCGCCTGGAGCAGCTTGTCGCGCTGTTCCAGGCAATTGGCGCCGATGATGAACGCCGTCAGGTCGTGGGTCTTGGCCTGCTGGCCAAGGTCCTCGAAGAACGGCAGATCCCGTTGCGGATACTCGTGCAACTGCCCCTTGCGACCGACCGGGGTTTTCGCCTGATCGATCCAGAAACCGACACCGCGAAAGGATGCCGGCAACAAACGGTCACGCCAGTTCATTGGAACCTCCCATGGACAGCGAGCGATAGCCGATGCGCGAACTGAGCGCCAGCCCCGGCTGATTGGTTTGCGGTTGATCGGTGCGCAGCCCCGCCGGCGCATTTTCGAAGCGCACCGTCAGGCCGCCTTCGAGTTGCGTGCGGTTGTTGGCGGCGCTTTGCTGGATCAGGGCGCCAGAGGATTGCGGCAACGAACCGCCTTGCAACGCACCGCCACCCTCGGTTTTCGCACTGGCACCGAAGAAGGCCGGCGCCAGTTCGCCCTTGCCTTCGGCATTGGTCTGGCGCTGCGCTTCGGTCAGGGTTTCGACCTTGCCGGTGACCTTGGCGATCAGCCCGGCGAAGCCACCGTCGAACAGTTCCTTGATCGGTGCAATGACGGTTTGCAGCTTTTGCCACAGCTCGCCGAACCATTCGGTGATCGGTCCCCAGTTCTTGATGATCTGCCCCAACGGTGTCCATTCGAACATGTTGTGCAGGAACTCCAGCACCGGTGCGGCCAACGCCTGTACAACGCCCCACAGCGCCGAAAACACTTCGCTGATCGGCTGCCAGTACTGCGCGATCTGCTCCAGCGGCGACCATTCGAACAGGCTCTGGAAAAAGCTTTTGATCGTTTGTGCCGACGTTTGCAGCGCGGCCCAGACCGGTTCGAAAAAGGTCACGACGCTGCCCCAGTTGTTGACGAGCATCCCCAGCGGGGAAGAGTCGAACAGGCTGCCGAAGAAGTCCTTGATGGCTTGCGCCGCCGGCTGCAGCGCGGCCCAGATCGAAGCGAAGAAACCGCTGATCGCGCCCCAGTTGTTGATGATCATGCCCAGTGGCGTCCAGTCGAACAGCCCCTTGAGGAATGAAATCACCGGCACACTCAAGGCCTTGAGCAATTCCCAGATCGCCGAAAACAGACCGGTCAACGGCCCCCAGTTTTCCAGGATCATGCCTGCGGGCGACCACGAGAAAACCGACTTGAAGAAGTCGATCACCGGCGCGGTCACAGCTTTGACCTTGTCCCAGATTCCGGAGAAGAAAGCCGTGACCGGTTCCCACAGCGCCGCCAGTGCCTCCAGCGGCCGCCAGTCGAGCACCGAGCGCAACGTCGCCATTGCACTGGCTCCGGCGTTTTTCACGCCCTCCCACAATCCGCTGAAGAACGCGGAAATCGGTGTCCAGTTGGCCACGATCAGACCGGCCGCCACGGCAATGCCCATGGCGATCAGCATGATCGGATTGGTCTTGAGCACCATGCTCATGACGTCCATCACCTGAGTCATGCCGGTGACGGCGGTCTGCATGGCGGAAAACGCAATCGCCCCCGCTGCCAGGCCTTCGACCAGTTTCGGGTTGTCGGCCAGCAGGCTGCCGACCTGGGTCAGCATCGGCTCCAGCCCGACCACCAATGCGCCCACCGCCGGCACCAGTGCGGCGTCCACCGCAGCGGACACCTTCTCCATGGATGCGCTGAACACGTTCATGTTCTGCGCGGCGGCTTTCGGAGTTTCCGGCAGGTCGACGGTTTTCGCCGTCTCGCTGACCTCGGCAAGCTTGCCCTGAAACGCCGCAGCCGATTTGATGCCGTCCACGAACGGCGTAATCACGCTGCCGCCCTTGAACAGGTCGCTGATGTCCAGTTTGCCGAGGCCGGTCTGTTCGAGGTTTTTCTTGAAGTCATCGACCTTCACTCGCAGGGCGCCGAGTTTGGGTGACAGTTCGTCGATGCCGGTAAGCAGCACCGACGCTTTAGCTTTGGTTTCTTCTGCCATCACTGCACCTGCTGCATCGCATTGATCCGTTGCGCGTGCTCCAGCGATTCGCGAAGCACATCCAGTGGCCTGGCCATCATCTGTTCGGGGTCAACCTTCCAGAACCAGGCCAGGTCATAGGCGACCGAAATCAGGTCGGTGATGGCTCCGACGCCGCACTCATGAAAAAACTCGCAACGGCCCAGCTCAGCGCATTGAGGTCAGCCAGGTCCAGCTGGTTGACCGACGACGGCGGAATGCCGGCGCACACGGCGATGTATTTGGCCGCCACGTCCATGTCGAGGCTGACCTCTTCGCTTTTGTCGATCTTGTACGGCAGCGCCTTGATCGCTCGCACTTCCTGCACCGTTGGACGGCGCAGGACGAGTTCGGTCAGGGGCTCGCCGTGAGCTTCGATCGCAACCTGAAGCTTCACGGCGCCGCTCATTGCCAGGTCCCCTTGATGCCTTCGAATTTCAGTTCGATGGTGGCGTCATCGCCTTTGGAGACTGGCTCTTCGACCAGGTAGGCACCGGCCAGTACGTAGACTTTGCCGTTGCTGAATTCGCAAGTGACGGTGATGTCGGTGCCTTCGATCAGCTTCTTCAGCGGGAAGTCGGCGGTGTGCAGCGCGGTCACCTTGAACGATGGCGCGATGTCGGTTTCCTTGTAGAAGCCCGGCACGACGGTTTCGCGTTTGACGGCCATCAGCGGGGCTTCGCAGCCACCGTTGATAGTCAGTTGTGCACCGTCGACCTTGACGTAGCAGGTGCCTGCAATCAGTTGACCCATGGTGTTACTCCCTTCAAATAAAAAGCCCACGCGAGGTGGGCTGAAATCACAGTGTCAGACGCGCCGATCAGGCGACGTCGTCGTACTGCAGGCGGAACTGGTTGAGCAGTGCGAACACGCGCAGACCGTTGATGTAATCCGGCGGGAACAGCACGTTCACGCGGCTCGGGTCCTGCACGTCGCGCTCGACGATCAGGTGCTCGGCGAACAGCTCGGCGTTTTCCACGTGGCCTTCGAGTTCGAGCTTGGCGTACTGGGCGATCAGCTCGCCGCGAATGGTCGCCGGGGTGACGATCGGCTGGCCGGCGCCGAAACGGGTGCCGTCGGAAGCCAGTTTGTGGCGACCGTACTTGCTGGTGATCACGCTTTGCAGACGACGCACGATGAACGCCGACTGGTGCATGGTTTCGCTGTCCAGGTACGAGTTGTCAGCCTGGCCGTAAGCGTTCTTCTGGTAGGTGGTGATCGAGCGCTGGATGCGCACGTAGCCGCCTTCGTAGTACGCGGTGGCGATGCCGTAGTTGAGCAGCGACTGACGCTCGGTCAGGGTGAAGCGCTCGCTCGCTGGCGCCGGATCGACGCCCGGCAGACTGCCACTCTGGGTCGGACGGCTGGCGTCGGCGGAGATGAACACCGCCGTGCGTGCGGCCAGTGCTGCGGCCTGTACCCACACCGGTTGCGGAACGCCCGGCTCCAGCGCCTGAATGGTCATGTGCTGGTCGTTGCGTGCCTGACCGGCTGCCACCAGCGTGCCGACGGTGCCGCGCTTGGCGCTGTAGACGTGACCGAACAGTTGCTTGGCCCACGACCAGCGACCGGTGCTGTCGTCCATCACCGCTTGCCAGGTGTTGAGGGTGGCCAGGTCGGACCATGGCAGTGCGATGAATTCGAACGGCTCATCGCCCAGTGCTGCAACGGCAGCCACTTGATCCGGTACACCGACGCCGCCGGTCATGGCGGTGATGGCGGTGGTCAGGCCGGCCGGGGTTTCTTCGCCGTTGCTCTTGCCCAGGCGATTGAATTGCAGGCTGATGTCGTTGCCGCTCTCGCCGGTCCATTTGGCGTTCAGAGTGACCACGCCTTCGGCCGCTGCTGCGCTCACCGGCAGATCGGCGGTGGCGTTGATTTTCTGGGCCAGAGCAGTCGCAGCCTGTGCAGCCGTGGCACCGTTGACCACGGTGGCCTGGACGCGGACGCCGCCGACATACAGGTTGAGCACGCCCGCCTGAGTCGCGGTACCGGTCAGGGTCAGCACGCCTTTGGCGATGGCGCCGGTGGCGTTGTGCAGCGGCAGGCACCAGATCTCACCGATCGGGTCGGCCTTGCGGAAGGTCTCGTACATCGACGCCAGCATCGAGCCCTGGCCGCCAATGCTCTTGGCCAGCGCCACGCTGGAGACCAGCACCAGTTTGCCGACTTCGCTCGGAGCGATGTTGTCGTTGACCTGCGCCACGATCAGGCGACGCATGGACGAGGACGCGCTATTGGCGGCCGAGTTGTCCATTTCGGCATAGAACAGCGGTACACGAATGTCCGCAGGGATGTTGCTGAATCCGATCGCCATTATTTGGCTCCCTTTTGTTTGGCTGTTGCGGTTTTGAGGGTGATATCGCCGTCGGCCAGACGCCGGCGCCACCAGGCGCTGTCCAGCACTTCACGGCCTTCCAGTGGCAGCAGGTCGCCGGCTTCCGGGTCCGGCACGGCACGGCCGGCGGCCGGCACTACGGTGATGCGGTTGCTCATGGGGTTACGTCTCCAGAGAAAGTCAGTTCCACGCGCCCGTCAGGGCCCGGGTGTTTCAGGTTGGGGTCGGCCGGGTCGATCGCGTCGACCCGCACGGTGGCCCCGGTAAAGGACGACAAACCGTCCAGTTCGCGTTCGTGCCAACTCTCCGCAGGCTGACTTGGCAGATTGCGGCCCAGCTGGAACTCGGCAAAAAAGCGCAGCCGGTAGAACGCGCGGCTGCTGTTGATCGAGACCGTTTCGCCGCCGTCATAAACGATGGCGCTGTAGTCGGAAGCGGGCTTGAAACCCACCAGCGCACGCCACAGTTCGGCGCGCAGGTCGTGCAACAGATCCAGCGCTTTTGTGGCGTCCGTGGCATCCAGTGCCAGGATGATTTCGAAGCGGTCGCGGATCGGTTGGCTGGGAGAGTTCTGTGCGGTGCTGGCGCTGGCCATGTCGGCCAGCGGTAAAACATGGGCCGAGGGCATCGGCAGATTCGGGTTGCCTTGCAGAAGCGCCAGGTCGACACCTGTCGCGATATGGCCGGCAAGGCTTGGGCATTGCGCACGCAGCTGCGTGAGGATCGGGGAGATCTTCATGGGGAGCGTTCCAGGATGTGGGAGTGGCCACAGTGATGCGTGTGGCGGTGAGACCGGGGAATCAGTCCTTGGCTTTTGCCTCGGGATCCCGGCCGTTGGCTTCGATCAGGCAGCGATAGCTTTCTTCGCGCTTGCCACTGGCGGTGACTTTTTCAATCGACCAGCGACCGCGCATGAAATCCGGCCAGGTATCGTCGAGCACCAGCAGACCTTCGGCCGCCAGCAACGGATCGCCCGGACAGGTGACCTTCAGCTTGTATTTCTCGCGCAGCATCTTGCGCACTTCGGCCTCGCCGATGGCTTTGGCTTCTTCTTCGCTGGCCAGTCTCTGGCGGATGACCTTGTAGGGTTCGGAACCGGTGACCACTTCGCGCAGTTTGCCGAGCGCACTGTCCCAAAAGGAGGTTTTGCAACCCTGATTCTGGGTACGGGCGGTCTCTTCCAGCGTGGCGCTGATGAATGCGTGATCGCCCGGCCGATTGTTGTGGGTGACCGACAGCATGACGTTGGGTATCACCTGGCCCGACAGGTTTTTGAGCTGCGCCGGTTTCGCCAGTACGTAAAGGTCGTTGAACGGTTTGGCCACCGCGTCGTACTTTTTCGCCAGGCGTGTGATGAAGCTCATGTCGGTTTCGTTCGACTGGTCGACATGGGCGATCCTGATCAGCGCCAGTTCGGGATCCACGCGCGGCGAGAATCCGTGTCTCGAGACCAGCTCGCGAAACAGTCCGCCAAGGGTTGTAGGGCCATGACTGGCCGTGCGCCGTTCCTTGAATCCGGAGTCGTCCTTGCCGCTGAAAGGCGCGGCGGTCGCGACCAGCGTCAGGCGCAGCGGGAACAGCGTCGGCGTCAGTCGAGTGACCTTGAACTGGCCTTTTTCCACCAGCCCGGTCTCCAGATAGCCCACCCGCAGGCCGATGGTTCCGCCCAGGGTCGGCAAGCCTTCAAGGCCTTCCAGATCGAGCACCAGCGTCAGTTGATCGGACTCCATCCCGGCGGCATCGATGTGTTCCCAACTGATCAGACGCTGGTTGAGCAGATCCTTGTTGGCCCCGTAGATTTCAATCGCCGGCGTAAATCCCTGTGCCATACAGCCTCCTTAATCCCAGGCAAGGACCGGTTTGATCACGGCTGGTTTCGAGTCGAGTTCCGGCAGCGTCACCCAGACACCTGCCGGCAGGATCGGGCCGTGCTCGGCCAGGGTCGGGTTGAGTGTCCACAGGGCTTCTTCGGCGCTGTCATCGCTGCGACCGGTTTCGCGGTACAGCAACAGATTCACCGAGTCACCGGCCACGCTTCGTACCTTACGCATTGTTGAACTCCGCCAGTTCGATAACCCAGTCGACCACCATCGCCGTGCCGTCATCGATGACGCAGCTTTGGGTTTCCTGAACATTGTTGATTCGCCAGAGACCCCAGTTGCGGCCGATGCCATCGATCAGCGGCAGGGGGACTCGAAGCGATTGCAGGGCCCGCAGCTCATCGAGCCGATCCATGGCCACCGCGTACATCGACTTGCCGGTGATGTTCAGGGTTTCCGGTTTCTGTCCGATCTGACTGGACTTGGGTTTGCTGGTGAGAATCGGCAGTTCCGTCCAGCCGCCATCGGATTTGCGCAGCAATGTGCTGTAGGCAAAGCCGCGGGACAGGCCGAAGATGAAACTGCCCAGTGCCATTTGTTGTTTCATGTGGCGACTCCATCGGTCAGGGCTGCGTCACGTCGTGTGGCGAGGGGGTTGGTCGGCATGATCTGGCCCAATTGACTCATCGTTGTCTGCACCACCAGATTGGCCAGTGCCTGGGCGCTGCCCTGATCCTGACCATTGATGTTAATGGTGGAGTTGAACGTGACAGGCTGGCTGGCAGTTGCGGTGGCAGGTGTCGCGGGAATCGTGAAGGTCGCCGAGGTCGCGATCAGATCTTTACTGACCTGTGCAGGAGAGCCAAGACGATCGACTTGTGTCCCGAGCTTGTCGCCCAGGGACTCACCGATGGCTCCCCCCGCCATGCTTCCGAGCCACCCGCCGACCATGGTGCCCAAACCCGGCAGAATCAACGTGCCCAGTGCAGCACCGACAGCGGCTCCGGCAGACGACCCGGCTAACGATGCACCGGACGACACGACGGAACGCGTATCGCCCTTCATGACGCCGGTCACCATTTCATACCCGGCGCTGAGCAATCGCAGCGGCGGCGCTCGCTTGGCGAGCAACTTGCCTGCCCTAGCGTAAGCACCGGACAGCGGAGCGGCCGGTGCAGCACTGACGGCCGACGAGCCGGAAAATGCCGTCATGCTTCCCGGCCAGGGTGAGCCGGACATGGAAGGCAGAACGGGCCGTGCCGGCACCGCTGGTGGTGCGCTGGTCCGTGGTGGCCAAGGCGTCACCCTGCGTAGACTTCGCACGCTTCGGCCGGTGGGCTCACGTCCGGCTCGCCGCCGGATGCCTGGCCAGCGTGGCTCGAGTGTGTTAGCCGTCCCGCTCCCGCTGCCCAACGGTTTGCAGCAGCAGTCATGATCCGCGCCATTCCTGGCAGACTTGTCCTTTGCTTTGGGGTCTTCAAGATCGGCAATCAAACCGCCAAGACCGAACGGCAATTTTGAAGCGACGCCCTTGAGCAGTTTGTCGGTGAAATTGCCGAACGCCTTGCCCATCACCGCCACCACGATGGCCGACAGTCCAGCGCCCGCAACGGCCAGCGCCGTCGAGGTTTTTGGATAGGCTTCGGCCATATCGGCCACGCCATTGGTCATATTCGTCAGCGAGTCCAACGTGCCGGTCGCATCCGGCGCCAACGCCGTGATCAGACGATTGAGACTGGCATCGAACGCGTTCCAGCTTCGCTGCGGGTCTTTGCCCGCAGGCTCGGCGCTGCGTTCAATCGCGCCGCTGTAAGCCGGTGTCAGTGGATCATTGGGCTTGAGCAATGAAAGCGGCGTCTGTGCCTCGCCGGGTTTGCCCATCCATTGACCCACGCCTCCCTCACCCGCAAATGACGATGCCAGTCTGCTCTGGGCCGCTTGCGAGGACACCAGCGTCGACGTTCCTTCCAGTTTGGCCGGCGCGACCAGCGAAAACGCTTTTTGCAGGTCTTCGGGTTTCGCCAGCAGTTTGCGTACACCATCGTCGCCACTGAAAAGTGTCTTGATCAGCGCCGTTTGCTGCTCTGCCGGTTGTTGCTTCAATGCCGCCAACGCTTTGACAAGGCTGTCCGGTACGTTTTCGGTCAACTTGCCGGGATCAAGCCCCAACGCCTTCCACGCCGACTGCTCGGCCGCCGAGCCTTGGGTGCCTTTGGCCAGGGCTGCGCTGATGCTTTTCACCGCCGCCCCGGCACCGGCCTTGTCGACATCAGCGTTGAGCAATGCGGCGGACAACGCCGCCAACTGCTCGGGAAGGATGCCGGCCGCAACGCCCGACTCGCCGGATTGCTGCACGACCGAACCGATGTCGGCAGCCGTTGCGTTCAGTCCGCTGTTGCCCAGATGCTGAGTCGCATCGGCCAGCAACTGACCTTGAGCGCGATCCAGTTTCATCGAGATTTGCCAGGCCGACAGCATTTCACCGGCCGACTTCAGGCTGATGCCGAACGCCGACGCATTGACCGCCGCATCCCGGGCAAAGTCCAGCAGCACTTGCTCCTTGTCGGCGCCCTTGAGACCAGCGCCAATCCCGGATCTGCCAGCCGCGACTTCGACCTGCACCAGATCCACGACCGTCGCCCCACTGCCAGCAACCCGTTTATCGGTGGCCAGTTTGAGGTTGGCTTTCGACAGCGTGTCGAGGTCGCCACTCAGGCCTTGAACCTGCCTGAGCTGGGCCATGGCGGCTTTCAGGGCCATGTCCGATTGCAGGTAGGCCGGAGGCGAGCGCTGTTCAATCTCAGCCTTGAGCTTAGACTTGCTCTCGCCGCCTGCCGCCGGTGCGGCAGTTACAACCTGCACCTTGAACGATGCCAGAGCTGTGTTCAGCCCCAGGACAACGGCGCCGAGCTTGATCTGTTCACGCACCAGACTGCGGATGTCGACACTGGCCGTGAGCAGCGCCTCTTTCAGTTCGGACAGTGGTTTGATCAGGCTGTCCGTGGCCGATCCCCCTGCCGACAAACCGGAACCCGCGCCTGCGGTTTGCGCGGCGTACATCAGCGAAAACGATGTGTCTGCCATGCCGCTCTACTCCTTTTTCACGCCAAGGCGAGTGATCGCTATGTCGTAGCGGCGCAACGCCTTTTCGGCGTCCCACTCCAGAATTTCCGCCTCACTTACCGGGTAAATGAGCGGCACGATATCGAGGATTACTTCGATGTCGCGTTCTGAAAGAAGGCCGCCGGCTGGTTTAAAAAATCGTCGATGCGCACCTGCAATTGCGTCCAGTCCGGGACGGTCATCAGGGCCAGATCGGGGATCATCAGACCGGTGCAATGGGCGGTGATGAACTCGGCGCGTTCCTTGGCCGTTTTCAGTTTCTTCATCACTTTGGTGGCCCGCAGCGCCGGCATTTCCAGGCTCAGCGAAGTCACGGTGCGGCCGGTGACGGCGAGCGGTTGCAGCAATTGCACCTGGTCGGGATCGTCGGATTTCTCCGCGTCTTCGACCTGATCGAGAAAGTACGACGCCGGACGGGTCGACATCTCGTGCACGTATTGCGCGATGGTCACGTAGTCCGGACGCTTGAGCTGGTCGAGTTCCTTGACCGACAAGCCGGTGGCCAGCAGCGCCAGTTCGAAGAACTGATCGTCTTCATCGTCGCCAGCGCGTTCCAGCGCTTCTTTCTGGGCGGCGTAGAACAGCGGTTTGAGCTGGATCGATTCGATCTGCGAGCCGTCGTCACCGGTGATCGGCGACAACAGGACATGCTTGGGTGGCATCCACGACATGAAAGGAATTCCTTGGGTGTTCTTGAAGATTCCTGTGGGCATGAACGCCCACAGGTTTTGTGCCTGATCTGCCGAAAGGCTTACGGCATCAGCACCGCACGACGGGCATCACCAAGGATGTCGACGCCGTTGAGCACGAACTTCTGGGTGCGCACGTCGATGTCGATCACCGGAATGCCGTTTTCCAGGCGGTTGTAGGTGCGGCAGGAGAACTCAAGAGTCGTCAGGGCTTTGCCACCCATTTTGATTGCTTCCTCACCCATGGTTTTGAGCTTGCCGCCGATGGTGTGATAGGTGAACCAGGTGTTGCCGTCCTGATCCTGTCCGGCTTCGCGCACGTTCAGCAGAATGTCGTCGCCCAGTTTCACGCCCATCGCCAGCAGCACTTCAGCGCCGGTGCCTTGCAGCTTGAGCGTGGCATTCAGTGCCTTGGCGCTCTTGGCCATTTCCTCAACGATGAAGCGCCCGCCCGTCATGCTTTCCATGTCGAAGTCGATCTTCGGCGGAGTGAATTCCTCCACGGTCGCCGACAGCGGCAGGCCTTGCAGGGTGGCCGCGATGGCCTGTCTTACGCGGTTGGTAAACATTAGAGAACGTCCTCCAGGAACTGCTCGATGATTTCATCGCGGGCGTTGAGTTGATAAACCATGTGTTCGTTCGGCGCGTAGCGGCCGTAGTCGATGACCACGTACCAGGTGCCGTTCTTGTACTTCTCGACGCTGTTGAGTTCCGGGTGCAGATATACGCTGCCGCCGGGAATGGTTTCGTCGGCGACCAGGGTTTGCAGCCAGTCGTTGATGCGTTTGACTTCCTGATCCATGAACGACTTGGTCAGGTTCTTGGCCATGGCTTTCTGGCCGGCCTTCACCAGCTTGCGGCTGATGGCGTCTTCCAGACCGACGTAGCTGATGAACTTGCCGGTGATCGAACGGTTGCCCAGCAGCGAGAAGCCGCCAAGGATGGTGCGGGCGTAATAGCTGACGCCGTAGCGGTTGAGCAGATCGCCTTCGGTGGAGGTGTCGAGGATGTTGTATTCCACGACCCGCGACACGTCTTCGGCGTAGGTCACCTGGTTGCCCGGGCTTTCCCATTGCTTGACCTTGGCCAGCGCGGCGATCGCCAGGCTCGATGGCGCGAGGAACACGTTTTTCGTCGCCGCTTTCGAGTACACGGCCGGCATGTTGTGCACCACCAGGCAACGGTCGAAACCGAGGTCAGCGCCGCCCAGTTCCTGGCTATACAGCACCTGATCGGCGACCGAGACGTCCTTGCCGTCCAGCACCACACGGGCCTTGATGCGCTTGCCGAACGAGGCGAACTCGCTGGCCACCGCTTTAGTGCCGGTGAAGCCCGGTGCGCCGATGATGGTCAGGTCTTCCGGGACGCTGCCCAGTGCCGCCAGACCGAGTTTGCGACCGGTGGTTGGATCAACGCCGCCGATCACCGCGTTGACGGTGTCAGCCGGAGTCGCGCCCGCTTCGACGATCACCACGTACACCGGCACCTTGACCACTTTGAGGATCTGGTAGACGGCGTGGTACAGGGTGCCCTCTTCCGAACCGGTCGGATCGAGCAGCGCATGGGTGGTGAAGCTGTTGATGCGAAACGGTGCGTTACGCGGAATCAGCGGATCGGCTTTCGGCGCGGTGCCGACCAGACCGATGACGTTGTCGCCCAGGCCACCCATGGCGTCGGGGGATTCGGTGGCATTGACGGTAATGCCGTTGTGCTCGAAGTTCAGAACCTCAGCCATAGTCAGTCAGCCTTCTTGGCAGCGGCCTTCACGGCCTTGGTGGTAGGTGTTTTCAGCTCCAGTCGACCGGCGCTGTGCAGGGCACTGGCCTCGACGTCGAGCAGATCGAGTTCCTGGCCGACGCTCGACCAGTGCCCACCGCCGGTGGGGAATGGAACGAGCACGGTGTAGGTTTGGCGGGTTGCCATTTTTCGTTTCTCCATAAACGGGAAAGCCCCTCGTTGGGAGGGGCTTGGCGGGTGTTGAATGTGTTGGGCGGACAATAAAACGCCCCGGGGTGCGGGGCGTTTTATTGAGGCTCGGAGGTCGGTGAAGCTGGCATGGAATCGGGCCAGCCTTCCTTGAGCATTTCATCGGAGTACGTGCCATCCTCGATTGCCTGGAGCAATTCCAGTTCGCGGTCGAAACAAGCCTGCACGTGCGCCCTGACAGCTTTGGCAATCGCGAGAATCTGCTGCGCGCCGATCTCGACGAAACCCTCGAGCGTTTTGAAGTTGCAGCGGTAATCAGGATCGAGGATCGCCGAGATGCCAGCGCCATAGATCATCCCCGCGCTTTCACGGGAGGTTGCAACAGTTAAACCTTCCACAGAAACGACCGCGTCCTCCCGCTCATAGCGCTCATCGGCGACCCGTTGCGCATAATCAGGAGTTACTTGTGGGAAAGGCGTTTTGACAATTTCATCGCCTACTCGACGCCAGATGCCGTCGGCTTCCTGGGTCAACCTGATAAACAACTTGTCATCGACTTTGACTGCCGACGCGGGAATCGGGTGAACCCCTTCAATCAGGCAGGTTTGCAAGTTCGAATTCTCGTCAAACAGTGCGTATTTCATGATCTCTCCTTAACTGCCCACCGCGACCCAATGAAAGACCGTGACCCCGGGAAAGGTATGTTTTCCATAAAACGAAGTGAGATTTGACACACCGACATCCACATACCCGTTCACTGCCGACCCTGGTGTGTAGTTCAACGTCGCGTTCAGGCTGTACATGCCATTTGGAAAAGCAATCGGGAAGGCAGTGGCGATGTCCGTACCACCATTTCCGGAGACCCTGCCCCACTGAATGATCAGGCCACCGAGCCAGGACGGGAAAATGATGTACCCGTTGATTTCCTTGAGAATCTGAAATCCCCAGCGGAGTTTTTTGGGTGTCACGATTGTGGTGTCGTCAGCCCCGGCATCGGTCAGCGCCTGAGTGGCGAGTTTGGCTGTGCCGTGTTTGATTTCGGTCGCTTGCTGGGCCAGAGGAGCCAGCGCTGCGACATCAATGCTTCCCTGATTGACCGGTGCGTTCCAGGCTTTGATGCACCACATGACGGCGAGGTTGCGCGGACGGGTGCCAACCAGGTGCCCATCAGTAAACAGCGCCGCCTGATTCAGCGATACAGGGGAGGTGATTTCGCCAGAAGAGAAAAATGCGGAAGGATAGTCGGCCGCAGAGGCAACGTCGCCTCCAAGTACCGGGTGAGACTTCCCACTATTGTCTGGATTGAGTTTCCAAGATGAGGCGGCAGCTTGGATAGCCTGCGCTGTCGAGGTCACCGCATCGTGCGCAACCAACGTCGCTTTTTGCCAGCTACCGATTGTCCGACCAGCGTCAACACCGCGACCATGATCCCAACCACGCAGAAACTCACCGCGAGATTCCGGCAACCGGAAGTTGCCCGCACCTTCGTCCCCCTTGTTGAACTTTGTGCCGAGATAACCCGCCAGATCCGGATAGGTCGCAATGCTTTGCACACTGCCGTCCAGCTCCAAATAACCGGCAGGAACGACGCCCGTTGGAAACGACAGGACAGCACCGACCGGAACGGAAGATTTGAGCTGTGCGACTTCATTGGCCAGTGCGGCGACGTCGATGTTTCCCTGATTGATCGGCGCGTTCCAGGCCTTGATGCACCACATGACTGCAATGCTGCGCGGACGGGTTTCCGAACCGCCAGTGGCAGTCGTCTGTGGTGTTCCGTTGCTGTCGGAGCGGTTGCCACGAGCGACCTTGTCCTGGCCAAATCCGCTCGGATTGGCAGGCGCGTCAACTTGGTGAACGTGAGACTTCAGCTCATCAGGTGCCCAACTGCCAATCGCCCGACCCGGGTCTACACCACGACCATGATCCCAACCTCGCAGGAACTCACCACGCGATTCCGGCAACCTGAAGTTTCCGGCACCCTCATCACCTTTGTTGTAAGTGGTGCCGAGATATGCCGCCAAATCCGGATAAGTCGAAGTGCTCTGCACACTGCCATTGAGTTCAAGAAAGCCGGGCGGCACGATACCTGTCGGGAACGCCATGACGGCACCCACCGGAACGGCAGATCCCAACCGGGATACTTCCTTGACCAGTGCCGCTACGTCAATGTTTCCCTGATTGATCGGAGCGTTCCAGGCCTTGATGCACCACATGACGGCAATATTGCGGGGGCGGGTTTCCGTGGAAGTACGAGCCACCTTTGAAGCATCAAGGATCACACTGTGGTAAGCGTCTTTCTGGTTGAGCGGCGATGGGGACCGGCTCATGTTGCCCATTGTGAACGCACCACTTACGGTGGTGATATCAAGATAGCCATCAAAGGTGCCGTAGATGTTCTGCAGGGTGTCAGTCTGAGAACTGCCGATTGCCCGACCGCCATCGATACCACGGCCATGATCCCAACCGCGCAAAAACTCCCCACGTGCCTCAGGCAACCGGAAATTCCCGACACCCTCATCCCCCTTGTTGAACTTGCCGCCCAGATAGGCGCTCAAGTCCGGGTAGGTCGCGCTGCTCCTGACGCTGTTGTCCAACTCCAGAAAGCCCGGAGGTGGCGAGTCAACCGGGAACGCGACAATCGACCCCACCGGCAACGCCGATGCCTTGGCAATCAGCGCCTCGACTTCAGCCTTGGTGTACGAATCCTTGATGCCGAAACCGGCCAGCGTGTCCGGATTCGAGCCGGCCGTCGCGCGGCCGTATTCGTCGACGCTCAGACTTTTGTAGGTACCGGCAGCAATCCCGGTGCGCCCGGCCAGCATCTTGAATGTCAGCGCGGTAGTGCCGAGCGTGATCGGTGCGTTGGTGGTCAGGTGCCACAGCGAATCGCCGTTGAGCGTGCCCTCTTCCACCATCACCGTCAGGCCCGGTGTGACCTTGGCGCTGACGTTGGCATCGTTGGCCCGAACCCAGTCGCCGTTGGTGACGATCCACAGACCGTTGTCCTTGGCCAGGGTCTGATTCGGCAGCAGCACACGGTCGCCAGCAACCACTGCAACACCGTCGATTTGCTGTGCACCGTTCAACACGACATTGCCAGTCGCAGCTACGCGAACCGACTGTTTGCCATCCAGTTTGCCAAGTTCTTCGGCGAGGTAGCTCATGACCCACGCACGAGTGGCCTTTACCACCGTGTCATCGATCACCAGCGTCACCAGCGAGGCATTGCTGGTCTCGAAAATCGAGCGGATGTAGAACTCTTTGCCCGAGCCGGACGTGGCCAGCACCGGTTTGAACGACTCCGGGTATTTGACGATCGCGTAGAGAATGCCGGTGTCGGTCCACAGACCGGCTTCACGCACGTACCAGCCACCGACGTCCGGCGGGATGGTGACTTCGGCGAGCAGCCAGCTCGGATTTTTCTCGTCCTGGAACAGCGCATTGAGCGGTCCGCGCCAGACTTCGCGTTTCAGCGCGGTAGCCGTCGCGGCCGGGTTGTAGACCGCGCCGCCGCCATCGCCGACGGAAATCTGCGTCAGCTTGATCGGTACGCCCGCTGCCTTGCAGGCGGTTTCGTAGGCAATCCCTGCGTTGGTGAGCAGGGTGTAATAGTCAGCCATTCAGGCCCCCTGAGGATAAATAGTGGATGTTTCGACGGTGTACATGCCCGCGCCCAAGAACGCCTCTCCCGAGGTTTCGAGCCCTTCGATGAACACCGGATAAACCGTGGTCAACTCACCGCAGAAGGTCGCGGCGCCGATGACGTGATTGCCGAAGGCGCTGAGGCCGACCGACACCGACAGCACGTCCCGCTCGCTCTTGGCATCAGCCAGGCGCCGGTCGAGACGGGCGTCGATTTCTTCGCTGTAGGGTTGTTCGCTGAAGGCCCGCACGGAAAAGCTGTAAGGCTCGCCGGGCGGGGTCTGTTCGTACCAGGCGCGGATTTCCGGCCTGAGCTGCAAACCCTTGGCGGCGTTCTCCAGCGCCTTGCGGGTGCCGGCCTGGCGCGCAGTGGGCCAGGCCAGTTCGACGGTCAGGCGCTTTTCCGCTTCCGGTGCGTCGGTGCTCCATTCGGCAACGCCACGATCCGCTGCGAGATACGGCAGGAAGGCGACGGGGGTTGAGGCCGGATTCATCAGTTCGGGAAACGGCGGCGCGACGCGATCAAGCAATGCGCCGAAGCCGATGTCGAGTGCCCGTTCCAGCGCCGAACTGTTGGCTGGCAGCAGGGTCGGACGCGGTGTCTGATCGGTCATAGCGTCTGCACCTCGACCTCAACCGCCGTGCAGTACGGCGCTTGAAATGCGCTGCAGACGATCGGCGCCAGCGGTTCAAGAATCTGCAATTGCACGGCGCCGGCGCTGTGCAGCGTGTAGTCGATCCAGCTCGGATCGACCCGGCCTTCCAGGCGATGGCAACTGTCGGCGTAGGTCTGCAAATGCTGCTGCGCGGCGACCTTGGTCAGGCCCGAATCCGGACCGGAATTGATCTTCGCCACCACGCGGATTTTGTAGCACTGAATCTCGGCGGCCTGCACCGTCACCTTGTCCGTCTCGGGACAAACGTCGGGCCGTGCGAAGTGTCGACGTACGCCTTCGAGCAGCGTCGGGGACGGTGTACCGTCGCCCTCGCGGGAAAGCACGGTGACTTGCACTTCGCCCGGCGCGGTGCGACGGCCGTTACCGTCCTTGACCTGTGCGGCAAGACCGTCCGGGTCAAAGGTGTAGGTGACGTTCACCACACCGGCCTCGGTGGATTCGACTTTCACCGTCGGCCTTTCACCGAGGGTGAAGACCTCCCGGCGATACTGCATCCGCGAACCCGCCGCCGGCGCATGGGGTGCCAGGTAATAGCGCAGCCGGGCGTCATCGTCGCTTTCGTAGATCGCCGGCACCGGCGGGAATGCTGCCGGGTCGCCCGGGTCGAGCAACTGCCGCTCCAGGCCCATGTCCGCTAGCCGCGCATCGAGGTTGCTGCCGGTGGCCCACCACGCCAGCATCTGCTTGATGCGGGCGTTGTATTTGCGTTCGTGGGTTTGCAGGCGAACGCAAAAGGCCTCCAGAGCCAGGGTCAGCAGTTCGCTTTCGTTTTCCAGGCTGGTCTTGAGTTTTTCCGCGCTCTGCGGCGAGCGCGCGCCGACGTACTCGACCACGAAGGTCTTGAACTCGGCGAGCAGATCCTCGAAGGCATCGACCTTGATCAAGGAGGGTTCGGCCAACTGATTCTGGCCGGGGATCAACATGCTCATGTCACGACCTCGAAAGTCTGTTGGCGGTTTTTCCAGGTGCCGGCGAAACGCAACAGCAATCCGGCGCCCTGACGGGTGGCGACAATCACGCCGGGCTGGAAATCGCCGATACCGTTTTGCGGGTTGTAGAACGCCTGGGCCGCGTGGCTCTGGGCGAGTAACAGGATGTCGTCGCCCAGGTTCTGCCCCAGCAGCGTGGGGATCAGCGAACCGTACAAGGGCCGTTTTTGCCGGGTGCCCAGCGGCGTGGTCAGGGCCCGGGTCGCGCGCTGCACGAATTGCAGCCAGTCGTCGACCGTGGCCCCGCTGTCTCTATCGATTCCGATCATGGGAAGCTCTTGATTCAGGGGCTGATGACGCGGCCCTGGTGATCCACCAACGGGCCGCTGAAGTGCACGCCCGAGGCGTCGATGGTCAGGCCGACCGCGCCCAGTTGCAGGCTGATCACTTGCGGGGTCATCGCCAGCCGTGCCGGACCGATGCTCAGCTCAAGCGACTCGCGAGAACCGTTGAAGGCGGCCGGCCCGTTTTGCCAATGCAGCGTGTGCGTGGCGTCGTCGTAGCCGCTTTCGCTGCCGTCCTGATGAACACGACGAGTCAACGTCGGCACCGTCGAGGTTGGTGGAAAACGGTCACTGTTCAGGCCGAACAACGCCACGCTTTGCGCACCGCTTTCACCACTGCCGTAGTTCAGCAGCAGGCACTGCTCGCCCACCGTCGGGATCCGCGACTCGCTCTGTGCTCCAGCGCTCGGGTTGAAAAATCGGATGGCCGGGGTGAGCAATCCACCGTGGCTGACCCGGCAGGTATTGCTCGCGGCGTCGACGTCCTGACAGATGCCGATGCGGCAATAACTCTCGGCACGCCGGTGCAGGTCTTCAATCTCCGCTTCCATTTCCGCCAGTCGCTCGATGATCGGGCCCAGTTGCATTCGCAGTAACGCGTCGAACATCGGTCAGGCCTCCAGCGTGGTGTACTGATCCGGATCGTCGATGTCGCTGACTTCCCAGGTGCGGGCGAATTTCGGTGTACCCAACGGATCGTCCAACAGGGTCGGGCCCAGGTAGAGCGTCTGGTTGAACGACAGCGTCCAGGCTTTGTTCGGCTGGTCGGCGCGGATGAGCAATGACGGCAAGCCATCGATGTTCATCGGCAGATCGCATTGATCGCCGGGCAAGCCCCAGCGGTTGTCGGTGACCCGGTTTTTCAGCGCCGCGATCAGGTCACAGGCGGCAAACGCCGTGGCGGACAGCGCCGGAATAACTTGCAGCGACAGCGTCAGCACATGAGCGATGCGCCCATTGGCGGCACGCTCTCCCGGTGCATTTCGCTCGATGTCGATCAGCACCCAGGCCTGCTCGCCCGGCGCATCAAAATCCCCGCGGCTGCCGACCTTGAGGTCGAGTCCGGCGGTGTTGCGCAGTGTCGTCGCGATGGCGGTGAACAGTTGCGACGGCTGCTGGATCGGTGTGGGCATAGATGACCTCCTTTTCATTCGTCCACGCGAAGCCCTGCCGCCGAAATGGCGGCATGGGGAAAATTGAAATTCAAGGCTGGTCGCGTGGCGGGACTTCGCAGACGCCAATGCGCTTGGCCGCCCAGCGCTCGTACAGACCGATGGCGACGTCGGCCCCGGCCATGGCCGTCAGGCAACCGAATGCGCCGGCAGCCCAGATCGACAGCCCGGCGGCATACAGCAGCATGATCGCCGAGACACCGCAGATCATGCAGGCGCCGGAACGCAAGGCCAGGCGCCGCAACAGTGACCAGCCGCGAGCGCCCTCCTTGTCGGCGCGCCACATTTCGCCGGACACCCCGCCGACCACGGCGAGGAGGATCACCAACCAGATCGGCATGTCCGCCAACGCTTGTTGCTCGTTTGTCATGTCACGCCTCCGGGAGTAATGGGTGAGTGTTGTGTGTAGGGTTCAAACGTTTTCTCTTGAGGCAGGCATTCCAAAAAGCCCGGCGCAAGGCCGGGATTTTCAGTAATGCGCACTCGTGGCTGAAACTAGAAGGGAGCTACCGGCCAGTTGATAGTGGCCGGATAGCCAGGCTGTTTTTTGACTTCGCTGACGGCAACGAAGTATTGCTTGTAAGCAAGTAACGCAGCTTCGTCCGCCGGCGTAGCGACGCCAAGATCCAGCTTGTATTGCAAAGGATTGAATGTCAGCCAGAGTGCAGCGACATCAAACCGCTCTTGCATGCGGGCAGCGTTGATTGCGAGATGCTCTTCGTGGGTCGGCTCGACGAAGAGCAAACCGTCTTCTTCCAGTTTAAAAAAACCTTCCATCCCACGTGAGCCGTAGTATCTCCGGTGATGTCATACCACTCTGCGTCCGCTATCCCAACCGGAAGAGTCGTCGGCATGGGCTCATCCGATTCCAGAATCTGCAGCGCGACTTGATAACCGGACTTATAAACACGTCCTACCAAAACGTAACGATTCATTCGCTTTACCTCTGATGATTTCCAATACACGCTGCGCGTCCTTCTGCACACCTCTTGAATATCAGGCAGGCATTCCAAAAAGCCCGGCAACTCGCCGGGCTTTTCAGTAATGCGCTCCTTCGCCTTCCTTCTGTCCATTGTTCAAAGAAGGAAGCTGACTTTTCGGCGCTACTGGCGCGGTACGAGTCCATTCAAATTGTTTTTCCGACCGCGGTCCCTGCCCGCCGGATAACTGCTTCTGGTGCTTTACGCTGCACACCCGGGTCAGTTGCCAACCCTCTGAACCGTTGAGGCCGGTCCATCGCTGCCTGTTCTTGTGGAACTAAAGAGCTGTTGTTGCCAGCCGCTTTGTCGAGCGGCTTGGTGGCAAGAATATGCATGGATGCATATACAGTCAATGCGTAAATGCATTTATTTATGCACGAGAAATGCGCGGATGCATGGAAGCCCCGCCAATCAAGGGTTGCCCGGTTTTCTACAGGCGAAAAAAAACCCGCCGAGGCGGGTTTTATCCGAAAGGGATCGGGTTACCGGGCGTACATGCCCCACCAGAAAACGTGACCGAGGATGACGATCTGCTCTTCCTGCATGTCCTGGAAGCTGTAGTCCTCGTCCGGATGCTCATCGCGATTGAAGCTGCGCAGACGGATACCGGTAGGCAGGCGATAAAGCTGCTTCACCCGCAGTTGACCGTTGTGGTTGATCGCATAAAGGTCGCCATCGATGATGTCGCCGATCCCGCATTTTCCCGCGTTGACCCCGACCGTGGCACCGTCGCGCAGCACCGGCAACATGCTGTTGCCCCGCACCGTCACGCATTTGGCCTGGTCGAACTGCACACCGTTATGGCGCAGGCTGCGCTTGCCGAAGCGCAGGCTTGAGCGTTCGCTCTCTTCGATGACGAATCTTCCTGATCCAGCAGCCAATTCAACCTCGCGAAGAAAGGGCACCGACACCTCGTCGTCATCGACGGGGGTGTCGTCGTCCCACAGGCTTATGTCCTTGAGTTCGGAATGCAACTCGTCGCGTCCGGCGTTGGCGGCGGGCGCAACATCCGCGCGCCCGCGCAACTGGTCGGTGCTCACGGCAAAGTACTCGGCGATCTTCGAGATGTGCTTATCTGAAGGATCGACGATCTTCCCGCTGAGAATCCGCGAGAGCGTGGATTGAGGCACGCCGGTGCGACGGTGGAGCTCCGTGGGGGAGATCCCGTGCTGGTCGAGCAGTGCTCTTAAGACGGTAGATACGTTGCGTTTTTGCATAACGCGCATAGTGCTTGAAGTTTTTCGCGAAGACAAATGCTGATTTGCATAAATCGTGCATAGTCGACGTTTTTGCACCAGATAGATGTCACCCGGCCGCGATGCCTGCGTCCGACAGACCGCCCATGGTAACCTTGCGCCCATCGCGGAAAAGCCCGGCGACTGCCCCGCTTTTGCCCCACACCTTCCAACGAGTTGCCTGACAATCCGATGAATAAAGCCGTCTCCGACCTGTCCTCCCACACCCCGATGATGCAGCAGTACTGGCGCCTGAAGAATCAGCACCCGGACCAGCTGATGTTCTACCGCATGGGCGACTTCTACGAGATCTTCTACGAAGACGCGAAGAAGGCGGCCAAGTTGCTGGACATCACCCTGACCGCGCGCGGGCAGTCGGCGGGTCAGGCGATTCCGATGTGCGGGATTCCGTATCACGCGGCGGAAGGTTATCTGGCGAAGCTGGTCAAGCTCGGCGAGTCGGTGGTGATCTGCGAGCAGGTCGGCGACCCGGCCACCAGCAAAGGCCCGGTGGAACGTCAGGTGGTGCGGATCATCACCCCCGGTACGGTCAGCGACGAAGCGTTGCTGGATGAGCGTCGCGACAACCTGATCGCGGCGGTGCTGGGCGACGAGCGTCTGTTCGGTCTGGCGGTGCTGGACATCACCAGCGGCAACTTCACCGTGCTGGAGATCAAGGGCTGGGAAAACCTGCTGGCGGAGCTGGAGCGGGTCAACCCGGTCGAGTTGTTGATCCCGGATGATTGGCCGAAGGATCTGCCGGCGGAAAAACGCCGTGGCGTACGTCGTCGTGCACCGTGGGATTTCGAACGTGATTCGGCGCTGAAAAGTCTCTGCCAGCAATTCTCCACCCAAGACCTCAAAGGTTTTGGCTGCGAAACCCTGACCCTGGCCATCGGCGCCGCCGGTTGCTTGCTGGCGTACGCCAAGGAAACCCAGCGCACCGCCCTGCCCCATTTGCGCAGCCTGCGCCATGAACGGCTGGACGACACCGTGGTGCTGGACGGCGCCAGCCGCCGTAACCTCGAACTTGACACTAACCTGGCCGGTGGCCGCGACAACACCCTGCAATCGGTGGTCGACCGTTGCCAGACCGCGATGGGCAGCCGCTTGCTGACCCGATGGCTCAACCGTCCGCTGCGCGATCTGACCGTGCTGCTGGCTCGCCAGACCTCGATCACTTGCCTGCTCGACCGCTATCGCTTTGAAAACCTGCAACCGCAGCTCAAGGAAATCGGCGACATCGAGCGTATCCTGGCGCGGATCGGCCTGCGCAATGCCCGCCCTCGCGACCTCGCTCGCCTGCGCGACGCGCTCGGTGCGCTGCCTGAACTGCAAGTGGCGATGACCGATCTCGAGGCGCCGCACCTGCAACGTCTGGCGACCACCACCAGCACTTATCCGGAACTGGCGGCGCTGCTGGAAAAAGCCATCATCGACAACCCGCCGGCGGTGATCCGTGACGGCGGCGTGCTGAAAACCGGTTACGACAGCGAGCTCGACGAGCTGCAATCGCTGAGCGAGAACGCCGGCCAGTTCCTGATCGATCTGGAAGCCCGGGAAAAGGCCCGTACCGGCCTCGCCAACCTGAAAGTCGGCTACAACCGCATTCACGGCTACTTCATCGAGTTGCCGAGCAAGCAGGCTGAATCAGCGCCGGCAGACTACATCCGTCGTCAGACCCTCAAGGGTGCCGAGCGCTTCATCACCCCGGAACTGAAAGAGTTCGAAGACAAGGCGTTGTCGGCCAAGAGCCGCGCCCTGGCTCGCGAGAAAATGCTTTATGAAGCGCTGCTGGAAGATTTGATCAGCCAGCTGCCGCCGCTGCAGGACACCGCAGGTGCCCTGGCCGAGCTGGACGTGCTGAGCAACCTCGCCGAACGTGCGCTGAATCTCGACCTGAATTGCCCGACGTTCGTCAGCGAACCGTGCATGCGCATCTCCCAGGGCCGTCATCCGGTGGTCGAGCAAGTGCTGACAACGCCGTTCGTGGCCAACGACCTGAGCCTGGACGACAACACCCGCATGCTGGTGATCACCGGTCCGAACATGGGCGGTAAATCCACCTATATGCGCCAGACTGCACTGATCGTGCTGCTGGCACACATCGGCAGCTTCGTGCCGGCAGCCAGTTGTGAACTGTCGCTGGTGGACCGGATCTTCACCCGGATCGGTTCCAGCGACGACCTCGCCGGCGGACGCTCGACCTTCATGGTGGAAATGAGCGAAACCGCGAACATCCTGCACAATGCCACCGAGCGCAGTCTGGTGCTGATGGACGAAGTCGGGCGCGGCACCAGCACCTTTGATGGTCTGTCCCTGGCGTGGGCGGCGGCGGAGCGTTTGGCGCAGCTGCGGGCCTATACTCTGTTTGCGACGCACTATTTCGAATTGACCGTGTTGCCGGAAGCCGAACCGCTGGTGGCCAACGTGCACCTCAACGCCACCGAGCACAATGAGCGCATCGTATTCCTGCACCATGTGTTGCCGGGGCCGGCAAGCCAGAGTTATGGCCTTGCGGTTGCGCAGCTGGCCGGTGTGCCAAGCGAAGTGATCGTGCGTGCTCGTGAACACTTGAGCCGCCTGGAAGATACCGCGCTGCCACATGAGGCGCCGAAGCCGGCCGCCAAGGGCAAACCGGCAGCGCCGCAACAGAGCGACATGTTTGCCAGCCTTCCGCATCCGGTGCTGGATGAGTTGGCCAAACTGGATCTGGATGACGTTACACCGCGTCGTGCGCTCGAAATGTTATATGCACTTAAGAACCGGATCTAAGCACCGACGAACCGGATATAACGCAAACGGCTTCAAGCTGTTAGAATCTCGCGCGGTTCGGGATGCTGCTGGCTAATAGCCTGGCTGGCAGACATCGCTCCCGAACCTGGCGACCCCAACCGTGAAGGGGCAACGCTGCCGCCGCCTGAGGAGAAAATTAGAAATGACCTTCGTCGTCACCGACAACTGCATCAAGTGCAAGTACACCGACTGCGTAGAAGTCTGTCCGGTGGACTGCTTTTACGAAGGCCCGAATTTCCTGGTGATTCACCCGGATGAGTGCATCGACTGCGCCCTGTGCGAACCGGAATGCCCGGCCGTGGCCATTTTCTCCGAGGACGAAGTTCCGGAAGAGATGCAGGAGTTCATTCAATTGAACGTCGAGTTGGCCGAAATCTGGCCGAACATCACCGAGAAGAAAGAATCGCTGCCGGATGCCGAAGAGTGGGATGGCGTCAAAGGCAAGATCAAAGACCTCGAACGCTGATCTGTCCCGCGCTCGAATGAAAAGGCCCCTCGCGGGCCTTTTTGTTTTTGCGGGTCTGGCTTTTCTTCAGGCAAAAAAAGGGGCGGTTTGACCCGCCCACATTTTTTCCCTATTCCCTGTGTTCCTTTTCATCGTCCTGATGAATCGCTTCCTGCGATGTCCATTCCCCTCTTCCTTGAAGGGCGTGTCTATCCGTCGACACAACCCAGATACTAGCGAGTTCCCCGCAGGGGGCAACCGGCCCTCAGCGCGTGAACCTGTTGTCATAAGCCCTTAACATTAAAAAATAACCATATAAATCATTGTGTTACCCGAAGATGATGAGCGCAATCGCCTTCGGCAGCAGTGTAAAAATAACGAACACTTACGATACAGTCAGCAAAGGCTTACAGCGCAAACCTACAAGGTGGGAATACCTGCCGCTTTCAGCACACAAACAAAAAGCCCCGAACCAGTCGGGGCTTTCTGCATGGCGGTCAGGCGGGCGGCTTATTGAAACAGCGACTCGCTCGACAGGCCGTTTTTCTCGAGAATTTCCCGAAGGCGCTTAAGGCCTTCCACCTGGATCTGTCTCACCCGTTCCCGGGTCAGGCCGATCTCCAGGCCTACATCTTCCAGCGTGCTGCTCTCGTGGCCGCGCAGACCGAAGCGGCGTACCACCACCTCGCGTTGCTTGTCGGTCAGCTCCGAGAGCCATTGATCGATGCTCTGCGACAGATCGTCATCCTGCAGCAGTTCGCACGGATCAGTCGGACGGTCATCCGTCAGGGTGTCCAGCAGGGTTTTATCCGAATCCGGACCCAGCGAGACGTCGACCGAAGAAACCCGCTCGTTCAGGCCCAGCATGCGCTTGACCTCGCCCACCGGTTTTTCCAGCAGGTTGGCGATTTCTTCGGGTGAAGGTTCGTGGTCGAGCTTTTGCGTCAGCTCCCGTGCAGCCCGCAGGTACACGTTGAGTTCCTTGACCACATGAATCGGCAGCCGGATGGTCCGGGTCTGATTCATGATCGCGCGTTCGATGGTCTGACGAATCCACCAGGTTGCGTAGGTCGAGAAGCGGAAGCCGCGCTCAGGATCGAACTTTTCCACCGCTCGGATCAGTCCGAGGTTGCCCTCTTCGATCAGATCCAGCAGCGACAGCCCCCGATTGACGTAACGCCGGGCGATCTTGACCACCAGCCGCAGGTTACTTTCGATCATGCGCTTGCGCCCGGCAGGATCGCCACTTTGCGACAAGCGCGCAAAATGAACTTCTTCTTCCGGGGAGAGCAGTGGGGAAAAGCCGATTTCGTTGAGGTACAGCTGCGTGGCATCGAGTGCCCGAGTGTAATCGATGTACTTATGTTGTTTAAGTGAAGCGGAGTGTTTGGATTTGGCACGAACGGAAGGTGGAGCAGCCCCTTCATCATTCGACATCGAATCCGAATCGATGCCGGTCTCCATCAGGAGAACCTCATCGTCGATGTCAAACTCCGGCACTTCTTTACTGAGAGCCATTGTTATAGTCCTTTGGTGAGTTCGACCCCAAGCTCAAGCGGCGCCTTTATCCTTGGCAACGCTGGAGCCTGTCCCCTCTACGTGACGGAACAGGCTGGTCTGCAAATCAACGTCTTGGCAGGAACTGCAGCGGATCTACAGGTTTACCTTGTCGGCGAATCTCAAAATGCAGTTTCACCCGGTCTGTACCCGTTGACCCCATTTCGGCAATTGTCTGTCCGACCTTGACCTGCTGCCCCTCCCGTACCAACAGCCGACGGTTGTGTCCGTAAGCACTGACGTAGGTTTCGCTGTGTTTGATGATGACCAATTCGCCGTAGCCCCTTAAGCCACTCCCGGCGTATACCACCGTCCCATCAGACGCAGCTAAAACAGGCTGTCCCAAATCTCCGGCGATATCAATTCCTTTATTCAAACTACCGTTTGAAGAGAATTTTCCAATGAGAATGCCATTAGATGGCCATCCCCAGCCGGTCGGGGCCGGGCCCGGTGGAGGCAGCGGAGCGGGTGTTTGCTTGTTGGCGACGGACGGTATAACCGTCGTCGAAGCTGCGCCGGAACCCGTGGTCGTGGTGGTTGTCGTGCCATTTGCCTGGCGCCGGATAACCGTGGTTTTGCTGGACGAAGACGCTGAAGAACCGGAGTTGCTGACGACCGCAGTCGACGTTGAACCGGTACGGCCGTCGAAGCGAATCGTCTGACCCGGATGGATCGTGTATGGCGTAGGAATGTTGTTCCGGGCGGCGAGGGCTTTGTAGTCCCAGCCGTAGCGAAAAGCGATGGAAAACAAGGTATCGCCCGGACGGACTACATACTGCCCGGTCGTCACGACCGGACGCTGGGCCACCGCATTGTTGCGATCCACGACCCGAACGTTGCTCGATTTTGTGCTGGAGCAACCGACCAGCAAGGTGCTCAAGACAAGGCCAGTCACCAGGCGCTGAAAGCTCGTGTTACCCATACGCTGCGCAATGACTGTGAGACTCACCCGCCGCTCCCTTTGTGGTGGCTGAAAAAATTTGGAATGCCGATTCCGGCATGAAACTTCGCAAGTATAACGAGCGCAACCGGCTTTACCTTTATAGAAGCGCTATCGCTCGGCGCACACGTTTGCTTGTAGACGATCCTTTCTGTTTAAACACTCGCCGCCGCTGTAAGACAGGCGCGTTCGACAGGAATTCAGCGGCCTCGAACAAATGCTCAGGCCAGCGGACCGTTGAGCAATGGCACGAAACGCACCGCCCCCAGAACGTGTCGGGAGAAACCGTTTTCTTCGCGCACGATCAGCATCAATTGCTGCACTTCGCCCGAACCGACCGGGATCACCATCCGCCCACCCGGTGCCAGTTGATCAAGCAAAGCCTGAGGCACATCGGTGGCGACCGCCGTGACGATGATGCCGTTGTACGGCGCTAGCGCCGGCCACCCTTCCCAACCATCGCCCCAGCGAAATACCACGTTGCGCAGGTTGAGCTCGATCAGGCGTTCCTTGGCCCGATCCTGCAGCACCTTGATGCGCTCTACCGAGAACACCCGCTCGACCAACTGCGACAACACTGCCGTCTGGTAACCGGATCCGGTGCCGATCTCCAGCACCTTATCCAGCGGCCCGGCTTCCAGCAGCAGCTCGCTCATGCGCGCCACCATATAAGGCTGGGAAATGGTCTGGTTGTTGCCGATCGGCAGCGCGGTGTCTTCATAGGCACGATGCGCCAGCGCTTCATCGACGAACAGGTGTCGCGGGGTGCGGCGGATCACTTCCAGCACGCTGGCGTTGGAAACGCCCTCTTCGTACAGACGCTGGATCAGGCGCTCACGGGTTCGCTGGGACGTCATCCCGATGCCGCTGCGCAGCCTGTCGTCTTGTTCACGAGCCATCAGTTGAGCCCCTCCAGCCAGCCGTCGAGACTTCTGAAGGCATCATTGAAGGTGCGATCGAGCTGCAACGGAGTGATGGATACGTAACCCTGCATCACCGCATGGAAATCGGTGCCCGGCCCGCCGTCTTCCGCATCACCTGCCGCTGCGATCCAGTAACCGGCCTTGCCGCGCGGGTCCACGACTTTCATCGGTGCCGCCGCACGGGCGCGATGGCCGAGACGGGTCAGTTGAATGCCGCGAATGTGATCGATCGGCAGATTAGGAATGTTCACGTTCAACACCGTGCGCGGTGGCAGATCGAGCCCGGCGTGGGCCTCGACCAGTTTGCGCGCAAAGTAGGCGGCCGTGGGCAAGTTGTCGACCTGCCGCGAAACCAGCGAGAAGGCAAACGACGGGCGCTCGAGAAAGCGGCCCTCGAGGGCGGCTGCCACCGTTCCGGAATACAGCACGTCATCACCCAGGTTGGCGCCAAGGTTGATACCCGAAACCACCATGTCCGGCTCGCGTTCGAGCAAACCGTTGAGCCCCAGATGGACGCAGTCGGTCGGTGTGCCATTGAGGCTGATAAAGCCGTTGGCCAGGTACTGCGGGTGCAGCGGACGGTCGAGTGTCAGCGAACTGCTGGCACCGCTCTTGTCCTGTTCCGGGGCGATAACCACGCACTCGGTGTAATCCGCCAGCGCAGCATATAGCGCGGCAAGACCGGGCGCAGTCACCCCATCGTCGTTAGAAATCAGAATACGCATGGGCTGTCCGTCTGCCCCACCGGCACCAGATCAACGAGTTCGCGCACCAATACGGTGGCGAAGCATCCGGCCGGGAGGACGAATTCCAGTTGCAGAATGTCAGGCTCGGGATAATGCCACGTCAACCCGCCAATGGGCAGCCGCAGGATGCGACGTTCGTGGCTCATACCGGCATTAATCAACCAATCGCGCAGATCCGCCTCGCGTGCGGCAATCCCCTGCTCCAGATCATGGACAACCCCGGCCGCCGGCGAGTCACCTTCGCCCCACTGCGGACCGGTCGGGTGCAGGTCAAGAATGGCCAGACGCGGATCGCTGCACTCGGCTTCACCGGCCGGAAAAAAGCTGCGGCTGTCGGTGAAGGCCAGCAGATCGCCGACCTGGGCGCGCTGCCAGGTGCCATCGGCCACCCGCGCCGCGAGCACCTGATTGAACAGAAAACTGCGCGCGGTCGACAGCAGGCGCGAGCGCACATTGCGCTGCTCCGGCAGTGCCTTGCGCGCAGCCCACGAACGGGCATCGACCACATTGCCACCGTCATGGCCGAAACGCTGGGCGCCGAAATAATTCGGGATACCTTGTTTGGCGATCAGTCGCAGGCGCTCGTCGATGGCCGCCTTGTCGCCATTGAACTGAGTCAGGCGCAGGGTGAAACCGTTTGCCGAATGCGCACCGCGTTGCAGCTTGCGCTTGTGGCGGGTGGTCTTGAGGATTTTCAGCGTGTCGTTTTCCGCCGCCGACAGATCCGGATCGGCCTTGCCCGGCAATTGCACGCTGAACCACTGACGGGTCAGCGCCTGACGATCCTTCAGACCGGCATAGCTCACCGTACGCAACGGTACACCGGCCGCCTTGGCGATACGGCGTGCAGCCTCTTCGGTATTCAGGCCGCGCTTTTCCACCCAGATCCACAGGTGCTCGCCGTCACCGCTGAACGGAATATCGAGGACTTCATCGACCTGGAAATCTTCAGCGATGGCTTTCAGTACCGCGGTGCCGAGGGCGTCGCCATAGGCCCGTGGGCCGAGCAATTGCAGTTCGTTCATGCGCGCAGCAACAAGGCAACGGAATGCACGGCGATGCCTTCTTCGCGACCGACGAAGCCGAGCTTTTCGGTGGTGGTGGCTTTCACGTTCACCTGGTCCAGTTCTACTTGCAAATCCTCGGCAATCAGCGCGCGCATCGACTCGATATGGGGGGCCATTTTCGGAGCCTGGGCAACGATGGTGTTGTCGACGTTGCCGACCTTCCAGCCTTTGGCGTGGATCAGACTGACCACATGGCGCAGCAGGACACGGCTGTCGGCACCCTTGAATTGCGGGTCGGTGTCCGGGAAGTGCTTGCCGATATCACCCAGCGCCGCCGCGCCGAGCAAGGCATCGCTCAAGGCGTGCAGCAGGACGTCACCGTCGGAGTGAGCGAGCAGCCCGAAGCCGTGTGCGATTCGCACGCCGCCCAGAGTAATGAAATCGCCTTCAGCGAAACGGTGCACATCATAGCCGTGGCCAATACGCATAAAAAAACGCCCCGAATTTTGTCAGGGCGTGATTCTACCTGCTTTGTCAGGCGTTAGGCGCCTAGAGCGCGCGCGTGATGCTGCAAGTGGTCGTCAATGAAGCTCGCGATAAAGAAATAGCTATGGTCGTAGCCCGGTTGCAGGCGCAACGTCAGCGGGTGGCCCGCTTGTTTTGCGGCTTGTTGCAGGGCTTCCGGTTTGAGTTGGGTGGCGAGGAAATCGTCACGGTCACCCTGATCGACCAGCAATGGCAGCTTCTCGTCCGCTTCGGCGATCAGTGCACAGGCATCCCATTCGCGCCATTTCGAACGGTCTTCGCCCAGATAGCGGGTGAATGCCTTCTGGCCCCACGGGCAGTCGATCGGATTGTTGATTGGCGAAAACGCCGATACCGACTGATAACGCCCTGGATTGCGCAACGCACAGACCAGCGCACCGTGACCGCCCATGGAGTGGCCGCTGATGCTGCGCTTGTCCGACGCCGGGAAATGCGCTTCAACCAGTGAAGGCAATTCCTGCACGACGTAGTCATGCATCCGATAGTGCCGCGACCACGGTTCCTGCGTGGCATTCAGATAAAACCCGGCACCGAGGCCGAAATCCCAAGCCCCGTCAGGATCACCCGGTACATCCGGGCCGCGCGGACTGGTGTCCGGCGCCACGATGATCAGGCCTAGCTCGGCCGCCATGCGCATCGCACCGGCCTTCTGCATGAAGTTCTCGTCCGTACAGGTCAGGCCCGACAGCCAGTACAGCACCGGCAACTTGCCGCCCTGCTCTGCCTGCGGCGGCAGGTACACGGCGAACACCATGTCACAACCGAGCACTTCGGAACGATGGCGATAACGCTTGTGCCAACCGCCGAAACTTTTCTGACAGGAGATGTTTTCCAGACTCATGTAGGACTCCTACGCAACCACGGCCGCGCGCTGGCGGCCGTGGTTCGCGATTGATCAGAAATGAATGACGGTACGGATGCTCTTGCCTTCATGCATCAGATCGAAGGCCTTGTTGATGTCTTCCAGACCCATGGTGTGGGTGATGAAAGTATCCAGCGGGATTTCGCCACTTTGCGCCATGTCAACATAGCTTGGCAGTTCGGTACGGCCACGCACGCCACCGAACGCCGAACCGCGCCAGACGCGACCGGTCACCAGCTGGAACGGACGGGTGGCAATTTCCTGGCCGGCGCCGGCAACACCGATGATCACCGACTCGCCCCAGCCCTTGTGGCAGCACTCAAGGGCCGCACGCATCAGTTGCACATTGCCGATACATTCGAAGGAGAAGTCGACGCCGCCATCGGTCATGTCGACGATCACTTCCTGGATCGGACGATCGAAGTCTTTCGGGTTCACGCAGTCGGTGGCACCCAATTGTTTGGCGATTTCGAACTTGGCCGGGTTGATGTCGATGGCGATGATGCGCGAGGCCTTGGCCTTCACCGCGCCGATCACGGCCGACAGTCCGATGCCGCCGAGACCGAAGATGGCCACGGTGTCACCCGGTTTGACCTTGGCGGTGTTGATCACCGCACCGATACCGGTGGTCACGCCGCAACCGAGCAGGCAGACCTTTTCCAGCGGCGCATCCTTGGAGATCTTGGCCACGGAGATTTCCGGCAGCACGGTGTACTCGGAGAACGTCGAAGTTCCCATGTAGTGGAAAATCGTTTGGCCCTTGTAGGAAAAGCGCGAAGTGCCGTCCGGCATCAGGCCCTTGCCCTGGGTGGCGCGAATCGCCTGACACAGGTTGGTCTTGCCCGACTTACAGAATTTGCACTGACCGCATTCCGGGGTGTAAAGCGGAATCACGTGATCGCCGACGGCCACGGATGTCACGCCTTCGCCGATCGCTTCGACGATGGCGCCGCCTTCGTGGCCGAGGATCGACGGGAAGATACCTTCCGGGTCCGCGCCGGACAGGGTGTAAGCGTCAGTGTGGCAAACCCCGGAAGCCACCACGCGCAGCAATACTTCACCGGCCTTGGGCATGGCGACATCGACTTCTACGATTTCCAGCGGCTTTTTGGCCTCGAACGCAACGGCGGCGCGCGACTTGATCATGCTGACTCTCCAGTGAACCCATTGAATAAAAAACCAGACGGTCAGTGTAGTTCAGCGCTGCTTGATGAATAATCCGGACAAAAGCAAAACATTATTGCCATACAGGGATAATCCCCATGTCCGAAAATCGCTGGGAAGGTATCGACGAGTTCGTCGCCGTTGCCGAATGCAGTCAGTTCACAGCCGCTGCCGAACGCCTGGGCGTTTCTTCCTCGCACATCAGTCGACAAATCGTACGACTGGAAGAGCGTTTGCAGACGCGACTGCTGTATCGCAGCACCCGGCGCGTCACCCTGACCGAGGCCGGCCAGACCTTTCTGCAACATTGCCAACGTCTGCAGGACGGACGCGAAGAAGCCTTGCGCGCGGTCGGCGATCTGACCAGCGAACCCAAAGGCATGCTGCGCATGACCTGTGCCGTGGCGTATGGCGAGCGTTTCATTGTGCCGCTGGTGACGCGGTTCATGGGGCACTACCCGCAACTGCGCATCGATATCGAACTGACCAACCGGCAACTCGATCTGGTGCATGAAGGCCTGGACCTGGCGATCCGTCTTGGCCGGCTTCAGGACTCCCGGTTGGTGGCGACCCGGCTGGCACCGCGGCGCATGTATCTGTGTGCGTCGCCTTCCTACCTGGAACGGTACGGGCGCCCACACAGTTTGTCGGAACTGGGGCGGCACAATTGCCTGATCGGCAGCTCGGATATCTGGCAACTTGAACAAAACGGGCGGGAATTTTCCCAGCGGGTGCAGGGAAACTGGCGCTGCAACAGTGGGCAAGCGGTGCTGGATGCGGCGCTACAAGGCGTCGGACTGTGTCAGTTGCCTGACTATTACGTGCTGGAACATCTGCACAGCGGTGCGTTGGTTTCTTTGTTGGAGACGCATCAACCGCCGAATACGGCGGTGTGGGCGCTGTATCCGCAGCAGCGGCACCTGTCGCCCAAGGTGCGCAAACTGGTGGATTTTCTCAAGGAAGGTTTGGCCGAACGGCCGGAATATCGAGCTTAACGACGGTTGGTCCAGCGCTGACGCAACCATTCGAGGTCTTCGGGGCGGGTGACTTTCAAGTTATCCGCGCGGCCCTCGATCAGACGCGGCGCCATGCCAGCCCACTCCATCGCCGAAGCTTCATCGGTGATGACTGCATCCGCCACGAGACTGTCGGCCAAAGCCCGGTGCAGCGCACCGAGGCGGAACATCTGCGGCGTATAGGCTTGCCAGATCACACTGCGATCGACGGTTTCCACCACCCGACCGTGCTTGTCGACCCGCTTGAGAGTGTCCTTCGCCGGCACAGCCAGCAAACCACCGACCGGATCGTTCGCCAGCTCAGCGAGCAATTTGTCGAGATCGTCACGGCTCAGATTGGGCCGCGCCGCATCGTGCACCAGCACCCAGTCCTCGTCGTCGGCACCTTGGGCGTGCAGATGCAGCAAGGCATTGAGTACCGAGCCGGAACGTTCGGTGCCACCGTCGACCCGTTGAATTCGCGGATCACTGGCGCTGGCCAAGTTCGGCCAATAAGGATCATCAACGGCAAGACTGACCACCAACCCCTTGAGTCTCGGGTGATCGAGGAAACAGCCGAGGCTGTGTTCGAGAATTGTGCGCCCGCCCAGTTGCAGGTATTGCTTGGGACGGTCCGCGGCCATACGGGCACCGACGCCCGCGGCAGGAATCACGGCCCAGAAGGCCGGCAGGGAATCGATCATTGGGCCAACTGGTAAAGGGTTTCGCCGTCCTTGACCATGCCCAGTTCGTGACGAGCCCGCTCTTCAACGGTCTCCATGCCTTTCTTCAACTCGCTGACTTCAGCGTCCATCACCCGGTTGCGCTCCAGCAAGGCTTCGTTCTCGGCGTGTTGATCAGCGATCTGCTGATTCAGCTCGGCGACTTGCGCCAGACTGCCATTGCCCACCCACAGGCGGTACTGCAGACCGGCCAGCAGCAAGAGCAAAACGAGAAACAACCAGTAAGGACTGCGCATCGAATATCAGGTATCCAGTGAAAAAAGACAGCCACGCCTAAACTTTGAAGCATCTGATAGCACGAAGCCTGGAATATCCAGGCTTGTGCATATAAGGCATCAGATTAGTGGCAAATCCATCGCTGTCACGACTTTTCCGACACAATCCGGTGTCTTTTTAACATGTAGCAATCAGCCGCGGAACTCGGAGCGACCGTTGTACTTGGCCTTGCCATTCAACTGCTCTTCGATACGCAGCAGTTGGTTGTACTTGGAAACGCGGTCGGAACGGCACAGCGAACCGGTCTTGATCTGGCCAGCCGAAGTACCCACAGCCAGGTCGGCAATGGTGGAATCTTCGGTTTCGCCCGAACGGTGCGAGATCACGGCGGTGTAACCGGCAGCCTTGGCCATCTGGATGGCTTCCAGGGTTTCGGTCAGGGTGCCGATCTGGTTGAACTTGATCAGGATCGAGTTGGCGATCTTCTTGTCGATGCCTTCTTTCAGGATCTTGGTGTTGGTCACGAACAGGTCGTCGCCGACCAGTTGGGTCTTCTCGCCGATCTTGTCGGTGAGGATCTTCCAGCCAGCCCAGTCGGACTCGTCCAGACCGTCTTCGATCGAGATGATCGGGTAACGCTCGGTCAGACCTTTGAGGTAGTCGGCGAAACCTTCAGCGGTGAACACCTGGCCTTCGCCGGACAGGTTGTACTTGCCGTCTTCGAAGAATTCGCTGGCTGCGCAGTCCAGAGCCAGGGTCACGTCGGTGCCCAGTTTGTAACCGGCGTTGGCAACAGCTTCGGAGATCACTTTCAGTGCGTCTTCGTTGGACGCCAGGTTCGGCGCGAAACCGCCTTCGTCACCGACGGCAGTGCTCAGGCCACGGGCCTTCAGCACGGCTTTGAGGTGATGGAAAATCTCGGTGCCCATGCGCAGACCTTCCGAGAAGGACTTGGCGCCAACCGGCTGAACCATGAATTCCTGGATGTCGACGTTGTTGTCGGCGTGTTCGCCACCGTTGATGATGTTCATCATCGGAACCGGCATCGAGTACACGCCCGGGGTGCCGTTCAGATTGGCGATGTGAGCGTACAGCGGCAGGTCCTGATCCTGTGCAGCCGCCTTGGCCGCAGCCAGGGACACGGCGAGGATCGCGTTGGCGCCCAGGGTCGCTTTGTTTTCGGTACCGTCGAGCTTGATCATCGCCTGATCCAGGGCTTTCTGGTCGCTTGGGTCGGTGCCCAGCAGCAGATCGCGAATCGGACCATTGATGTTGGCTACCGCCTTGAGCACGCCCTTGCCCAGGTAACGGCTCTTGTCGCCATCACGCAGCTCGAGCGCTTCACGCGAGCCAGTGGATGCACCGGACGGCGCGCAAGCGCTGCCGATGATGCCGTTGTCGAGAAGCACGTCCGCTTCCACGGTGGGATTGCCACGGGAGTCGAGAACTTCACGACCTTTGATGTCGACGATTTTTGCCATTGTTGTAAACACTCCAAAGTTGACGAAAACGACGCAGCTAGAGGAAATCTTTTTACCGTCGGCAAGTGGTGTGCAGCGGGCAGCTTGCAGACGACAACGCTCATACCCGAGGGCATGAGCGACAAATCGTGCGGTACTTTACCGGAGAATTGAGGTTTACGCGGTTTCTACCGTCGGAAAACTCTTCACCAGTTCGTCCAGGGCTTTGAGCTGGGCCAGGAATGGCTCCAGTTTGTCCAGACGCAAGGCGCAAGGGCCGTCGCATTTGGCGTTGTCCGGGTCCGGGTGCGCTTCGAGGAACAGCCCCGCCAGCGACTGGCTCATGCCAGCCTTGGCCAGGTCGGTGACCTGGGCGCGGCGACCGCCGGCGGAGTCGGAACGACCGCCCGGCATTTGCAGCGAATGGGTCACGTCGAAGAATACCGGGTACTCGAACTGCTTCATGATGCCGAAGCCGAGCATGTCGACCACGAGGTTGTTGTAGCCGAAGCTCGAACCGCGCTCGCAGAGGATCAACTGATCGTTACCCGCTTCCACGCACTTGTTCAGGATGTGTTTCATTTCCTGAGGCGCGAGGAACTGGGCTTTCTTGATGTTGATCACAGCGTTGGTCTTGGCCATCGCGACGACCAGATCGGTCTGGCGCGACAGGAAGGCCGGCAGCTGGATGATGTCGCAGACCTCAGCGACGACCGCAGCCTGGTCAGGCTCGTGGACGTCGGTGATGATCGGCACGCCGAAGGCTTGTTTGATGTCCTGGAAGATGCGCATGCCCTCTTCCAGGCCAGGACCGCGATAGGAGGTCACAGAAGAACGGTTGGCCTTGTCGAAGCTGGCCTTGAACACGTAAGGGATGCCGAGTTTTTCGGTGACCTTCACGTACTCTTCGCAAACCTGCATGGCCATGTCACGGCTTTCCAGCACGTTCATGCCGCCGAACAGCACCATGGGTTTGTCGTTGGCAATCTCGATGTCGCCGACGCGGATGATCTTCTGTGCCATCGGGGTTACGCCTTCTTCTGGTGTTGAGCCAATGCCGCTTTGACGAAGCCGCTGAACAGCGGATGGCCATCGCGTGGCGTCGAGGTGAACTCTGGGTGGAACTGGCAAGCGACGAACCATGGATGATCCGGTGCTTCGACCACTTCAACCAGCGCTGCATCGGAAGAGCGACCGGAAATCTTCAGGCCGGCTTCGATGATTTGCGGCAGCAGGTTGTTGTTCACTTCGTAACGGTGACGGTGACGCTCGACAATCACATCCTTGCCGTAGCAGTCGTGCACCTTGGAGCCGGCTTCGAGCAGGCATTCCTGAGCGCCGAGGCGCATGGTGCCGCCCAGATCGGACGCTTCGGTACGCACTTCAACGGCACCGGTGGCGTCTTCCCACTCGGTGATCAGACCGACAACCGGATGGCCGCTGGCACGATCGAACTCGGTGGAGTTGGCGTCTTTCCAGCCCAGCACGTTACGGGCGAACTCGATGACCGCCACTTGCATGCCCAGGCAGATGCCCAGGTATGGAACCTTGTTTTCGCGAGCGTATTGAACGGCGGTGATCTTGCCTTCCACGCCACGCAGACCGAAGCCGCCCGGTACAAGGATCGCGTCGACACCTTCCAGCAGCGCAGTGCCCTGATTCTCGATGTCTTCGGAATCGATGTAGCGCAGGTTGACCTTGGTACGGTTGGTGATGCCGGCGTGACTCATCGCTTCGATCAGCGACTTGTAGGCGTCCAGCAGCTCCATGTACTTGCCGACCATCGCGATGGTGACTTCGTGCTCTGGATTGAGCTTGGCATCAACGACCTTTTCCCACTCGGACAGGTCGGCGCCATTGCATTGCAGGCCGAAACGCTCGACGACGAAATCGTCCAGACCCTGAGCGTGCAGCACGGCCGGGATCTTGTAGATGGTGTCGACGTCTTCCAGGGAGATCACCGCACGCTCTTCAACGTTGGTGAACAACGCGATCTTGCGACGCGAGGACACATCCACCGGATGGTCGGAGCGGCAGATCAGGACGTCTGGCTGCAGGCCGATCGAACGCAGTTCCTTCACGGAGTGCTGGGTCGGCTTGGTCTTGGTCTCGCCAGCGGTGGCGATGTACGGAACCAGGGTCAGGTGCATCAGCATCGCGCGCTTGGAGCCGACTTCCACACGCAGCTGGCGGATGGCTTCGAGGAACGGTTGCGACTCGATGTCGCCAACAGTACCGCCGATTTCCACCAGGGCCACGTCGGCGTCGCCGGCACCCTTGATGATGCGACGCTTGATTTCGTCGGTGATGTGCGGAATCACCTGGATGGTTGCACCCAGGTAGTCACCACGGCGCTCTTTGCGCAGCACGTGCTCGTAGACACGGCCGGTGGTGAAGTTGTTGTTCTGGGTCATGGTCGTGCGGATGAACCGCTCGTAGTGGCCCAGGTCCAGGTCGGTCTCGGCGCCGTCGTGGGTGACGAACACTTCACCGTGCTGGAACGGGCTCATGGTGCCCGGGTCGACGTTGATGTACGGATCCAGCTTCAGCATGGTGACCTTAAGCCCCCGCGCCTCCAGGATGGCCGCCAATGAAGCCGATGCAATGCCTTTCCCCAAAGAAGAAACAACACCGCCCGTGACGAATATGTAGCGCGTCATGAAAAACCCTAGAAGTCTGCGTTAAAGCGGTCCGAGCCGCCGGGGAAAGCGAAGGAAGGCCGAAGCCCCCGATCACCTGCATTAATCACAGTGCACCTTTCAAAAAAACCGCCGCGTTGGGACAGACCGGAAGTGAAAACACCGGTACGTTGCTCGCTACACATTTTTTGGAATCGCCCAGCAAAGACTGCTTGGTAATCGGCAACTCCTGCAATTCAGGCGAATCCACAGAAGTTGTATCAAGAAGGGAGCGTAGTCTACCGGAATGCCCCCTTCATCTCAAACCTTGATCTTCGTCCGAAGGCTGCCAATGCAATCGCCAGCCTTCCAGCGCATTGCCGTCGAGCCCCGGCAGGTTCGCCACGGCGAGCAATTCTTCACCGCGAAACAGCAGCGGCAATCTGCCACGCACGAAGCCCGGCACCGCGCGCTCATTGAGCAGGCGCTTGAGATCGCGATGACCGCGACCCGCCAGGTCCATTACCTCGCCGCCCTGCCGATAGCGGATGTGCAGCGGCCCGACGGGAGTCTGGCCGCTGAACATGACACGTCCGTTATCGGGCAAGCGTAGCGCTGACGACAGGTCATGCCAGTCGCCGCTGACCACCGGTGTGCGTAGCCATTCTCCGCTGAGCCACCACAAGCGGCCGGCGCTTCGATGCAGCTCGCCATCCGCCAGACGCCAGATCGGCGAGGCATCGTTGCCGGCGTCACGCACATCGACCCAACCCGACCAATGGTCGGTATCCGGCAGTCGGGTCAACGGCTCAAGCCAGTGGCTGAGTGCATTTCGCTGACGGGCATCGGACAATTTCGCGATGGCCGCAAACTCCAGCGATGGCAATCCCGACCATTCGAACTCGCTGGGCAAACTTGCTTGAGTCAGATCGATTTGTGCCAGCTCATCAAGCAAGCCCTGCGCCTCACGCAGATGCGCCGCGCTGCGGGCCATGCTGGCGTGTGCCTGCGGCCAGCGGCCGATCAGCAGCGGCATGATCTGATGGCGCAGATAATTGCGAGAGAACTGTCGATCCTGATTCGACGGATCCTCGATCCAACGCAGGCCATGGTCCCGCGCATAGGCTTCCAACTCTGCGCGTGTGACGTCGAGCAACGGCCGCACCAGACTGCCCTGCCCCAGCGCTCGCGTGGCCGGCATTCCGGACAACCCACGCACGCCGGCGCCACGCAGCAGACGGAACAACAGCGTTTCAGCCTGATCGTCGCGATGCTGCCCGGTCAGCAGCACGTCATTGGCCTGAGTCGCCGCACTGAACGCCGCATAGCGTGCATCCCGTGCCGCGCGCTCTACACTCGCCCCCGGCTGCACCTGCACACGCTGCACTTGCAACGGCACCGCCAGTTCCTCGCAAACAGCCTGACAATGCGCAGGCCATGCGTCGGCCGCAGCCTGAAGACCGTGATGGACATGGATGGCGCTTAGCGCCGGAATGGATTGGTTTTTGGCGAGTTTGGCCAGGAGGTGCAGCAGAACGGTGGAATCGAGGCCACCGGAGAAGGCGATGCGCCAATGGGAAGCACCGAGCCAGGGCTTGAGATTGCGCAGAAGCCTGGAAGGCAAGTCAATCGAGGGCTGACCCATTTTTCTACCTTTTCACAAACCAAATGTGGGAGCGGGCTTGCTCGCGAAAGCGCTGAAACAGCCAACACAGTCGTTGAATGTTACATCGCATTCGCGGGCAAGCCCGCTCCCACAGTGTTTTGCATCGCTGGTCGGAACGGCTCGACTTAGAGACCGTAGCTCATCAGACGATCGTAACGACGCTTGAGCAGCGCTTCGTTGTCGAACTTCTTCAGCATCGCCAGTTGCGAGCTCAGCTCGGCGCGGATCGATGCGGCAGCAGCGGCCGGATCACGGTGGGCGCCGCCCAGAGGCTCGCTGATCACCTTGTCGACAATGCCCAGGCCTTTCAGACGCTCGGCGGTGATACCCATCGCTTCAGCAGCATCCGGCGCCTTCTCTGCGGTTTTCCACAGAATCGAAGCGCAACCTTCCGGCGAGATCACCGCGTAGGTCGAGTACTGCAGCATGTTCAACTGGTCGCACACACCGATTGCCAGTGCACCGCCGGAACCACCTTCACCAATCACGGTGGCGATGATCGGGGTTTTCAGGCGGGCCATGACGCGCAGGTTCCAGGCGATCGCTTCGCTCTGGTTGCGCTCTTCGGCGTCGATCCCAGGGTAGGCGCCCGGGGTATCGATGAAGGTCAGGATCGGCATCTTGAAACGCTCGGCCATTTCCATCAGGCGGCAAGCCTTGCGGTAGCCTTCCGGACGCGGCATGCCGAAGTTGCGGCGTACCTTTTCACGCACTTCACGGCCCTTCTGGTGACCGATCACCATCACTGGCTGGTCTTCCAGACGTGCAACGCCGCCCACAATGGCCGCGTCGTCGGAGAAGTGACGGTCACCGTGCAGTTCGTCGAACTCGGTGAAGATGTGCTCGATGTAGTCCAGGGTGTAAGGACGTTTAGGGTGACGCGCCAGACGTGCGATCTGCCAGCTGGTCAGCTTGCCGAAGATGTCTTCGGTCAGCGTCTTGCTCTTGTCCTGCAGGCGGGAGATCTCATCGCCGATATTCAGCGAATTGTCATTACCGACCAAGCGCAACTCTTCGATCTTGGCTTGCAGGTCGGCGATCGGCTGTTCGAAATCTAGAAAATTCGGGTTCATAGGCGTCCGTCTTGGGTCGTGTCCCAAGTGAGCTTGGGCCGGCCGGTTGTCTATTCGCGCCCTACCATAAGGGAGAGGCGCGCTAAGGTCGAGATTAAAAATTCAGGTTGTGGGCAGGCGCTTTGATTGCACCTGCCGGTCAACGGTATTGGAGGAAGACGTTGTCTCGCCCGAACTGGTCACGCAGGGCTTGAATCAAGGCATCCGCCGGGTCGATCCGCCAGGTCTCGCCAAACTGCAGCAAGGTCTTCGCATCGGGACTGGTGTATTCCATGGTGATCGGGCACGCCCCGCGATGACGCTTGAGCAAATCACCCAACCAGCGTAGCTGATCGCCCTTCAGATCCTGGGTCTGCAACTTCAGGCGCAGGCTCTCGGCCAGATTGGTGCGCGCATCTTCCATGCTCATCACCCGCTTGACCCGCAGGCGCAGGCCGCCGGAGAAGTCGTCGTTGCTGACCTCACCTTCGACCACCACCATCGCATCGGTCTGCAACAGCGATTGCGCAGAATGGAACGCATCGGCAAACAGCGACGCCTCGATCCGCCCGGAGCGGTCGTCGAGGGTGATGAAGCCCATCTTGTCGCCCTTTTTGTTCTTCATCACCCGCAGGGCGATGATCATCCCCGCCACGGTCTGGGTATCCCGGGCCGGTTTCAGGTCGATGATGCGCTGACGGGCGAATCGGCGAATTTCGCCTTCGTACTCGTCGATCGGGTGACCGGTCAGGTACAGGCCCAAGGTGTCTTTTTCACCTTTGAGCCGTTCCTTGAGGGTCAGCTCTTTCGCCTTGCGATGAACCGCGTAAACGTCCGCGTCTTCCTCGACGAACAGCCCGCCAAACAGGTCGGCGTGGCCGCTGTCACGGGTGCGCGCGGTCTGCTCGGCCGACTTGATCGCCTCTTCCATCGCCGCCAGCAGAACGGCACGGTTGCGGTCGATGTTGGCCTGATAGGCCTTCTGCTCGTCGTGGAAGTACGGGCCGAGGCGATCCAGCGCACCGCTGCGGATCAGACCGTCCAGCGTGCGCTTGTTGATACGCTTGAGGTCAACTCGGGCGCAGAAGTCGAACAGGTCCTTGAACGGACCGGCCTGACGGGCCTCGGTGATCGCTTCCACCGGGCCTTCACCGACGCCTTTGATCGCGCCCAGGCCGTACACGATGCGTCCCTCGTCGTTCACCGTGAACTTGAATTCCGACGTGTTCACGTCCGGCGCATCGAGGCGCAGCTTCATCGTGCGCACTTCCTCGATCAAGGTCACGACCTTGTCGGTGTTGTGCATGTCCGCCGACAGTACCGCAGCCATGAACGGCGCCGGGTAGTGAGCCTTCAGCCAGGCAGTCTGATACGAGACCAGGCCGTAGGCGGCGGAGTGGGATTTGTTGAAGCCGTAACCGGCGAACTTTTCCACCAGGTCGAAAATGTTACCGGCCAGATCCGCGTCGATATTGTTCGACGCACAACCCTCAATGAAACCGCCACGCTGCTTGGCCATTTCCTCGGGCTTCTTCTTGCCCATCGCCCGACGCAGCATGTCCGCGCCACCGAGGGTATAACCGGCCATGACCTGGGCGATCTGCATCACCTGTTCCTGATACAGGATGATGCCGTAGGTCGGTGCCAGTACCGGCTGCAAACCTTCGTACTGGTAATCCGGGTGCGGATACGCCAGTTCTGCGCGACCGTGCTTACGGTTGATGAAGTCATCCACCATGCCGGACTGCAGCGGGCCCGGACGGAACAGGGCCACCAGTGCGATCAAGTCTTCGAGGCAGTCGGGCTTGAGCTTTTTGATCAGCTCTTTCATGCCGCGGGATTCGAGCTGGAACACCGCGGTGGTTTCAGCCTTTTGCAGCAGCTGATAAGTCGGCTTGTCATCCAGCGGGATGAACGCGATGTCCAGCGGCGGCTCGTTGACCTTGGCGCGGTCGCGGTTGATGGTCTTCAGCGCCCAGTCGATGATCGTCAGGGTCCGCAGGCCGAGGAAGTCGAACTTCACCAGACCGGCCGCCTCGACGTCGTCCTTGTCGAACTGGGTCACCAGACCGTCGCCGGCCTCGTCGCAGTAAATCGGCGAGAAGTCGGTCAGTTTGGTCGGCGCGATCACCACACCACCGGCGTGTTTACCGACGTTACGCACCACGCCTTCGAGCTTGCGCGCCATCTCCCAGATTTCCGCCGCTTCCTCATCGACCTTGATGAAGTCGCGCAGGATTTCTTCCTGCTCGTAGGCTTTTTCAAGGGTCATGCCGACTTCGAACGGAATCATCTTCGACAGGCGATCCGCCAGGCCGAACGACTTGCCCTGGGCCCGCGCCACGTCCCGCACCACAGCCTTCGCCGCCATGGAACCGAAGGTGATGATCTGGCTCACCGCATTGCGGCCGTATTTTTCGGCCACGTAATCGATCACCCGGTCGCGACCATCCATGCAGAAGTCGACGTCGAAGTCGGGCATCGATACCCGTTCCGGGTTGAGGAAACGTTCGAACAGCAGGTCATATTCCAGCGGGTCGAGGTCGGTGATCTTTTGCACATAGGCCACCAGCGATCCGGCACCCGACCCCCGGCCTGGGCCCACCGGCACGCCGTTGTTCTTGGCCCACTGGATAAAGTCCATCACGATCAGGAAGTAACCGGGGAACCCCATCTGGATGATGATATCCAGCTCGAAATTCAGCCGGTCGACGTAGACCTGACGCTTGGCCTCGTAGTCCTCGGTGGTGTCCTTGGGCAGCAGCACGCTGAGGCGTTCTTCCAGGCCATCGAAAGAGACCTTGCGGAAATACTCGTCGATGGTCATGCCATCGGGAATTGGATAGTCGGGCAGGAAGTGCTTGCCCAGCTTCACGTCGATGTTGCAGCGCTTGGCGATCTCGACGGTGTTCTCGATCGCATCCGGCAGGTCGCTGAACAGCTCGGCCATTTCTTCGGCGCTTTTCAGGTACTGCTGATCACTGTAGTTCTTCGAACGCCGCGGATCGTCGAGGGCCCGGCCCTCACCGATGCAGACGCGGGTTTCGTGAGCGGCGAAGTCTTCCTGCTTGATGAAGCGTACGTCGTTTGTAGCTACCAACGGCGCGCCGAGCTTGTCGGCCAGGGCCACGGCACCGTGCAACTGTTCTTCGTCGTTCGGACGGTTGGTACGCTGAACTTCCAGATAGAAACGATCCGGGAACACCGCCATCCATTCGCGGGCCAGCGCCTCGGCTTCGGCGGGGTTGCCGCCGATCATGGCCATGCCGATCTCGCCTTCTTTCGCGGCGGACAGCATGATCAGGCCTTCGTTGGCCTCGGCGACCCACTCGCGCTCGATGATGACCATGCCGTTACGCTGACCGTCGATGAAGCCACGGGAAATCAGCTCGGTCAGGTTGCGATAGCCCTGGGCATTCATGACCAGCAGGCTGATCCGGCTTAGCGGCCCATCCGGGTCCTTGTTCGACAGCCACAGGTCGGCGCCGCAGATCGGCTTGATCCCGGCGCCCATGGTGTTTTTATAGAATTTGACCAGCGAACACATGTTGTTCTGGTCGGTCACCGCAACGGCCGGCATGCCCATGCCGGTCAGGGCCTTGACCAACGGCTTGATCCGCACCAGCCCGTCGACCAGGGAGTATTCAGTGTGCAGGCGTAGATGAACGAATGAAGCCGGCATAGTGATCCTGTCCAGTTACATAGAGACAACAAGGCCCGGATTGTACCGGGCCCCGAACAAAACATCAGCCTCGCCGCTAAACCTGCACGAGACCTTCCAGCGCTTCATAAGCCTGACGAACCGGGGCAAAAGAACGCCGGTGAATCGGCGTCGGCCCCAGGCGCACCAGCGCTTCCAGATGAACGGGCGTCGGGTAGCCTTTGTGGCCACCGATGCCGTAACCCGGGTAAATCAACTCGAACGCCGCCATCTCGCGGTCGCGGCTGACCTTGGCCAGAATCGAGGCCGCGGCGATGGCCGGAACCTTGCTGTCGCCCTTGACCACCGCTTCGGAACGCATCGGCAGTTTCGGGCAACGGTTGCCGTCGATCATCGCCAGTTTCGGCTGGATGTGCAGGCCAGCGACAGCGCGCTGCATCGCCAGCATGGTGGCGTGAAGGATGTTCAGCTCGTCGATTTCTTCGACCTCGGCACGGGCGATGCACCAGCTGAGCGCCTTCTCGCAGATTTCATCGTAGAGCTTTTCGCGCTTGGCTTCGGTGAGTTTCTTCGAGTCGTTGAGGCCGAGAATCGGCCGGTTCGGATCGAGGATAACCGCGGCCGTGACGACCGCGCCGCACAGCGGGCCACGACCGACTTCATCGACACCGGCCACCAGTTCTTCGACTTCGGCGACCAGGGTAAAATCCAGCCCTATCTGCATGCTTGTCTTGCTCATCGTGTTTGCCCGATCAGGTTGAGAACGGCATCAGCCGCCTGATTGGAAGCGTCCAGGCGCAGGGTGCGATGGATCTCGTCGAAGCCGCGGGTCTGCTCTTCGCCACCGTCGATCAACGGCGACAGGGTCTGGGCAAGCGCCTCGACAGTCGCATCATCCTGCAACAATTCCGGGACCAGCAATCGCTGGGCCAGCAGGTTCGGCAGGGACACGTACGGGCTCTTGACCATGCGCTTGAGAATCCAGAACGTCAGCGGCGCAAGACGGTAGGCCACGATCATCGGACGCTTGTACAGCAGCGCTTCCAGGGTTGCCGTGCCCGACGCGATGAGAACCGCGTTGCACGCTGCCAGAGCCAGGTGGGATTTGCCATCGAGCAGAGTCACCGGCAGGTCGCGGCCAGCCAACAGCTCTTCGAGCTGGGCACGACGCTCGGGATTGGCGCAAGGGATGACGAAACGCACACCCGGGCGCATGGCACGCAGACGTTGGGCGGTATCAAGAAACAGCGCCCCCAGACGACTGACTTCGCCACCCCGACTTCCGGGCATCAATGCCACCAGCGGACCGTCCGGCAGACCGAGTTCGGCACGCGCAGCGGCGCGATCGGCCTCCAGCGGAATGGTGTCGGCCAGCGTATGGCCGACGAACCGCACCGGGACGCCTTTCTCTTCATAGAATCTGGCTTCGAACGGCAGCAGCGTGAGCATCAGGTCGCAGCCTTCGCGGATCTTCAGCACCCGCTTCTGACGCCACGCCCATACCGAAGGGCTGACGTAGTGCACGGTCTTGATTCCGGCCTGACGCAGCTTGAGTTCGATATTGAGGTTGAAGTCCGGTGCGTCGATACCGATGAATACATCCGGTTTTTCAGCGATAAGCGTGGCGATGAGGTCCTTGCGGCGCTTGAGCAGTTCACGCAACCGCCCCAGGACTTCCACCAGCCCCATGACCGACAGACGTTCCATCGGAAAATAGGAGTTCAGGCCTTCGGCCTGCATCAGCGGACCGCCGACACCGATGAACTCCACCGCAGGGTGCTGTGCCTTGAGGGCGCGCATGAGACCGGCGCCCAGAATGTCACCGGAAGCCTCACCCGCCACCAGCGCAATACGCAGATTGGCCATGGTCAGCGGGTGATGCCGCGGGTCGACGACTGGATGGAGTCACGGAACATCGCGACTTCCGGGAACTGTGCAGACGGCTCGGCCAGCTCGGCCAGCGCCTGCTCGACGGTCAGGCCCTGGCGATACACCGTTTTGTACGCACGGCGCAGGGCGTGAATGGCGTCTTCGCTGAAACCACGACGACGCATGCCTTCGAAGTTCATGCTGCGCGCTTCGGCCGGGTTGCCGAATACGGTGACGAACGCCGGAACGTCCTTGCCGATCGCCGTGCCCATGCCGGAAAAGCTGTGGGCGCCGATGTGGCAATACTGATGCACCAGGGTGAAACCGGACAGGATTGCCCAGTCATCAACGTGCACATGGCCGGCCAGCGCGGTGTTGTTGACCAGGATGCAGTGGTTGCCGATGACGCTGTCATGTCCGATGTGGGCATAGGCCATGATCAGGTTGTGATCACCCAGGGTCGTTTCGGAACGATCCTGAACGGTGCCACGATGAATCGTCACGCCTTCGCGGATGACGTTGTGGTCACCGATCACCAGGCGGGTTTCTTCGCCCTTGTATTTCAGGTCCGGCGTGTCTTCGCCTACCGAGGAAAACTGGTAGATGCGGTTGTGCTTGCCGATACGGGTCGGACCTTTGAGGATCACGTGTGGCCCGATGACCGTTCCCTCGCCGATTTCCACACCTGCACCGATGATCGACCACGGGCCGACCTCGACGCCATCGGCCAGGACGGCCGATGGATCGATGATTGCGCGAGGGTCAATCAAACTCATAGCTTGCGTTCCGCACAGATGATTTCAGCCGAGCAGACCGGTTTGCCATCGACCGAAGCCTGGCATTCGAACTTCCAGATCTGACGCTTGCAACTGATGAACTTGGCTTCGAGGATCAACTGATCGCCCGGCAGCACTGGCTGGCGGAAACGCAGTTTGTCGGAGCCAACGAAGTAATAAAGGGTGCCGTCGGCCGGTTTCACGTCAAGCATCTTGAAACCGAGGATCCCGGCAGCCTGAGCCATGGCTTCGATGATCAGCACGCCCGGCATGATCGGGTGCGCCGGGAAGTGACCGTTGAAGAACGGCTCGTTGATGCTGACATTCTTGTAGGCGCGAATGCGCTTGCCTTCCGTATCCAGCTCCACTACCCGATCCACCAGCAGGAACGGGTAACGGTGAGGCAGGTATTCGCGAATCTCGTTGATGTCCATCATTTCGGGGGGAAGCCTATGTAAAGATTGGGAGCGCGACTGACGCGCACTCCTCTAGCAAATCAAGGAGGCAGTCCAGAGGCTGTGCACACTTGATATGGAAATGGTATCAGCCTTCAGATGAAGCATTACCGTCGGGGGTCACTTCCCCGGACCGCTTTTCCAGCTGTTTCAAACGTCGCGCGATGTCATCGAGCTGACGAATACGGGCCGCGCTTTTGCGCCATTCGGCCGCAGGTTGCATAGCTGTGCCGGAAGAATAGGCACCCGGCTCGGTAATCGAGTGGGTCACCATGGTCATCCCGGTCAGGAATACGTTGTCGCAAATATCGATGTGCCCTACCAGGCCAACACCCCCGGCGAGCATGCAGTGCTTGCCGATTTTGGTGCTGCCGGAAATCCCCACGCACGCGGCCATGGCGGTGTGGTCACCGACCTGCACGTTGTGGGCGATCTGAATCTGGTTGTCGAGCTTCACACCATTGCCGATCACGGTATCGGCCAGCGCACCGCGGTCGATGGCAGTGTTCACGCCAATCTCCACATCGTCACCGATGGTCACGCCGCCGATCTGGGCGATCTTCTGCCAAACACCCTTCTCGTTGGCAAAACCGAAGCCTTCACCGCCGAGCACGGCGCCGGACTGGATCACCACCCGCTTGCCGATCCGCACATCGTGATACAGCGTGACTCGCGGGGCCAGCCAGCCGCCCTCGCCGATTTCGCTGCGGGCTCCGACAACGCAATGCGCGCCGAGTGTCACATCTGCGCCGATTCGAGCACCGGCTTCGATCACAACGAAGGGACCGACACTGGCGCTCGGATCGACCACGGCATCCTCGGCAATCACCGCCGTCGGATGAATGCCGGCAGTGGCCTTGGGCTTCGGATCGAATAGATGGGAAATGCGTGCGTAAGCCAGATAAGGATCCGGCACCACCAGCGCATTACCGGCATAACCTTCCGCGTCGGCAGCCTTGAGCAACAGGGCTGCGGCTTGCGTGCCAGCCAGGTATTTACGGTATTGGGGGTTTGCCAGAAAGCTCAACTGAGCTGGGCCAGCCTCCTGCAAGGTGGCTAGCCCAGTGATTTGCTTCTCGGGGTCGCCACTCAGGGTGGCGCCGAGGAACTCGGCCAACTGGCCGAGCTTGATAGTCACGGTCATGGGTTACTTCAGCTGATTCATGCGCTCGATAACCTGGCGCGTGATGTCGTACTGAGGTTTGACATCGATCACTGCGCCACGCTCGAACACCAGGTCAAAACCACCTTTCTTGATGACTTCTTCCACTGCGCTATCCAGTTTCGGCTTCAGTTGCTTGAGCATTTCGCGGTCGGCAACGGCCTTGGCTTCGTTCAGTTCCTTGGACTGGAACTGGAAGTCACGAGCCTTTTGCTTGAACTCAAGCTCCAGACGCTCGCGCTCGCCTTGCTGCATCTTGTCGCCACCGGCCATCAGACGATCCTGAATGCCCTTGGCGCTGCTTTCCAGGGTCTTGAGCTTGGTCAGTTGCGGACCGAATTTCTTCTCGGCATCCACGGCGTACTTCTTGGCCGCGTCGGATTCCAGCAGCGCCATCTGATAGTTCAGAACGGCAATTTTCATGTCGGCAAATGCCGGGCCTGCCACCAGTACGGAGGCCAGGAGAACCAATTGAGTCAACTTACGCACGATGCACTCCTACAAAATCCATTGTCGTTGTCTTGGGTCAGACGCTTAGAACGTCTGGCCGAGGGAGAATTGGAACACTTGAGTTTCAGCGTCATCCGGTTTCTTGATCGGCATCGCCAGTGCAAAGCTCAGCGGGCCCAGCGCAGTGACCCAGGTCACACCGACACCGACGGAGCTGGCCATGTTGCTGAGGCTGATGTCGTTGCATTGGGTGGCAGAAGTCGAGCCGACAGTCGCGTTGGTGGTCTTCTCGCACTTGGAGTCGAATACGTTACCCACATCCCAGAATACCGAAGTACGCAGGGAACGCTGATCCTTGACGAATGGCAGCGGGAACAACACCTCGACACCACCCTGGATCAACACGTTACCACCGAACGGCAGCGGATCCTGATCCGGGTCACGCAACGTACCAGCGTTACCGGTCACATCCGCACCACGGCTAGGGGTACTGCGCGGACCCAGGGTGCTGTCCTTGAAGCCACGTACCGAGTTGAAACCACCAGCATAGTAGTTTTCATAGAACGGCAAGCCATCGGTCGAACCGTAACCGTCGCCATAACCCAGCTCGGTGTGCAGGCGCATGGTGTAGTTTTCGCTCAGTGGCTGGAACAACTGGCCACGGTAATCGAGCTTGAAGAACGACAGGTCGCTGCCTGGAATCGTGGTTTCCAGGGTCAGGCTCTGGGAACGACCACGGGTTGGCAATACACCCTTGTTCAGGGTGGATTCGGACCAGCCGGCCGAAGCCTTGAAGTTCAGGTAGTTGTCGCCTTCACGCTTAACGAAGTCGAAAATCTCGTCAACGGTGTATTGACCGGTCTTGATCTTGTCCTGTTGAGCGGACAGACCAAAGGTCAGACGCGAAGTCTCGCTGATCGGGTAGCCCACGTTCACGCCGGCGCCCAGGCTGTCTACCGCGTAGCTAGCTACGTCGACGTCAAGGTCTTTGTAGTCGGTGGTGCGGTAGAACGCGTTGTAACCCAGGCTCACGCCATCGGCGGTCCAGTAGGGGTCAACGTAGCCAAAGTTGTAGCGGCTCTGGTATTCGCTGCGGGTCAGGCCGACGCTGACGCGGTTACCGGTACCGAGGAAGTTGTTCTGGGTGATCGAACCACCGAGGATCAGACCGGCACTTTGGGCGAAACCGACGCTGGCGGTGATCGAACCGGAGGCCTGCTCTTCCACGCTGTAGTTCACGTCAACCTGGTCGTCGACACCTGGCACGGCCGGGGTTTCGACGTTGACCTCTTTAAAGAAGCCCAGACGCTCCAGACGGGTCTTGGACTGATCGATCAGGTAAGTAGAAGCCCAGCCACCTTCCATCTGACGCATTTCACGGCGCAGCACTTCGTCCTCGGACTTGGTGTTGCCACGGAAGTTGATGCGGTTGACGTAGGCACGCTTGCCCGGATCGACGGCAAACAGGATATCGACGGTGTGATCTTCGTCATGCGGTTGTGGCACGCCGTTAACGTTGGCGAAGGTGTAACCCTCGTTACCCAGACGCCGGGTGATCAGTTCGGAAGTGGTGGTCATCAGCTTGCGCGAGAACACCTGGCCTTTCTGCACCAGCAACAGGGACTTGACCTGATCTTCAGGAACCTTCAGGTCACCGCTGAGCTTGACGTCACGAACGGTGTACTTCTCGCCTTCGTTGACGTTGACAGTGATGTAGACGTGCTTCTTGTCCGGGGTGATGGACACCTGGGTCGAAGCAATATCCATGTTGATATAGCCGCGGTCCAGGTAGTAGGAACGCAGACGCTCCAGGTCACCGGACAGTTTTTCACGGGCGTACTTGTCGTCGTTCTTGAAGAACGACAGCCAGTTGGTGGTTTTCAGTTCGAACAGGTCGGTCAGGTCTTCCTCGGGGAAAACCGTGTTGCCCACCACGTTGATATGCTGAATGGCAGCGACGGTGCCTTCGTTGATCTTCACTTTCAGGCCGACACGGTTGCGCGGCTGCGAGACCACTTCGGTATCGACGGTAGCCGAGTAACGACCTTGTGCAACGTACTGACGTTGCAGCTCGTTACGCACGCCTTCAAGGGTCGCGCGCTGGAAGATCTCGCCTTCGGCCAGACCGGATTGCTTGAGGCCTTTCATCAGGTCTTCGGTAGAGATCGCCTTGTTGCCTTCGATCTCGATGCTGGCGACCGAGGGACGTTCGACGACAGTGATCACCAGAACGTTGCCTTCGCGGCCCAGCTGGATATCTTGAAAGAAACCGGTTTTGAACAACGCACGAGTGGATTCCACCAGGCGACGATCATCCGCCTGCTCGCCGACGTTCAACGGCAAGGCACCAAAGACGCTACCCGCGGAGACCCGCTGGAGGCCATTGACGCGAATATCAGAGATAGTGAAGGACTCGGCGTGAACTTCGGCGATCATCAATACGGTGAGAACCGCAGTTAGCAGCAGACGTTTCATGAAGTCCTTTCTTATTCCAACTGGCAATAAACAAACTGCCGCAAAATGCGGCAGATTCGCAATTCAGCGAAGCGTTACAGACGACCCAGATCGTTGACCAGAGCAAGCAACATCACCCCGACCACCAAACTGATACCGATCTGTATCCCCCAACCTTGCACCCGATCCGACAAGGGACGACCACGCGCCCACTCGATCAGATAAAACAACAAATGCCCCCCATCCAGTACAGGAATGGGCAGCAAATTCAGAACCCCCAGGCTAATACTCAGATAAGCAAGGAAATTCAGGAAATCAGCGACGCCCGACTGGGCAGAAGCGCCCGCCACTTTAGCAATGGTTATCGGTCCACTCAAGTTTTTTACCGAGAGCTCGCCGAAGAGCATTTTCTTCAGTGAATCCAGCGTCAGGACGCTCATGGTCCAGGTACGACGGGCACCCTCGCCAATCGCCGCCAAAGGACCGTAGCTGACCTCGCGGATCATTTCCGGTGGCCAGTCGACAGCCTTGACGCCCGCCCCCAGGTAACCGCTTGGCGACTTCTTCTCGCCACGTGCAGCCAATGTCACAGGGACGTCGATTTGAACACCGTCGCGCTCGACGCGCAGCACGATTTTGGTATCAGGACGCGTACGAACGGTGTCGACCACCTGCTGCCAGTCATCCAGCGCCTTGCCATCCAGTGTCAGCAGACGATCGCCGGTTTTCAGCCCGGCTGCCTGGGCCGGACCTTTGGGATCAAGTTCGGCCAGCACCGGCGGCAATGCCGGGCGCCAAGGGCGAATGCCGAGAGAGCGAATCGGATCCGGCTCGTCAGCCCCCTTGAGCCATTTATCGAGTGCCAGTTCACGAGGCGAATCAGCCGTAGAGCCCTGCTCGCGCACCAGTACCTGCAAGGAACCGCTTTCCCCGAGACGTCGCACCAACTGCAGGTTGACCGCCGCCCAGCCCGAGGTCGGCTCGCCGTCGATCGCGACGATTTCCTGACCGGCGCTCAGCCCAGCCGTAGCGGCGATGCTGCCGGACTCCACCGAACCGATGACCGGGCGAATCTGTTCGCTGCCGAGCATCGCCAGCACCCAGAAGAACACCAGCGCAAGCAGGAAGTTGGCCACAGGGCCGGCCGCGACGATGGCGATACGCTGACGTACGGACTTGCGATTGAATGACTGATGAAGCTGATCGGCCGGTACTTCGCCTTCGCGCTCATCAAGCATTTTGACGTAGCCACCCAGCGGAATGGCCGCGACCACGAACTCGGTGCCCTGCTTGTCATGCCAGCGCAGCAGCGGCATGCCGAAGCCCACGGAGAAACGCAGAACCTTGACGCCACAGCGACGCGCGACCCAGAAATGGCCGAATTCGTGAAAGGTGACCAGCACACCCAGAGCGATCAGGGTGCCGGCAATCATATAGAGCGCGCTCATCTACTTTCTCCGCAATCCTGTCCAGTGCCGCGTGAAGCCATGTATTGCAAGACCTATCGGCCGTGACGACTCAACCACTGCCCGGCCAATGTCCGGGCAGTCGCGTCAGCGGCGAATACCGCATCGAGATTGTCCAGGGCCACCACAGGCTCGAGATTCAAGACTTCCTCGATGATACTCGCGATTTCCAGGTAGCGAACCCGTCCGTCGAGAAACGCGGCCACCGCCACTTCATTCGCCGCATTGAGCATGGCCGGGGCGCTGTTTCCCGCCTCGGCCGCCTGCCGCGCAAGCCGAAGGCACGGGAAGCGCTCTTCGTCGGGCGCTTCGAAATCCAGGCGTGCTACAGCGAATAGATCCAGCGGCGCCACGCCCGAGTCAATGCGCTCAGGCCAGGCCAGGGCATTGGCAATCGGCGTGCGCATGTCGGGATTGCCCAACTGCGCCAGCACCGAACCGTCCACATAATCGACCAGCGAATGAATCACGCTTTGTGGATGAATCACCACTTCGACTTGCGAAGGCTTGGCATCGAACAACCAGCAGGCTTCGATCAATTCGAGCCCTTTGTTCATCATGCTGGCCGAATCCACGGAGATCTTGCGGCCCATCGACCAGTTCGGGTGGGCACAGGCCTGGTCCGGTGAAACATGCGCCAGTTCGGCCATTGGCGTCTGCCGGAAAGGGCCACCGGAGGCCGTCAGCAAAATCCGACGGACCCCGACATTGCTCAACCCGCGAGCAAAGTCCTGCGGCATACACTGGAAAATCGCGTTGTGCTCGCTGTCGATCGGCAACAGGACCGAACCGCTCTTGCGCACCGCCTGCATGAACAAGGCGCCGGACATGACCAGCGCTTCCTTGTTGGCCAGAAGAATCTTCTTGCCCGCCTCGACAGCCGCCAGAGTCGGGCGCAAACCCGCCGCGCCGACAATGGCCGCCATGACGGCATCCACCTCAGGCGCAGCAGCGACCTGACACAAGCCTTCCTCGCCAACCAGCACCTGCGTCGACAGGCCAGCGGCTCGTAAATCGTCCTGCAGGTTGCGAGCAGCACCGGCCTCCGGCACTACCGCATATTCAGGAAGATGACGGACACACAGGGCAAACAGTTCGCTCAGACGGGTAAAACCGCTCAGGGCGAAAGCCTGATAACGATCCGGATGCCGGGCGATAACGTCCAGCGTACTCAGACCGATCGATCCGGTCGCGCCCAGGACGGTAATCTGCTGTGGGCGACTCACGATGCCGCCATCCACAACAGCACCGCAAAGACCGGGATCGCCGCCGTCAGACTGTCGATGCGATCCAGCACGCCACCATGCCCCGGCAGCAGATTACTGCTGTCCTTGATGCCGGACTGGCGCTTGAACATGCTTTCGGTCAGATCACCCACCACAGAGATGAAGACAATCACCGCTGCACCGATCAACCCCTTGAACAGTTGCGCCACCGTCCAGTCACGGAACAGTGCGACCAGCGTGGTGATGACCAGGCTCAGCGCCAGACCGCCATACACGCCTTCCCAACTTTTGCCGGGACTGACTTGCGGCGCCAGCTTGCGCTTGCCGAATGCACGACCGGAGAAGTACGCCCCGATATCAGCCCCCCAGACCAGCACCATCACCGCCATGATCAACCAGTTACCGAGCGGGTACTGCTTGATCAGCACCAGCCCCTGCCAGGCGGGCAACAGAATCAGCAAACCAATCACCAGTTTGCTGGCGGCACTGGACCAGCGCTCGCTGGAACGCGGGTACGTCAGCACCAGCCAGGTCGCCAATGCCCACCAGATTACCGAAGCACCCAGCACCCAAGGCGCCAGCCCCGGAAAGATATACATGACAAACAGCATCAGCGCGACGACCGCCGCGTAGCCGACACGAAATGCCTGCGCGGTGAAACCGGCCAGACGCGCCCACTCCCAGGCACCCAGACTCACGACCAGACCGATGAACAGGGCAAAACCGGAACCCTCGAGCAGGAAAAATCCGCCCAGAGCGATCGGCAACAGAATCAGTGCAGTGATGATGCGTTGTTTAAGCATTAAACCCGGGCTCCAGCTTCGACCTGCTCGCTCGTTTTACCGAAGCGACGCTGGCGCAAAGCGAAATCGGCCAGCGCATTGCGCATGGCTTCGTGTTTGAAGTCCGGCCAGAACAGGTCGGAGAAGTACAACTCGGCGTAAGCCAACTGCCACAAGAGGAAGTTGCTGATGCGATGCTCGCCGCCGGTGCGGATGCACAGGTCGGGCAACGGCAGATCACCAGTGACCAGACAGGTCTGCAGCAGATCCGGCGTGATGTCTTCCGGTCGCAGATGACCCGCCTGAACTTCACGCGCCAGACGCTGCGCCGCTTGCGCAATGTCCCACTGACCGCCGTAATTGGCGGCGATCTGCAGAATGAAGCGGTTGGCACCAGCGGTCATCGCTTCTGCTTCACGCATGGCTGCCTGAAGCTCGGGATGAAACCGCGTACGGTCGCCGATGATGCGCAGACTGATGTTGTTGTCGTTCAGGCGCTTGGCTTCACGACGCAGCGCCTTGAAGAACAGGTCCATCAAGGCGCTGACCTCGTCAGCCGGACGCTGCCAGTTTTCACTGGAAAAGGCGAACAGGGTGAGCACTTCGACCTTGGCCTCGGCACACACCTCGATCACCGCCCGCACAGCATCCACGCCAGCCTTATGCCCGGCGACACCCGGCATAAAGCGTTTTTTCGCCCAGCGATTATTGCCATCCATGATGATCGCGACATGGCGCGGCACCGTGGACGGCGCAGTCTGCTTGGTCTTGTCCATTTAAAACTCGACCCTTATACGGCCATCAGGTCTTTTTCTTTCTCGGCCAGCTTGGCGTCGATTTCAGCCACGAACTTCTTGGTCAGATCGTCGATCTCGCCTGCGGCGCGACGCTCTTCGTCTTCGCTGATTTCCTTTTCCTTGACCAGATCCTTCAGGGAGCTGTTCGCATCGCGACGGATGTTGCGCACGGCAACACGGGCGTCTTCTGCCACGTCACGCGCCTGCTTGGTGAAACCGCGACGGGTTTCTTCGGTCAGGGCCGGCATGCTGATCAGCAGCAGCTCACCCAGGTTGGTCGGGTTCAGATTCAGACCTGCACTGCCGATAGCCTTGTCGACGGCGCCCAGCATGTTGCGCTCGAACGCAACGACTTGCAGGGTACGAGCGTCCTTGACGGTGATGTTGGCCACTTGCTTGATCGGGGTGTCAGCGCCGTAGTAAGGCACCATCACACCCTCCAGGATGCTTGGGTGCGCCTGACCGGTGCGGATACGACCGAAGTTGTGAGCCAGGGACTCAACGGACTTCGTCATGCGCTCTTTAGCGTCTTTCTTGATTTCGTTGATCATTGTTGGACTTCCTCGATCAGAGTGCCTTCAGCGCCACCATGCACGATGTTCAGCAGGGCGCCCGGCTTGTTCATGTTAAATACGCGCAGCGGCATCTTGTGATCGCGGCACAGGCAGATAGCCGTCAGATCCATTACACCCAGCTTGCGATCCAGTACTTCATCGTAGGTCAGATGATCGAACTTCTCGGCATGCGGGTCTTTGAACGGGTCAGCGGTGTAGACGCCATCAACCTTGGTCGCCTTGAGCACGACGTCCGCGTCGATTTCAATGGCGCGCAGGCAGGCTGCCGAATCCGTGGTAAAGAACGGATTGCCGGTACCGGCCGCGAAAATCACCACGTCCTTGGAGTTCAGATGACGCATGGCCTTGCGACGGTCATAGTGATCGGTCACACCAACCATCGAGATGGCCGACATCACGATCGCCGAGATATTGGCACGTTCCAGCGCGTCGCGCATGGCCAGGGCGTTCATCACAGTGGCCAGCATGCCCATGTGGTCGCCCGTGACCCGATCCATGCCGGCCTTGCTCAGCGCTTCACCGCGGAACAGGTTGCCACCACCGATCACCAGACCGACCTGAACGCCGATACCGACCAGTTGGCCGACTTCCAGCGCCATGCGATCCAGCACTTTCGGATCGATCCCGAACTCTTCCGAGCCCATCAGGGCCTCGCCGCTAAGCTTGAGTAGAATGCGTTTATAGCGAGCCTGATAACCACTGCCCTGCTGAGCCATTGCGAATCTCTCCTGCGGCGTATTTTAAAAATTCTTTGCGAGCTGTTTACAGCTGGCGTTCACTCTAGCTTGGCGCTGCTTCAGCGCCATCGGAACATGGCTTTGTAAGTCAGTTCCAAGGGGAAACCAATTAAAAATTGGTAACCCTATCTGAAAAGAGGCTGCGCGCGTGAGCGGGCAGCCTCTTTCGGGCGACAGTTGAAAAACCGTCTTATTGCTTGGCGGCAGCCAGCTGAGCAGCAACTTCTTCAGCGAAGTTGTCGACCGGCTTCTCGATGCCTTCGCCTACTTTGAAGTAGGTGAAGGAAACGATTTCAGCGCCGCCTTTCTTGGCCAGCTCGCCAACCTTGATTTCAGGGTTCTTGACGAACGCCTGCTCAACCAGGCTCGCTTCTGCCAGGAACTTGCTGATACGGCCCTTGACCATGTTCTCAACAATGTTTTCTGGCTTGCCTTTGATTTTTTCTTCGTTCAGCTGCAGGAACACAGCCTTTTCACGCTCGATCGCTTCGTCGGAGACTTGCGAAGGCAGCAGGAACTCAGGGTTGCTTGCAGCAACGTGCATTGCGATGTCTTTGGCCAGCTCGACGTCGCCACCTTTCAGGACAACAGCAACACCGATCTTGTTGCCGTGCAGGTAGGTGCCGACTACGTCGCCTTCTACGCGCACCAGGCGACGGATGTTGACGTTCTCGCCTACTTTGGCAACCAGTGCTTCGCGAGCGGCTTCTTGAGCAGCGATCAGCGGAGCTGCGTCGGTCAGCTTGTCAGCGAATGCTTTGTCAACGCTGGCAGCAACGAAGTTTTTGAAGTCGTCTTGCAGAGCCAGGAAGTCGGTCTGCGAGTTGACTTCGATCAGAACGGCAGCCTTGCCGTCGTCCTTGATGGCGATAGCGCCTTCAGCGGCAACGTTGCCAGCTTTCTTGGCAGCCTTGATGGCGCCCGAAGCACGCATGTCATCAATGGCTTTTTCGATGTCGCCGCCAGCCTTTTCCAGGGCTTTCTTGCAATCCATCATGCCTTCGCCGGTACGCTCGCGCAGTTCTTTGACCAACGCTGCAGTAATTGCTGCCATTTTAAAATTCCTCTTGGATAGGTTTTCAACCATTCCACCCGATCGAACGGGCGTTCAATTCTTCCCGAGCCACCTTGTAGCCGCTGCACGTTACAGATGCTGTAGCTGCGCTGCCGACAAATGGTTTTCAAGGTGGCAAAAAGGGGGCCAAGCCCCCTTTTTGCTTACTGAGTCAACGCCAGGGCGTCAATTACTCAGCTGCAGCCTGAGTTTCTTCAGCTGCGAATTCTACAGTACCGCCAGCAACGTTGTTGCGACCGCGGATCACTGCGTCAGCCATCGAACCCATGTACAGCTGGATAGCGCGGATTGCGTCATCGTTGCCTGGGATGATGTAATCAACGCCTTCCGGGCTGCTGTTGGTATCGACAACGCCGATGACCGGGATGCCCAGCTTGTTGGCTTCGGTGATCGCGATGCGCTCGTGGTCAACGTCGATCACGAACAGTGCGTCTGGCAGACCGCCCATGTCCTTGATGCCGCCCAGGGAGCGATCCAGCTTCTCAAGATCGCGAGTGCGCATCAGCGCTTCTTTCTTGGTCAGCTTGGCGAAAGTACCGTCTTCGGCTTGTACTTCAAGGTCACGCAGACGCTTGATGGAAGCACGGATGGTCTTGAAGTTGGTCAGCATGCCGCCCAACCAGCGGTGATCGACGTACGGCGAACCGCAACGTGCTGCTTCTTCAGCAACGATCTTGCCAGCGGAACGCTTGGTGCCGACGAACAGAATCTTGTTTTTGCCCTGGGCCAGACGCTCTACGAAAGTCAGAGCTTCGTTGAACATTGGCAGGGTTTTTTCAAGGTTGATGATGTGAATCTTGTTACGCGCGCCGAAAATGTACTTGCCCATTTTCGGATTCCAGTAACGGGTTTGGTGACCGAAGTGCACACCGGCCTTCAGCATATCGCGCATGTTGACTTGGGACATGATAGTTCCTTGATAAGTCGGGTTGGGCCTCCACGTATCCCAATGACCAACCATTGATCCGAGGATCAAAGGCACCCAGGCCATCGTGTCGACACGTGTGTGGGTTAATGCTCCCGGGGCTATCCCCGGAAAGCGGCGCATTTTATACCACAGGGACGACGCAAACGGAACCCGGAATCTGCAATCGCGTCAGGGACATGCGCGCCAGCCCCTTGGAATCGGGACAATGCACCGTATTGTATAGAGTGAAGCGATGCACGCAGGCGCGGATTTGCGCCTTTGGTCTGTTAGAATCGCATTTTTCGGGGCCGCCAAATCAACAGCTGCGCCCCTGTTCGTATCAGCAAGCGCCGCCGAGCGCAGAGAGAGTCTGTATGACCGTCACCCTCAAAACTCCCGAGGACATCGCTGGCATGCGTGTCGCCGGCAAACTGGCCGCCGATGTGCTGGAAATGATTGCCGAACACGTAAAACCGGGCGTGACCACCGATGAGCTGAACCAGATCTGCCACGACTATATCGTCGACGTGCAGAAAGCCATCCCTGCCCCGCTCAACTACAAGGGCTACCCGAAGTCGATCTGTACCTCGATCAACCATGTGGTCTGCCACGGCATCCCGAACGACAAGCCGCTGAAAAACGGCGACACCCTGAACATCGACGTCACCGTGATCAAGGACGGCTACCACGGCGACACCAGCCGCATGTTCCACGTCGGCACCGTGCCGGTCTGGGCCGAGCGCCTGTCGCAGGTCACCCAGGAGTGCATGTACAAGGCGATCGAAATCGTCAAACCCGGCTGCCGCCTCGGTGACATCGGCGAAATCATCCAGAAGCACGCGGAAAAGAACGGCTTCTCGGTGGTGCGCGAGTTCTGCGGCCATGGCATCGGCAAGGTATTCCACGAAGAACCGCAAATCCTGCACTACGGTCGCGCCGGCACCGGCATGGAACTGAAGGCTGGCATGACCTTTACCATCGAACCGATGATCAACCAGGGCAAGGCCGACACCAAAGTACTGGGCGACGGCTGGACCGCGATCACCAAGGATCGCAAGCTGTCAGCACAGTGGGAACACACTTTGCTTGTCACCGACACCGGCTACGAGATCTTCACCCTGCGCAGCGACGACACCATCCCGCGCATCTCGGCCTGACCCAGACACCGTTCCCAGCCTATAGAAGGAAAGCCAATCGATGCCGCAGGTGGATCCCGAACTCTTTGACCGCGGCCAGTTCCAGGCTGAACTGGCCCTGAAAGCGAGTCCCATCGCGGCGTTCAAGAAGGCGATCCGCCAGGCCCGCGAAGTGCTCGATGCACGCTTTCGGGCCGGTCGCGACATCCGCCGGCTGATCGAAGACCGGGCGTGGTTCGTCGACAACATCCTGCAAAAGGCCTGGGACCAGTTCGACTGGAGCGAAGACGCCGACATCGCGCTGGTCGCGGTCGGCGGCTACGGTCGCGGTGAGCTGCACCCCTACTCCGACATCGACCTGCTGATCCTGCTGGACAGCGCCGATCACGAAATCTTCCGCGATTCCATCGAGCGCTTTCTGACGCTGCTCTGGGATATCGGCCTGGAAGTCGGTCAGAGCGTTCGCTCGGTCGACGAATGCGCCGAAGAGGCCCGCGCCGACCTGACGGTGGTCACCAACCTGATGGAAAGCCGCACCATCTGCGGCCCCGAGCGCCTGCGCCAGCGCATGCTCGATGTCACCAGCACTGCGCACATGTGGCCAAGCAAGGATTTCTTTCTGGCCAAGCGCGCCGAGCAGAAGGCTCGCCACCACAAGTACAACGACACCGAATACAACCTGGAACCCAACGTCAAAGGCTCGCCCGGCGGACTACGGGATATTCAGACAATTCTGTGGGTAGCCCGTCGTCAGTACGGCACCCTGAACCTGCGCGCCCTGGCCGGCGAAGGCTTTCTGGTCGAGAGTGAAAACGCCTTGCTCGCGTCCTCCCAGGAATTCCTCTGGAAGGTGCGTTACGCCCTGCACATGCTGGCCGGTCGCTCCGAGGACCGCCTGCTGTTCGATCACCAGCGCACCATTGCCGGGCTGCTGGGGTTTGAAGGCGACGACGCCAAACAGGCCGTCGAAAACTTCATGCAGCAGTATTTCCGGGTGGTGATGAGCATCGCCCAGCTCAGCGACCTGATCATTCAGCACTTCGAGGAAGTCATCCTCGCCCCGGAAGACGAAGCGCCGCCGCAGCCGATCAACTCGCGCTTCCAGCTGCACGACGGTTACATCGAGGCACGCAACGACAACGTGTTCCGCCGCACGCCGTTCGCCATGCTCGAGATCTTCGTGCTGATGGCCCAGCAGCCGGAAATCAAAGGCGTACGCGCCGACACCATTCGTCTGCTGCGGGAAAACCGTCACCTGATCGACGACAACTTCCGCAACGACATCCGCAACACCAGCCTGTTCATCGAGCTGTTCAAGTGCAAGATCGGCATCCACCGCAACCTGCGGCGGATGAACCGTTACGGCATTCTCGGGCGCTATCTGCCGGAGTTCGGCTTCATCGTCGGGCAGATGCAGCATGACCTGTTCCACATCTATACGGTCGATGCGCACACCCTTAACCTGATCAAACACCTGCGCAAGTTGCAGTACACCCAGGTGTCGGAGAAATTCCCGCTGGCCGCCAAGCTCATGGCCAAACTGCCGAAGCCTGAACTCATTTATATGGCTGGCCTGTATCACGACATCGGCAAGGGCCGGCATGGCGATCACTCGGAAATTGGCGCAGTGGATGCCGAGGCGTTCTGCCAGCGCCACCAACTGCCGGTGTGGGACAGCCGCCTGATCGTGTGGCTGGTGCAGAACCACCTGGTGATGTCGACCACCGCCCAGCGCAAGGATTTGTCCGACCCGCAGGTAATCCATGACTTCGCGCTGGCGGTTGGTGACGAAACCCGTCTCGACTACCTGTACGTCCTGACCGTGGCCGACATCAATGCGACCAACCCGACCCTCTGGAACTCGTGGCGTGCCAGCCTGTTGCGCCAGCTCTACACCGAAACCAAGCGTGCCCTGCGCCGTGGACTGGAGAATCCGGTGGATCGCGAAGAGCAGATCCGCCAGACCCAGAGCGCAGCGCTGGACATACTGGTACGCGGCGGCACCGATCCGGATGACGTCGAGCAATTGTGGGCGCAACTGGGTGACGACTACTTCCTGCGTCACACCGCCGGCGATGTGGCCTGGCACACCGACGCCATCCTTCAGCAACCGGCTGACGGCGGTCCGCTGGTGCTGATCAAGGAAACCACCCAACGCGAATTCGAGGGTGGCACGCAGATCTTCATCTATGCGCCGGACCAGCACGACTTCTTCGCCGTGACCGTGGCCGCGATGGACCAGCTCAACCTGAACATTCACGATGCCCGGGTCATCACGTCCAGCAGCCAGTTCACCCTCGACACCTACATCGTGCTCGACACCGATGGCGACTCGATCGGCGACAATCCGGTCCGGGTCAAGCAGATTCGCGACGGCCTGACCGAAGCCCTGCGCAACCCGGCCGACTACCCGACGATCATTCAGCGTCGAGTGCCGCGCCAGCTCAAGCATTTCGCGTTCGCCCCGCAGGTGACGATCCACAACGATGCCCAGCGCCCGGTGACGGTGCTGGAACTCACGGCACCCGATCGCCCGGGCCTGCTGGCACGGGTCGGCGGGATTTTCCTCGAATTCGACCTGTCGCTGCAGAACGCCAAGATCGCCACCCTGGGCGAGCGGGTGGAAGACGTGTTCTTCATCACCGACGCCCACAATCAACCGCTGTCCGACCCGCTGCTGTGCAGCCGTTTGCAGGATGCAATCGTCGAACAGCTGAGCGTCAATCAGGAACCCGATATCAAACTGTCGCGCATCAGCATTTGATTGCGCGCCCGGATTCAACCGCTTTGCACGAGATCCCGCACCGATGAACAACGCTCTGTCCCAGCTTCAGCCCTACCCGTTCGAAAAGCTCCGCGCCCTGCTCGGCAGCGTCACGCCAAACCCGGACAAGCGCCCGATCGCGCTGTCCATTGGCGAACCGAAGCATCGCTCGCCAAGCTTTGTCGCCGAGGCGCTGGCGAACAATTTGGAGCAGATGGCGGTGTACCCGACCACCCTCGGCATCCCGGCCCTGCGCGAAGCCATCGCGGCTTGGTGCGAACGTCGTTTCAACGTGCCGAGCGGCTGGATCGACCCGGCGCGCAACGTGCTGCCGGTCAACGGCACCCGTGAAGCGCTGTTCGCTTTCACCCAGACCGTGGTCAATCGTGGCGACGACGCGCTGGTGGTCAGCCCGAATCCGTTCTATCAGATCTACGAAGGCGCGGCGTTTCTCGCCGGCGCCAAGCCGCACTACCTGCCATGCCTGGACGAGAACGGCTTCAACCCGGACTTCGACGCGGTATCGCCTGACATCTGGAAGCGCTGCCAGATCCTGTTCCTGTGCTCGCCGGGCAACCCGACCGGCGCGCTGATTCCGGTCGACGTGCTGAAAAAGCTCATTGCCCTGGCCGACGAATACGACTTCGTGATCGCCGCCGACGAGTGCTACAGCGAGCTGTACTTCGACGAACAGACCCCGCCGCCGGGCCTGCTCAGCGCCTGCGCCGATCTGGGTCGCAAGGACTTCAAGCGTTGCGTGGTGTTCCACAGCCTGTCCAAGCGCTCGAACCTGCCGGGCCTGCGCTCCGGTTTTGTCGCCGGCGATGCCGACATCCTCAAGGGCTTCCTGCTGTACCGCACCTACCACGGCTGCGCGATGCCGGTTCAAACCCAACTGGCCAGCGTCGCCGCATGGAATGACGAAGTGCATGTTCGCGCCAACCGTGCGCTGTACCGCGAAAAATTCGATGCCGTGCTGGCGATCCTCAGCCCGGTGATGGATGTGCAGCGTCCGGATGGCAGCTTCTACCTGTGGCCGAATGTGCAAGGTGACGATGCCGCGTTCTGCCGGGATCTGTTTGCTGAAGAGCACGTGACTGTGGTGCCGGGTTCGTATCTGTCGCGGGACGTCGATGGCGTCAATCCGGGCGCCGGGCGCGTGCGCATGGCGCTGGTAGCCCCCTTGGCGGAGTGCGTGGAAGCGGCCGAGCGCATTCGCGATTTCGTCTTGCGCCATAAGTAATCGCTCACGCCCGTGCCGGGCAATCCGGCACGGGCGATCAAACATGACGTAACACTTCCCCCGCTTTTTCTACCCCACCTTTACGCTGGCCCGACGTTAGTCTTGAGTCGCGTCATTCTGCGCATCACCCAAAATCAATCTGCAACTTCATGGAAGAAGTAAATAATGAAAGAACTTCTGGATTGCCAACTGATTCAATGGCCTGACAACCAGGCGGCTTACATCGCCGCCATCAACGAGAACCCGGCGAATGCCGGCACCCAAAGCACAGCAGGCTCTCGCCGCAAACGCTCTGTGGTCAACTATTCGAAACTCTGGGCAAATGGCCGAACATTGAAAATTGCTTTCATGGACGCACCCAACGCCGATCATAAGACAAGGATTATCAACGCGGCTCGTAAATGGCTGGCTTATATCAACCTGACATTCGAATTCGTCGAAGATCTGAAAGGCGATATTCGCATCGCAACCCGAAACAATGACAACAGTTCAATGCTGGGTACCGATGCCCTGTTGATACATCCCGACCATCCAACGATGAATCTGGGCGTCAAACCAGAGCATCCCGATTTCGAGACCATCGTGATCCACGAGTTCGGCCATGCACTGGGCGCCCTGCATGAACATCAGCACCCTCAAGCCAATATTCCGTGGGACAAACCCAAGGTTTACGAGTTTTACCGGAATCGGGAAATGAATCCGCTGACTCACGAACAGGTCGACCGCAACCTGTTCGCGACCTTCGATACGCTGGATGCGATTTATACGAACTACGACAGGCGTTCGATCATGCACCATCCTGTATCGAACGATTTGACCATCGGCAACTGGGAAGTACCGACAAACCGCAAGATCAGTAAAAAAGACAAACAATTGATGAAGCTGCTTTATCCAAAATAATTCGGAAACCTCAAACTAAAAAGTTTGCCAGGTGCAACGCCTGGCAAACTTGAATTGAAAACACACAACCTTACATCAAACAACTTTCACAAACTAACATCTACCACTAACTTCAACACCACCCGAACCCATCGAGCTCCGGGAAATTCAACTATCAATTCTACAAGCAAGGACACTTGAACATGAATCCGACTTTCACCGCCCCCCGTCGTAAAAAACGTGCAATTGGCAAACCGGCTCACTTCTGGACACCGGGTCAAACATTACGCATTGCCTTCTTAAACGGCGACCAGCCGTTCAAGGACGCGGTCAAGGCTGCTGCCAGCGAATGGCTGTCGTACATCAATTTGAACTTTGATTTCGTCGAGGGTGAATCGGGAGATATCCGAATCAGCAGCGAGCCCGGGATTTACTGGTCGATGATTGGCACCCACGCACTGCTGATCGAGGACGGCCCGACCATGAGGCTGTCGCCGGATCTGCAGGCACCGGCGTTTTTCGCCGCCAACGTCATGCACGAGTTCGGGCATGCGCTGGGGGCCGAGCATGAGCACCTGCATCCGGAATCGAACATCCCCTGGAACAAGGCAGCGGTCTATGCCGCGCACTGGGTCAAAGAAAACGCCGACGAAGACGATTACGCCCGCCGGTCTGTCGATGAACGCTACTTCAACCTGCTCGATGCCAGCGATTTCGACTATTCACCCTACGATCCGAAATCGATCATGCACTACGCCGTGCGTCAGGACTGGACTCACGGCGACTTCAAGATTGATCTGAATCTGGAGCTCAGTGAAAAGGACAAGACGTTCATGTCGAAAGCCTACCCCTACCCTGCTGAACAAGCGGAGTAACCCATTCGGACCAACGTGACGCCATTATTTGACCGACCCCAGATTCGCCTCACTCAAGTCCAGTTCGCCCAACACTTCACGCAGAACGTCATCGCCAATCTGGTGCTGACGACTGAGGCTGTATAACTCAAGGCGTTGCGCGCGCAGTGCCTTGAGGCGCAAGCGGCGTTCGAGCAGATCCATCTGGAACGCCAGCGCCTGGGCTTCCGCCGAATCGTTGAAGACCTCCAGTTGATGGCGATACTCGGACATGATCCGCGCCTTGAGCTCCGCTGCCAGGGCGGCTTGCGCGGCGTCCTGCGGGTTGACCTCTTCGGTTTCCAGCGCATGGATCGCCGCTTCCGCCGTCTTGCGCCAGGCGTCGCGCACTTCCTGACGACGCTTGTCGTCCGGGCTCTTTTCGATGCCGCGCAACAGCAACGGCAGCGCAATACAGGCCGCCACCAGCGACAACAGGATCACCCCGGCGGCGATGAAGATCAGCAAATCACGCTCGGGGAACGCCTCGCTGCCCATCAGCATCGGCACCGACATCACACCCGCCAGGGTCACCGCACCGCGCACGCCGCCGACGGTCAGCAGCCAGCAGGAACGGGCGGTCGGCACCTGCGTCAGATCACCCTTGCCGCGCAAGCGACGCAGCAGCACCGACAGCCGCCAGATGCTCTGCACCCAGATGAAGCGCAACAACACCAGCGCCAGAAAAATCGCCACCACATCGAGACAGCGATAGAACAGGGTCGGCCATAACGATGTCTCGTGGCTGACCACCGCTTTAACGATGTCCGGAAGTTGCAGGCCGAGCAGCAGGAAGATCAAACCGTTGAAGGCAAACTCCAGCAACGACCAGACGCTGCGGTTGAGCAACCGGGTGCTGGTCTGGCGCGGCAGCAGATCGAGCCAGCTCTGCATCATCCCCGCCGCCACTGCCGAAAGAATGCCCGACGCGCCAAGCCGCTCGGCCAGCACGTAAGCGGCGAATGGCAGCAGCAACATGAACACCACGTGGGTCGCCGGATCGTCCCAGCCCCGGGCAATCATCCAGGCGCGCAACCTTCCGACCAGCCAGCTCAGCGCCACGCCGACCGCCAGCCCGCCGACGGCCACCAGCACGAAGGTCAGGCTGGCATTGGCCAGGGAAAACGCACCGGTCACCGCCGCGACCAGCGCGAACTTGAACGTCACCAGACCCGAGGCGTCGTTCATCAACGCCTCGCCCTGCAACATGTGCATCAACGGCGTCGGCAGGCGGTTCTGTGAGATGGCCGAGACTGCAACAGCATCCGTCGGCGACAGCACCGCCGCCAGCGCAAAGGCCACCGGCAAAGGAATCGTCGGCAGCAGCCAGTGAATGAAGTAGCCGGCACCGACCACGGTAAACAGCACCAAACCCACCGCCAGCGTCAGCACCGGCCCGCGCAGGCGCCACAATTCGCGCTTGGGCATGCGCCAGCCATCGGAAAACAGCAGCGGCGGCAGGAACAGAAACAGGAACAGTTCGGGATCGAGGGCCACGTGCAGGCCGAGAGTCGGCCAGGCCAGCAAGGCACCGGCGGCAATCTGCACCAGTGGCAGCGGCAGCGGAATCACCCGTCCCACCAGGCGCGAGACACTGACCAGCATCAGCAGGATCAGGACGGTATAAGCAGTTTGCATAAAGCGGAAATCCCGGACAATCGACAGCGTTGAACTGCCATATTAGCCGCTTAGGCTGTGCGTGACCGTTGCACCTATGTCGCAGCCCGCTCAGCAAAAGCAACCTCGGCGCCGCGAAACCGTCTGGTCATGGCATAATCCGACACCATTTTTTTCCAGCACCTGTAAAGGGGGCAATTCCTTGACCGTTTCAAGCAAAACGTTGCACCTTTTCGGCATCAAAGCCTGCGACACCATGAAAAAGGCGCGCACCTGGCTCGATGAACACGCTGTCAGCTATGACTTCCACGATTACAAGACCGCCGGCATTGACCGCGAGCACCTGACCCAATGGTGCGACGAACATGGCTGGCAAACGGTGTTGAACCGCGCAGGCACGACCTTTCGCAAACTCGACGACGAACGCAAAGCCGATCTCGACCAGTCGAAAGCCATCGAACTGATGCTCGCTCAACCCTCGATGATCAAGCGCCCGGTGCTCGATCTCGGTGACCGAACCCTGATTGGCTTCAAGCCAGACATCTACGCGGCCGCCCTCAAGTAAGCAGCCCGTCACATTTTGTAGAGGTATTCACATGTCCAACTCCCTGTTCAGTATCGCCTTCGGCGTCGGCACCCAGAACCGTCAAGGCGCATGGCTGGAAGTGTTCTACGCCCAGCCGCTGCTCAATCCTTCGGCTGAACTGGTCGCCGCTGTTGCCCCGATCCTCGGCTACACCGAAGGCAACCAGGCCATCACCTTCACCACCGCACAGGCTGCGCAACTGGCTGAAGCCGTGAAAGGCATCGACGCGGTACAAGGCAAACTGCTGACCCGTCTGGCTGAAAGCCACAAGCCACTGGTCGCCACCCTGCTGGCCGAAGACGCTCAGTTGACCTCGACTCCTGAGGCTTATCTGAAGCTGCACTTGCTGTCCCATCGTCTGGTCAAGCCGCACGGCGTGAGCCTGGCCGGGATCTTCCCGCTGCTGCCAAACGTGGCATGGACCAGCCAGGGCGCCATCGACCTGAGCGAACTGGCCGAGCTGCAACTCGAAGCCCGTCTGCGTGGCGAACTGCTGGAAGTGTTCTCGGTGGACAAATTCCCGAAAATGACCGACTACGTGGTACCGGCCGGCGTGCGTATCGCTGACGCCGCGCGTCTGCGTCTGGGCGCCTACGTGGGCGAAGGCACCACCGTGATGCACGAAGGCTTCATCAACTTCAACGCCGGCACCGAAGGCCCGGGCATGATCGAAGGCCGCGTTTCCGCTGGCGTATTCGTCGGCAAGGGCTCGGACCTGGGCGGCGGCTGCTCGACCATGGGCACCCTGTCGGGCGGCGGCAACATCGTGATCAAGGTCGGCGAAGGCTGCCTGATCGGCGCCAACGCCGGTATCGGTATCCCGTTGGGCGACCGCAACACCGTCGAGTCGGGCCTGTACGTGACCGCCGGCACCAAAGTCGCACTGCTGGACGAGAACAACAATCTGGTCAAAGTGGTCAAGGCCCGTGAACTGGCCGGTCAGACCGACCTGCTGTTCCGTCGCAATTCGGAAACCGGTGCCGTGGAATGCAAAACCCACAAATCGGCGATCGAACTGAACGAAGCACTGCACGCTCACAACTAAGCGCCAGAAGCTCACCTGAGGGAGCCAGCCTGTTTGCGATGGCGTTCGACCGATCGTCATCGCGGGCAAGCCCGCTCCCACAGGGTTCGGCGTTAACCCGCCCATCTTCACCAGGGCTTGAAACCGTGATGATTCCCTCCCCCTGGCGCGCCGATTTCCCGGCCATCGCCGCCCTGCAACGGCAAGACCAGACTTACCTGGACAACGCCGCCACCACGCAAAAACCCCAGGCCTTGCTCGACGCGCTGGCGCATTACTACGCCAACGGCGCAGCCAACGTGCATCGTGCCCAGCACTTGCCCGGCGCCCATGCCACGCAGGCGTTCGAGGACAGCCGCCTGAAGGTTGCCCAGTGGCTGAATGCCGGTGACAGCGGGCAGATCATCTTTACCCACGGCGCCACCAGCGCGCTGAATCTCCTGGCTTACGGCCTGGAACATCTTCTCCATCCGGGCGATGAAATTGTCATCAGCGCCCTGGAGCATCACGCCAACCTGCTGCCTTGGCAGCAACTGGCACAACGTCGCGAACTCAAACTGGTGATCCTGCCGCTGGACGATGACGGCGTGATCGACCTCGCCGCCGCCGTTCACCTGATCGGCCCGCGCACTCGCTTGCTGGCGGTCAGTCAGTTGTCCAACGTGCTTGGTGCCTGGCAACCGTTGCCGGCATTGTTGGCGATGGCCAAAGCACACAACGCGCTGACCGTGGTCGATGGCGCTCAAGGCGTGGTCCACGGCCGGCATGACGTGCAGGCGCTGGGTTGCGACTTTTACGTGTTTTCCAGCCACAAGCTGTACGGCCCCGATGGCCTCGGCGTGCTGTTCGGGTGCAACGCAGCGCTTGAGCAACTGCGCCCGTGGCAATTTGGTGGCGAGATGGTGCTGGAAGCCAATTATCACGACGCTCGTTTTCGTCCGGCGCCACTGGGCTTCGAGGCCGGAACGCCACCGATTGCCAGCGTGATCGGCCTGGGTGCGACCCTCGACTACCTGGCCGGTCTGGATCAGGACGCCGTGTCCGCCCACGAAGCCGCGCTGCACGATTACCTTTTGCGAGGCCTCGCCGCCCGCAATGGCATCCGTCTGCTGGGCAAGCCGCAACTGGCGCTGGCCAGTTTTGTCGTCGAAGGCGTGCACAACGCCGATCTGGCGCATTTGCTGACCGAGCAAGGCATCGCCGTGCGTGCCGGGCATCACTGCGCGATGCCGTTGCTCAAGCGCTTTGAACTGGCCGGGGCCATCCGCGTGTCGCTGGCGCTGTACAACGATTCCGAGGATCTGGAGCGGTTCTTTGAGGCGCTGGATCAGGCGTTGGAGTTGTTGCGATGAGCCTGCCGGTAGAAGCCGCCGAGGCGCTGCAAACGTTTCAGAACGCTGCCGGTTGGGAACAACGGGCGCGGCTGTTGATGCAGTTCGGTGATCGCCTGCCGCCGTTGAGCGATGCGGACAAGTGTGACGCCAACCGGGTGCACGGCTGTGAAAGCCAGGTGTGGCTGGTTGGCGAGTTGAGCGACGGCCACTGGCAATTCGCAGCGAGCAGCGATGCACGGATGATTCGCGGGTTGGTGGCGTTGCTGCTGTTGCGGGTCAACGGCTTGACCGCGAGGGAGCTGCAGCAGGTGGATCTGCCGGACTGGTTCAATCAGTTGGGACTGTCGCGGCAGTTGTCGCCGTCGCGCAGCAATGGCTTGAATGCCGTTCTGCAGCGGATGAACGAGCTGGCGCAGTAAAGGGCTGCTGCGCAGCCCTATGCTTCAGGCCTGAGGCTTGACCCGATCCGCCGGGCGCCGAACGCCCGCCACAATCTTGTCCACAGCCTTGGTCGCCGCGACCATGCCGAACGTCGCCGTCACCATCATCACCGCGCCAAACCCGCCGGCGCAGTCCAGCTTCACGCCATCACCGACAAAACTCTTCTGCAGGCAAATGCTGCCGTCCGGTTTCGGATAGCGCAGCTGTTCGGTGGAGAACACGCACGGCACGCTGTAATGGCGAGTCACAGTGCGCGAGAAACCATAGTCACGACGCAGCGTGGAGCGCACTTTCGAGGCCAGCGGGTCGTTGAAGGTGCGGTTGAGATCGCAGACCTGAATCAGCGTCGGATCGATCTGCCCGCCCGCCCCACCGGTGGTGATGATCTGGATCTTGCGGCGCTTGCACCAGGCAATCAGCGCGGCTTTGGCGTTGACCGCGTCGATGCAGTCGATCACGCAGTCGATGTTCGGCGTGATGTATTCGGCCATGGTGTCGCGGGTGACGAAGTCCGCCACGGCGTGCACCGTGCAGTCCGGGTTGATCCCGCGCAGACGCTCGGCCATCACCTCGACCTTGGGTTTGCCGACTGTGCTGTCGAGCGCGTGCAATTGGCGGTTGGCGTTGCTGACGCAGACGTCGTCGAGGTCGAACAGCGAAATTTCGCCCACCCCGCAACGGGCCATGGCTTCCGCCGCCCAGGAACCGACGCCGCCAACGCCGACAATCGCCACGTGGGCTGCACGCAGGCGCTCGAGGCCCTCGATGCCATACAAACGGGCGATGCCTGCAAACCGCGGATCTTCTGTACTCATGACCATTACCCTGAAAACCGGCGCGCATTATAGGGCCGTCGGCGGCCAAGAGCATCTTTGCGCTATGAACGGCGGACGCGCCTGCTTTAATTAAAGCTGCACGTAACAAAGATTTGTCTTACACGCTGAAACGAAAGAACTTAAGTCAGGTTGGATTGCCCAATGTCCGGCATTTCCCTGTCTCTTGTAGGACTTGGCGAACTGCCGGTGTAGGATGCGCGCCCTCTTGGCGTCAACCAGCCGACCCTTCGTTCCACAGCCTTTGGAACCCGACACAGCTATGTCATCGCGTAAATTTGGACTCAACCTGGTGGTGGTTCTGGCAATCGCCGCCCTGTTCACCGGTTTCTGGGCGCTGATCAATCGCCCCGTCTCCGCGCCGAACTGGCCGGAGCAGATCTCCGGTTTCTCCTATTCACCATTCCAGCAAGGACAGTTCCCACAGAAGGATCAGTATCCGTCCGACGATGAAATGCGCCGCGACCTGGAGATCATGAGCAAGCTGACGGACAACATCCGCATCTACTCGGTCGACGGCTCTCTGCAGGACATCCCGAAACTGGCGGAAGAATTCGGCCTTCGCGTGACCCTCGGGATCTGGATCAGCCCAGACCAGGAACGCAACGAGCGGGAAATCACCCGCGCCATCGAACTGGCCAACACTTCGCGCAGCGTGGTTCGCGTAGTCGTCGGTAACGAAGCGATCTTCCGCAAGGAAATCACCGCCGAACAACTCAGCGTGCTGCTCGACCGCGTGCGTGCAGCGGTGAAAGTGCCGGTGACCACCTCCGAACAGTGGCACGTCTGGGAAGAGCACCCGGAACTGGCCAAGCACGTCGACCTGATCGCCGCGCACGTTCTGCCGTACTGGGAATTCATTCCGGTGGACAAGGCCGGGCAGTTCGTTTTCGACCGCGCCCGCGACCTGAAAAAGATGTTCCCGAAAAAGCCGCTGCTGCTGTCCGAAGTGGGCTGGCCGAGCAACGGCCGCATGCGCGGTGGCGCCGACGCGTCGCCGGCGGATCAGGCGATCTACCTGCGCACGCTGGTCAACAAACTCAACCGCCAGGGCTTCAACTACTTCGTGATCGAAGCGTTCGACCAGCCGTGGAAGGCCAGCGACGAAGGTTCGGTCGGCGCTTACTGGGGCGTGTTCAACGCCGCGCGCCAGCAGAAATTCAACTTCGAAGGCCCGGTGGTGGCGATCCCGCAATGGCGCGTGCTGGCCATCGGTTCGGTGGTGCTGGCGCTGTTGTCGCTGACCCTGCTGATGATCGACGGCTCGGCCCTGCGTCAGCGCGGCCGTACCTTCCTGACCTTTATCGCGTTCCTCTGCGGTTCGGTGCTGGTGTGGATCGGTTACGACTACAGCCAGCAATACAGCACGTGGTTCAGCCTGACGGTGGGCTTCCTGCTCGCGCTCGGTGCGCTCGGGGTGTTCATCGTGCTGCTGACCGAGGCCCACGAACTGGCCGAGGCGGTGTGGATTCACAAGCGTCGCCGTGAATTCCTGCCGGTAGTCGGCGATTCGGATTACCGTCCGAAAGTCTCGATCCACGTGCCCTGCTACAACGAGCCGCCGGAGATGGTCAAACAGACCCTCAACGCCCTGGCCAACCTCGACTATCCGGACTTCGAAGTCCTGATCATCGATAACAACACCAAGGACCCGGCGGTCTGGGAACCGGTGCGCGACTACTGCGAAACCCTCGGCCCGCGCTTCAAGTTCTTCCACGTCTCGCCCCTGGCCGGTTTCAAGGGCGGCGCGCTGAACTACCTGATCCCGCACACCGCCAAGGACGCCGAAGTGATCGCAGTGATCGACTCCGACTACTGCGTGCACCCGAACTGGCTCAAGCACATGGTGCCGCACTTCGCCGACCCGAAAATTGCCGTGGTGCAGTCGCCGCAGGATTACCGCGACCAGAACGAAAGCACCTTCAAGAAGCTCTGCTACGCCGAATACAAAGGCTTCTTCCACATCGGCATGGTCACCCGCAACGACCGCGACGCGATCATCCAGCACGGCACCATGACCATGACCCGTCGCTCGGTTCTGGAAGAACTGGGCTGGGCCGACTGGTGCATCTGTGAAGACGCCGAGCTTGGTCTGCGGGTATTCGAGAAAGGCCTGTCGGCGGCGTATTACCACGACAGTTATGGCAAGGGTCTGATGCCGGACACCTTCATCGACTTCAAAAAGCAGCGTTTCCGCTGGGCCTACGGTGCGATCCAGATCATCAAGCGCCACACCCGTAGCCTGCTGCGCGGCAAGGACACCGAGCTGACGCGCGGCCAGCGTTACCACTTCCTCGCGGGCTGGCTGCCGTGGGTGGCGGACGGCATGAACATCTTCTTCACCGTCGGCGCGCTGTTGTGGTCGGCGGCGATGATCATCGTGCCGCAACGGGTCGATCCGCCGCTGCTGATCTTCGCGATCCCGCCGCTGGCGCTGTTCGTGTTCAAGGTCGGCAAGATCATCTTCCTCTACCGTCGCGCCGTGGGCGTGAACCTCAAGGATGCGTTCTGCGCGGCACTGGCCGGCCTGGCGTTGTCGCACACCATCGCCAAAGCGGTGCTGTACGGCTTCTTCACCAGCAGCATTCCGTTCTTCCGCACCCCGAAAAACGCCGACAACCATGGTTTCTGGGTGGCGATTTCCGAGGCCCGGGAAGAGCTGTTCATCATGCTGCTGTTGTGGGGCGCGGCGCTGGGGATCTTCCTGGTGCAGGGCATTCCGAGCAACGACATGCGCTTCTGGGTGGCCATGCTGCTGGTGCAATCGCTGCCGTATGTAGCGGCGCTGATCATGGCGTTCCTGTCGTCGCTGCCAAAACCTGCGGCTGCGCCTGAACCGGCACCAGTGGTCTAAATCCTTCCGGATGCACTAAACGGCGGCCAATGGTCGCCGTTTTGCTTTAAGATAACCGCCATTTTGCGCGCCTTGCCCCCCAGCTTTCGGAGTTTTCCATGACGGCCCACGCCGACCTTTCGCCGACCCTCCAACTCGCCATCGACCTGATCCGCCGTCCGTCCGTGACGCCGGTCGACGCCGATTGCCAGAAGCAGATGATGCAGCGCCTGGGCGATGCCGGTTTCCAGCTGGAACCGATGCGCATCGAAGATGTGGATAACTTCTGGGCGATTCACGGCAAAGGCGACGGCCCGGTACTGTGCTTCGCCGGCCACACCGACGTGGTGCCGACCGGCCCGGTGACTGCCTGGCAGATCGACCCGTTCAACGCGGTGATCGACGAGCACGGCATGCTCTGCGGCCGTGGGGCGGCGGACATGAAAGGCAGCCTGGCCTCGATGACTGTGGCAGCCGAGCGTTTTGTCGCCGACTACCCGGATCACAAGGGCAAGGTCGCGTTCCTGATCACCAGCGACGAAGAAGGCCCGGCGCATCACGGCACCAAGGCCGTGGTCGAGCGTCTGGCCGCCCGTAACGAGCGTCTGGACTGGTGCATCGTCGGCGAACCGTCGAGCACCACTTTGGTGGGCGATGTGGTGAAGAACGGTCGTCGCGGCTCCCTCGGCGCCAAACTGACCGTGCGCGGCGTGCAGGGCCACGTGGCCTATCCACACCTGGCGAAGAACCCGATCCACCTCGCCGCCCCGGCCCTGGCCGAGCTGGCTGCCGAGCACTGGGATCACGGCAACGATTTCTTCCCGCCGACCAGTTTCCAGATTTCCAACGTCAACTCCGGCACCGGCGCGACCAACGTGATTCCGGGCGACCTGGTGGCGGTGTTCAACTTCCGTTTCTCCACCGAATCGACCGTCGAAGGCCTGCAGAAACGCGTCGCCGACATCCTCGACAAGCACGGCCTGGACTGGCACATCGACTGGGCACTGTCCGGTCTGCCGTTCCTCACCGAACCGGGCGCACTGCTCGACGCGGTGTCTTCGAGCATCAAGGACATCACCGGCCGCGAGACCAAGGCGTCCACCAGCGGCGGTACTTCCGATGGCCGTTTCATCGCGACCATGGGCACCCAGGTTGTTGAACTGGGCCCGGTCAACGCGACCATCCACCAGGTCAACGAGCGCGTGCTGGCGGCCGATCTCGACGTGCTGACCGAAATCTACTACCAGACCCTGATCAAGTTGCTCGCCTGATGCTCGCGTGCCCGATCTGCAGTGAACCGCTGAACGCGGTGGACAACGGCGTGGTCTGCCCTGCCGGCCACCGCTTTGACCGCGCGCGCCAGGGTTACCTCAACCTGCTGCCGGTGCAGCACAAGAACAGTCGCGATCCCGGCGACAATCAGGCGATGGTCGAGGCCCGCCGCGACTTTCTGAACGCCGGGCATTACGCGCCGGTAGCCAAGCGTCTGGCGGAGCTGGCAGCCGGTTACGCGCCGGCCCGCTGGGTCGATATCGGTTGTGGCGAGGGTTACTACACCGCGCAGATCGCCGAAGCATTGCTGAACGCGGACGGCTACGCGCTGGACATCTCGAAGGAAGCGGTCAAACGCGCCTGCAAACGCAATCCGGCGCTGACCTGGTTGATTGCGAGCATGGCCCGGGTGCCACTGGCCTCCGGCAGTTGCCAGTTTCTGGCCAGTGTCTTCAGTCCGCTGGACTGGGAAGAAGCCAAGCGTCTGCTCAGTGTTGGCGGCGGCCTGATGAAGGTCGGCCCGACCAGCGGCCACCTGATGGAACTGCGCGAACGCCTGTACGACGAAGTGCGCGAGTACACCGACGACAAGCATCTGGCCCTGGTGCCGGAAGGCATGGCACTGGCGCACAGTGAAACCCTGGAATTCAAGCTGACGCTGGACAAGCCCGAGGATCGCGCCAACCTGCTGGCGATGACACCCCACGGCTGGCGCGCCAGTGCCGAGCGCCGCGCGGCGGTCATCGAACAGGCCGAGCCGTTCGTGACCACTGTCTCGATGCGCTACGATTATTTCGTTCTTCAATAACCTTTGGTCTCGGGCAACGACCCGGGGCCGGCTAAATCCGCGAATGGATTTTTCAGACCCGCAGTGAGGACATCCATGCGCCAACCGGACATCGAGATTTACCTGAAAGACGCCGACGTCGACCACAAGGCCATTTCCGCCTGGCTGGGCGCCGCCCTCGGCCCTTGCAGCGAATGGGTGCAGAAAGGCCAGACCTGGAAGTGCAAGGCCGGCAACATCCCGGTGACCTGGCTGCCGAAAGCCGTGGGCAAGTGGAACAGCCTGTACCTGGAAAGCGACGCGACCCCATGGGACGACGACATCGCCTGCGCCCGCGCAGCGTTTGCCGCGCTGAACGTTGAAGTGCGCTGCGCACCGGGGACGTGGGTCGAGGAAGAAGGTGAGGAGACGGCGGATCGCTGGATCCGGATCAGCGCCGACGGTGAAGAAGAAATCACCTGGAAAACTGCATAAAAGAAGCTTCGAGCTTGATCGTTCCCACGTCGAGGCGTCGAACCGTCCGCGTGGGAATGCAGCCCGGGACGCTCCGCGTCCCAAAGCGGACGCAGAGCGTCCATTGAGGCATTCCCACGCAGAGCGTGGGAACGATCATTACAGGCCTACAACGTCTTCAGCCTGCAACCCCTTCTGCCCTTCCACCACCGCGTATTCAACCTGCTGACCCTCGGTCAGCGAACGGTGGCCTTCGCCGCGAATCGCACGGTAGTGCACGAACACGTCCACCCCGTCTTCGCGCTGAATGAAGCCGTAGCCCTTGGCGTCGTTGAACCACTTCACGTTGCCGGTTTCACGTGTTGCCATCTGTTCATACTCCTTTTTTATTATTGAACAGGCTTTTCGCAGGAAAGCCTTTGCGGAACGTCAGCCTGCGTCCGACGTCCGTAAAAGGGCCCCGGCGACAGATCGCCGAGTATATGACAGGCGGCAAAACTCTCAACAGGAGATTACTTCGCCGCTTTTTTGCCGATTTTCGAGTAATCCGGCAAACTGTCGCCCTCCCGAGCAAACGCTCGGTTTATCCACTCACGCAGAAGCCGTATGACCCGTTCCCCGTTCCGCCGTCTTGTGTTTGGCACCTTGCGCCGACTGTTGTATCTCTGGGTTCGCTCCGAGACGATCAACCAGTCGTCGTTCACCCTCAACCTAGACCGCAGTCGTCCGGTGTTCTACGTCCTGCAAAACCCATCGCTGACTGATCTGGCGGTGGTCGACACCGAGTGCACCAAGGCCGGTCTGCCGCGCCCGGTGCTGCCGGTGTCCGTGGGTTCGCTGATCGAACCGGCGGCGTTCTTCTACCTGACGCCGGACCCGGACTGGCTCGGCCGCCAGGACAAGCGCGGCGCGCCGCCGACCCTGACCCGCCTGGTCAGCGCCCTGAGCCAGAACGCTGCCGAAGATGCACAGATCATTCCGGTCAGCGTGTTCTGGGGCCAGTCGCCGGACAGCGAGAACAGCCCATGGAAACTACTGTTCGCCGACAGCTGGGCCGTCACCGGACGCCTGCGCCGGCTGCTGAGCATCATGATTCTGGGGCGCAAGACCCGCGTGCAATTCTCCGCACCGATCCACCTGCGCGAACTGATCGAACACAACAAGGGCCACGAACGCACCGTGCGCATGGCCCAGCGGATCCTGCGGGTGCACTTCCGCAACCTGAAAGCTGCGGTGATCGGCCCGGACATTTCCCACCGCCGCAACCTGGTCAAAGGCCTGCTCAACCAGCCGCTGGTCAAGCAAGCGATCCTCGACGAAGCCGAGCGCGAAAACATCTCCCCGGAAAAAGCCAAGGCCCAGGCCCTGCGCTATGGCAACGAGATCGCCTCGGACTACACCTACACCGCGATCCGTTTTCTGGAAGTGGTACTGAGCTGGTTCTGGAACAAGATCTACGACGGGATCAAGGTCAACCACATCGAAGGCGTGCAGAAGGTCGCCCAGGGTCACGAAGTGATCTACGTGCCGTGCCATCGCAGCCATATCGACTACCTGCTGCTGTCGTACCTGCTGTTCCGCAACGGCCTGACCCCGCCGCACATCGCCGCCGGAATCAACCTGAACATGCCGGTGATCGGCAGTCTGCTGCGCCGTGGCGGGGCGTTTTTCATGCGCCGCACGTTCAAGGGCAATCCGCTGTACACCTCGGTGTTCAACGAATACCTGCACACCCTGTTCACCAAAGGTTTCCCGGTCGAGTACTTCGTCGAAGGCGGGCGCTCGCGTACCGGGCGCATGCTGCAACCGAAAACCGGGATGCTCGCAATCACCATGCGCAGTTTCCTGCGTTCGTCGCGGATGCCGATCGTGTTCGTGCCGGTGTACATCGGTTATGAGCGCGTGCTCGAAGGCCGCACCTACCTCGGCGAACTGCGCGGCGCGAGCAAGAAGAAAGAATCGATCTTCGACATCTTCAAAGTCATCGGCGCGCTCAAGCAGCGCTTCGGCCAGGTGGCGGTGAACTTCGGCGAGCCGATCAAACTGGCGGAATTCCTCGACAGCGAACAGCCCGACTGGCGCCAGCAGGAACTCGGCCCGCAGTACAAACCGGCCTGGCTCAACGAAACCACCAACCGCCTCGGCGAGAAGGTCGCGCAGCACCTGAACGAAGCGGCGGCGATCAACCCGGTCAACCTGGTGGCGCTGGCGCTGCTGTCGACCACCCGCCTGGCACTGGATGATCGGGCCATGGCGCGGGTGCTGGATCTGTATCTGGCGCTGCTGCGCAAGGTTCCGTATTCGCCGCACACCACCTTGCCGGAAGGCGATGGCCGCGCGTTGATCGAGCATGTGAAGGACATGGATCTGCTGTCCGAGCAGAACGATGCGCTGGGCAAGATTCTGTATCTGGACGAGCAGAACGCCGTCCTGATGACCTATTACCGCAACAACGTGCTGCACATCTTCGCCCTGCCGGCGCTGCTGGCGAGCTTCTTCCAGAGCACCTCGCGCATGAGCCGCGAACAGATCCTGCGCTACACCCGCGCGCTGTATCCGTATCTGCAATCGGAACTGTTCATCCGCTGGACCCTGGACGAACTGGATGCAGTCATCGATCAGTGGCTGGAAGCGTTCGTCGAACAAGGCCTGCTGCGTTTCGAGAAAGACGTGTACCTGCGCCCGGCACCAAGCTCGCGGCATTTCGTGCTGCTGACCCTGCTGTCGAAGAGCATCGCCCAGACCCTGCAACGCTTCTACATGACGGTTTCCCTGCTGCTCAACAGCGGCCAGAACAGCATCAGCGCCGAAGAACTGGAAGACTTGTGCACGGTCATGGCCCAGCGCCTGTCGATCCTGCATGGCCTGAACGCGCCGGAATTCTTCGACAAGAGCCTGTTCCGCCACTTCATCCAGACCCTGCTCGACCTCGACGTGCTGCGTCGCGACGAAGCCGGCAAGTTGAGCTATCACGAACTGCTCGGCGAACTGGCCGAGGGTGCGGCCAAACGGGTGTTGCCGGCGGAGATTCGCCTGTCGATCCGTCAGGTAGCCCTGCATCGCAGCGAAGATGCGGCCGATCAGGTCGCCCCCCCTGTGCAAAACGACTAAATTCCTAAAGGCGCCAGGCTTCTTCTGGCGCCGTCGATACGGAGATCTGCGATGAAAAAACTTTCTCTGCTGGCCGCCGCCACCCTGCTCAGCGCGTGCCAGTCGACCTCACCGGCCGGCAAGGTCAGCCTCGACGGCGAAGTGTTTTACCTGCAACGCATCGCCCTGCCACCCAGCGCGACCTTGAGCGTGAGCCTGCAAGACGTTTCGCTGGCCGACGCTCCGGCCGTGGTACTCGACGAACAGAAAGGCCCGGTCAAAGGCCAGGTGCCGCTGCCGTTCCACTTGAGCTACGATCCGGCCCAGGTCAAACCCGGCCACCGCTACTCGGTCAGCGCACGCATTGAAGTCAACGGCGAGCTGATGTTCATCACCACCGAAAACCATGCCGTGCAGCTCGATGGCAAGGATCCGCAGCCACTGAAGATCCGCGTCGACGCCGCCCGCTGAATCTCTCCCAACAAGGAAGCCGCCATGCTCCGCCCCACCCTTCGCTTCGCCGGCCTGTGCGCGGGCCTGATGATCTCCGCCAACGCACTGGCCCTGTCCCTCAGCGACCTGTCGCAAGGCGACGCCACCGGCGGTCTCAAGGATGCCCTGACCCAGGGCGCGCAACTGGCCGTCAAACAACTCGGCACCCCGGGCGGTTTCAGCAACAACCCGGACGTGAAGATCGAACTGCCGGGCAAACTCGGCAAAGTCGCCGGCAAGATGAAAGCCTTCGGCATGGGCGCCCAGGTCGAGGAGCTGGAAACCGCCATGAACAAGGCTGCGGAAACCGCCGTCACCCAGGCCCAGCCAATCCTCGTCGACGCCGTGAAGAAAATGAGCGTGGAAGACGCCAAAGGCATCCTCAGCGGCGGCAACGACTCCGCCACCCAATATCTGGACAAATCCAGCCGCGAACAGATCCGCACCAAGTTCCTGCCGATCGTCAAACAGGCAACCGACAAAGTCGGCGTAGCCCAGAAATACAACGCCTTCGCCGGCCAGGCCGCGACCTTCGGCGTAGTAGATGCGAAGAGCGCCAACATCGAAAGCTACGTCACCGAACAAGCGCTCAACGGCCTGTTCGAAATGATCGGCAAACAGGAAGAAACCATCCGCAAGAACCCGGCCGCTGCTGCGACGAGTTTGGCGAAGAAAGTGTTCGGTACGCTCTAAACCGGCACCACACGGGAGTGAGTTTTCTCACTCCCGTAGTTCAATCCGTCGCCAGCAGACACACGTAAAAAGTACACCCACTCGCGTCCCATTTTCTTCTTCTCGAAAACCTGCAGCTCAACCAACCCGCTCAACGTCAACACCGCTGTGTTGTAGGCACAACCAAGATGCTCCTTGACGTTCCCCGCCGTGAACTCCTTCGCCACCCCACTTCTGGCCACCTGATAAATCGCTCGCTGCCGCTCTGTCAGCCGATCAAAAAAGCCCGAACAGGTCAGCCAGCGCTCGAAGCCTTCGCTGTACGCCACACGCTTGCGGTACACGTCGGTAAAACCCTCCACCGCCCGCAAAATCACCGAACACTGAAACTCGATGAAGTACGTCAGGTCGAGCTCATCAGCCTCGCTGTGCAAATACGACCGCCCGTACTTTACCGGCGCGTTGCGCAGTAAAAGACTGATCGCGATATAGCGGAATGCCGAAAACTCGTGCTTGAACATGAGCCAGTAAAACAGCGCCCTGGCGACCCGCCCGTTGCCATCGCGAAAGGGATGTTCATAGCCCAGGGCAAAGTGCAGCGTGATCGCCTTGATCAGCGGATGCAGGTAGTTTTTTTGCCGAGGTGAACCCTGTGGTTGATTGATCCACTGCGAGAGCAAATCCAGTCGCCTCACTAATCCGGCGGCAGGCGGTGGCGAGTGGACGGTATTCCCTTCGCCGTCCTGCACCACCACTTCATCGTTGGTCCTGAAAAGCCCGGGGTCGTACTGCTCGTCATCAATACCCTCGACACCGACCCGATGCATCGACGCAATCAACTCCACGCTCAAAGGCTCGTAACGCTTTTCCCAAGCGAAATTCATCATCCGGAAATTACCCATGACCATCCGCTCATCCGGCGTCCGGGGCTGGCGCCGTTGCTTGAGCATGTCCTTGGCAACACGGGTAGTGGTCGCGGCGCCTTCCAGCTGACTGCTGCTGATCGCCTCATCCTCGATCAAATCGTTAAGCAAATAACTGAAATGCGCCCGCTCGCCTATCTGGCTGGTCATGTACTCCAGCGACGCCGTCGTGGTTTGCCGATCAACCACTGAAAGGGCCTTCTGCGCGGTTGGCGTCGGCACAAACTTCCCCCACTGGGCCGGCTCCCCCAAAGGCAGAAGATGAATGTACTGAGCGGCCCGCGCCTTCTTGACCAACGCCCAACACAAACGCGAATCCAGCCCGCTGGCCCAGCGATACCGCAAATCCTCAAAAGGCAGATACCGCCCGTGATCATCCAGCGGCTTGAGCAACGCAAGATAGTCCGCCAGACGCTGCTTGTGAGGCGCGCGCATCAACAACTCAAAGACCGGATCGGCCCGACCTTTCAATACCGGCGGTTTCTTCATCAACGCTGCTCAACCAAGGCTGAAAAACAGCCTCGAGTACAGCACCGCCAACACAGCGACTCAATATCGGAGGCGTCTGAAAAAAACGTAGGAGACGACACAGAGTCCTACACCATTGTTTTGCTCAGCTGTCAGGCTGACATCGCTAGCAGGCCAGCTCCGACAAGATTGAGTCCAACCGATAGAGCATGGTTGGCAGACAGGCCGCCTTCGCGAGCAAGCTCGCTCCCACAGAAACGCGCAAAACCCTACACTCCGATGCGCTTCGCTTCTAACCACTCAACACGATGAGCGTTAGCTCGAGTACCGCTCTTGACGTGCTGGCCCCTTCGGCCGGCTGAGTGGAGGGATTTATCCGGGGTAGGCGCGTAGCGCCGTTCGACGAAGTCGAACACATCGAGAGGAGGTGCAGCGAAGCAAACCGGAGGCGATGCCCCCGGATGAATCCCGGAACGAAGGAACCCCGAGCCCCAGCGAGGGGCCGAACGCCGGGGCCCAGCGTTTTGCTTACTTTTGGGCGTTTGCAAAAGTGAGCCGCTGTAAGAGCGAAACCGCCAGCCGCAACACCCGCAGAAACGGATATTCCCCCAAAACCCCAAGAGCCTGGTCGGCCCAAAGGCCGCCAAGCTCAAACAGCCTCAAGCCTCCTTGCGAACCCGGAACCAAGCCGCATACAACGCCGGCAAAAACAAAAGCGTCAACGCCGTAGCAACAATCAACCCGCCCATGATCGCCACCGCCATCGGCCCGAAAAACACACTGCGAGAAAGCGGAATCATCGCCAGCACCGCTGCCAGCGCCGTCAGCACAATCGGCCGAAACCGCCGCACGGTCGCCTCGATAATCGCCTGCCACGGCTTGAGCCCGGCGGCGATGTCCTGCTCGATCTGATCCACCAGAATCACCGAGTTACGCATGATCATCCCCGACAGCGCGATCGTCCCGAGCATCGCCACAAACCCGAACGGCTGACGGAACACCAGCAGAAACAGCGTCACCCCGATCAACCCCAGCGGCGCGGTCAGAAACACCATCGCCGTGCGCGAAAAACTGCGCAACTGCACCATCAGCAACGTCAGCACCACGACAATGAACATCGGCACGCCCGCATTCACCGACTTCTGCCCACGCTCCGAATCCTCCACGGTACCGCCGACATCCAGCAGATAACCGTCCGGCAATTCGGCGCGGATCGGATCAAGCGTCGGCAGGATCTGCTTCACCAGCGTCGCCGGTTGCTCCTTGCCGTAAATGTCCGCGCGCACGGTTACGTTCGGCAGGCGATTGCGGTGCCAGATGATGCCTTCCTCGAAGCCATATTCCAGCGTGGCAATCTGCGACAGCGCGACGCTGCGACCGTTATCGGTGGGCACCGCCAGACTCGGCAGCAACGACAGTTCGGTGCGCTCGTGCACGGTTCCGCGCAAAAGGATTTCGATCAGTTCGTTGTCCTCGCGGTACTGGCTGACGCTGGATCCGGTCAGCGAACTCTGGAGGAATTTCGCCAGATTCGCCGTGCTCACACCCAGGGCCCGGGCGCGATCCTGATCGATGTTCAGGTACACGACCTTGCTCGGCTCTTCCCAGTCCAGATGCACGTTCACCACATGCGGGTTCTCGCGCACCTTGGCCGCGACTTTTCGGGCCAGCGCACGAACTTCCTCAATGTGCTCACCAGTGACGCGGAACTGCACCGGGTAGCCAACCGGAGGACCGTTCTCCAGACGCGTGACCCGCGAGCGCAGGGCCGGGAACTGCTCGTTCAAGGTGTCGATCAGCCACGTGCGCAGCGCTTCGCGTTCCTCGATGGTTTTCGCCAGCACGACGAACTGGGCGAAGCTCGCCGCCGGCAGTTGTTGATCCAGCGGCAGGTAGAAACGTGGCGAACCGGTGCCGACGTAAGCGACGTAGTTATCGATGCCAGCGTGATCCTTGAGCATCGCTTCCAGGCGTTTGACCTCACCCGTGGTATTGGCCAGCGAGGCGCCCTCGGCGAGCTTCAGATCGACCATCAGCTCCAGACGGCCGGAAGCCGGGAAGAACTGCTGCGGCACGAACCGGAACAACGCCACCGACGCCACGAACAGCAGCACGGTGAGCACGATCACGGTTTTACGCCGACGCACACACCACTCCACCAGACGCCGCACCCATTGGTAGAACGGCGTGCCGTAGGGATCGGTCTGGCCGTCCGCCGTACCGTGTTTGGCCGCGTGAATTTTCGCCAGATCCGGCAGGAGTTTTTCCCCCAGATAGGGCACGAACACCACGGCGGCCACCCAGGATGCGAGCAAGGCGATGGTCACCACCTGGAAGATCGAGCGGGTGTATTCGCCGGTACCGGACTGCGCCGTGGCGATCGGCAGGAAACCGGCGGCGGTGATCAGCGTACCGGTGAGCATCGGGAACGCGGTGCTGGTCCAGGCGTAACTGGCAGCCTTGATCCGGTCGAAGCCCTGCTCCATTTTGATCGCCATCATTTCCACGGCGATGATTGCGTCGTCCACCAGCAGGCCCAGTGCGAGCACCAGCGCGCCGAGGGAAATCTTGTGCAGGCCGATGCCGAGGTAATACATGCAGGCGAAGGTCATCGCCAGCACCAGCGGAATGGTCAGCGCCACCACCATGCCGGTGCGCACGCCGAGGGAGAAGAAGCTCACCAGCAACACGATGGCCAGCGCTTCGACCAGCACCTGAACGAACTCGCCGACACCGGTTTTCACGGCGGCGGGCTGGTCGGAGACCTTGCGCAATTGCATGCCGGCCGGCAGGTTTTTCTGGATCCGGGCGAATTCGATTTCCAGGGCCTTGCCCAGCACCAGAATGTCGCCGCCGTCCTTCATCGCCACCGCGAGACCGATGGCGTCTTCGCCCATGAAGCGCATGCGCGGCGCCGGAGGATCGTTGAAACCACGCCGCACGTCGGCGACATCGGAGATACGGAACGTACGATCACCGACCCGGATCGGGAAGTTCTTGATCTCGTCGACTGTCTGAAAATTCCCCGAAACCCGTAGCTGCAATCGCTCGCTGCCGGTTTCGAAGAAACCGGCGGTGGACACGGCGTTCTGTTCTTCCAGCGCCTGCTGCACCGCCGCCAGCGGCAAGCCGAGGGTGGCGAGTTTGACATTGGACAATTCGACCCAGACCTTCTCGTCCTGCAAACCAAGCAAGTCAACCTTGCCCACATCCTTGACCCGCTGCAGCTGGATCTGGATGCGGTCAGCGTAATCCTTGAGCACCGCGTAGTCGAAACCGTCGCCGGTCAGCGCATAGATATTGCCGAAAGTGGTGCCGAATTCATCGTTGAAAAACGGCCCCTGAATCCCCGGCGGCAAGGTCTGGCGAATGTCGCTGACTTTCTTGCGCACCTGGTACCAGAGATCCGGAATCTCTACCGAATGCATGGAGTCGCGGGCAATGAACGTGACTTGGGATTCACCGGGACGCGAGAACGAGACAATGCGCTCGTACTCGCCGGTTTCCATCAGCTTCTTTTCGATGCGCTCGGTGACCTGACGCGAAACTTCCTGGGCCGTGGCGCCCGGCCAGCGGGTCTGAATGACCATCGCCTTGAAGGTGAACGGCGGGTCTTCGCTCTGGCCGAGCTTGGTGTAGGACAAGGCGCCGACGATCGCCAGCAAAAGCATCAGGAACAGTACGATCTGGCGATTGCGCAGCGCCCAGGCGGAAAGATTGAAACCCATCGGGGATTACTCCTTGTCCGCCAGATTGACCACGCGGTTGGAGCGATCCACCGGACGCACCTGCTGCCCTTCCAGCAGCACATGGACGCCAGCGGCGACCACCCAGTCGCTGGCGTTCAGGCCTTCGAGCACCGGCACGGTTTTCTCACCGAACGGGCCGACGCGCACCGGGGTCTTTTTCAGGGTGTTGTTGGCGCTGACGACCCAGACGTAGGTCGCGCCGTTCTCGGCCGTCAGCGCCGAGAGCGGCACAGACAGCGGGATGACATCGGCGGTCTGCACGAAGACCCGGGCGCTCTGACCCAGTTCCGCAGGGACTTTGCCGGAGGTGAATGAAATGCGTGCGGCAAAGGTGCGGGATTTCGGATCGGCGGCTGGCGACAGCTCGCGGATCTGCCCGGCGAAGCGCTGGTTCTGTTGTGTCCACAGCTCTACCGACACCGGCTGGCCGACCTTGAAGCGACCGAAGCTCTGCTCCGGCAGGCTGATCAGCACTTCCCGTTCGCCGTCAGTGGCGAGGGTGAAAACGGTCTGCCCAGCGGCAACCACCTGCCCGACTTCCACCGAACGCTTGGCCACCACGCCATCCTGGGGCGCACGCAACACGGCGTAACTGGCCTGATTGGTCGAGACGTTGAATTCGGCTTTGATCTGTTTGAGGCGGGCTTCGCCGGAGCGATAGAGGTTCTCGGCATTGTCGTAGGCCGAGCGGCTGACCATCTGCCGTTCCATCAGGGTCTTGTAGCGGTCACGTTCGGCACGCACCAGGTTCAGGTTGGCTTCGGCGGCCGCAACCTGGGCCCGGGTGGCTTCCAGTTGCAGGCGTACATCCTGCGGATCGAGTTCGGCGAGTGGTTGATCGGCCTTCACGCGCTGGCCTTCATCGACCAGTCGTCGGCTGACTTTGCCGCCGATGCGGAACGCCAGATCCGGTTCGTAGCGGGCGCGAACCTCGCCCGGATAACTCTCCATCGCCTGCGCCGAAGGCTCTGGCTGCACCACCATGGCCGGTCGCACGCTGACTGGCGTCACCTCTTCCTTGCCACACGCCGACAACAAAAACGCCAGACTGACTGGCACCGCAAAGGACAACGCATGGCGGAACATGGTGAAGGACCTTTCGCTAAGGAGGCTTGGAATAATTATACTGGCCGGTATGTTATTAATAGCAAACTCACCAGTCCAGTATTAAAAGCGAAGAATGTCGAACAATCTTTCCACTTCAAACGGCCCCGGCCGACCGAAGGATCCGGCCAAGCGCCAGGCGATTCTCGAGGCGGCGAAAATCCTGTTTCTGAGTCATGGCTATGCCAACACCAGCATGGACGCGGTAGCCGCCGAGGCCGGGGTGTCGAAGCTGACGGTCTACAGCCATTTCAACGACAAGGAGACGCTGTTCTCCGCCGCCGTGGTGGCTAAATGCGAGGAGCAATTACCGCCGCTGTTCTTTGAATTGCCGGACGGCATTGCGGTGGAAAATGTGTTGCTGAACATTGCGCGAGGCTTTCACCATCTCATCAACAGTGAGGAATCGGTGAACCTGCATCGCCTGATCATGGCCTTGGGCAGTCAGGATCCCAACCTGTCGCTGATCTTCTTCGAGGCCGGCCCCCAGCGCATGGTGCAAGGCATGGAACGATTGCTGCGGCGGATTCACGAAACCGGCGTGCTGAGCATCGACAACCCGCACAACGCCGCCGAGCACTTCTTTTGTCTGATCAAGGGCGCCGGGAATTTCCGCCTGTTGTACGGCTGCGGTGAGCCGCTGACCGACGAGGCGGCGGAAAGTCATGTGCAGGAAGTGGTCGGGCTGTTCATGCGGGCCTATCGCCCCTGAAAACAAAAATCCCACGCCATGCGTGGGATTTTCTTATGCGACGGCTCAGGCCTTGAGCGCTTTCTTCGGGTAGATGTCATAGCGGCTGGATTTGCCGTCCAGCGCATGACTCGGTTTCGGCCCTTCGATACACGGCGCCTTGCGCGGTCGCTTGACCACCACCCGGTGGGTGGCCAGTGCCAACGCCGCTTCCAGCAAGGCCGGTGCATCCGGATCATCGCCCACCAACGGGCGAAACAGGCGCATTTCCTTCTTCACCAGCGCGGTTTTCTCACGATGCGGGAACATCGGATCGAGGTAGATCACCTGCGGGGGTTCGCCCTCCCAATTGCGCATCACCTCGATGGAGTTGCCCTTGAGCAGCTTCATCCGCGCCACGATCGGCGCCACATCGAAGTCTTCCGCCGCTCGGGCCAGACCATCCTCCAGCAACGCGCCGATCAATGGCTGGCGCTCGATCAGGCTCATCTCGCAGCCGAGACTGGCCAGCACGAAGGCATCCTTGCCCAGCCCCGCCGTGGCATCCAGCACCCGCGGACGTACGCCCTGGGCGATGCCGACCGCCTTGGCGATCATCTGTCCGCTGCCACCGCCGTACAACCGGCGATGGGCCGCGCCACCCTCGACGAAGTCGACCCGCACCGGCCCCGGCGCATCCGGTCCCAGTTGTTGTAGCTGCAAACCCTGCTCGCCGACCTGCAGGGCAAACTCGCCGTCAGCCACCTGCAACGGCAGGTTCAGGCGCTGCGCCCATTGCTCGGCCTGCGCTTCGAACGTCGGGCCGAGGGCCTCGACATGGATGCGGCAGGCCGCGGGTTGCTCAATCATGGAAAACACGCTCAAAAAAGTTAAGGATCGGCAAAAACCGCCGATAACCCAATCAACGCGCATTTTGCCAGAGCTGAGCGTCAACCGAAAAAAATGTCAGGCATTCTTCCCACATCGATTGGCTACCTTTCGCCCACAGGCGATTTCAGCCGTCATAACACTCAAGCATTGGGCGGCGTCAGCCACCTGTGGCAGGATTTTTTTGCCCAGGCGCTGGCCGAACAATCGAGTGATGTGGTGCCGGCCTGCGGCACTTTCCCGCCGGTTGACCTGGAAAGCCCTGAAGAACCGACCGTCGGCAGTGAACTGCATGCGCACATCATCAGCCAGCGCGAATGCGATGTGGTGGAAACCCAGGTGCGTCCGCCGGAGCCGCTGTTCCTGCCGATAGCCGAAATCGACATGACACTGGCCGAGCCGTACCCTCCATTCCCGCCGGAAGCCATCAAGACTCAGCAAAAACAGCAGGAATTCGACAGCAGCTGGGTTCGCCCGATCGTGATCAACAACGGTCAGCCGATTCCGGAGCCGGGCCCTGCCCCGCAGAAAAAACCGCTGTACCTGCCGATTGCCGAATTCGATCTGGATCTGCTGCAGCCTTACCCGCCGTTCCCGCCGGAAGCCATCGTCGAGCAGCAGAAAGCCTTGGACTTCGATAACGGCTGGGTGCGCCCGATCGTTCAGCAGAACCTGCGCATCGCCGCCTGATTTCTCAGCGACACACGCTCCAGCGTCCGACATCGACATGAAAGTGGTTGCGATGGGCGGCGTTGTAATCCGGACTCAACACCACACTGAACGACTCGCAGGCACCATCGCGCACCTGACGTAGAAACTGCGCGTCCTGATTTTGCTTCGGCCAGTCCTTGAGTACGCTGATCGCGCGACCATCCGCCAGACGGAAGCCGGCAATGTCCAGCGCATCGGCGCTGGCGTGGCGACTGAGCGCGCCGTTCTCGCGGTTGTAGACGTTGCGGCAGGCGAAGCTGCCGAGGTGATCGACCCGCGCCACCGGCTGACCGTAGGCCCACTGCGCCGCCGGTTGCAGCGTATGACGCTCGAACATCGCGAACGCCACGGCCAACGGGCAACTGGCGAGAAAGCTGCTGCTGAGCCCCACCCCGCCACCCTGCACGCGCAAAGCACCCATCAGCGGGCATTTGGCATCGCGGCTGTCGGCCTGTGGCGAAACCCGCAGGCCGGAGCTGCCCAATGCCTGCTCGCACAAGAGCGGATTGCTACGCAGACGCATCAACTTATAGCCTGTGAGCCAGTTGGGCGTCGCCTGCACGTCCAGCGGCGCCCACGGATTCCACCGCGGCGGCACATCGAGCCAGCCGCGCCAGACGCCGATCAGGCCGCCACCGATCATCAGCAGCCCCGCCAACAGTAGCCAGCGCCCCATGCTCATCCCTTGAAGAATTGATTGGCCTTGGCGTACGGCATCGAACGAGAGGTGAAGGTGAACGTGCCGGACTGCTGGATTTCTTCAGCCGCGCGGAAAAACTCGCCGAACGCTGCCAGTGCCAGCGCCGAACCGGTACTGATCCGCTTCACGCCCATTTCCTCGAGCTGCTGCACGGTCAGTTTCAAGCCGCCGGACATCAACACATTGACCGGTTTCGGCGCCACCGCGCGCACCACCGCCAGGACTTCTTCGGCGGTGCGCAGGCCCGGCGCGTACAGCACGTCGGCGCCGGCTTCGGCAAAGGCCTGCAGACGGCGGAGGGTGTCGTTGAGATCGGGATTGCCGTGCAGATAGTTTTCCGCACGGGCCGTCAAGGTGAAGGGAAACGGCAAGGTGCGCACGGCAGCGACGGCGGCTTCGATCCGCGCCACCGCGTGTTCGAAACAGTAGATCGGCGAGTCTTCACGGCCGGTGGCATCTTCGATCGAACCACCCACGGCGCCCGCCTCGGCGGCGCGGATCAGACTCTGCGCCGATTCGGCCGGGGCGTCGGCGAAGCCGTTTTCCAGATCCACTGCCACCGGCAGATCAGTGGCCGCGACAATCGCCCGGACATTGGCCAGCGTATCGTCGAGGCTCAGGCCACCATCGGGCTTGCCTTGGGAAAACGCATAACCGGCGCTGGTGGTCGCCAGCGCCTGATAGCCGAGACTGGCGAGCATCTTCGCGGAACCGGCATCCCATGGATTGGGAATCACGAAAATCCCGGGGCGTTCGTGCAGGGCTTTGAAGGCTTCGGCTTTACGGGCTTGTTGTTGACGAGCTTGAGCGTCCATCGGCAGGCTCCTGGGCAGGAAAGAAATCCGCCTCAGAGCAGGCCAAGTTGCTCGGCGGCGGGTTCTCTGTATAGCTCAGGCAAGGGTCGCAGGCCAGGCAAACGTTGCGCCAGTTGTGCGTGAAAACGTTGCGCCAGCTTCGCCGCCAGAATGTTGTCGGCGGTGTGCAGGAAGATGTACGGCGTGCGCCCCTCTTCGATCCACTCGGCGATCTTCGCCACCCACGGCACCAGAAACGGATCGTTGGCCTCAAGCTCCGGATGGCCAATGAAGCGCACCTGCGGGAATTGAGTGAACGCTGCCGGCCGCGTCGGTACGCGGGGCTTTTTCGATTGGGCGTGGATCACCGACGATTCGGTGGACAGGCAACTGAACAACGCGCGGGGATCAAGACAGATACGCTCCACGCCGCGATCCAGCAGCAGCCGGTTGAGCAGTCGCTCACTCTCGCCCTTGGCGAAGAATTGTTCGTGGCGCACTTCCACCGCCAGCGGGCAATCCAGCGCATCGATGAACGCAGCAAGCTCCGGCAAGCGGTGTGGCGTGAAGCTTTTCGACAGTTGCAGCCACATTGGCGAGACACGCTCACCGAGCGGCTTGAGCAACTGGAGGAAGGTTTCGGCGGCGGTCAGTTGATCGCGCAAGTCGCCGCTGTGGCTGATGTCACCGGGGAACTTGGCGGTGAAGCGAAAGTGTTCCGGCATCACCTCGGCCCAGCGCTGCACGGTGGCCGGCGACGGGCTGGCGTAGAAGGTCGTGTTGCCTTCCACGGCGTTGAACACTTGTGAATAGAGGCCGAGCAAATCGGAGGTCTTGGCGTCCACCGGATACAGGTACTCGCGCCAAGCGTTTTCGCTCCAGGACGGGCAACCGAGGTAGTAAGGCAGATCCATCAGATGTACAGATCGAGGCCCAGCACGTCTGCATCCCAATCGACAAAACCGGCGGTGCTCAGGTAGCTGGCCAGGGCCATGGCCACGCTTTTCTTCATCGCGCGGTGATAAATCATGTCTTGTTGGCGGGCGGGCAGATTGCTCAGGCGTTGCGCGGTAGCTTTGGCGACACGGGCAGCCAGTTGCTCTTCGGTCGGGAATTCCAGCTCGCCGTCGATATCGTCGACGGACTCATCCAGCGCCGGATTGCCTTTGCGAGGCTTGCGCTTGATGGGGTAGGAATGAGTGGAAACGCCGTCTATACGCATAAAGTCATGCTCGGTATCGATGATGGCAATTTAGCGGCACCTGACCGACTTAGCAAATCGCCGAGTGATAACTAGAACACATAAAAGACAAAAGGTTTAAAGCGCGGGGTTAGAAACGGACGATTGGCAGGAACAGGGAGAACCCTGCGGCGAATGCCACAGGGTGAATAGCCTCAGCGGGCTTTCGGGGTGGCCACTTTGTCGCGCAGGTAAACCGGCTGGGCATCGTCCGCCGGAATCGCTTCACCGCGCTCCCAGGCAAATCGCGCCAGGGTCAGTAGATCTTCGGCGTGGGGCAGCATGCCAGCATCGGAACCGCTCAGGTTTACAGCGATGCGTTCGCCATAACCCCAGCCAGTACCGGCACCGAACCAGTCGCCCGAGGCATCGTCCGGCAATGCGGCGACTTCCGGCGGCAGCACCGCCTCGGCGCCGACCAGACGCATCTCCCCGGCCGTCTCGCGGTAGCAGCCCCAATAGACCTCATCCATCCGCGCATCGATGGCGGCCGCGACCTGGCTTACGCCGTGCTCGCGATAAGCCCGTTGTGCCAGCACGGCCAGATTCGACACCGGCAACACCGGGCGATCCAGCGCAAAGGCCAGGCCTTGCACCACGCCGATGGCAATCCGCACGCCAGTGAAAGCGCCCGGCCCACGGCCGAAAGCGATGGCGTGCACCGCTTGCAGGGTGGTACCGGCGTCGCCCAGCAGTTGCTGGATCATCGGCAGCAGTTTCTGCGCGTGCAGGCGCGGGATCACCTCGTAATGGCTCGTGACCTTGCCGTCATGCAGCAAGGCAACGGAGCAAGCTTCGGTCGCGGTGTCCAGGGCCAGCAAGGTGCTCATCGATGTGTCCGTAAATCAGGTGGGGAAAAGTGCGCCAGTATAAACAACAACGGCCCGCAAGCGGGCCGTGGATGATGCAGCGGATCAGGTTTTTCAGCTCAGGGCTTCAAGCACCTTGGCAGTGATCGCTTCAACCGAACCGACGCCAGGGATATGGCTGTACTTCGGCTTGCCACCGTTCTTGGCGGACAGGTTCTGGTAGAACTCCACCAGCGGCTTGGTCTGGGAGTGGTAGACCGACAGGCGATGACGCACGGTTTCTTCGGTGTCGTCCTTGCGCTGTACCAGCTCTTCGCCGGTGATGTCGTCTTTACCGGCAATTTTCGGCGGGTTGTAGACGATGTGGTAAACGCGGCCGCTGGCCTCGTGAACGCGACGACCGGCGATACGCTGAACGATTTCTTCGTCTTCAACGGCGATTTCGACCACGGCGTCCAGCTCGACACCGGCAGTCACCAGCGCTTCAGCCTGAGGAATGGTGCGCGGGAAGCCATCGAACAGGAAACCCTTGGCGCAATCGGCTTGAGCGATACGGTCCTTGACCAGCGCGATGATCAGGTCATCCGACACCAGGCCGCCGGCATCCATGATGCTCTTGGCCTTGATGCCCAGCTCGGTGCCGGCCTTGACCGCGGCACGCAGCATGTCGCCGGTGGAGATTTGCGGAATGCCGAATTTCTCGGTGATGAACTTAGCCTGAGTACCTTTACCGGCCCCGGGAGCTCCCAGCAGAATGACGCGCATCGATGTGCTCCTCAATTTTTTATATAAAAAACAATGGATTCGCCTCGTGGGGCCAATCTCATAAAACGGGTCGTGGCCGCCCAAACGGCCAAAGGCTGATCAAGATACACAGCAGGCTGCGCCCACACAAGACGCCAAAAGTCGGAGAAACCGGCGCCCGCCGCGACCTTGCGACGCGGTTCCCCAAGTCGCAACCCCATCATTAACTGTCGCCTGACCGCATTTTTCCTACAGTCAATAAACGGCACCCGAGGTTCGCCCCGGGTGCCCCGCCCCACGCAGAAAACCTTAGCCGGTATTTCGCAAACCGGCGGCAATCCCCGCCACAGACACCAGCAACGCCTGTTCCACCGGGCTGCCCTGCTCGACATTCTGCTGCCGCGAACGCGCCAGCAACTCGGCCTGCAATAGATGCAGCGGGTCGAGGTAGGTGTTGCGCAGACGGATGAATTCCAGGGTGTCTGGGCTATGTGCCAGTAGCTGCGACTGACCGGTCAGGCCGAGGACAACGGAACACGCCTGCGACAATAGGTCGCGTAAGTGCGCACCCAACGGCAACAACTCCGGCTCCACCAGACGCTCGTCGTAGGACAGCGCGATATCGGCGTCGGCCTTGGCCAGCACCATTTCCAGCATGTCGATACGGGTGCGGAAGAACGGCCACTGCTCGCGCATCTGCCCCAGCAACTCGCCTTCGCCGCGCTCCAGCGCATTGTTCAGTGCGGTTTCCCAGCCGAGCCAGGCCGGCAGCATCAGGCGCGTCTGGGTCCAGCCGAAGATCCACGGAATCGCCCGCAGGCTCTCGATGCCACCGGCACGGCGCTTGGCCGGACGGCTGCCCAACGGCAAGCGGCCCAATTCCTGCTCCGGTGTGGACTGGCGGAAATACTCAACGAATTGCGGGTTCTCCCGCACCACCGCACGGTAAGCAGCGACGCCGTCGGCGGCCAGTTCGTCCATCAAATGCCGCCATTCCGGCGTCGGTGGTGGCGGTGGCAACAGGGTCGCTTCGAGCACCGCCGCCAGATACAGATTGAGGTTTTGCTCGGCGATGTCCGGCAGGCCGAATTTGAATCGAATCATTTCCCCCTGCTCGGTGGTGCGGAAACGTCCGGCCACCGAACCCGGCGGCTGCGACAGAATCGCCGCGTGCGCCGGGCCGCCGCCACGTCCCACGGTACCACCGCGACCGTGAAACAGCAGCAGTTCGACTTGCTGCTCGCGGCAGATTTCCACCAGCCGCTCCTGCGCCCGGTACTGCGCCCAGGCCGCCGCAGTGGTGCCGGCGTCCTTGGCCGAATCGGAATAGCCGATCATCACTTCCTGCGGGCCTTGCAGCCGCGCACGGTAACCCGGCAGCAGCAACAGGCGCTCGATCACCGGGCCGGCGTTCTCGAGGTCGGCGAGGGTTTCGAACAGCGGCACCACGCGCATCGGCCGCAGTACGCCGGATTCCTTGAGCAGCAATTGCACCGCCAGCACATCGGAAGCGGCACCGGCCATGGAGATCACGTAGGAGCCCAGCGAAGCGCCCGGCGCGGCGGCGATTTCCTTGCAGGTGGCGAGCACTTCGGCGGTGTCGGCCGAAGGTTTGAAATGCGCCGGCAGCAACGGCCGACGGTTTTGCAGCTCGCGAGTGAGGAAGCTGATGCGCTGTTCTTCGTCCCACTCCTCGTATTTGCCGAGGCCGAGGTAATCGGTGATTTCGGTCATGGCCGCGCTGTGACGGGACGAATCCTGACGTACATCGAGGCGCACCAGGAACAGGCCGAAGGTCACGGCCCGGCGCAGGCAATCGAGCAACGGCCCGTCGGCAATCACACCCATGCCGCATTCGTGCAGCGAGTTGAAACACAGCTCCAGCGGATCGAGCAGGTCGCGGTTGTTGTGCAGCACATCGGCAGGCGCCGGCGTGGTCGCCGTCAAAGATGCATGGGCCCAGTTGCGCGTGGCGCGCAGCCGTTCACGCAATTGCTTGAGCACCGCCCGATACGGCTCGGCACTGTCGCCGGCCCGGGCCTTGAGCGCGTCGCTGGCCTGCTGCATCGACAGTTCGGCGGCCAGGTGATCGACGTCGCGCAGGTACAGATCCGCCGCCATCCAGCGCGCCAGCAACAACACTTCGCGGGTCACGGCAGCGGTCACGTTCGGGTTGCCGTCACGGTCGCCACCCATCCACGAAGCGAAGCGGATCGGCGCGGCTTCCAGTGGCAAACGCAAACCGGTGGCCGCAAACAGCGCCTGATCGGCCTTGCGCATATGGTGGGGAATCGCCTGCCACAGCGAGTGTTCGATCACCGCAAAACCCCACTTGGCTTCGTCCACTGGAGTCGGCCGGGTGCGGCGGATTTCTTCGGTGTGCCAGGCCTCGGCGATCAGGCGTTGCAGGGTGTTGTGGATCTGCTCGCGCTCGGCCGTGGTCAGGTCACGGTGATCCTGAGCCGCCAGTTGCGCGGCGATCGCGTCGTACTTCTGGATCAGCGTGCGCCGGGCCACTTCGGTCGGGTGCGCGGTGAGCACCAGTTCGATTTCCAGCCGCGCCAGTTGCCGCGCCAGGGATTCGGCGCTGTGCCCTTCGTTGCGCAAGCGGGCGAGCAATTCCGGCAGTACGCGGGACTCGAACGGCGCAGCATGGGTCTCTTCGCGGCGATGGATGAGCTGGTATTGCTCAGCGATGTTCGCCAGGTTGAGAAACTGGTTGAAGGCCCGCGCCACCGGCAGCAATTCGTCTTCGCTCAATTGATTGAGGCTGGCGCTGAGTTCGGCGTCCATCGAGCCACGCCGGTCGGCCTTGGCGCCTTTGCGGATCTGCTCGATCTTGTCGAGAAACGCCTCGCCGTACTGGTCACGAATGGTGTTGCCCAACAGCTCACCGAGCAGGTGAACGTCTTCGCGCAAGCGTGCATCAATATCGGTCATCAGCATCTCTCCAGCAGTAATCGGTGACGGATCGCAAGTGAGTGGATGAACAGAGAGTGCCGCTCTGGGACGCTTCTTACAAGCAGACGACGAAGGGACTTTAAACCTTGAGGGTTGAAGCTAGTCTCAAGGGTAAGCCGCACAACGGCTTGCCGCCGGCTGACGGCGGACACTCACCAAGACCTGCCATGAGCAGGTGCGACATGAGGTTTTTATGAAAATCCGTGAACTCGCCCAGCATTGGGAAGAAACCGCCAAGGGTCGCCTGACCGACACCGGCTACACGATTCATCTGGATGTGGAAGCTGCCGCACGCCTGGCGGCAATCGCCGAGATGTACCCCAAACGCCACGCCGAAGAACTGCTCGGCGAGCTGATCGGCGCCGCCCTCGAAGAGTTCGAAGCGAGCCTGCCGTATGTGAAAGGTTCGACCGTGGTCGCCACCGACGAGGAAGGCGATCCGCTGTATGAGGATGTCGGCCCGACGCCGCGTTTTCTCGCCCTGTCGCGGCGTCATCTGCATGACTTGTCGGCCGCTGCCGGCAAGCAAAAACACTGATCCCTGATACTTCAAGACGGTGGGAGATGGTTTGCCTCGATGGCGTCAATTCAGCCACAAACGGGTGAATTTAATGGCCTCATCGCTGGCAAGCCGGCTCCCACAGGGACTGTATTGCCCCTCCGCTTTTGCGCCATTTTTCGCCCGCGCGTACCTCTCTCCCCCGCCAAAGTTCCCGGTTTAGAGCCCTGTCCGTTCGGTCAAAGTTTTTTTTGGCGATGGGCCATCTTTTCTGAACTTTTGAAAAATGCCTTCGGTCGGAACAGGTAACCACGCCTGGAACGAGCGTTTCAAAACGCGCTGACACATGACGGTTGTCACTCCTCGACCAGGATGGATTTCGAAGCTTCCAAGGAGTTAACCAATGGAGTTGAAGACCATGAAGACCCAAACCTCGTTCTCCCACCTGCGCGGTCTGAAACTGGCCGCTCTGGCCATCGGCACCAGCTTCGTACTGGCCGGCTGCGCCGGCAATCCACCGACCGAGCAGTACGCCGTGACTCAATCGGCGGTCAACAGCGCGGTCAGCGCCGGCGGTACCGAGTTTGCCGCCGTGGAAATGAAGCAGGCACAGGACAAGCTGAAACAAGCCGAAATCGCCATGCACGACAAGAAGTATGACGAAGCCCGTCGCTTGTCCGAGCAGGCCGAGTGGGATGCCCGCGTTGCCGAACGCAAGGCTCAGGCAGCCAAGGCCGAACTGGCTGTGAAGGACTCCCAGAAAGGTGTTCAGGAACTGCGTCAGGAAAGTCAGCGCCCAGTGCAGTAAGCGCGCATCCCGACCGCAAGGCTGAAACTCTTATCGATATAAAGGACGAACGATTATGCGTAAACAACTGATGATCCCCGCTCTCCTGGCCGCAAGCGTTGCCCTGGCTGCCTGCTCCACGCCGCCCAACCCGAATCTGGAACAGGCACGCACCAACTACGCCGGCCTGCAGGCCAACCCGCAGGCAAGCAAGGTCGCAGCGCTGGAAACCAAGGACGCCAGCGACTATCTGGACAAGGCCGACAAGGCTTATCTGGATAAAGAGGACGCCGCCAAGGTCGATCAACTGGCTTATCTGACCAACCAGCGCGTGGAAGTGGCCAAGCAGACCATCGCCCTGCGTACCGCTGAAAACAACCTGAAGAACGCCGCCGCCCAACGTGCCCAGGCCCGTCTGGACGCTCGCGATCAGCAGATCAAGCAGCTGCAGGACAGCCTCAACGCCAAGCAGACCGATCGCGGTACGCTGGTGACTTTCGGTGATGTGCTGTTCGCCACCAACAAGGCCGACCTGAAATCCAGCGGTCTGGTGAACATCAACAAACTGGCACAATTCCTCCAGGAAAACCCGGATCGCAAAGTGATCGTCGAAGGCTATACCGACAGCACCGGTTCGGCGAGCTACAACCAGTCGCTGTCCGAGCGTCGCGCGACCTCGGTGCAGGTTGCGCTGATCAAGATGGGTGTAGACCCTTCGCGCATCGTGGTGCAGGGCTATGGCAAGGAATACCCGGTTGCGGATAACGGCAGCGTGTCGGGCCGTGCCATGAACCGTCGGGTGGAAGTGACCATTTCCAACGACAACCAGCCAGTGATGCCGCGTTCGGCCGTGAGCTCGACCGCGCACTGATTCGCTGAGCAGTAAATGAAAAGCCCCGCCTGAGTGATCAGGCGGGGCTTTTTGTTTGGATGCTCGGCTCGGAATGTGTGGGGGATCAGAGATCGCAGCCCCTCACCCCAACCCTCTCCCGGAGGGAGAGGGAGCCGATTGGGGGATGCTCCAGAAATACGCCGACCTGACAGTGTTTTACCGAATCCATAATCGACACGTTTTTTCAGGTCGATGTTTGGCGCGAGACACCTCGGTCGGTTCCCTCTCCCTCTGGGAGAGGGTTAGGGTGAGGGCTGATCCTGCAGAATCACTCCTCCAGCTTCTGCGGGGTTTCCTGGCCCATGCAGCGCACGGCCTTTTTCTGGCTGTTGACCAGCACGCCGGTCAGGCCTTTCTGTTCGGTGTCGAACAGCACCAGCACGCCATCGATACACTGCGCCACTTGCGGCGCCGGGGTCAGGGAGACTTTGTAGTCTTCGCCGGGAACGGTCTTGAGCATGGTGAAGTCGTTGAGCAGCAACGCATCCTCGGGTTTGGCGAAGTGCAGGTAGCCGTAGTACCACAGGGCGCCGACGGTGCCGAGGATGCTGCAGATGCCGGTGATGATCAGCGGGATGGCGTTGCGTTCTTCACTCATTGCGGACTCTCTGGTGGTTCGTCTTCAGAATTCGGGGGTGTTGGATAGTTCGGGATCTCGCCGAGACGGCGCAGGCCGTTGAAGTGTTCGGGGTCGTCGAGGTAACGCAGCATCACCTGACGCCAGACCGGGTCGCCGAAGGTCTGCACATGGCCGCCGCGAGTCAGCTGCAGCACGCGCGGTGGCGGCGCAGCTTGATACAGACGGATGCCGTTGGAAAGGGGCACCAGCGGATCGTCGAGGCTGTGGAAGATCAGTTTCGGCACGCCGTTGAGCTGCGGCATTGCATTGATCGCGCTGTCGCCATCGGGCACCAGCCACGACAGCGGCACCTGGAACGGCCACGTCAGCCATGAGGTGCTGAGGGCGTATTGTCCGACGCTGCGGTAACTGGCGGGCACACCGTCGAGCACCAGGGCCTTGAGCTGTTTTTGTCTTTCCGGATGTTGCACCAGCCAATGCACGGCCATCGCCCCGCCGAGACTCTGGCCCAGCAGTACCAGCGACTTGCCTTTGACCTCCGGCGCCTTGTCCAGCCAGGCGAACGCGGCATCGATGTCCTGATAGATCGCCGGCAGGCTCGGCTCGCCTTCGGACAAGCCGTAACCGCGATAGTCCACCAGCAGCACTTGATAGCCGTTTTTCGGCAACCACCAGCTCCCGCCCAGGTGCATCGGCAGGTTGCCGCCGTTGCCGTGCAGGTGCAGCACTGTGCCCTTGACCTCGACACCGGACTTGGCAGGCAGCCACCAGGCATTCAGCTTGAGGCCGTCGGCGGTGGTCAGGGTGACGGTGCGGTATTCGAGTTTGGCCTTTTCTGGCGTGAAGATCTGACCCGGCTCGGGGTAGAACAGCAAGGAGCTGCAACCGCCGAGGGTCAGGAGCAGGCAAAGGATGCCGAGGATTCTCATCCGGTGAAACCTCGCGTAATTCGAATTCCCACGCGCAGCGTGGGAACCATCAATGGAGTTACAGGATGTTGGAGTAATCCGCCTCGATCCGGTCCAGGCTCAAGTGATTGAGGAAGTTGGAGAAGCACATCCACGCCGACAACGCATTCATGTCGCGGAACTGGTCCGGCAGGTACTTTGGCGGCACCACCAAGCCTTCGTCCACCAGCTGACGCAGGGTTCGCATGTCCTCAAGCGTAGTCTTGCCGCAGAACAGCAACGGGATCTGCTCGAGCTTGCCCTTGCGCACGGCCAACTGAATGTAGTTGTAAACCATGATGAAGCCCTTGAGATAGGACAAGTCTTTGGTGAATGGCAGACCGGTCGGCGTCGATCCGCGGAAAACCCGACTGGCGTTGCCGTAGCTTTCCGCCATCTCGAAGCCCTGCTCGCGGAAGAACTCGAAGATCTGCAGGAAGTCCGCGCCCTCCTCGACCATGTGAATGGCGCGGGTGCGGTTGGTCAGTTTGCGCAGGCGGCTCGGGTAGGAAGCGAACGCGATGATTTCCATCAGGATCGCCAGGCCTTCCTGGGTCACCGTCGACGAGGGCGGGCCCTTGGACAGGAAGGTGCAGATCGGCTGGTTCAAACCGTTGAGCGTGGTGCCGACGTGCACCAGGCCTTCGTGGACTTCCAGCGCACGCACGTCGCGGTCATTGAACATCGCGTCGGTGCGGATCTTGATGTAGTCGGCACCCGCCGCCGCATCGGCGACGATGCCGTCGGACTCGAACACGCGGATGGTTTCCTCGGCCTCGCCGAACACTTTGTTCAGGCGGGTTTGCAGCAGGTGAACGGCGTCCTTGGCGGTAAGGGTCTTCGGTTCGTCCTTCAGGTCGCCACGACCGTCGATGTTGTTCAGATAGTCCGACATCATCAGGCCAAGATCGGCCAGGGTCGGGTCACCGGCGTGAAACGCATCAGACGCGGCGCCGTACAATTCCTGGGAAATCAGACCGAAATCTTCGGTGCCGCGCGCTTCGAGCATGCGCACCACCATCCGGTATTCCTTGCACATGCGACGCATGATCTGGCCGACCGGGTTGAACTGGCCGAGCTGGCGGGTGATGTCGCGCTCGATGTTCTGGAATTCCAGTTTGACCTTGCTCGAATCGAAAGACAGAGGCCGGTTGAGGTAGTAGTCGCGATCCACCGCCGGCAATTCCTTGCCCTTGGCCTTGAGGAAGCCCTTGCGGATGTTCTCGTCCCACTTGACCGCGTCGAGCACGCGGATCGGCGTCTGCGCCAGCACTATGCGATCGGACAGAATGCGTATCGTCTGCTGGTAATCGTCCACCCGAAACTCCTGTAGAAAACGTGACGAACTGAATTATTTGGCTTTGGCCTGATGCTGATAGCGCGCCGCTTCGACGAAAACGTCGGAATTGGCCGGGTCGTCGAGGTAAGCAAAGACCTTTTCAAGCGGGCTGTCGACCTGCACGCCCTCGCCGTCGTCGGTCTGGAAGCCCTGGCCGTCTAGGGTCTTCTGGGCGATGGCCTGGTTGATCTGTTCGAGGTCGAGGTTGTAGATCACCAGTTCGCGCTTGTCGGTGATCTCGAAGCCGGCGATGGTGAAGTGCCCGCCGTATTGCGCCGGCACCTTCGCCGACAGATACCAGCGGTTGCCGTGGCGCGACACCGTGAACGGATAGGCTTCACGCTCGCGGGGTTTGGCTTTGAAATACGCAACCGCCTGATAGCGATCGTTGCCCAGGTGCGTCAGCTCCAGATTCATCGGCTCGCCCCAGGCATTGGTGCTCGACCATTTGCCGAGCAAGCCCTTGGGCGCCGGTTCACTGGCGGGCAGCGGCTCGCGGAAGGTCACCAGACAACCACTGAGCAGCAGGAACGACAAGGCGATCAGCACGCCACGCCAGGCTTTCATTCGACACTCCCTTGAACACCCGTTTCTTCTGATCGTTCCTACGCTCTGCGTGGGAATGCATACAGTGACGCTCTGCGTCACAGTGGACGCGGAGCGTCCATGGCGGCATTCCCACGCAGAGCGAGGGAACGATCAGGGTCGAGAATTACACCGACGCGAGTACCAGGTGCATATAGCGCGTCAGAATGCCGAGCATGTCCTCTTCAGCCAAAGGCTCGGCGTCGTTGAGCAGGCCCTGATATTCCATCCGTCCGATAATCGCCGTCAACACCTTGGCATCCTGCTGCGGCTCGCGCGAGCCCAATACCTGGAACAACTGGCAGGTGCCCTGCAACAGAATCTGCTGATGGGAACGCACCAGTTCCGCCAGACGCGGGTTGAGCAGCGCTTCCTGGCGGAATGCCTGTTCAGCCATCAAATGCTCGCGACGGTTGACCAGTTGCCGATGCACGTAATCAGCCATCAAACGCGCGATATCGTCGGCCAGTTGCGAACGGGACTCCGGGCTGCCGTCACCGCTGACCACCATTTCGCGCAGCAGGCCTTCGTTGTTGATCCACAGCTTGGCCATGTAGGCCGCGCTGCGTTCGACGTACTGGGCGAAGGTATCGGTGAGCAGGTCATCGATGTCCTTGAAGTAATACGTGGTGGCCGACAGCGGCACACCGGCCTCGGCCGCCACCGCACGGTGACGCACGGCCCGCACGCCGTCGCGTACGACAATGCGCATCGCCGCATCGAGAATGTCCTGTCGACGCTGTTCACTGCCCTGCCGGCTGGCCTTGCGGCCCTGGTACTGAACACTTTCAGCGACCGCAGTGGCGATTCCCGCTGCACCCTCTTGAGCCATTGCACCGATCACGACAGGCATACCTCTGTTGTTTTCTTCAAAATTAACCATTTGATACGTTTGTACCAGACAGGCAATAAAAAGCCGCCCATTTCAGGCGGCTTTTTTATTGAAACACTTACGCTTGTGGCCGCATGTGCGGGAACAGGATCACGTCGCGGATCGACGGGGAGTTGGTCAGCAGCATCACCAGACGGTCAATGCCGATGCCTTCACCGGCCGTTGGCGGCATGCCGTACTCCAGCGCACGAACGAAGTCGGCGTCGTAGTGCATGGCTTCGTCGTCGCCGGCGTCCTTGTCGGCCACCTGGGCCATGAAGCGCTCGGCCTGGTCTTCCGCGTCGTTCAGCTCGGAGTAGGCGTTGGCGATTTCACGGCCGCCGATGAACAGCTCGAAGCGGTCGGTGACGTTCGGGTTGTCGTCGTTGCGACGGGCCAGCGGCGACACTTCGAACGGATACTGGGTAATGAAGTGCGGCTGTTCCAGCTTGTGCTCGACCAGCTCTTCGAAAATCATCACCTGCAGCTTGCCCAGACCTTCGAAGCCCAGCACCTTGGCGCCGGCCTTCTTGGCGATGGCGCGCGCCTTGTCGATGTCGTTCAGGTCATCGGCGGTCAGCTCAGGGTTGTACTTGAGGATCGAGTCGAACACCGACAGACGCACGAACGGCTCGCCGAAGTGGAACACCTTGTCGCCGTACGGCACGTCGGTGCTGCCCAGAACCAACTGCGCCAGTTCACGGAACAGTTCTTCGGTCAGGTCCATGTTGTCTTCGTAGTCGGCGTAAGCCTGGTAGAACTCCAACATGGTGAACTCAGGGTTGTGACGCGTCGAAACACCTTCGTTACGGAAGTTGCGGTTGATCTCGAATACTTTCTCGAAACCGCCAACCACCAGGCGCTTGAGGTACAGCTCTGGCGCGATGCGCAGGAACATTTCCATGTCCAGCGCGTTGTGGTGGGTTTCGAACGGTTTGGCCGCGGCGCCGCCAGGAATGGTCTGCAGCATCGGCGTTTCGACTTCGAGGAAGTCACGCTTCATCAGGAAGCTGCGGATGTGCGCGATCACTTGCGAACGCACGCGGAAAGTCTGACGCACGTCTTCGTTGACGATCAGGTCAACGTAGCGCTGACGGTAGCGCTGTTCGGTGTCGGTCAGGCCGTGGTGCTTGTCCGGCAGCGGGCGCAGGGATTTGGTCAGCAGGCGCACGCTGGTCATCTCGACGTACAGGTCGCCCTTGCCGGAACGGGCCAGGGTGCCTTCGGCGGCGATGATGTCGCCCATGTCCCAGGTTTTCACCGCGGCCAGGGTTTCTTCGGACAGGGTCTTGCGGTTGACGTAGACCTGGATGCGACCGGTCATGTCCTGGATCACCATGAACGAGCCACGGTTGAGCATGATGCGACCTGCAACCTTGACCGGGATCGCCGCCTCTGCCAGCTCTTCCTTGGTCTTGTCCGCGTACTGTTTCTGCAGCGCATCGCAGTAGTTGTCGCGGCGGAAGTCGTTCGGGAAGGCATTGCCCTTGGCGCGCTCGGCAGCAAGCTTTTCCTTGCGCAGGGCGATCAGGGAGTTTTCTTCCTGTTGCAGGGCCTGGTCGAGTTGTTGGTCGCTCATGTCTTTAAATATTCCATCACAGGTTCGTTGCCCCCGGGCCTTTCGGCCCGAGGATCGCCAGCAGGCTGGCTCCTACAGGGATCGAGTTGAATCAGCCGATCCTGTATTGCGTTTCTTACAGGCCCGATTTCAGGCTGGCTTCCAGGTATTCGTCGATGTCGCCGTCGAGTACCTTGTCGCAGTCGCTGCGTTCGATGTTGGTACGCAGATCCTTGATCCGCGACGCATCGAGCACATACGAACGGATCTGGTGACCCCAGCCGATGTCCGACTTGGTGTCTTCCAGCGCCTGGGACGCCGCGTTGCGCTTCTGCATTTCCTGCTCGTACAACTTGGCCCGCAGCATTTTCATGGCGGTGTCCTTGTTGGCGTGCTGGGAACGTTCGTTCTGGCAGCTCACCACGGTGTTGGTCGGTACGTGGGTGATACGTACGGCCGAGTCGGTGGTGTTTACGTGCTGACCACCGGCACCGGAGGAACGATAGGTGTCGATCCGCAGGTCTGCCGGGTTGATTTCGATTTCCACCTTGTCGTCGATCTCGGGCGAGACAAAAACCGCGGAGAACGAGGTGTGGCGACGGTTGCCGGAGTCGAACGGGCTCTTGCGCACCAGACGGTGCACGCCGATCTCGGTACGCAGCCAGCCAAAGGCGTATTCGCCCTTGATGTGCACGGTCGCACCCTTGATCCCGGCGACTTCACCGGCCGACAGCTCCATGATGGTTGCGTCGAAACCGCGCTTGTCGGCCCAGCGCAGGTACATGCGCAGCAGGATGTTGGCCCAGTCCTGGGCTTCGGTGCCGCCGGAACCGGCCTGGATGTCCAGGTAGGCGTTGTTCGGGTCCATCTCGTGGCTGAACATACGGCGGAATTCGAGCTTGGACAGGGACTCTTCGAGACCTTGAAGGACTTCGACGACGTCGTTGACCGCGCCCTCGTCGTTCTCTTCAACAGCCATGTCCAGCAGCTCGCGGCAATCGGCCAGGCCACCGTTCAGTTCGTCGAGGGTATCGACGATCTGCGCCAGCGCAGCGCGCTCGCGGCCCAGTTCCTGGGCGTATTCAGGTTTGTTCCAGACGGCAGGATCTTCAAGCTCGCGATTGACTTCGATCAGACGCTCATGCTTTTGATCGTAGTCAAAGATACCCCCGAATAGTTTCGGAGCGCTCGGACAGGTCCTTGATGGTGTTCAGGATCGGGTTGATTTCCATGACGGGCAGCACTCGTTGGCGAACTTTTGAAAGCCGGCGAGTATAACGTAATCACGCTGTCACGGCAGCCCGTCTGGCGGCTCTTGAGGCGAATGAACCCAATGGTTCATTCAATCCCCACCTGATTGCGCCCGTTGTTCTTGGCCAGGTACAGGCCGCGGTCCGCCGCCGAGATCAGCAACCGGCAGTCGCTGCCCGACTCCGGCACCATGGTCGCCAGGCCGATGCTGATGGTCAGGCTCGATCCTTCGGCCGGGGCATTGTGCGGAATCTTCAGCGCCGCGACCGTCTGGCGCAGCTTTTCCGCCACCAGCCGTGCCCCGCCCGGCGAGGTGTTGGGCAGCACCAGCGCAAACTCTTCGCCGCCATAACGCGCCGGCAGGTCGGACGGCCGGGCACTGGCTTCGCGAATCGCCGTAGCAACCTTGCGCAACGCTTCGTCGCCTTCGACGTGCCCGAACGTGTCGTTGTAGGACTTGAAGTAATCGACGTCGATCATCAGCAGCGACAACTGGCTCTGGTCACGCAGCGAGCGGCGCCATTCCAGCTCCAGGTATTCGTCGAAATGCCGGCGGTTGGACAGTCCGGTCAGGCCGTCGGAGTTCATCAGGCGCTGCAACACCAGATTGGTGTCGAGCAATTGCTGCTGGCTGACCCGCAACGCGCGATAGGCCGCGTCCCGTTGCAGCAACGTCATGTAGGAGCGTGAGTGATAGCGGATGCGCGCCACCAGTTCGATGTTGTCCGGCAGTTTCACCAGGTAATCGTTGGCCCCGGCGGAGAACGCCGCGCTCTTGATCAGCGGGTCTTCCTTGGTCGAGAGGACGATGATCGGAATGTCCTTGGTCGCCGGGTGATTGCGGTATTCGCGCACCAGGCTCAGACCGTCGAGGCCGGGCATCACCAGATCCTGCAGGATCACGGTGGGTTTGATCCGCACCGCGTGGGCCACGGCAAGATGCGGGTCGGAGCAGAAATGGAAGTCGATGTTCTCTTCATTCGACAGCCCACGGCGCACGGCTTCGCCGATCATCGCCTGATCGTCCACCAACAACACCATGGCGGCGTTCTCGTCGGTTTTGATGTCATCGATCTGTAAGTCATTCATGGGCGGTCACCTGAGTGTTGCGGGGGCCAGGAATGCGGAGGAACACGTTCATTTGGGGAATATCTCCAGCAATCGTGGCGCTATCTTTTCCAGTGGACGGATTTCTACGGCCGCGTCGATGGCTGCGGCAGCCTTGGGCATGCCGTACACCGCACTGCTTTGCTGATCCTGCGCGATGGTCAGATAGCCCTGTTGACGCATGAGCTTAAGCCCTTGAGCCCCGTCGCGTCCCATCCCTGTCAATAAAACCCCTACTGCGTCACCATTCCAGTAGTTGGCGACGCTTTCGAAAAACACGTCGATCGAGGGGCGGTAGATCTCGTTGACCGGCTCGGCGGTGTAGGCCAGCGTGCCGTTCTTGAGCAAACGAATATGGTGGTTGGTGCCGGCCAGCAACACCGCGCCGGCCTGCGGCGGTTCGCCTTCGCGGGCCAGACGCACATCCAGACCGCTGGCGCTGGCCAGCCATTCGGCCATGCCGGCGGCGAACACCTGATCAACATGCTGCACCAGCACGATGGCCGCCGAAAAGTGGCGTGGCAGGCCCTTGAGCAAGACTTCCAGCGCCGCCGGACCACCGGCCGAAGAGCCGATCGCCACCAGCCGCTGGCGCGAGGCGGTACTGCGCGGTGCCGCAGGTGCGGGGCGCGAGCGGGCGGTTTTCTCGCCGATCAGCCAGCCGATATTAAGGATTTTACGCAGCAGTGGCGCCGCCGCTTCCTGAGGGTTGCCACCGCCGATGGCCGGGGTGTCGACCACGTCCAGCGCGCCGTGGCCCATGGCTTCGAACACCCGGTGCACGTTCTGCTGGCGGTCCACGGTGACGATGACGATCGCGCACGGGCTCTCGGCCATGATCCGGCGGGTGGCCTCGACGCCATCCATCACCGGCATGATCAGGTCCATCAGGATCAGGTCCGGGGTGTTTTCCGCGCACAGGCGCACCGCTTCGGCGCCGTTGCTGGCGACCCACACCACCTGATGCGCCGGCTCGAAGGCCAGCGCACGACGCAGGGCTTCCACCGCCAGAGGCATGTCATTGACGATTGCGATCTTCATGCCCGCGCTCCTCCGATGAGCTCAACCACCGCGTCGAGCAGGGCGTCGTCATGAAAACTGGCCTTGGCCAGATAATAGTCGGCGCCGGCGTCCAGTCCACGGCGGCGATCTTCCTCGCGATCCTTGTAGGACACCACCATCACCGGCAACGATTGCAGACGGTTGTCGCGGCGCAGCAGCGAGACCAGTTCGATGCCGTCCATGCGCGGCATGTCAATGTCGGTGATCAGCAGATCGAAGTCCTCGGAGCGCAGGGCGTTCCAGCCGTCCATGCCGTCCACCGCAACGGCCACGTCGTAGCCGCGATTGAGCAGCAGCTTGCGTTGCAGCTCGCGCACGGTCAGCGAGTCGTCGACCACCAGAATCCGTTTGCGCGCGGCTTCCGCGGCCTGATTACCGTGGCGGGCAATGCGCTCCAGACGCCCGGTATTGAGCAGTTTGTCCACCGAACGCAGCATGTCTTCAACATCGACGATCAGCACCACCGAGCCATCGTCGAGCAAGGCCCCGGCGGAAATGTCCTGCACCTTGCCCAGCCGTTCGTCCAGTGGCAGCACCACCAGCGTGCGCTCGCCGATGAAGCGCTCGACCGCCACGCCGTAGATCGCATCACGCTCGCGGATCACCACGACCTTCAGGGTCTCGCCGCTGTTCTGGCTGGCCGGGCGTTGCAACAACTGACTGGCCGCCACCAGCCCGACGTGCCGGCCTTCGTGCCAGAAATGCTGGCGCCCTTCGACCTGCACGATGTCCTCCGGCGCCAGGTCGCACATGCGCTCGATGTGCGCCAGCGGGAAGGCATAGGCCTCGTCGCCGACCTCCACCACCAGGCTGCGCACCACCGACAGGGTCAGCGGCACTTCGAGATAGAAACGACTGCCCTCGCCCGCCGTCTGCTCCAGCACCACCGCACCGCGCAACTGGCGGACCATGTGCTGAACAGCATCGAGACCGACGCCACGACCCGACACTTCGGTGACCTTGTCGCGCAGACTGAAACCCGGCAGAAACAGGAAGGTCAGCAGTTCCTCTTCACTCAACTGGGCGGCGGTTTCCGCGGGCGACAACTGGCGTTCGACGATGCTGCGGCGGACTTTTTCCAGATCCACACCATTGCCGTCGTCGCTCAGTTCCAGCACCAGCAGACCGGCCTGATGCGAGGCGCGCAGACGGATCAGGCCTTCCTCGGACTTGCCCTTGAGCAGGCGTTCCTGTGGGGTTTCGATGCCGTGATCGACCGCGTTGCGCAGCAGGTGTGTGAGCGGTGCTTCGAGTTTTTCCAGCACATCGCGGTCGACCTGAGTCTTCTCACCCTCGATCTCCAGCCGCACCTGTTTGCCGAGACTACGGCCGAGGTCGCGCACCATCCGCACCTGACCCGACAGCACATCGGCGAACGGCCGCATGCGGCAGGCCAGCGCGGTGTCATAGAGCACTTGCGCACGCTGACTCGCCTGCCAGGCAAACTCGTCGAGTTCGGCGTTTTTCTCTGCCAGCAACTGCTGGGATTCGGCGAGCAAACGTCGCGCGTCTTCCAGCGCCTCTTGAGCTTCAAGGCTCAGGGCGTGTTCCTTGAGATGAACGTTAAGACTTTCCAGCGCCCGCAGGCCGTTGTTCTGCATGCGTTTGAGGCGCTGCATGGTGGCCAGGTGCGGCTTGAGGCGCTGGGTTTCCACCAGGGATTTGCTCGACAGGTCGAGCAGGCTGTTCAGGCGTTCGGCGGTGACCCGCAGCACCCGCTCGCCACCTTCAGTGGTGCGTTTGCTCTTGCGCGGCGCGGGCTCCGGCTCGGTCACCTCGACCGAGACTTCAACCGGCGCTGGCTCAACCACCGGCAGTGGCTGAAGCTGAAACTCGGCCATCGGCGGTGCGCTCTGAGCGGCGGGCACCACGGCCGGTGCCGCCGGGTCGAGCAAACCGCCCATCAACGCCACATAAGCCTCGATGTCCGCCGGTTGCGGGCCGTTGGCCGGGGTGGCGATGCGCATCAGCAAATCGGTGCCCTGCAACAACGCGTCGATATGCTCCGGACGCAGGAACAACCGCCCCTCCTGCGCACTGACCAGGCAATCTTCCATCACGTGGGCGACGCTGACGCCGCTGTCGATGCCGACGATCCGCGCCGCGCCTTTCAACGAGTGCGCCGCGCGCATGCACGATTCGAGCTGATCGGCCTGGGTCGGATTGCGCTCCAGCGCCAGCAGCCCGGCGCTGAGCACCTGGGTCTGGGCTTCGGCTTCGAGGCTGAACAGCTCGAGCAAGGAGGCGTCGCGCATTTGCTCGGGGGTCATGTGAGGCTCCGGGACACGGCGGACAACAGCTGTTCTTCATCCAGCCAACGCAGGCTGCGACCTTTGAAAGGCAACACGCCTCGGGTGTATTTGGCACTGGCCTGTGCGCCGGAACGTGACGCGGCGTCGAGGATTCGCTCGTCGATGGCGTGAATCCCGTCGACTTCGTCAACCGGCACCACCACCGGCCCGCCCTGGGCCGCGATGATCAGCATGCGCGGCATGATCCGCGCGCCGGTCGCCGGGGCTGCGCTGCTGTCGAGATCGAGCAGTTCGACCAGTGACAGGCACGCCACCAGCGCACCGCGCACGTTCGCCACGCCGAGCAAGGCCCGGGAGCGCTGGTGCGGCAGCGAGTGAATCGCCTGCAACGGCGCGACCTCCACCAGACTGCGGGTGGCCAGACCGAGCCATTCTTCGCCGAGGCGGAACATCAGCAGCGAACGGGTCTTCAGCTCGGTCTCGACCTGGATCGCCACCGGATCGCGCTCGTCCTGCTGCAACGCATAGCGGTCGAGCAGGCGCGTGGCGGCGGCGGAATACACCGAGCAATTGCGGCAATGGATGTGCTCATCCAGCAGCGGACAGGACTTGTCGCCGTGGATGCCGATGCGGTTCCAGCAATCGTCGATGGCCCGGGCGTCTTCGTGGGTGACGTTCAAGGTGTCGGACGGGATCATCGTTTACGCTCACTGTCGGCGGTGCGGCCGCTGCGGGCGGCGCGCTCCTGCAATCGTCTGGCGCCGGCCGTGTCGCCCTGGGCCTGCAGCAACGCAGCCAAGTGCATCAAGGCTTCGGGGTGTTGCGGTTCGAGGTAGAGCGCCTTGCGGTAAAAGCCCTGGGCTTCGAGGGCGCTGCCGGCGACATCGCTCAACAGGCCGAGCCAGTAAAACACCTGGGCCACCGGCTCATGGCTGCGCAAATACTGTTCGCACGCAGCCCGGGCCTCTGCGCTTTTGCCTTCGTTGGCCAGGGCGGCGATGTTGGCCAACAAGGTCGTGGCGTCGGGATTTGTGCTTTTAGCCGTCGCGGGCAAAGGCGTCACGCCAGCAAACGGACGGTTGCGCACCGGCGTCGGTGGCGTGCTGCGCAGCGGCTGGCGCACAGGCAACGGCAGCGGAATAGCGGTCGGCATCGGCAACGGTTCGGGCTGCGGTTCGCTGTGACGACTGAAGGCGAACGACTGCGGAATTCCGATCGAACGCATGCCGAGCCGCCCGAGCAGGCTGCCTTCGGCCGGGCCGATAAACAGCACGCCATCGACATGGGTCAGGCGCTTGAGCACGGCAAATACCTGCTGCTGGGTTGGCTGATCGAAATAGATCAGCAAGTTGCGGCAGAACACGAAATCGAACGGCGGCTCGTTGACCAGCAATGACGGATCGAGCACGTTGCCAACATGCAAGCGCACCTGCTCGCGGACGCTTTCACTCACCCGGTAACCTTCGTTCTCGGCAGAAAAATGCCGCTCGCGAAAATCCAGCTCCTGGCCGCGAAACGAGTTCTTGCCGTACAGCGCCCGCCGCGCCTTGTCCACCGACAACGGGCTGACGTCCATGCCATCGACCTTGAACTGATGGGGCTTGAGACCGGCATCGAGCAACGCCATGGCAATCGAATAGGGTTCTTCACCGGTGGAACACGGCAGGCTGAGGATGCGCAGCGCGCGCATGTTGTTCAATTCGCCCAGGCGTTTGCGCGCCAGTTTGCCCAGGGTGGCGAAGGATTCCGGGTAACGGAAAAACCAGGTCTCGGGGACGATCACCGCTTCGATCAGCGCCTGCTGTTCATCCCGCGAGCCTTGCAGGGTCTGCCAGTACTCATCGGCATTCACCGTTTGCGACAGGGTGATGCGCTGGCGCACGGCCCGCTCGATGATCGCCGGCCCGACCGAAGCGACGTCGAGGCCGATGCGTTCCTTGAGAAAGTCGAAGAAGCGCTGGTCGCTGCTCATGGCTGCTCCTCAAGCCGCGCCGGATCCAGCGGCGGTGTCGGGAACAACAGCGTGCGCACCGACTCGTCGAGCAAGTCGTTGACCCGTACCCACTGCACCAGCCCTTGCGCGTCTTCGCGCACCGGGCCCAGGTACGGTGCCTGACGATTGTCGAGGCCGTACGACTGAAACTCATCCGGGTTGCAGCGCAGGGTGTCGGTGGCCTGTTCGAGGATCAGTCCCAACCACTGCGCGGGTTGCGAGTCTTCCGCGCGGTAATGCACCAGCACCAGTCGCGTGCTGGTGCGCGCTTGCGCAGGATGGCCGAAGGTCAGGGCACTGAGGTCGATCACCGGCACCACCGTGCCGCGATAGGCGAACACCCCCGCCACCCAGTGCGGCGCCCGGGCAATCGGCTTCAACGGCAGGCGCGGCAGCACTTCGGCTACTTCCGTGGCGCGCAGGGCGTAGCGTTCGCTGCCGATGCGAAACAGCAGAAACAACGCCTGCTTCGCCACCGGTGCAGCGCTGCGTTTGGCGGTGATTTCGCTCATCAGACTTTGAATCGCGAAACGCCGCTGCGCAGGCCCACGGCCACCTGGCTCAGTTCGTCGATGGCGAAACTGGCCTGACGCAACGACTCGACGGTCTGGCTGCTGGCATCACCCAGCTGCACCAGCGCATGGTTGATCTGCTCGGCGCCGGTGGCCTGGGCCTGCATGCCTTCGTTGACCATCAATACCCGCGGCGCCAGCGCCTGCACCTGATGGATGATCTGCGACAGCTGCTCGCCGACCTGCTGCACTTCAGCCATGCCGCGACGCACTTCCTCGGAGAACTTGTCCATGCCCATCACCCCGGCGGACACCGCCGACTGGATCTCGCGGACCATCTGTTCGATGTCATACGTGGCAACAGCGGTCTGATCCGCCAGACGCCGCACTTCGGTGGCGACCACGGCAAAACCGCGACCGTATTCGCCGGCCTTCTCCGCTTCGATCGCAGCGTTCAGGGAAAGCAGGTTGGTCTGGTCGGCGACCTTGACGATGGTCACCACCACCTGATTGATGTTGCCGGCCTTCTCGTTGAGGATCGCCAGTTTGGCGTTCACCAGATCCGCCGCGCCCATCACCGAATGCATGGTGTCTTCCATCCGCGCCAGGCCTTGCTGCCCGGAACCGGCCAGCACCGAGGCCTGATCGGCGGCGGTGGAGACTTCGGTCATCGTGCGTACGAGATCGCGGGAGGTCGCCGCAATTTCGCGAGACGTCGCGCCGATTTCAGTGGTGGTCGCAGCGGTTTCGGTGGCGGTGGCTTGCTGTTGCTTGGAGGTCGCAGCGATCTCGGTCACCGAGGTGGTGACCTGCACCGACGAGCGCTGGGCCTGGGACACCAGCGAGGTGAGCTCGGTCATCATGTCGTTGAAGCCGGTTTCCACGGCGCCGAACTCGTCCTTGCGCTCGAGATTCAAGCGGCTGCTCAGATCGCCGGTGCGCATGATGTCGAGGATCTGCACGATACGGTTCATCGGCGCCATGATCGCGCGCATCAGCAACAGACCACAGAAACCGGCGGCCAGCACCGCCACCACCAGCGACACAAACATGCTGACTTTGGCTGCCGCCACGGCCTCGTCGATGTTGGCCATGGCCTGGTCGGCGACTCTCTTGTTTTCGCTGATGATGTCGTTGAGCTTCATCCGGCCCGAGTACCAGGTCGGAGTCAGTTGCTCGTGGAACAGCTTGACCGCATCCGCTTCCAGATTTCGCTTGTGCAGATCGAGCACCGCATCCTGAATTTTCAGGTAGGCATCGTGATACTTCTCGAACGCCGCGAATTCGAGCTTGTCCTCGTCCGTGACCACCGTGCCACGGTAATTGGCCATCTGTTCCTGAAGCCGAGATTCGAAAGCCTTGTAATCGGCCGCGTCTTCACTGCTGATGCCCTGCCCTTCCTTGAGCCCCAGCAGTTCCTGGGTCTGCAGGTAGCTGTCGACCCACGCGCCACGAATCATCGAGCTGTAATAGACGCCGGGAATCGCGTCGTCACGGACGCTGTTTTCACTGGCTTCGATCTTCAGCAGCCGCGAATACGAGACGACCACCATCAGCAGCATGATGGCGATAATCACCGCAAAGCTCGCCAAAATGCGTTGGCGCAACGTCCAGTTCTTCACAGTCAGTCCTCGGGGCGGGTCGAAATGCGGGGGAGTATAGCTGAGGGCGGTGTTTCATTTATAAGACGGTTTGCCGCGCTCTGGCCTTTCGCTCATGAAACGCGATGGGCTCTGGACTGGGACTTTCCGGCAATCGGAGGTCGGCGTGCCAGTGACGCAATGGCAAAAAGGGGCGATGGATTGGTCATTTCAGCTGCTGCAACGAAAGAACCCGCCATCCTGTGCGGGATTGCGGGTTCTGATATCGCTGACAACAGTTTTACTGGGTAGCTACACGGACCTGCTTCTCCAGCTCCACCTTCAACCCCGGCTCCAGCTTCAACTGCCGCGCCAGTTCATCCAGATAGCTCTTCTCCATGAAGTTCTCCTCATCCACCAGCATCACGCTCGCCACGTACATCTCGGCGGCCATCTCCGGCGTACTCGCCGCGCGGGCGACGTCGGTGGGGTCGAGGGGTTTGTTGAGTTCGGCGTGGAGCCAGTGTTTGAGTTCCTGATCGTTGTCGAGCTTGGTGAACTCGCCTTCGATCAGTTGGCGTTCGCGGTCGTCGATGTGGCCGTCGGCCTTGGCGGCGGCGACCAGGGCCTTGAGGATCGCCTGGCTGTGTTGTTCGACTTGCGCCGGTGGCAGGCGATCGAGGGTTTGCGGTTCGCTTTGTGGGGCAGTGCCTTTCTGGGCGTTCCAGTTGCCGTAGGCTTTGTAGGCGATCACGCCCAGTGCGGCGAGGCCGCCGTAGAGGGCGACTTTACCGCCAACCTTGCGGGCCTTTTTACTGCCCAGCAGCAGGCCCATGGCGCCAGCCGCCAGGGCACCGCCGCCTGCGCCTGACAGCAAGCCGCCGAGTGCGCCGTTACTGGAAGATCCGCCCAGCAAGCCGCCCAAACCGCCGGCCGCCGGTTTGTTCTGCGCCCCGCCCGCCTTGTTCTGCAGCAGATCCTGGCCGGACTTGAGGAGTTGATCGAGCAATCCACGGGTGTTCATGTTCCGTCTCCAAACAGGGGGTTATCCGGATCAATAAGGCCCTCAGCCTAGTTCGAAAGTGCCCGTCATTTGGGTGCGAGTGTGCTTCCAGATGTTGCCTGGCTCAGAGCAGCCCTTCGCGAAAATAGATATACACTCGAGGCAATCTATAAAAACCGCCCACTGGGTAAACCTTCCATGATGACCTTGCGTCAGATCCGCCATTTCATCGCCGTGGCCGAGACCGGCTCGATCTCCGCCGCCGCGCAAACCGCGTTCATTTCCCAATCGACCCTGACCCTGGCCATCCAGCAACTGGAGGAAGAGATCGGTGTCAGCCTGTTCAACCGCCACGCCAAGGGCATGACGCTGACCCATCAGGGCCACCAGTTCCTGCGCCAGGCGCACCTGATTCTGGCGACCGTAGACAACGCCAAACGCAGCCTGCAACAGAGCACCGATCAGGTCGCCGGGCAGCTGATCGTCGGCGTGACCAGTCTGGTGGCCGGTTATTACCTGGCGGATTTGCTGACCCGTTTCCAGCGCGCCTATCCCAATGTCGAGATCCGGGTGATGGAGGACGAGCGGCCGTACATCGAGCATTTGCTGGTCAGCGGCGAGATCGATGTCGGTGTGCTGATCCTGTCCAACCTCGAAGACCGCCACGCTTTGCAGACCGAAGTGCTGACCCATTCGCCGCACCGTTTGTGGCTACCGGCCCAGCATCCGCTGCTGGAACACGACAGCATCAACCTCGCCGATGTCGCCCGGGAGCCGTTGATTCAGCTGAACGTCGACGAGATGGATCGCAACGCCCAACGCCTGTGGCGCGGGGCCGGACTGCAGCCGAAGATCACCCTCAGAACTGCGTCCACCGAGGCCGTACGAAGTCTGGTCGCGGCGGGTCTCGGCGTTTCGATCCAGCCCGACATGACCTACCGCCCTTGGTCGCTGGAAGGCGACATCATCGAAGCCCGGCCGATTGCCGACCTCAACCAGACCCTCGACGTCGGCCTGGCCTGGCGTCGTGGCACGGCGCGACCCGCACTGGTCGACCCGTTCCTGACCGTGGCCCGCGAACAGCCCCACGGCGGACGCAAGCCATCTATTTAATCGAATGCCACCTTCAATATTTAGAATTTGTCGACCCCGGAGCCGCGCACTAGTCTTGCTGCATCGATAAGACGGTCGGCTCCCGGAACAGGGAGCAACATGGCCATACAAGAAAAGAGATCACGGAAAATGGCTGGCGCGCAGACCCACATGCATACCGCGTTGCTGATCGACGGCGAACTGGTCGCCGGCCAGGGTTTTGTCGAACCGATCCTCAACCCGGCCACCGGCGAAGTCCTGACCCAGATCGCCGAAGCCAGCACCGAGCAAGTCGAAGCCGCCATCCTCGCCGCCCACCGCGCTTTTGCCGAGTGGTCGCGCACCACCCCGCAACAACGTTCGAACCTGCTGCTGGAAATCGCCAACGCCGTCGAAAAGCACGCTGACCACCTCGCCCGCCTCGAAGCACTGAACTGCGGTAAGCCGCTGCATCTGGCGCGGCAGGACGATTTAACCGCGACCATCGATGTGTTCCGCTTCTTCGCCGGCGCCGTGCGCTGCCAGACCGGCCAGCTCAGCGGCGAATACGTGCCGGGTTACACCAGCATGGTGCGCCGCGATCCGATTGGCGTCGTCGCCTCGATTGCGCCGTGGAACTACCCGATCATGATGGCCGCGTGGAAGATCGCCCCGGCCCTCGCCGCCGGCAATACGCTGGTGTTCAAGCCTTCCGAGCACACGCCGCTGTCGATTCTGGCGCTGGCTCCGGCGTTGGCCGAAATCCTGCCGCGCGGGGTGATCAATATCGTCTGCGGTGGCGGCGAAGGGGTTGGCAGTCACTTGGTCGGGCATCCGAAAGTGCGCATGGTGTCGCTGACCGGCGATATCGTCACCGGCCAGAAAATTCTCCAGGCCGCCGCCAAAACCCTCAAACGCACGCACCTCGAACTCGGCGGCAAGGCCCCGGTGATCGTGTGCAACGATGCCGATCTCAAAGCCGTGGTCGAAGGCGTGCGCACTTATGGCTATTACAACGCCGGGCAGGACTGCACGGCGGCTTGCCGGATTTACGCCCAGGCCGGGATTCACGACAAATTGGTCGCCGAGCTCGGTGCGGCGGTCAGCAGCCTGCGCTTCGCCGGCAAACGCGACGCCGACAACGAGATCGGTCCGCTGATCAGCACCCGCCAGCGCGACCGCGTGGCCAGCTTCGTCGAGCGCGCCCTCGGCCAGCCGCACATCGAGCGGGTGACCGGCGCGGCGGTGCATTCCGGCGCCGGGTTCTTCTATCAGCCAACCCTGCTGGCCGGTTGCAAACAGAGCGATGAAATCGTCCAGCGCGAAGTGTTCGGCCCGGTGGTGACCGTGACCCGCTTCGACGAACTGGCGCAAGCGGTGGACTGGGCCAACGACTCGGAATACGGCCTCGCTTCGTCGGTCTGGACCCAGAACCTGGACAAGGCGATGCAGGTCGCCGCACGCCTGCAGTACGGCTGCACCTGGATCAACAGCCATTTCATGCTGGCCAGCGAAATGCCCCACGGCGGGTTGAAACGCTCCGGTTACGGCAAAGACTTATCCAGCGATTCGCTGCAGGACTACAGCGTGGTGCGGCACATCATGGCCCGCCACGGCCAGCATCTCTGACTACGCTAATAACAAGCCGACCACGGCATGCTTCACCGCGTTCACAACTGCCCCGACCATAATTTGAAGAAGAGGGTTCACCATGTTCGTGCACAAGACCGCACTGCTCAGTGCAATCACCATGGCCCTGCTGGCCAGCGCCAGCCTGCAGGCCGCCGAGCCGCTGAAAGCCGTCGGCGCCGGCGAAGGCCAGCTGGATATCGTCGCCTGGCCCGGCTACATCGAACGCGGTGAAAGCGACAAGGCCTACGACTGGGTGACCGGTTTCGAGAAGGAAACCGGCTGCAAGGTCAATGTGAAAACCGCCGCCACCTCTGACGAAATGGTCAGCCTGATGGCCAAGGGCGGTTACGACCTGGTGACCGCGTCGGGCGATGCCTCGTTGCGGTTGATCGTCGGCAAGCGTGTGCAACCGATCAACACCGCGTTGATCCCGAACTGGAAATCCCTCGACCCGCGCCTGAAAGACGCACCGTGGTACGTCGTCAACAACCAGACCTTCGGCACCCCGTACCAGTGGGGCCCGAACGTGCTGATGTACAACACCAACGTGTTCAAGACCGCGCCGACCAGCTGGAACGTGGTGTTCGACGCGCAGAACCTGCCGGACGGCAAGCCGAACAAGGGCCGCGTGCAAGCCTACGACGGCCCGATCTACATCGCCGATGCGGCGCTGTACCTGAAATCCACCAAGCCTGAGCTGGGGATCAAGGATCCGTACCAACTCACCGAAGATCAGTACAAGGCTGTGCTGGAACTGTTGCGCGCCCAGCAGAAGCTGATTCACCGCTACTGGCACGACACCACGGTGCAGATGAGCGACTTCAAGAACGAAGGCGTGGTCGCGTCCAGCGCCTGGCCGTATCAGGTCAATGGGCTGATCAACGAGAAACAGCCGATCGCTTCGACCGTGCCGAAAGAAGGCGCCACCGGCTGGGCCGACACCACCATGCTGCACGCCGAAGCCAAGCACCCGAACTGCGCGTACAAGTGGATGGACTGGTCGCTGCAACCGAAAGTCCAGGGTGATGTGGCGGCCTGGTTCGGTTCGTTGCCGGCGGTTCCGGCGGCGTGTCAGGGCAGTGAGTTGCTCGGGGCTGAAGGCTGCAAGACCAACGGCTTTGATCAGTTCGACAAGATCGCTTTCTGGAAAACCCCGCAGGCTGAGGGTGGGAAGTTTGTGCCGTATAGCCGGTGGACGCAGGACTACATTGCGATTATGGGCGGTAGGTAGCACTCCGGAACGACTCGGTCTGCCCCCTTTCCCCTCGCCCCCCCTGGGGGAGAGGGCTGGGCGGGCGGCGTGCCGATGAGGGGGTAGCTTTTGACTTTGCTTTTGAAATTGGAGCAATGGCTGAAATAGCTGCCCTCACCCCCCGCCCTCTCCCGGAGGGAGAGGGAGCTAAAAGCGAACCGCGTCGCCCTCATCAAAGGTGAGCCAACACGGGCATACACCGCCAAACGATCCAGTTTTTTCAGAAGTCCAGGCAGGGCCGCTGCGACGGCCTTCGCCTTTTCGGAGCACCGCACCATGACGCTTGCAGTCCAGTTCACTAACGTTTCCCGGCAGTTCGGCGAAGTGAAAGCCGTTGACCGGGTTTCCATCGATATCCAGGACGGCGAGTTCTTTTCCATGCTCGGCCCCTCCGGTTCGGGCAAGACCACGTGCCTGCGCCTGATCGCCGGGTTCGAGCAACCGAGCGCGGGCTCGATCCGCATTCACGGTGCCGAAGCCGCCGGCCTGCCGCCCTATCAACGCGACGTCAACACCGTGTTTCAGGATTACGCGCTGTTCCCGCACATGAACGTGCTGGACAACGTCGCCTACGGTTTGAAAGTCAAAGGCGTAAACAAAACCGAACGCCACAAGCGCGCCGAAGAAGCCTTGGACATGGTCGCCCTCGGCGGCTACGGTGCCCGTAAACCGGTGCAGTTGTCCGGCGGTCAGCGCCAGCGTGTCGCCCTCGCCCGCGCCCTGGTCAATCGCCCGCGAGTGTTGTTGCTCGACGAGCCGTTGGGCGCTCTCGACCTGAAGCTGCGCGAACAGATGCAAAGCGAGCTGAAGAAGCTGCAACGCCAGCTCGGCATCACCTTCATCTTCGTCACTCACGACCAGACCGAAGCGCTGTCAATGTCCGACCGCGTGGCCGTGTTCAACAAGGGCCGCATCGAACAGGTCGACACGCCGCGCAATCTGTACATGAAACCGACCACTACCTTCGTCGCCGAATTCGTCGGCACTTCGAACGTGATTCGTGGCGATCTGGCGCGCCAGCTCAGCGGTCATCCGCAGCCGTTTTCGATCCGCCCGGAACACGTGCGTTTCGCCGAAGGCCCGCTGGCCAGCCACGAGATCGAAGTCAGTGGTCTGCTCCACGACATCCAGTATCAGGGCAGCGCCACGCGCTATGAACTGAAGCTGGAAAACGGCCAGACCCTGAGCATCAGCCAGGCCAACAATCAGTGGATCGACACCAGCTCGCAGCACCAGACCGGTCAGCGCATCAGCGCGCGCTGGGCGCGGGAAGCGATGATTCCGTTGCACGACACCGTTGCGAGCGGGGTGTGACATGACCGCCCTCGCCCTCCCGCAATCGGCGCCGTTGCGCAGGTTTTCCAACCTGCTCTATCGCAAGCCGAATCTGTATCTGTCGATGCTGCTGGTGCCGCCGCTGCTGTGGTTCGGCGCGATCTATCTGGGCTCGCTGCTGGTGCTGTTGTGGCAAGGTTTCTACACCTTCGACGACTTCACCATGGCGGTCACCCCGGACCTGACCCTGGCCAATTTCGCCGCGCTGTTTCAGCCGTCGAACTTCGACATCATCCTGCGCACCCTGAGCATGGCCGTCGTGGTGTCGATCGCCAGCGCCATCGTCGCGTTCCCGATTGCCTACTACATGGCGCGCTACACCACCGGCAAGACCAAGGCGTTTTTCTACATCGCGGTGATGATGCCGATGTGGGCCAGTTACATCGTCAAGGCCTACGCCTGGACGCTGCTGCTGGCCAAGGGCGGCGTGGCGCAGTGGTTCGTTCAGCACCTGGGGCTGGAGCCGGTTCTGCAGTTCATTCTGGGGATTCCCGGGGTCGGTGGCAGCACCTTGTCGACCTCGCATCTGGGGCGGTTCATGGTGTTCGTCTACATCTGGCTGCCGTTCATGATCCTGCCGATCCAGGCCTCGCTGGAACGCCTGCCGCCGTCGTTGCTGCAAGCCTCCGCCGACCTCGGGGCCAAGCCGCGCCAGACCTTCATGCAGGTGATTCTGCCGCTGTCGGTGCCAGGGATTGCGGCCGGTTCGATCTTCACCTTTTCGCTGACCCTGGGCGACTTCATCGTGCCGCAACTGGTGGGCCCGCCGGGCTACTTCGTCGGCAGCATGGTCTACGCGCAACAAGGCGCAATCGGCAACATGCCGATGGCCGCAGCGTTCACGCTGGTGCCGATCGTGCTGATCGCCATTTACCTGTCCATCGTCAAACGTCTGGGGGCCTTCGATGCACTCTGAAAAGGCTTCAATAGGCTTGCGCATTGCAGCCTGGGGCGGGCTGGTGTTTCTGCACTTCCCGATCCTGATCATCTTCCTCTACGCCTTCAACACCGAAGACGCGGCATTCAGCTTTCCACCGAAAGGCTTCACGCTGCATTGGTTCAGCGTGGCGTTTTCCCGGCCGGACGTGCTGGAAGCGATCAAACTGTCGCTGCAGATCGCGGCCATCGCCACGCTGATCGCGATGGTGCTCGGCACCCTCGCTTCCGCTGCGCTCTATCGCCGGGACTTCTTCGGCAAACAGGGCATTTCGCTGATGCTGATCCTGCCCATCGCGCTGCCGGGGATCATCACCGGGATCGCGCTGCTGGCGACCTTCAAGACGCTGGGCATTGAGCCTGGGATGTTCACCATCATCGTCGGCCACGCGACCTTCTGCGTGGTGATCGTCTACAACAACGTCATCGCCCGTTTGCGCCGCACCTCGCACAGCCTGATCGAGGCGTCGATGGATCTCGGCGCCGACGGCTGGCAGACCTTCCGCTACATCATCCTGCCGAACCTCGGCTCGGCGTTGCTCGCCGGCGGCATGCTCGCGTTTGCGCTGTCGTTCGACGAAATCATCGTCACCACTTTCACCGCCGGCCATGAACGCACCTTGCCGCTGTGGTTGCTCAATCAACTGAGCCGCCCGCGGGACGTGCCGGTGACCAACGTCGTGGCAATGCTGGTGATGCTGGTGACCATGCTGCCGATCCTCGGCGCCTACTACCTGACCCGGGGTGGCGAGAGCGTGGCCGGCAGCGGCGGTAAATGACTTCCCTGACCTTTCCCACCCTGAATTTGCAGTAGAAAGAGGACAACAACATGCAAACCAAACTCTTGATCAACGGCCAACTGGTCAACGGCGAAGGTCCGGCGCAGCCGGTGCTCAACCCGGCGCGTGGCGAAGTGCTGGTGGAAATCAACGAGGCCACCGAGGCCCAGGTCGATGCCGCCGTGCGCGCCGCCGACAGTGCCTTCGCCGAATGGTCGCAGACCACGCCGAAAGACCGTTCGCTGTTGCTGCTCAAACTCGCCGACGCCATCGAAGCCCACGGCGAAGAACTGGCGAAACTGGAATCGGACAACTGCGGCAAACCCTACAACGCCGCGCTGAACGACGAGATCCCGGCGATTGCCGACGTGTTTCGTTTCTTCGCCGGCGCCAGCCGTTGCATGAGCGGTTCGGCCGGCGGCGAATACCTGCCCGGCCACACCTCAATGATCCGCCGCGACCCGGTGGGCGTAATCGCCTCTATCGCGCCGTGGAACTACCCGCTGATGATGGTCGCCTGGAAAATCGCCCCGGCCCTCGCCGCCGGTAATACAGTGGTGCTCAAGCCGTCGGAACAAACCCCGCTGACCGCGTTGCGTCTGGCCGAACTGGCGTCGGACATTTTCCCGGCGGGTGTACTCAATCTGGTGTTCGGGCGTGGACCGAGCGTGGGCAGTCCGCTGGTGACCCATCCGAAAGTGCGCATGGTCTCGCTGACCGGCTCCATCGCCACTGGTTCGAACATCATTTCCAGCACCGCCGACAGCGTCAAACGCATGCACATGGAACTGGGCGGCAAGGCGCCGGTAATCATCTTCGACGACGCCGACATCGACGCGGCAGTCGAAGGCATTCGTACCTTCGGTTTCTACAACGCCGGCCAGGACTGCACCGCCGCGTGCCGGATCTACGCCCAGCAAGGCATCTACGACAAGTTCGTCGAGAAGCTCGGCGCAGCGGTCAGCAGCATCAAGTACGGCTTGCAGGATGATCCGTCGACCGAGCTCGGGCCGCTGATCACCGCCCAGCATCGCGACCGCGTGGCCGGGTTTGTCGAACGCGCTGTGGCGCAACCGCACATTCGCTTGATCACTGGCGGCAAGGCGGTGGACGGCAACGGTTTCTTCTTCGAACCGACGGTGCTGGCCGACGCGCAGCAGGACGACGAAATCGTCCGCCGCGAAGTGTTCGGGCCGGTGGTGTCGGTGACCAAATTCACCGACGAAGCCCAGGCGCTGGAGTGGGCCAACGATTCGGACTACGGCCTGGCGTCCTCGGTGTGGACGGCGGATGTAGGACGCGCCCATCGCTTGTCCGCACGCTTGCAGTACGGCTGCACCTGGGTGAATACGCACTTCATGCTTGTCAGCGAAATGCCTCATGGCGGTCAGAAACTGTCCGGCTACGGCAAGGACATGTCCATGTACGGGCTGGAGGACTACACCACGGTTCGGCATGTGATGTTCAAGCACTAAAGGCATCCCCCGGCTTCAAGGCAGAAACCGGCATTACGCACCACCAGGCATTCAAAACAATAACTACCGATCCGGGCGGCGCTCACCAAGCCCCGCCACGGCTTCGGCCATCCGAAATCTGCCGATTTCACGGAGCAAAACACACATGAGTGCATTACCCGATCTCTCAGCCGCCGTTGCCGACAGCGATGCCGAACAACTGCGCCAACTGGGTTACACCTCCAACTTCAACCGCAGCATGAGCCTGTGGGAAAACTTCGCGTTGGGCTTCACTTATCTGTCGCCGGTCGTAGGGGTTTATACCCTGTTCGGCCTGTGCCTGGCCGCTGGCGGGCCGCCGATGTTCTGGGCCTATTTGCTGGTCGGTTGCGGTCAATTGCTGGTGTGCCTGATCTTCGGCGAAGTGGTGTCGCAGTTCCCGATTTCCGGCGGTGTCTATCCTTGGGCGCGTCGCTTGGTGGGCAAGAAATGGGCATGGATGGTCGGCTGGATCTACTCCATAGCCCTGTGCGTGACCATCGCCGCCGTGGCAGTCGGTGCCGGCCCGTACCTCGCCGCCATGCTGGGTTTTGAGCCAAGCAACAACACCAACATCGTCATCGCCCTGGTACTGACCCTGTTCGCCACACTGGTCAACCTCAGCGGCACCAAAGTGCTGGCGCGGATCGCCATGTTCGGCTTCCTCTGCGAACTGGTGGGCGCGGTGATCGTCGGCGTGTACCTGCTGATTTTCGAGCGTCACCAGCCGATCAGCGTGCTGTTCAACACCTTCGATATCAGCGTCGACGGCTCCTACCTGCCGGCCTTCCTCACCGCTTCGCTGGCCGGGATGTTCCTCTACTACGGCTTCGAGGCCTGCGGCGACGTCGCCGAAGAAACCCCGAACCCGAGCGCAAAAATCCCGGTGGCCATGCGCATGACCATCTACATCGGCGGCATCGCGGCAATGTTCGCTTGCCTGGCGCTGATCCTCGCTGTGCCGGACATGCAGGCCGTGATCAACGGCACCGACAAGGATCCGGTCACCACCATCCTCAACAACGCCTTCGGCCCGGTGGGTTCGAAAGTGGTGATGGGCGTGGTAATGATTTCCTTCATCTCCTGCGTCATCAGCCTGCAAGCGGCGGCGAGTCGTCTGCTGTACTCCTACGCTCGCGATGAGATGGTCATCGGCAGCCGACTGCTGAAAAAGATTTCTCCTACGACCCAGGTTCCAGTTGCCGCCCTGTTCGTGTCCGGCGTCCTGCCCGGCCTGATCATCGCCCTCGGATTTTTCCTGCAAGACGCCGTGGCGACCATCGTCAGCTTCGCCGCCATCGGCATCTACCTCGCGTTCCAGATGATCGTCCTCGCCGCCCTGTACGCCCGCAGCAAAGGCTGGAAACCCAGCGGCAAATTCACCCTCGGCGCCTGGGGCTGGCCGGTGAACATCGGCGCGCTGGTATACGGCGTCGGCGCAATCATCAACATGGCCTGGCCACGCACCCCGGATGCGGCGTGGTACATCAACTACGCGATGGTGCTGAGCACGGCGATCGTGATTGGGCTGGGGCTGGTTTATATGTGGATTGGCAAGCCGTATGACCATGGGAAGGCGCCGGCTGGGGATGCGTGGAAGGTGGGTCGGTAACTCTCCTCCACCAAAATAAAGTCCCGGTTCTCAAATCACGGATCGGGACTTTGTTTGACTGCTATAGCAACTGAGGTTTAGAAAGGATTTCGAATTCATTCATTAGCAGGTGAATTTCAGTGCTGGGATTAGGTTCCCCACTGACAGCAACATCCTCAAGAACCTTCGGTGCTAAGGCTCGCGCTTTTTGAAATGGCTCACCAAGTAGCTGGGCAAAATAGCTTATATCTTTCCCCTTCTCGTATTTACCCATGTAAGGTTTCTCTCTAAGGCTTTTCGTCACGAGGTCTCCTGGAGAGTTTTTACCCACTGCAGTGAACGGCTTTCTGTTATAACCAAAATGCAACAACAACCAAAATTCGAAGCAAGGAAAGGACGCTATTATCTTTATTTTTTGATGTGGCTTAGCCAAATCAATTGCTCTATCAAAGCATAGATGAGTATCACGATCTAAAGCACAGAAGACCTTATCAAAACTCTTCTGTCGAGCAATCGCCCTTTCGACAATTCCACTTGGATGAGTTACCCCACAGTGAGCAATCTCTACTTGAGCATTAGCTCGAAAATGGTGAGCGGCGTCTTCAAGATAGCGTTTTCCAGACTTAGTATCCTCACACAGAATTAGAATCTTCGGCTGTGGTTTGAACTTCGAGCCTTTCCGATCAAAAGAATTTGCTGAGCGGCCCATGACTATTTCCTCCGGATCAGAGGTAGTCCACGATAGCGCCCTTCAAAATAACGCTTTTCTACATCCTCACCTTCTCGCCCCTCAAAATCATGGATTGAGAAAAGCTTAGTGGCACCATTTTCATCGCGCTCAGTTATCCAAAACTGATCACGCCTTAGCACCTTAGCATTCATCAAGTGCGTATCATGCGTGGTGAAAATCAACTGTGAGTCTATTTTCCTATCTAAGTGCTTCTCTATAAGATCGGCGACAATTTCCGGGTGCAAGCTACTATCAAGCTCGTCAACCGCCAATATGCCGCCTTCACTATCCGACCTAAAATTCATAGTTGTCCAAGGCAACCAAAAACCAATAAGGTTTTTTGTACCACCTGACTCCTCTGAAAAATCAAACTCCGCACTACCCAATAGAGTTGTGTGCGTTAGAGTCGTCTTATCGTTCTGATCTCCTCCAAACACATTTTCTGCCGATAAAGCTTCGGAGGCTTTCATCAGCGCCGTTTCAGCTACTGAATCTTCAAACTCAATGTTGGAAACTGGAATATCTACATCCCGCAAAAACTGTTCCAAATGTTCAGTAAACCTAGGAACTTTTTTCAGAATCCTTATTGACGCGGTAGACCAACGCAACATCGAATCCTGTTCAATTGACCAAAGAGTAGTTTTAAACCACTCAAACGGTTCTCTAAGCTGCCTCAATTCCTCACTACTATTTGCTACTGACTGCGCAATAAAAAGTGTTTTAGGGCTTGTCAGTCTCCTCCAAGCCTCATGGACCTCTTTCCCGCCCTCCAGCCCTTCACCAAAGATATAACGCTCGCCCTTGCTCGTTAGTTCACGACTATATAGCAAAGACTCCTTTCCCTTTGGGTAAGATGTAAGCCTTTCCTCAACAATTCTCTTTTCTGTAACCCCTAAAACAAACTGATAGCGAAGTCCATTTTTTATAAAGTTGTATTCAAAATTACTAGGCAGATCCGCAAGTTCAGGATCAAATCTAAATGCCTTTACAGGCAAGCCCTTATTATCTGCTGTAGGTGTGATACTCAACAACTCTGTCACTACACCCAAGGCCTGAATAAGCGAAGACTTTCCAGAGGCATTAGGTCCATAAATCGCCGCGACCTTCAGGAGATTTGGGAGTTTTTCTCCATCCACAAAAGGCTTAAACACGTTTCTTTTTTTACTAAGGCGTGGGGTTGCCACCATCGAAAGCGTCTGCTTCTCACGAAAGGAGCGATAGTTAGAAACTGAAAATTCAATCAACATGTAAAAAACCTGCACTTCGTGCGAAAAATTGAACTGAATATAGCTATTTTTGAGACGAAGTGCAGTTTTTTTACACATGATAAATTTTCAACGCCGAAAGGTCCTAGCGAACGAAGGACCTCCGCATTTCCTACAGATCACGTCGACTATGTGGACTTGGCGGTGAAACTCCTGCTAGGTAGGCTCTACTCCGGCTGTGATATCAACAGCCCGGTGTCGAAGCCGGAACAAAATCAAAATGGCGCAACCGCACTCATCCGAGTGGCGGCTCTATTCTCAATATTGGAGTCGACAAATGCCCAATCAAACTCAAAATTCCTCTAAAGATCATCCTTACTTCATCCCCACCGTATTCACCCGCCACAACCGCTTCCTCCACGCTCTCCTTCTCGATCACCAAGCCTGGTTCTGCGCTCAGGATCTCGGCCGCATGATGGGCCATCCCTTGAACCCACGCGTCACCCTGAAACTCGACCCCGACCAACGCCGCACCGTCCGGCTGAGCAAGTACGGCAAAGTTGTCGAGACGCCAATGGTCAGCGAATCCGGCATGTTTGCGCTGCTGGTTCACCATTTCATCCCGGAAAACCGCAACCTGCGCCAATGGCTGAGTAATGAAGTCATTCCCATCCTGCGGGAAACCAGCTCAGTAACAGCGGAGAACTGCCCGAGCCTGAGCTCGATGCATTGGGCCGGCGTCACCGTGCCGCTGTTGCACTGGCAACAACAGGCTTGGGTGAAATGGCGTGATATGCCGGAATTAGTGCTTGGTCAGCAGCCCTATCTGGTCGCGGGGACATGTAGCTGACGGCCTCACTTGGGCCAATGAAAAAGGGCCGGACTCCAGAGTCCGACCCTTCAATGTTTACCATCAACCTCGACCAATTTCTGACCGAGTCCCTAACAGATGCACAACGCCATCCCTGCACTACCGCCCATTCTCGAAATCATCCCGAGCGACGAGAATTTTGCTGAAGACTACCTGCAAAAACTCGTCAAACAATGTGCGGTTGCCGAGCATCTGCACGCAATCCATGTCGGCATCGCCGATGCTGACGCGGGTAAGTTGATTGATCTGGCCACCGTGAAAGCCAAATGGCTTTCACGGTGAACCTCCTGTTTCAAAACCGCGAAACACTCCTCATCGCATCCACCAGATACCGCATCGCAATCCGGTCGCTTTCCGACAACTCCCGGTAACGCTCCACCAGTTTCAGTTCGTCAGGACTGAGCCGGCGTCTTCGCCGGACGTTGGTGAGGCAGGGAAAGATGCCCAGCATTTCGGTGATGCCTTGTCCTTTTGTCATGGACGATGTCCTTTTCCAGTACGTCAGAAATTTTCGATAACCGCATCGCCCTGCTCCTTTAAGCAGCGATTTGAGCCCTGCCGGTCGGATGGGTCGTGACCGGCGATGCCCATAGAATAGAAATTAAATCGGCGCTGAAAAGCTGTTTTTAGAGTAATTAGTCGAAAAAAGCAGATATGCCCTATAAATCAGAAAGGTCTGTGAGATAAATAACCGTAACGTCTTGTTTCATTGAGACGCTGTCGCCGTGCCATCAATGAATTTTGCAAAATCGGCGAACCGATTAAGCTAGCGGGCATCTGTTACTAGTCCGTAGCGTTTGGCCGAAGGCTTGTCCGAACCGTAATTTCTGATCCAGTACGTGCCAGGAACGGCGCGGGATTGTCCACGACAGGTTGTATCTATGCACCGCAGGAATTTGCTCAAAGCGTCCATGGCCATTGCGGCCTATACCGGCCTATCGGCTACGGGCCTGCTGGCCTCCCGCGCCTGGGCCGCCTCTGGCGGTGCCGCCGACGGTGAGGCCCAGGCCTTCGACTTTGAAACGCTGAAGCGCCAGGCCAAGCAACTGGCCGGCAGCGCCTATCAGGACACCAAACAGGTGCTGCCGCCGACCCTGGCGACCATGACCCCGCAGAACTTCAACGCGATCCGCTACGACGGCGAGCATTCGCTGTGGAAGGAGAACAAGGGTCAGCTCGATGTGCAGTTCTTCCACGTCGGCATGGGTTTCCGCCAGCCGGTGCGCATGTACAGCGTCGATCCGAAGACCCGCACGGCCCGCGAGGTGCATTTCCGCCCTCAGCTGTTCAACTATGAAAACACCTCGGTCGACACCCAGCAGCTCAAGGGCGACCTAGGTTTTGCCGGCTTCAAGCTGTTCAAGGCGCCGGAACTGGATCGGCATGACGTGGTGTCGTTCCTCGGCGCCAGCTACTTCCGCGCCGTGGATGCCACTGGCCAATATGGCCTCTCCGCCCGTGGCCTGGCTGTCGACACCTACGCCAAGAAACGCGAAGAATTCCCTGACTTCACCAAGTTCTGGTTCGAGACCCCGGATCAGAACGCGACCCGCTTCGTGGTCTACGCCCTGCTCGACTCGCCGAGCGCGACCGGCGCCTATCGCTTCGACATCGATTGCCAGGCTGAGCGCGTGGTGATGGAAGTCGATGCTCACATCAACGCCCGCACCGCCATCGAACAACTGGGCATCGCTCCGATGACCAGCATGTTCAGTTGCGGCACCCACGAGCGCCGGATGTGCGACACCATCCACCCGCAAATCCATGACTCGGATCGTCTGGCCATGTGGCGCGGCAACGGCGAGTGGATCTGCCGTCCGCTGAACAACCCGGCAACCTTGCAATTCAACGCCTTCGCCGACACCGATCCGAAAGGTTTCGGTCTGGTGCAGACCGACCACGAATTCGCCAACTATCAGGACACCGTCGACTGGTACAGCAAGCGTCCGAGTCTGTGGGTAGAACCTACAACCGCGTGGGGCGAAGGCTCTATCGATCTGCTGGAAATTCCTACAACCGGCGAGACACTCGATAACATCGTTGCGTTCTGGACGCCGAAGAAACCGGTAGCCGCCGGGGATTCGCTGAACTACGGCTACAAGCTCTACTGGAGCGCCCTGCCGCCGGTCGGCACGCCGCTGGCGCGGGTGCATGCGACCCGTTCGGGCATGGGAGGCTTCGTCGAAGGCTGGGCACCGGGCGAGCATTACCCGCCGGTCTGGGCCCGTCGCTTTGCCGTGGACTTCACCGGTGGTGGGCTTGATCGCCTGCCACAGGGCACCGGGATCGAACCGGTGGTCACTTGCTCCAACGGCAAGGTGCAGGACTTCAGCGTGCTGGTGCTGGATGACATCAAGGGCTACCGGATCCTGTTCGACTGGTACCCGACCAACGACAGTGTCGAGCCGGTTGAACTGCGGCTGTTTATCCGCACCAATGACCGCACGCTGAGTGAGACCTGGTTGTACCAGTACTTCCCACCGGCGCCGGACAAGCGCAAATACCCTTGATGATTCTCTGACGTCGGATCGGGCCTCATCGCTGGCAAGCCAGCTCCCACATGGATATCGATTGATCACAGAGCTTGTGTACAACCGAAAACCTGTGGAAGCGAGCTTGCTCGCGATGGCGTCAGTCCAGGTGACAGTAAAAGTGGATATCGTGAGGTTCGAGTGCAAACAGCTCGGGATCCGGTTGCGCCAGCAACCGGCAACCCTGGCGCTGATAGAACTCCACGGTATTGCGCGACTCGGTCGCCGAGACGTACAGCGCCTCGGCGCCGATCCTCCGACCATGGGCGCAGGCCAAGGCAAACAACCGCCCGCCCAGCCCCTGTCCACGCCAGCCGCGGCTGATGTGCAGAAACTTCAACTGCCGCATCTTCAAACCCTGATTGTGAATAACCCGGTTATCCACAACCACTGCCGCCACCAGCGTCTCGCCATCGAAAATCCCGTGTAGCCACCCACCGCTGCGCCAGCATTTTTCCAATACCCGCGCATTGTCCTCCGCCTCCCCTTCGGGCCAGCCGCGCATGTCGAAACGCGCCGGATACAGAATCAACTCACCGTTTTCCACGCGATAGCATTCTTCGACCAACTCGCTGCGGTCGATCAGCGCCAGCAGCGGCAAGTCAGACTCAGTCAGCTCACGTTCGATCAACATCGCGTTTCATTCCTTTGCAATTCCGGACGGCAGGCAAGAAAAAACCCGCCGGTTCAATGGCGGGTTTTATAGGCTTTGCGACCGGTCGGAATCAATCCCGCAGATCAGACTCGTGAATCGGCTGATCCCGATGGGTCGCACGCTGATACTGCGCCGGCCACACCGCTTTGCGTCCTCCCAGGTCATCGTCGGCGTGCAGTGGCCAGTACGGATCACGCAGCAGCTCACGGGCGAGGAAGATGATATCGGCCTGGCAGGTTCTCAGGATGTGCTCGGCCTGAGCCGGCTCGGTAATCATTCCCACGGTGCCGGTGGCGATGCCTGACTCCTTGCGCACCCGTTCGGCGAAGCGCGTCTGATATCCCGGCCCCACGGGGATTTCCGCGTTGACTGCCGTGCCGCCCGATGACACATCGATCAGATCAGCCCCCAAGGCTTTCAGGCGTCGCGCCAGCTCCACGGTTTCATCGGGATTCCAGCCGTCTTCCACCCAATCGGTAGCCGAAAGGCGCACGAACACCGGCAGTTCTTCCGGCCACACCGCGCGTACCGCCTCGGTCACTTGCAGCACCAGACGAATACGGTTTTCGAACGAACCGCCGTACTGGTCACGTCGCTGATTACTCAGCGGTGATAGAAACTGGTGCAGCAGATAACCGTGCGCCGCATGCACCTCGACCACACTGAAACCGGCGGTCAGCGCACGTTTGGCTGCGGCCACGAAATCCTGAATGACCTGGGCGATCTGCCCTTCATCCAGCTGTTTCGGTTGGGTGTGTTGCGGGTCGAAGGCAATCGGCGAAGGCCCCACCGGGATCCAGCCACCGTCCTCCGGTTTGACGCTGCCGTGCTTGCCGATCCACGGCCGATGGGTGCTGGCCTTGCGCCCGGCGTGAGCCAATTGAATGCCGGCCACTGCGCCCTGCGCGTTGATGAAACGGGTGATGCGTTGCAGGGGTAGGATCTGTTCGTCGTTCCACAGGCCCAGGTCTTCGGCGGTGATCCGCCCGTCGGCCGTGATCGCCGTAGCTTCGGTAAACACCAGGCCAGCGCCCCCCACGGCACGACTGCCGAGGTGCACCAGATGCCAGTCATTGGCCAGGCCATCGACGCTGGAATACTGGCACATGGGCGACACGGCGATGCGGTTGGACAGGGTCAGTTGGCGAAGGGTAAAGGGTTCAAGCAGCAGACTCATGGGGCACCTCTCAAATCAGTGGGCAGGCTCCAGGGTTCTGTTTGAAAAGTCGACGAGTGACAGGAAAAAGGTGCAGCACCCGCCCCCGCGGGCAAAAAATTCGACAAGACGTCACAAGGCCAATCAAGCAGTGCTTAGAGCCTAGTCGACATCCGGGGATGAGGGAGGGTTCCGAAATGAAACAGCACAATTGAAGATGCCTGCGCCCTTCAGTAAAGGGCGCAATGATCTTTAGCGCGGCTCGATATGAGCAATCATCAACTGCACGGTCTCATTGCCGCGAAACTCGTTGAGGTCGAGCTTGTAAGCCAGTTCGACCCATTTGATCGTCGGGTTCGGCCAGATATCGCGATCAATCCCGAACGCGATGCCATCAAGCTTCACCGAACCGCATTCGGTTTTCAGCACCACTTTCAGGTGCCGCTCACCCACAACCCGCTGCTCGACCAACTGGAACACCCCGTGAAACAGCGGTTCTGGAAAATGCTGGCCCCATGGCCCGGCGTGGCGCAGGGCACGAGCCAGCTCCAGATGAAACTCCTCGACCGCCAGCGTGCCGTCCGACAGCAGGCGCCCGGTCAGGTCCTCTTCGCGAAGTTGCCTACGCACCTCGGCGTCGAAGGCCTCGGCAAACAACGAAAAATTCTCCTGCGGCAAGGTCAGACCGGCCGCCATCGCATGGCCACCGTACTTGCTGATCAGATCCGGATGTTGTGCCGCGACCACGCTCAGCGCATCACGAATATGGAAACCCTGCACCGAACGGCCCGAGCCCTTGAGCAGGCCGTCGCCGGCATCGGCGAAGGCGATGGTCGGGCGGAAATACCGCTCCTTCATCCGCGAAGCCAGAATACCGATGACGCCCTGGTGCCATTCCGGATCGAACAGGCACAAACCGAACGGCATCGACTCGACCGGCAAGTCCTTGAGCTGGGCCAGCGCTTCACGCTGCATGCCTTGCTCGATGGATTTGCGGTCCTGATTCATGCCGTCCAGTTGCGCCGCCATTTCCCGGGCCAGCGCAGCGTCGTGGGTCAGCAGGCATTCGATGCCCAGGCTCATGTCATCCAGACGTCCCGCCGCGTTCAGGCGCGGGCCGACGATAAATCCGAGGTCGGTAGACGTAATGCGCGAAGCCTCACGCTTGGCCACTTCCAGGATCGCCTTGATCCCCGGCCGCGCACGTCCGGCGCGAATTCGCTCCAGACCCTGGTGCACCAGAATCCGGTTGTTGGCATCCAACGGCACCACGTCGGCAACGCTGCCCAGCGCCACCAGATCCAGCAGTTCGCCGATGTTTGGCTGCGGCTTGTTCTCGTACCAGCCAAGGCTGCGCAGACGTGCACGCAAAGCCATCAACACATAGAAAATCACCCCGACCCCGGCCAGCGCCTTGCTCGGGAACTCGCAGCCGGGCTGGTTCGGATTGACCAGTGCATCGGCCTGCGGCAGTTCATCGCCGGGCAAGTGGTGGTCAGTAATCAAGACCTTCAGGCCATGGCGCTTCGCGGCCGCGACACCTTCAACGCTGGAAATACCGTTGTCGACGGTGATCAGCAACTGCGGCTCGCGGGTCATCGCGACTTCGACGATTTCCGGGGTCAGGCCGTAGCCGTATTCGAAGCGGTTTGGCACCAGATAATCGACGTGCGCCGCGCCCAGCAGGCGCAAACCGAGCACGCCCACGGTGCTGGCCGTCGCGCCGTCGGCGTCGAAATCGCCGACGATCAGGATCCGCTGCCGCTGCTCCAGCGCTGTCACCAGCAGGTCAACCGCCGCATCGATCCCTTTGAGCTGCTGGAACGGAATCAGCCGCGCCAGGCTCTTGTCCAGCTCCGCCTCGGACTGCACGCCCCGCGCCGCATACAGGCGGGTCAGCAGGGGTGGCAGTTCACCGAGAAACGGCAGAGTGGCGGGCAACGGGCGAGGATCGATACGCATGGGGTGACAGGAGCTTCTCTTGAATACGTGGGATTTTTCCGGAGTAGCGCGGACTTAACCGCGCTCACCCTGCAGCCAGGTGAGCTGGACTTCGTGTTGGCCACGGTCATCGGTGACGAAGATCGTGCCTTCGCTGATCATTACGTCCCACTTGATGACGCGGGGCATGTCCTTGGCCAGGGTTTCCAGCACTTCCTGCGGGACTGCGGCAATGTTGACGTTCTTCAGGTTCTTGATTGCCGGAATCACTTTGCCTTCCCAGACGCGCAGGCTGCCGTAGGCCAGCAGACTGGTGCGCTCGGTGCGACGGGAGCACCAGGTCAAGCGATCGGCGTCCGGTTGGCCGACTTCGATCCAGTGCAGGACACGGTCGTCCAGGCTCTTTTCCCACAGCGCAGGTTCATCCACGTCCGACAGACCACGACCGAACGACAGTTGCTCGTTGTACCAGAGCGCGTAGGCCAACAGCCGCACGGTCATGCGTTCTTCGGTTTCCGAAGGATGGCGGGCGATAGTCTGCTTCACGTTCTCGTAGACGCTACGGTCGAGGTCGGTGAGGTTCAGTTCGAATTTGTAGGTAGTGGACGGCTGGGCCATGAACGAGCTTCTTGATACGAGGAAAGTCGGCAAGTCTAACCGATGCTGTAGGCAATCCACGAATTGATGGCGATCAACCTTGCGCGACTGACAGCCGGCTATGTTAAAACGCTGTATCCGCTCAGCCTTGTCCTACAGGATCTCGCATGCCGTTCGCCAACAAACCGCTCAGCGGTCTGAAAGTCATTGAATTGGGTACTTTGATTGCCGGGCCGTTTGCCTCGCGCATCTGCGGCGAATTCGGCGCCGAAGTGATCAAGATCGAGTCGCCGGACGGCGGTGATCCGTTGCGAAAGTGGCGCAAGTTGTACGAAGGCACGTCGCTGTGGTGGTTCGTCCAGGCACGCAACAAAAAGTCCCTGACGCTGAACCTGAAACACCCCGACGGCCTGGCGATCCTGAAAAAACTGCTGGGTGAAGCCGATATCCTGATCGAAAACTTCCGCCCCGGCGTGCTGGAAAAACTCGGTCTGAGCTGGGAAACCCTTCACGCACTCAATCCCAAACTGGTGATGGTGCGCCTGTCCGGTTTCGGCCAGACCGGGCCGATGAAGGACCAGCCAGGTTTCGGCGCGGTCGGCGAATCCATGGGCGGCCTGCGCTACATCACCGGTTTCGAAGACCGGCCGCCGGTGCGCACCGGGATTTCCATTGGCGATTCGATTGCGGCTTTGTGGGGCGTGATCGGCGCGTTGATGGCTTTGCGTCATCGCGAGGTCAACGGCGGTCTCGGTCAGGTGGTCGATGTGGCGTTGTACGAAGCCATCTTCGCCATGATGGAAAGCATGGTCCCGGAGTTCGATGTGTTCGGATTCATTCGCGAGCGTACCGGCAACATCATGCCGGGCATCACACCCTCCTCGATCCACACCAGCGCCGACGGCAAACACGTGCAGATCGGCGCCAACGGTGATGCGATTTTCAAGCGTTTCATGCTGATCATCGGCCGTGAAGATCTGGCCAATGACGCGGCGCTGGCCAGCAATGACGGGCGCGACACTCGCCGCGACGAGCTATACGGCGTGATCGACCGTTGGGTCAATTCGCTGCCGCTGCAAACCGTGCTGGACCTGCTGAACCAGGCGGAGGTGCCCGCCAGCCGGATCTTCAGCGCCGAAGACATGTTCAACGATCCGCAGTACCTGGCCCGGGAAATGTTCCTGCAGGCCAAACTGCCGGACGGCAAACCCTTCAAGATGCCAGGCATCGTGCCGAAACTCTCTGAGACACCCGGCTCGTCCGAATGGGTCGGACCGCAGCTCGGTGAACACAATGCGCAGGTACTCCACGATCTTGGCTACGACGAGAAGCAGATCGCCCGGCTGCGCGAAGACGGAGCCATCTGAGCTGAATCGCCTGATGCCCTCGGCCTCGAACCGCGCCCACCATTGGTGGACCTGGCGGTTGTTCGGCCTGCTATTCCTGCTGGTGCTGCCGACGTGGGCGCAGGCCAAGCCAACGCTGATCTGGCTGCTGCGCGACCTGCCGCCGTTGACGATCTTCGAGGGTCCGAAAAAGGGCCAGGGCGTTATCGATCAATTGATGCCGATGCTGATTGCCGGCATGCCGCAATACGAACACACCTTGATGCGGGTCAATCGCGCCCGTGGCACTCAAATGCTGCATGAACATCCCTTCGCTTGCGACCCGTCGCTGATCTGGAACAAGGAACGGGCACAGTGGATCGCGTTCTCCATTCCCGCGTTCCGTGCTGTCAGCAATGGCTTGGTGGTGCGTCAGAGAGATCGCGAAGTGCTGGAGCCATTTCTGGTCGAGGGCGAAGTCGACCTGTCGGCGTTTCTGGCCAACGGCGAGCGAAAAGTCGGAGTGGTCGCGGAGCGCAGTTATGGCGAGTACATCGATACATTGCTGCATCAGGCACCGAGCGGCGCGCTGACGCCTCACTACGGCAACGATGCGCTCATCAGTCTGCTGTCGATGCAGCGTCTGGGGCGTTTGCAGGTGGTGCTGGGTTACTGGCCGGAAATCCGTTATCAGGCGCGCCAGGCCAAGATCGCCGAGGACGAATTGCTGTTCTTCCCGATTCGCGGCACGGGCAAGTATCTGTCGGGCCATGTGGGCTGCACCGACACTACCGCAGGCCGGCAGGCAATCACGGAAATCAATCAGCTGTTGCGCACCCTGCCCCACGAACATCTCAACCAGCTCTACGCCGATTGGCTCGACCCCGAGAGGCGCCAGGACTATCTGGAACAGGCGCGGATTTTCTTCCAGCAACAAGCCGCGCAGTGAAATCCGGGCAAAAAGAAACCCCGAGAAGTGGGGAGACGACTCGGGGTTAAACGTGGTCTGTATCAAAGACCCGTAGCAGCAAGCGACAAGCACCGGAGCACAATGCTTGATCCTGCCGTTACGGGGTCTGACTGACCTGGGTGCAGGAAGGTTCCCACAAAAGAAAAATCAGTTTCAGAGGGTCGGGTGCTTGTCGAGGGCCGCGTTTCGCAACGCCGCGATCACACAAGGCTCCAGCCGGCCTTCGGCAATCAGGATGTCACGGTGCAGACCGTCGACTACATCCGTCAGTTGGCGCCTGTCGCTCAATTGCGCCTGATTGAATTCGCGCTCCACCACGATCGCGCCGCTGCCGTTCTTCAAGGTCACCAGGCATTCGCCATGGCGACCGCGAGGGGTCAACGTCACCTGATACGGGCTCAGAGCCTCACCGAGCAATAGACTGATACTTTCCATCTCGATCTCCACTCAATAGTCCGAAAACACAGTGTCTGGGGCGTGTTCACAGTAAATGACCACCGGCCCGAGAGGAAAGTTCTGCCTGCCGCCGGCCTCTCCCGGAGCGTCACCGGCCTATCGGAGCATGCATGGCGAAGATGACAGAAAAATAACCGGCCGCCTCAGGCACTGACCGGATGTCGGGGTGACGACAGGTAGCGGTCCAGCAACTTGCGCATCAGCACGGCCGAAACCGGCGTAGGCAGGCTGCCCAGAAGCCTCACCCCGTCGTCCTCCATGAGCACCTCAAGATCGGCCAACAGGCTGGGGGCTACCATCCCCAGCAAAATCAGCGACCGTGCCTTTTGTCGAGCGACCAGATGCGTGATCAGTGCCAGTCCGTCACCGCCCTTCAGCTGGGGATTGCATATGGCGATATCGACCGCGCCGCGTCGTTCGAGTGAACGCTTTGCCGAACTCAGCGTGGGAGCGGTCAATACATCGTAGATACCAATGGCGTTGAGCATCTGGTGCAACGCCATCAGCTGGAACGGATTGGGTTCTAGAATCAGGATCTTGAGCGAGCGCATGGGACGACCTCTGGAGCGACAATCGCGGATTCACGCCGCAGTGGCCTGTCACTCTAGGGCAGTGGTCCTAAGCCTCCCATCAGAAAAGGAATCGCTGCTTATAGGACTTTTCCCATCTTTAATGCAGACATCGACACCCGCTCTCCTTCCGCCGCTCGGTGATGTCCGTCCAGCCTCCGAGCAGGCCACGCAGCTTTCCGTCGGCACTGTAAAACGGCACCGTCCACTGATAGATCTGACGGGGGCCGCTCTTGAACATCAACTGTCGTTTGCTGAAGCGTGTTTTACGCGTACCCAGCTGCGCCATGAATTCGTCGTGCAGCATCAATGCCGTAGCCTGCGGAAGTGCATCAAACTCGAACAGCATGCGGCCCAGCACCTGCTCCTGCCGGACCGAAAGAGCATCCTCATAACTGCGGTTGCACATGATCAAGCGTCCCTGCAGATCGCGCACGAACACGGGGTCGGGCATCGCATCGATCAGTGCGTGTTGAAAGGCCAGTTGATCGCCCAGATCCTTTTCCGCCTCACGTCGCTGTTTTACTTGCGCCGCCAGTCGACGGTTCCACAATAGCGACAGCAGCCCAAACAAACCCACAGCGCCCATTGCCCAGCAGCCCCACTCGATCATGCGTGCCCCGATCGAGGGTGCGGGCACAGGGGAAACGCCTCCCAGCCATTTAAGACGCATGGCCCGCAGTTCAGCCCCCGAGAAAGCACCCAATGCCTTGTTGAGGATGCTCAGCAGTTCAGGCATTCCCTTGCGGACGGCCAGATGATCGGCCTCCCACTTGCCCTCCACGAGACCACCGACCTTGAGCAGCCCTGAGGGAAACAGCTGAGCCCCGATCTCGTTTTCGATAGTGGCGTAGGCCTCGCCGCTCTCGACCAGTGCCCGAGCCTCGGCATAGGTCTTGACCGAGCGGATCTGGATCGACGGGTAGTCGCGTCGGATGCTGTCCTCAAGCGCATGCCTGGCCGGCAGCACCAGTACCCGCTTGGTCAGCGTTGCGAGCGACTGTATCGCCGGCTCGTCCGAATGACCGACGAACACCCATCCGGCACCACCGAACGCGTGACTGAAGTCCAGAAATACCTTGCGCTCGTCATTCATTGCCAACGTCGTGCTGATGTCGGCCACGCCACTCTGGAGCCGTTCCAGCATGTGATCGGTGGAAAACGACTCCTGATGGACGAACTGCAATCCGGTCATGGTGCTGATGTGCTTGAGCACATCGTTGTTCAAGCCGCTCCACTGGCCATGCTCGTCCTGAAACAGATACAACGGGTATTGCACCGAGGCAACGACCACTCGGGGATTCTCTCGAATCCACTGACGCTCATGTTCATCCAGCTCGATAAGCTGAACACTCTCCAGCGCCTCGGAATGCTTCGCCAGATGGGCAGCTTCGGCCCACTGCGCCAGCCCGAAGCCTCCCAACAAAAACCACCAGCACAGGGCTGGTTTCAATCCTGAAAAAAACCGCATTGCCACATCCTTCGTCATCGACTCGCCCGTCCTTGGTGGGCGAAACGCGCGCAGTGTGGCATGCAAAAACAAGAAAGCCCGTCAGGAGACGGGCTTCAAAATGTGACAGCTTTGCGCGCTTAAAGAGGCTTGCCGCGGTTGCCATGCTGGCTGACAAAGGCCTGCACGGCTTTGAGCTCATTTGGCAGAACGGTGCAGCGCTCTTCTCTCTCAAACAAATCAGAAAGATGTGCAGGTAGTTCGAGAGCTTTTCCTACACCGGCTTTCTCCACCGCGTCCGGGAACTTGACCGGATGCGCCGTGCCCAGAATCACCATCGGGATATCCAGGCTGCGACGGCATTCGCGAGCGGCTTTCACGCCGATGGCGGTGTGCGGATCCAGCACTTCACCGGTCTGCTCGTAGACTTCGGCGATGGTTTCGCAGGTTTGCGCATCGTCCACGGCCAGAGAATCGAACAGCTTGCGTGCTTCGGTCCAGCGTTCCTGTTCGACGCTGAAACCGCCACCCTGCTTGAACGAATCCATCAGGCCGGCAATCGCCGCGCCGTTGCGACCGTGCAGGTCGAACAGCAGGCGTTCGAAGTTCGACGAGACCATGATGTCCATCGACGGCGACAACGTGGCGTGCAGGGTTTCCTTGACGTACTGGTTACCGCTCATGAAGCGGTGCAGGATGTCGTTGCGGTTGGTGGCGACGATCAACTGGTTGATCGGCAGGCCCATATTGCGCGCCAGGTAACCGGCGAAGATGTCGCCAAAGTTGCCGGTCGGCACCGAGAACGACACCGAACGCGCCGGGCCGCCCAATTGCAGGGCTGCGTGGAAGTAGTAAACGATCTGGGCCATGATCCGCGCCCAGTTGATCGAGTTGACTGCAACCAGGCGAGTGCCCTTGAGGAAACTCTGGTCGGCGAAGCTGGCCTTGACCATTTCCTGGCAGTCATCGAAGTTGCCTTCGATGGCGATGTTGTGGATGTTCTCACCGAGGATGGTGGTCATCTGCCGACGTTGCACTTCGGACACACGGTTGTGCGGGTGCAGGATAAAGATGTCGACGTTTTCGCAATGCTTGCAGCCTTCGATGGCGGCCGAACCGGTGTCACCGGAAGTGGCGCCGACGATCACCACGCGCTCGCCGCGCTTTTCCAGCACGTAGTCGAGCAGGCGACCGAGCAGTTGCAGGGCGAAGTCCTTGAACGCCAGGGTCGGGCCGTGGAACAGCTCCAGCACCCATTCGTTGCCGTTCAACTGACGCAGCGGCGCAACGGCGTTGTGGGCAAACACACCGTAGGTTTCTTCAAGAATCTTTTTGAAATCGGCGTCCGGAATGCTGCCGGTGACGAACGGGCGCATGACGCGGAAAGCCAGCTCGTGATACGGCAGGCCGGCCCAGGAAGCAATTTCTTCCTGGGTGAAGCGTGGCAGGTTTTCCGGAACGTACAGACCGCCGTCGGTGGCAAGACCGGCCAGCAGGACGTCTTCGAAATTCAGGGCCGGTGCCTGGCCGCGGGTACTGATGTAACGCATGACTGACTCCAATGGACAGTGTTCACGACACCGGCCCCGCTGGCGGGACCGGTGAAGGAGATCGGCTTAGTTCAAGTGCTCGACGCGGATCCGCACAACCGGACCGACCACGCCCGCCAGCGCTTCGAGGGCGGCGATCGCGTCGTTGATGTGCTGCTCCAGCACGCGGTGGGTCAGCAGGATCATCGGCACCAGGCCGTCGTGTTCCTCGACTTCCTTCTGCATGATCGACTCGATGTTGATGCCGCGCTCCGAGAGGATGCTTGCCACCTGAGCCAATACGCCCGGATGGTCCTTGGCCTGAATGCGCAGGTAGTAGGCGCTTTCACAGGCTTCGATTGGCAGGATCGGATGGGCCGACAGCGAGTCCGGCTGGAAGGCCAGGTGCGGCACGCGGTTTTCCGGGTCGGAGGTCATGGCGCGAACCACGTCCACCAGATCCGCGATCACCGACGAAGCGGTCGGCTCCATGCCGGCGCCAGCGCCGTAGAACAGGGTCGAACCGGCAGCGTCACCGTTGACCATCACCGCGTTCATCACGCCGTTGACGTTGGCGATCAGACGATCGGCCGGGATCAACGTCGGGTGTACGCGCAGCTCGATGCCGGCGGCGGTGCTGCGTGCCACGCCCAGGTGCTTGATGCGGTAGCCCAGCGCTTCGGCATAGTTCACGTCGGCGGTGGTCAGCTTGGTGATGCCTTCGGTGTAAGCCTTGTCGAACTGCAGCGGAATACCGAACGCGATCGATGCCAGGATCGTCAGCTTGTGCGCGGCGTCGATGCCTTCGACGTCGAAAGTCGGATCGGCTTCGGCGTAACCCAGCGCTTGCGCCTCGGCCAGCACGTCTTCGAAGGCGCGACCCTTCTCGCGCATTTCGGTGAGGATGAAGTTACCGGTACCGTTGATGATCCCGGCGACCCAGTTGATACGGTTGGCGGACAGGCCTTCACGGATAGCCTTGATCACTGGAATGCCACCGGCTACCGCCGCTTCGAACGCCACGATCACGCCTTTCTCGCGTGCCTTGGCGAAAATTTCATTACCGTGAACGGCAATCAGAGCCTTGTTCGCGGTGACCACATGCTTGCCATTCTCGATGGCCTTGAGTACCAGCTCGCGGGCAACGGTATAGCCGCCCATCAGCTCTATGACGATGTCGATCTCAGGGTTCGTGGCCACTTCGAAGACATCGTTGGTAATCGCAATACCGGTCGTCTGGAACTGAGGCTTTGGCGTGCGCATGGCAATTTGTGCCACTTCGATTCCACGCCCGGCACGACGAGCAATTTCCTCGGCGTTGCGCTGAAGTACGTTGAAGGTTCCGCCACCGACGGTCCCTAACCCACAGATGCCTACTTTGACCGGTTTCACTGTGAACTCCCCATAAAACGGCCGACACGAGGCCGGCCGTGAAAACAACCGCAGGTTCGCGGCTCTCTGTTGATGGCCCGGCAATCCTGCCGCCGGACCACGCTCGTCAACGCCTGAGCGTGACGATGCGAATTACTTCGCGCCCAGCGCCAGTTTGGCGACTTGTGGCGCAGGCTGGTAGCCCGGAATGACTTGTCCGTCGGCCAAAACGATGGCCGGTGTACCGTTCACGCCGATCGACTGACCGAGGGCGAACTGTTTGGAAACCGGGTTCTCGCACTTGGCGGCTTTGATTTCCTTGCCGTCGACCATTTTGTCCATGGCGGCCTTCTTGTCTTTCGAGCACCACACGGCTTGCAGCTGTTCGTCACCCGGCGAGCCGAGGCCTTGGCGCGGGAACGCGACGTAGCGCACTTCGATGCCGCGCTTGTTCAGCTCCGGCACTTCGGCGTGCAGCTTGTGGCAATACGGGCAGGTGGTGTCGGTGAAAACGGTGATGTGCGACTTGGTTTCGCCCACGGCCGGGTAAACCACGGTCTCGGCCACCGGGATCGCGTTGATCAGTTTGGAAATGCCCAGGCGCTCGGTCTTCTCGGTCAGGTTGACCGGTTTGCCGTCCTTGAGCTGGAACATGTACCCCTGAACGATGTACTGGCCATCGGCGCTGGCGTACAGCACGCGGCTGCCCTTGAGCTTGACTTCGTAAAGGCCCTGCAGCGGGCTGGCGGTGATGGTGTCCACCGGCACGTCGAGCTGGAGGTTTTCCAGGCTTTGGCGAATCGCTTTGTCGGCCGCGTCATCGGCGACGGCAAAGGTGCTGACCAACGCAATGGCTGCGGCGGCGAAAATCTGGGTCAGACGCATGAGAACTCCTGAAGGCGGACAAATGGAACGATCAGAACGCCCGTGCCGGAACACCGGGTCATAACCGCCCATCGTGCAAACCGGCAAAGCCTACCACATAAGGCTGGCGTGGCCGAATGCGCCTGTCGCAAGACAAACGGCGCTCAGCCGCGCGGGTGATGCTTGGCATGCAGATCCTGCAAACGTGCCCGGGCGACGTGAGTGTAGATCTGCGTGGTTGACAGGTCGCTGTGGCCCAACAGCATCTGCACCACCCGCAAGTCGGCGCCATGGTTGAGCAAGTGGGTGGCAAACGCGTGACGCAAGGTGTGCGGCGACAGCGATTTACTGATGCCGGCGACCTTGGCCTGATGCTTGATACGGTGCCAGAAGGTCTGCCGAGTCATCTGCTCGCCGCGCTGGCTGGGAAACAACACATCGCTGGGGCGCCCGCCGAGCAGCTCGCCGCGACCGTCGCGCAGGTAGCGCTCGACCCAGACAATCGCTTCCTCGCCCATCGGTACAAGGCGCTCTTTACTGCCCTTGCCCATCACCCGCAGCACGCCCTGACGCAGGTTGACCTGCTCCAGGGTCAGGCTGATCAGCTCAGTGACACGCAGACCGCAGGCATACAAGACTTCGAGCATGGCGCGGTCCCGCTGGCCGATGGCTTCGCTCAGGTCTGGCGCCTTCAGCAGCGCTTCGACGTCGGCTTCCGACAGGGATTTGGGCAATGGCCGACCGAGTTGCGGCATATCCACGCGCAAGGTCGGATCGACCGAAATCAGTTTTTCCCGCAGCAGGTAGCGATAAAAGCCACGTACACCGGAGAGAAATCGCGCGGTGGAGCGGGGTTTGTAGTTCTGTTCCAGACGCCAGGCCAGGTGGTCAAGGATCAGTTCACGACCGGCATTGATCAGTTCGAGACCTTTATCCTGCAACCAGCCGTTGAACAGCGCGAGATCGCTGCGGTAGGCGTCGCGAGTGTTGTCGGAGAGACCTTTTTCCAGCCAGAGGGCGTCGAGAAACTGGTCGATCAGTGGGTGGTCGATGGCAGGCATGGGCGCTCAAGACACGCAGGCTTGGCACTGCGCGCAAATAAAGAGTGAACGGTTGAAATGGCCGCTAGTCTTTCATAGCCCGCTATTTCAAGGAACAGGGAGCTTCAATGAACGAGCAGCAAATTCTGTTGGCTTTCGGTGGTATCGGTGCCGCCGCGCTGGGCTGCCAATGGCTCGCCTGGCGCCTGAAGCTGCCGGCGATTCTGTTTCTGCTGCTGACCGGCATTCTGGCGGGCCCCGTGCTGGGCTGGCTCGACCCTCAGGAAATGTTCGGCCCGCTGCTGATGCCGCTGGTGTCGCTGGCGGTGGCGCTGATTCTGTTTGAAGGCAGCCTGACCCTGCACCTGTCGGAGTGGCGCGAGATCGGCAGCGTCGTGCATCGGCTGGTGACCCTTGGCGCGCTCTCGACCTGGATCGTGATTGCGGTCGCGACCCACTGGCTGCTGGGCTTCGACTGGTTGCTCGCCATCCTCTTCGGCAGTCTGACCCTGGTCACCGGGCCGACCGTGATCGTGCCGATGCTGCGCGTGGTGCGGCCGAAGGCTTCGATCGCCAATATCCTGCGCTGGGAAGGGATTGTGATCGACCCGATCGGCGCGCTGCTCGCGGTGGTGGTCTACAGCTTCATCATTGCTCGGGCCGAAGGCCATGGCCTGGAACAGAGCCTGCTGACATTTGGCGGGGTGATTGTCTGCGGCAGCGCGTTCGGCGTCGCCGGTGGCTGGCTGCTCGGCACGATCATCCGGCGCCAATGGTTGCCGGAGTATTTGCACAATCTGGCATCGCTCGCCGCGGTGCTGGGGATATTCATCGCCGCCAACCAGGTCATGCACGAATCCGGTCTGCTGGCGGTGACGCTGATGGGCATGTGGCTGGCGAACATGAAGGGCGTGGATGTGCGGCACATCCTGCACTTCAAGGAAAACCTCAGCGTGTTGCTGATTTCCGGGTTATTCATCCTGCTGGCGGCACGACTGGACCTCAACGCGCTGATCGGTCTCGGGCCGCTGGTGTTGATTCTGTTGCTGGTGATCCAGTTGATCGCCCGGCCGCTGAACGTGGTGCTGAGTACCGCCGGTTCGAGTCTGAGCTGGCGTGAGCGTGCACTGTTGTGCTGGATTGCCCCGCGCGGGATCGTCGCGGCGGCGGTCTCGGCGATCTTTGCGATTCGCCTGGATGAAGCGGGCCATGAAGGCGCGCTGTTGCTGGTGCCGCTGACCTTCGCCGTGATCATCGGCACCGTCGTGCTGCAAAGTGCGACTGCCCGGCCCCTGGCCCGACTGTTGAAAGTTGCGGAACCAGCGCCCAGCGGCTTCCTGATCGTCGGGGCGAACGGGCCTGCGCGCCTGCTCGGCAAGTCGCTGCAGCAGTTGGGCAGCCGGGTGCTGCTGACGGATTCAAGCTGGGAAAATATCCGGGCGGCGCGCATGGAAGGCTTGCCGACCTACTTTGGCAATCCGGCCTCGCAGCACGCCGATGCACATCTGGACCTAGTCGGGCTGGGGCATTTGCTGGCGCTGTCACCGTCGGGCGAACTCAATACGCTGGCAGCCATGCGCTTTCGTCATGACTTCGGCCATCAACGATTGTTCGGGCTCGCCAGTGGTCAGGAAAGCCGTCGCAGCGACAAGCACCGCGCCAGCCTCGAACATCGCGGCAATCAACTGGGTAACGAAGCGCTGACTTACGCCAGACTGGCCAGCCAACTGGGTCAGGGCGCCGATCTGTACAGCACGACGCTGACGGACGGATTTGGCTGGGACGATTACCGGGCGCTGCATGGCAACCGCGCGACACTGCTGTTCATGCGCGATGACAGCGGCTGGGTGCATGTCGTGTCGCCGGAAACCGTGCTGAAACCTGGGCCGGGGTGGACGCTGGTGGCGCTGATTCAGCCGGAGAGCGTCAACGCCTGACCGGCCGGATCGCGACTCGGTGCTGGATCAGGCCGCGAAACCCGGCAGCACCGGCACCGGACGCTTGTCATCATCAATGGCAACGAAGCTGAACTGCCCGTGAATGGCTTTCTCACGGCCATCGCAACTCATGCTTTCGACGAACACTTCCACTTCGACCTTGAGGCTGGTGTTGCCAACCTTGATCACCCGTCCGACCAGTTCGACTATAGAACCCGCCGGGATCGCGTGGTTGAAGTCGATACGATCGGTGGACACGGTCACCAGCGGCAAACGGCAAAACCGTGTGGCGGTGATGAACGACACTTCGTCCATCCAGGCCAGCGCAGTGCCGCCGAACAGCGTGTTGTGGTGGTTGGTGGTCGGCGGGAAAACCGCCTTGGTCACGCGGGTCACCGACAGTTCGGTGCGGAGTTCGATTTCTTGCTCGCGAGGGGTCATGGGTCAGGCCTGAAACGGAATGCTGTGGATAAATTGCGGGCAACAAAAAAGCAGCCCGTAGGCTGCTTTTTTCTGCATCGGAAGCTGGACTTAAGCCAGTTTTTCCTTGATGCGAGCTGCTTTACCCGACAGGTCGCGCAGGTAGTACAGCTTGGCTTTACGTACGTCACCGCGACGTTTGACAGCCATGCTGTCGATCTGCGGGGAGTAGGTCTGGAAAGTACGTTCTACGCCAACACCGTTGGAGATTTTACGAACGGTGAACGCACTGTTCACGCCGCGGTTACGCTTGGCGATTACAACGCCTTCGAACGCTTGCAGACGGGAACGATCGCCTTCCTTCACTTTCACCTGAACGACGATGGTGTCGCCCGGGGCAAAGGTAGGGATTTCTTTGGTCATCTGCTCTGCTTCGAGTGCAAGGATGATTTTGTTGGTCATGCTGTGCTCCTAAGGTAAATCGTCTGATCTACCATCGATACGTTGTTAACTATCGTCCCGCTCGCGGATGTATTCCTCGAGCAGCTTCTTCTCTTCTCCAGAAAGCGAGCGGCTTTCCAGAAGATCGGCGCGTCGTTCATAGGTCCGACCAAGGGACTGCTGTAAACGCCAACGCCGGATATGCGCGTGATTGCCACTCAGCAACACGTCGGGAACACGCTGATCCGCATACACCTCAGGTCGGGTGTAGTGCGGGCAATCCAGCAGACCATCCGTAAAGGAATCTTCCTCAGCGGAATCCGCATGCCCTAAAGCTCCGGGCAGCAGTCGTGTAACCGCATCGATCATGACCATGGCCGGCAGCTCGCCGCCAGACAACACATAGTCACCAATCGACCACTCTTCATCGACATGAGCCTCAATAAAGCGCTCGTCAATGCCTTCATAGCGACCGGCAATCAGGATCAATGCATCCGATTTCGCCAGTTCGCGTACCGCCGACTGAGTCAGTTGACGGCCTTGGGGGGACAGGTAAATCACCTTCGCCGCCTCCCCGGCTGCTGCCTTGGCCTGAACCAGAGCATCTTCCAGGGGCTTGATCTTCATCACCATGCCCGGACCACCGCCAAACGGGCGATCGTCCACAGTGTGATGTCGATCCGTCGTGTAATCCCGCGGATTCCAACAGGTCAGCTGCAAGAGCCCCTGTTTGACCGCACGACTGGTAATGCCGTACTCACTGATGGCCGAGAACATCTCGGGGAACAGCGTAATGACGTCTACGCGCAGGCTGGCCATTGCTTAGAAGTCCGCGTCCCATTCCACCCTCATCACGCCTGCTTCCAGGTCGATTGCCAGCACGCATTGCTCCGTATAGGGCAACAACCGCTCGCGATCATCCAGGCTGCCAACGCAGGGCTTGACCACCAATACATCGTTCGCGCCGGTCTCCAACAGGTGATCAACCTTGCCGAACAATTGTTCGTCCTGGTTGATGACGCTCAGACCCTCCAACTGGTACCAGTAGTACTCGTCGGCAGTCAGGTCGGGCAAAAGGCTTCGCGGGATGCAAATCTCGTAACCGCTCAGAAGACGGGCTTCATCGCGATCGTCGAGGCCTTTGAGCTTTACAACCAGATCCTTTTGAGTGGATCGGCCGCTGACCAGCTCGACCTGTTTCACCACGCCTTCGCGCCGAAGCGTCCAGTTGCGATAGCCCAACAGGTTTTCAATCGGATCGGTAAAGGAAAAGACCTTCACCTCGCCGCGAACGCCGTGAACCGAAAAAATCTTGCCGACAACGATCAGGTCATCAGCTTTTTCTGGCGTCGCGCTCATACTGCTCAGGCTGCAGCCTTGGCAGATTCCTTCAGCAACTGAGCAACACGCTCAGAAGGCTGTGCACCAACGCTCAGCCAGTAGGCAACGCGCTCTTGGTTCACGGACAGACGGATTTCCTGACCACGGGCAACAGGGTTGAAGAAACCAACCTGTTCTTTGTGGGAACCGTCACGCGGGTTGCGGGAGTCGGTTACGGTCAGGTGGTAAAACGGGCGCTTTTTGGAGCCGCCAAGGGCAAGACGGATTGTTAGCATGTGAACATCGTTCCTGTAGTCGGTGCTGCAAATCTAAATGCACAGCGGGCATGGGTGCCCGAAAGGCCGCATATTCTAAGGAATATCCGGACTTTTGCAAATGACTTTTTCCGGCGCCTGTGGCATGCCGTGCAGATTTGCATATGGGGCCGTCGTTTAACACGGCCGGTCAGCTCCCGCCGAGTGCGGGTTTGCTGTGGATCCCGCTTCCTTGCGGGACTGCGCCGGTGCGACGACCGGCGAGTTCTTTTACATCTTTGGCATGCCGCCGCCGGGCAACATTCCGCCCATGCCGCGCATCATTTTCGCCATTCCGCCCTTGGCGGAGAATTTCTTCATCATCTTCTGCATCTGCTTGTGCTGCTTGATCAAGCGACCGATGTCCTGCACCTGGGTGCCGGAACCGAGGGCGATCCGGCGTTTGCGCGAACCGCTGATCAGCTCAGGGTCGCGGCGCTCGGCCGGGGTCATGGAGTTGATGATGGCTTCCATCTGCTTGAACTGCTTCTCTGCGGCATTCTGGGCATTGCCCATTTGCGAGAGATTGACGCCGCCGATGTTCGGCAGCTTGTCCATGAGCCCGCCGAGGCCGCCCATGTTCTTCATCTGTTGCAGCTGATCGCGGAAGTCTTCGAGGTCGAAGCCCTTGCCCTTCTTCAGCTTTTTAGCAAGCTTGTCGGCCTTTTCCTTATCGAGAGTCGCTTCAGCCTGTTCGATCAGGCTGAGCACGTCGCCCATGCCGAGGATACGCGAAGCGATCCGCTCAGGATGGAACGGATCGAGCGCTTCGCTCTTCTCGCCCATACCGATGAACTTGATCGGCTTGCCGGTAATCGCACGAACGGACAGCGCGGCACCACCACGGGCATCACCGTCGACCTTGGTCAGGATCACACCGGTCAGCGGCAGCGCATCACCGAAAGCCTTGGCCGTGTTGGCCGCGTCCTGACCGGTCATGGCATCGACCACGAACAGGGTTTCGACCGGGTTGATCGCGGCGTGCAGCGCCTTGATTTCGCCCATCATCTCTTCGTCGATGTGCAGACGACCGGCGGTGTCGACGATGACCACGTCGATGAATTTCAGTTTTGCTTCTTTAATAGCCGCGTTGGCGATGTCGACCGGCTTCTGGCTCAGGTCGGACGGGAAGAACGTCACACCGATGTCGTTGGCCAGGGTTTCCAGCTGTTTAATAGCAGCAGGGCGGTAGATGTCCGCCGACACGACCATGACCGACTTCTTCTTGCGCTCTTTAAGGAAGCGCGCCAGTTTGCCGGCGGTGGTGGTTTTACCCGCACCCTGCAGACCGGCCATCAGAATGACGGCAGGCGGCACGGCGCTCAGGTTCAAGTCTTCGTTGGCCGCGCCCATCAGGCTTTCGAGTTCGGCCTGGACGATCTTCACGAACGCCTGGCCCGGCGTCAGGCTGCGCGACACCTCGGTGCCGACAGCACGCTCCTTGACCGAATTGACGAAGTCCTTGACCACAGGCAGGGCCACGTCGGCTTCGAGCAACGCCATGCGCACTTCGCGCAGGGTGTCTTTGATGTTGTCCTCGGTCAGTTTCGCCTTGCCGGTGACATGGCGCAGCGTCTGCGAGAGACGGTCGGTTAAGTTTTCAAACATTGCGCGATCCTTTCAGGCCCTGTGTAGACCGGGATAATGGCGGCCCAGACCGGAATCAACATGTGCTCGGCGAGCCTGCGGCGTGGGCAGGTCGCGGATTATAGCGAAGACTGCGACTGGCGGACACCTCGCTGTCAGCTTGCCGGTCTTTCGTGCAACGGCGGTTCTATGCCAAACTCAGCCCCTTTCGGGCTTGCCTAACAGGATTTATGCTCCCCTTGTCACCGAGTTTGCTGACCACCCTCGCCGCCGCCCTTCTCTACGCCGCTGCGACCCTCTATCAGGGCACCCGCCTGGCCACTGGCGCCAAGGCCAACAAGCGCCTGCTGGTCTCGCTCGGCGTTCTCGCCGTGCTGGCCCACAGCGCCAGCCTGCTTACGCATTTATTGACACCGATCGGTCTGGGCCTGGATTTCTTCAGCGCTTCGAGCCTGATCGCTGCGGCGGTCATTGCCCTGACCCTGCTCGCCTGCTCGCGGATTCCGGTGGAAAACCTGCTGGTGCTGCTGTTCCCGCTGGGTGCGATCACGGTGCTGCTGGCGCAGTTCGCGCCGGCCGGTACGGTGCAGATCATCGATGAAGAACCGGGCATCCTCGCGCACATCCTGTTGTCGATCCTCGCCTACGGCATGTTCACCATCGCGGTGTTTCAGGCCTTGTTGCTGCTGGTGCAGGATCATCAGCTCAAGCACAAGCACCCGTCCGGGCTGATCAAGAACTTCCCGCCACTGCAAACCATGGAAAGCCTGCTGTTCGGCTTCCTCTGGGCCGGCTGGACGCTGCTGTCGCTGTCGCTGATCTCCGGCTGGCTGTTCGTCGAGAACCTGTTTGCCCAGCATCTGGTGCATAAAACCCTGCTGGCCTGCCTGGCCTGGATCGTGTTCAGCGTCCTGCTGTGGGGCCGTAACCGCCTCGGCTGGCGCGGACACAAGGCAATCCGCTGGACCCTCGCCGGTTTCTGCCTGCTGATGCTCGCGTATTTCGGCAGCAAACTGGTCCGTGAATACATCCTGCACATCTGACGGGCGGCATAAATGGACGGTTTGCCCATAGGGCCGATGCTCGCGGTATTTGCCCTGCTGATTCTCTGGTCAGGGCTGTTTACCGCCGTCGAAGCGGCGCAACAGCACCTGCTCGCGCAACGCACCGCTTCCCGCGCCAGCGACAAGCCCCTGGCCAGGCTCAGCTTCCCGCTCGACAGCCTGATCCTCTGCAATACCCTGTGCCGCGCCCTCGCCGTCATCCTGGCCACGCTGCTGGCCATCTTTCTCTGTGAAGAAAACGGCCCCTGGGCGGCTTGCCTTGGCGCCGGCGCCCTGCTGCTGGTTTTTGCCGACTATTTTCCCCGCGCCCTTGCCCAGCGTTATCCGGATGCGGTGCTGTCGTTCGGCAATACGCTGCTGGCAGTACCGCTGAAGGTCGTTTACCCGCTTGCCTGGCTGCTCAGCCGCGTCAGTGGTTTGCTGATGCGCCCGTTCATCCGCAAGGCCCAGGTGGTGCAACAGAGCGAAGACGATGTGCCGGCGGAGCGTCATGATGACCCCGATCATCCAGTGCGCCCGCATCCGGTTTCGGGCATCCATGCGCTGGATAACATCACGGTCAACGACATTCTGGTGCCGCGCAGCGATGTCGACGGCATCAACCTCGACGATCCGATCGAAGAAATCACCGAGCAACTGCGCCACAACCGTCGTACTCGTCTGCCGCTGTTTCACAGCGATATCAATCAGGTCGAGGCGGTGCTCAACACCCGGCAGGTCCGCCATTTGCTGGACAATGGCAACCTGACCCGCGAAGCCTTGCTGGCGGCCAGTTACGAGCCCTACTTCGTTCCCGAAAGCACCCCGCTGCAACTGCAGCTGCTGAACTTCCACAAGCAGCAGCGGCGGCTGGGCATGGTGGTGGACGAGTACGGCGAAGTGCTGGGGATTGTCACCCTGGAAGACATTCTCGAAGAGATCGTCGGCGAATTCGAAAGCGAGCACAGCCTCGACAACCCGCACATCCACCCGCAAGCCGATGGCCGCATGGTGATCGATGGCGCGGCGTCGATCCGCGAACTGAACAAATGCCTGGGCTGGCACCTGCCCAGCGACGGCCCCCGGACCCTCAATGGCCTGGTGACCGAAGCGCTGGAAACCATCCCGGAAAGCGCGGTCTGCCTGAAGATCGGCCGCTACCGGCTGGAGATTCTCGAAACCGAAGAGAACCGGGTCAGCAAGGTCCTGATCTGGCACACCTCCTCGGCCCCTGCGCTCACCCCTGTTCGCTAGGCAGCCTCTTGTTCAATCGTTAGCCACCTTCCTATAATCGCGGGGCTTACCCAAGCCCCGCCGAACCGTGTGCTTACCCCGCACCCGACAAGTTCCGGCCGGTTCATCGGCAATATCCGCATCACACCGACGACTGTTCCTACCTGAAGCAGCGATCGCGCCTCATCCCACATCCCTGGGTGTTCGACCATAATAATTCGCTCCAACGGAGCTCATGACTGTCAGGGATCACCGCATGACGACCAGTACCGCTTACAGCGACACCACGCCTGCCCAACCGACCAACTCCGCCACCCGCGTGGCCACGGCAAGCTTCATCGGCACGGCCATCGAGTTCTACGATTTCTATGTCTACGCCACCGCTGCTGCGCTGGTGATCGGGCCGGTGTTCTTCCCGCAGACTTCCGGCACGGCGCAGATGCTTTCGGCATTTCTTACCTTCGGCATCGCCTTCCTGGCCCGACCGCTGGGCTCGGCGCTGTTCGGCCATTTCGGCGACCGGATCGGGCGCAAATCGACTTTGGTCGCTTCGCTGCTGCTGATGGGCGTCTGCACCACGCTGATCGGCGTGCTGCCGGGCTACGACAGCATCGGGGCGTGGGCGCCGATCCTGCTTTGCGTGCTGCGCTTCGGCCAGGGCCTGGGATTGGGTGGCGAATGGGGCGGTGCAGCGCTGCTGGCGACCGAAAACGCGCCGAAAGGCAAACGGGCGTGGTTCGGCATGTTCCCGCAACTCGGCCCTTCGATTGGTTTTCTGGCTGCCAACGGTCTGTTCCTGACGTTGGCCATGAGCCTGAGCGACGATCAATTCCGCAGCTGGGGCTGGCGGATTCCGTTCCTGCTCAGCGCCGTGCTGGTGATGGTCGGGCTGTACGTGCGCCTCAAGCTTCACGAAACCCCGGTGTTCGCCAATGCCATTGCCCGCCAGGAACGAGTGAAAGTGCCGCTGGTCGAGCTGTTCAGCCAATACTGGGTACCGACATTGCTTGGTGCCGCTGCCATGGTGGTGTGCTACGCCCTGTTCTACATCTCGACGGTGTTTTCCCTGAGCTACGGCGTATCCACATTGGGCTACAGCCGTGAGACTTTCCTCGGGCTGCTGTGCTTCGCAGTACTGTTCATGGCAGCCGCGACGCCGTTGTCGGCGTGGGCAAGCGATCGTTACGGGCGCAAGCCGGTGCTGATCGTCGGCGGTGTGCTGGCGATTCTTTCCGGGTTTCTGATGGAGCCGCTGCTGACTCAGGGTTCGACCTGGGGCGTGGCCCTGTTCCTGTGCATCGAGCTGTTTCTGATGGGGGTGACATTCGCCCCAATGGGCGCGCTGCTGCCGGAGCTGTTTCCGACACACGTCCGCTATACCGGTGCATCGGCGGCCTACAACCTCGGCGGCATTGTCGGAGCCTCGGCGGCGCCATTCTTTGCGCAGAAACTGGTGGCGATGGGTGGTTTGAGTTACGTCGGCGGGTATGTGTCTGCGGCCGCGGTGCTCAGCCTGATCGCTGTGCTGTGCCTGAAGGAAACGCGCAATAACGATTTGAATCAGGTGTCGTAAATGCCCTGATCGCTCCCGCCCGATGCGGGAGCGATCAGGTTGCGAGATTACAGCTCTACAACGACAGCCTGAGAAGCACGGGTCGCCTTGGCACGAGCGGCCTCGATCGACTCGTCACGGGCCAGTGCAACACCCATGCGACGCTGGCCATTGACTTCAGGCTTGCCGAACAGACGCAGCGCGGTATCCGGTTCGCTCAGTGCAGCGCCGAGGTTGGCGAATGCAGTCTGGGTCGACTGGCCTTCCACCAAAATCACCGCCGAAGCCGATGGGCCGAACTGACGGATCAGTGGCACCGGCAGGCCGAGGATGGCTCGGGCGTGCAGGGCGAACTGCGACAGGTCCTGGGAAATCAGGGTTACCAGACCGGTGTCGTGTGGACGTGGCGACACTTCACTGAACCACACCTGATCGCCCTTGATGAACAGCTCGACGCCGAACAGACCACGACCGCCCAACGCTTCGGTCACGGCTTTGGCTACACGCTCGGATTCAGCCAGCGCCACCGGGCTCATGGCCTGTGGCTGCCAGGATTCCTGATAGTCGCCCTTCTCCTGACGGTGGCCGACCGGCGCACAGAACGTCGTGCCGCCGACGTGACGCACGGTCAGCAGAGTGATTTCGTAGTCGAAATCGATGAAACCTTCGATGATCACGCGACCTTTGCCGGCGCGACCGCCCTCTTGGGCGTAATCCCAGGCTTTCTGCACGTCATCGGCGCTGCGCAGCAGGCTCTGACCCTTGCCCGACGAACTCATCACTGGTTTCACGACGCACGGAAAGCCGAGGTCCTGAACGGCCTTGCTGTAGTCCTCGAAGGTGTCGGCGAAGTGGTACGGCGAGGTCGGCAGGTCCAGCTCTTCGGCAGCCAGACGACGGATGCCTTCGCGGTTCATGGTCAGTTGCGCGGCGCGAGCGGTCGGGATCACAGTGAAGCCTTCGGCTTCCAGTGCGACCAGCGTGGCAGTGGCGATGGCTTCGATTTCCGGCACGATGAAGTGCGGCTTCTCGGCTTCGATCACTGCACGAAGGGCGGCACCATCGAGCATGTTGATCACGTGGCTGCGATGGGCAACCTGCATGGCCGGCGCGTTGGCGTAACGGTCAACGGCGATCACTTCAACGCCCAGGCGTTGCAGCTCGATCACCACTTCCTTGCCCAACTCACCACAGCCACACAGCAATACGCGGGTCGCGGTCGGCGACAATGGAGTTCCGATACGGGTCATCTCAGGTCCTCAAAGAAGCGGATCATCGAGGAAAGCAACGCCGGACGCGCTTTCCATGGGGAGAAAGCGCGGCATTTTACATGAACCTGAGGGTTTGGCTTCAGCCGGCGACAGCCTGTTTGCGTTCGCGCCAGGCCATGATCAGCCAGACCGCAGTCACGCCGGCGAACTTCGAGGCCAGCGCGGTGATAAGCACTGGCGGCGTCAGCAGGTCGATCATGCCAAAGAAGATGAAGGTATCGAGGGGAATGCTCAGCGCCGAGCTGATCCACAACCGGTCGCGCAACGGGCGCCTGGTGATGGTGAACACCAGCCAGTCGATGCACTCCGAGACCGCGAATGCCGTGGCACTGGCCAGCGCAATCGACGGATCGGACGTGACATAGGACAGCACCAGCGCCGCCAGCATCGCCACGATCGCGCCGTGGCCGAAACGGATCTGCACCATGTCGCGCAACACGAACACCAGCCCGCCCCAGGCCGACCAGATGATGTCCAGGTGCGGCGCGGTGGAGAAGGCGAAGTTGATCAGCACGACGCTGCTGATGTAAGCGATGAGGAAAATCATGGGCGTGACCTGTCAATTTGGCGCACAGGTTACTTCAGCCCTTCGATGACGCCAATCAAATCGGCTATTGCCCCGGCGTTTTGCCGATCATCCAGACCAGGCCACTGGCCTTCGCCCGCTCATGACAGAGCCCGAGAACAACCCGACGTTCATCATTGGTCATCCGGCTCCAGCGAGTAATTTCCTCGACCGTGCGCTGGCAACCGGTACAAATGTCGTCTTCGTCCAGTGCGCAAATGCTCACGCACGGCGAGGCAACGGGTCTTTCCGGGGTTGTCATTCTTCCTGCTCGACCAGATCGCGCGCATAGCGCTGAGAGTTATGCACATAATGCGCGGCACTGGCTTCGAGCATCTTCTTCTGTTGCTCGGTCAGTTCGCGCACGACCTTGCCCGGCGAGCCCATCACCAGTGAACCGTCAGGAATTTCCTTGCCTTCGCCGATCAGCGAATTGGCGCCGATGATGCAGTTCTTGCCGATCTTCGCGCCGTTGAGGATGACCGCGTTGATGCCGATCAGGCTGTAGTCGCCGACCGTGCAGCCGTGGAGCATGGCGTTGTGGCCGATGGTCACGCCGGTGCCGATGGTCAGCGGATAGCCCATGTCGGTGTGCATCACCGTGCCGTCCTGCACGTTGCTGTTCTTGCCGATCAGGATCAGTTCGTTGTCCCCACGCAGCACGGCGTTGAACCAGACGTTGGCGCCCTCTTCCAGTCTGACCTTGCCCACGAGCACGGCGTTGGGGGCGACCCAGCTCTGCGGATGGGTTTCGACGCGGGCGTCGCCCAGGCGGTATTTCATCTTGTTTTCCTCAGGGCTCACGATGGCTGGCCATTCGAGCGATGGCTTCAGGTGTTGATAAAGCTTTTAGGCGGCTGATGCAGGCTGATTTTGGCGTCATAGAGCAGGTTGATCAACTCGACGATCATGATCGCCGTCAGCCCCCAGATCTTGTAGTCACCGTAACGGTAGCTCGGCACGTACCAACTGCGACCCTGGTAGTCGATGCGATGAGTGTGTTCGCGCGGATCCTTGCGGAAGAACTCCAGCGGCACACTGAACACCGCAGCAATCTCGGCATCATTGGCCTGGTATTCGACAAAATCCGGAATCACCCCGACATACGGCGTGACCTTGATGCCATGCAGGGAAATCAGCGGGCTGAGCGGACCGATCACTTCGACCAGTCCCGGCGGCAGGCCGATTTCCTCTTCGGCTTCACGCAGGGCGGTGAACACCAGATCCGGGTCCTCGGGATCGCGTCGCCCACCGGGGAAGGCGACTTCGCCGCCGTGGGTCGAGAGCCCGCTGGCGCGCAGGGTGAGGACAAGTTCGGGTTCGTCACTGCGAGTAATCGGCACCAGGACAGCGGCCTCGGGGAAACGCGTGTCGGTCTCCAGCGTGCGCGGCGTGTGATTGCTTACCCGGTGCAGTAGCTCGTCCAGCATAAGTGTTCTCGATCGGTGCCTTACCCTGCATCATGCACCAATCATTGCGACCGCCCAAGCCCCGAACGGCCGTCATGTCGCGAAACGACAACTTGCCGACTGACACCGCTGCACGCCAAGATAGGCGCAGCATTCAGGAACCCCAGCATGAAATTTTGCAGCCACTGCGGCAACCCGGTGACCCAGCGCATTCCCGAAGGCGACTCGCGGCTGCGATTCGTCTGCGACAGCTGTCAGACGATTCACTACCAGAACCCCAATATCGTGGCCGGTTGCGTACCGACCTGGGGCAGCAAAGTCCTGCTGTGTCGCCGCGCCATCGAGCCACGCCTCGGTTACTGGACGCTGCCCGCCGGGTTCATGGAGAACGGCGAGACCATCGAACAGGCCGCCATCCGCGAAACCGCCGAGGAAGCCTGCGCCCGGGTGCGCAACCTGAGCATCTATACCTTGATCGACGTGCCGCACATCAGTCAGGTGCATGTGTTTTTCCGCGCCGAGCTGGCGGATCTGGACTTCGCCGCCGGCCCCGAAAGCCTGGAAGTGCAACTGTTCGACGAGGAAGACATTCCCTGGGACGAACTGGCTTTCCGCACGGTGGGCCGTACCCTGGAATGCTTCTTCGCTGACCGGCGTGTCGAGGTTTATCCGGTTCGCTCCGAATCGATCCCGCCACTCGCTCAACCGGCCATCACTTGATTTCGACGGCGGCCGGCCGATAACCGGCTGACGCAGACCGCGACAGCGCCTGCACACTATCTATAAATAAAGTATCTGCTTCATTTCTGGGGAATCGTTTCAATGCGCTGGTTGCTTGCCCTGTTCTGCCTGTCGTTCGTCACCGTCTCCCAAGCGTCATTCGTGACCACCGTGACGCCTTCGAACACCCCGCTCATCGAAAAAGTACTGGTGCTCAAATCGGCCCATCAACTGCAGTTGATCGCCGACGGCAAGCCCCTCAAGAGCTATCGCATTTCCCTGGGCAAAGGCGCGAAAAAAGGCCCGAAGCTGATTGAAGGCGACAAACGCACACCGGAAGGTTTCTATTGGATCGACTGGCGCAAGACCAGCGACAAATTCAACCTGTCGATGCACATCTCCTATCCGAACATCAGCGACTCCGCCCGCGCCCGCCGCGAAGGCGTAGAGCCTGGCGGCATGATCATGATCCACGGCACGCCGGACTCCGAGGACAACCCGGAACAACTGTTCCACACCCTGGACTGGACCGACGGCTGCATCGCCATGCGCAACGTCGACATGCGCGAAGTCTGGAATCTGGTGCCGGATGGCACGATGATCGAAATCCGCCCCTGATTCTGTCATCCAGGGAGCACGCTCCCGAGGGGCCGCAAAACGGCCCTTTCTCCCGACCATTGGTCGCCCGCAAAAAATAAATCAAAAAGATCGCAATCTGCGGCAACGTCTGAACGGTGATACCACTTTCACCCGCCAGAACTGCCGCAGACTGCGATCTTTTGCTTTCCAGCGCCCAGCGCTAATACCACTTGAAACCACCGGCCCTGAAACACCCGGTTCCAAAGGACTACAGGCCTTTCCGACGCGTTGACATGGTATGCAAGTGGTATTAGGTTTCGCCCGACTACCGAGCGACAACAATCCTATATCAGCGCCGGAAATGCCTTACATGAATGACCTCCACGCCCTACGCCCTGACGATTCCCAGCCGACGCCGCTGTACCTGCAACTGGCGCGCAATCTGGAAGCGGCGATTCATGCCGGCCAGTGGAAAGCCGAACAGGCGATGCCCTCGGAGCGCAGTCTCAGCGAGAGTCTGGGGATTTCCCGGGTCACCGCGCGCAAAGCGCTGGAAGTCCTGCTCGATCAAGGTTTGATCCGCCGCCTGCAAGGTTCCGGCACCTTCATCACTCCACGCCTCGAACAACCGCTGTCGCGCCTGTCGGGCTTCAGCGAGATGCTGCGCCTCAAGGGCTTCGTGCCCAGCTCGCAATGGCTGGAGCGGGAAATCACCCTGCCGACCCACGAAGAACTGATCCGCCTCGGCCTGTCGCCGAACGACAAGGTCGCGCGCATGAAACGCCTGCGCAAAGCCGACGACACGGTGATGGCCATCGAGATGAGCACCCTGCCCGCCTCGATCATGCCCAAACCACAAGTGGTGGGCGACTCCCTCTACGAACACCTCGACAGCATCGGCAAACCGATCGTCCGCGCCCTGCAGCATATCCAGGCGATCAACGCCTCGGACGAGTTCGCCGCACTCGTCGGCATCGCCCCCGGCACCGCGATGCTGCTGATGACCCGGGTCGGCTACCTGGAAGACAACACGCCGATCGAAGTCACCGACACCTATTGCCGCAACGACTACTACGACTTTGTTGCAGAGCTTCGCCGCTGATCAGCAGCCAGGCCAAACGAGAGAAGCGAAATGTCCGAAGACAACATCCTCACCGCTGACGGCTGGATTCGCGGCCGGCTGATCCACGAACACGGCAGAGTCGTGTCGATCGAAGGCGTGCCTTGCGATCCGGCGACCAATGACCTGCCTTATCTGCTGCCGGGTTTCATCGACCTGCACGTCCACGGCGGTGGCGGCAAGGACATCATGGAAGGCGCCAGCGCGTTCGAAACCATCACCAAGACCCACGTGCGCTTTGGCACCACCTCGCTGCTGGCCACCACGATGACCGCGCCGAGTGCCGAGATTGCCAGCGTGCTCAAGGAGGTCGGCGAATTCTGCGAACAGCGTCCGAAAGGCGCCGCCCGAGTGCTCGGCGTGCACCTCGAAGGCCCGTACATCAATCCCGGCAAGCTCGGCGCCCAGCCGAACTTCGCCCACACCGCGTTGATGGCCGAGGTCGAAGACTATCTGGCGCTGGCGCCGATCCGGGTGATCACCATCGCCCCGGAAATCGCCGGCCATGACGGTTTGATTCGTGAGTTGAGCAGCCGTGGCATCCGCATGCAGATCGGCCACACCCTCGGCAGTTACGAGGAAGGTGTCGCCGCCCTCGAAGCCGGCGCCACCAGTTTCACCCACTTGTACAACGCCATGAGCCCGCTGCATCACCGCGAACCGGGCATCGTCGGCGCGGCCCTCGCCCACGCCAAATTCGCGGAACTGATTCCGGACTTGCTGCACGTACACCCCGGCGCGATCCGCGTGGCTCTGCGCTCGATCCCGTGCCTGTATTGCGTCACCGATTCAACCGCCGCCGCAGGCATGCCCGACGGTGAATACAAGCTCGGCAGCCACACAGTCACCAAATGCCTGGGCGGCGTGCGCCTGCCCGACGGCACCCTGGCCGGCAGCACCCTGACCATGGATCAGGCCCTGCGCAATCTGGTGAAAATCGGTCTGCCGATCGCCGAGGCTTCGCAACGTCTTTCGCAATTCCCCGCCGACTACCTCGGCATCACCGAACGAGGGCGCCTGCAACCCGGCGCCTGGGCCGACTGCGTGCGGCTGGATCGCTCACTCACACTGACCGCCGTCATGGTCGAAGGAGAAGACATTGACTTCAAAAATGCTTGAGGAGGCGCTGTCCTCGTTCGAGGCCGTGCAAGCCCAACTGCAACAGCTCGACCCGCCAATGATCGAGATCGCCGGACGCCTGCGCCGTCAGCCACCGCAAGTGGCGATGACCGTTGCCCGTGGCAGCTCCGACCATGCCGCGAGCTACTTCGCCTACCTGACCATGCAGCAACTCGGCGTACCGGTGGCGTCGTTGCCGATGTCGGTGGTGACCATGCAACAGGCGCCGTTGAAGGTCAGCGGTCAGGTCGCGTTCGCCTTCTCGCAGTCGGGCCAAAGCCCGGATCTGGTCAACAGCCTGCGCCTGCTGCGCAAGCGCGGCGCCTTGAGCGTGTCGATGGTCAACGCCGCCGATTCGCCGCTGGAAGCTGCGTGTGAATTCAGCCTGCCGTTGCTGGCCGGCACCGAAAGCAGCGTCGCCGCGACCAAGAGTTTCATCGCCACCCTCAGCGCCAGCGCCCGTCTGATCGCGCACTGGAAAGAAGACAGCGAATTGCTGGAAGCGCACAACGCCCTGCCCGAAGGCTTGCGCGAAGCTGCGCAACAGGACTGGAGCCTGGCCATCGATGCCCTGCGCGATTGCGAACGCCTGATGGTGATCGGCCGTGGCGCCGGTTTTGCCATTGCCCAGGAAGCCGCGCTGAAATTCAAGGAAACCTCGGCGATCCAGGCCGAAGCCTTCAGCAGCGCCGAAGTCCGTCACGGCCCGATGGCCCTGATCGACGAACACTACCCATTGCTGGTGTTCGCCCCGCGCGGCGCCGAACAGGCCGGTCTGCTGAGCCTGGCAGCCGAGATGCGTCAGCGCGGTGCCCGCGTGTTGCTGGCTGCGCCGGATGACGTGAGCGAACGCGACCTGACCCTCAGCCGTGCCGAACACCCGGCCCTCGATCCGATCCTGGCGATCCAGAGTTTCTACGTGATGGCGGCCGGCCTGGCCGTGGCCCGTGGCATGGACCCGGATCAGCCGCGACACCTGAGCAAAGTCACCCGTACGCACTGAGTTCGAACCGAACGTTTTCCTGATGAGACCGAGCCATGCACAACAACAATAAAGAGCTGACTTTAAGCGCCCCGCTCAGCGGCCCGGTGCTCACGCTCGCCAAAGTCCCGGACGCGGTGTTCGCCAGCGGCGCGATGGGCGACGGCATTGCCATCGATCCGCTGAACGACACCCTGTATTCGCCCTGCGCCGGGGTGGTGATCCACGTCGCCCGCACCGGCCATGCACTGACCGTGCGCGCCGACAACGGCGCCGAGCTGTTGCTGCATCTCGGTCTTGACACGGTGGAGTTGCAGGGCGAAGGCTTCTCGATGCTGGTCAAGGAAGGCGCGCGGGTCAGCAATGGCCAGCCGCTGCTGCGCTATGACCTGGACAAGGTCGGCCGCCAGTGCAAAAGCCTGGTCAGCCTGCTGATCCTGACCAACAGCCAGGATTTCCAGGCGCGCCCCATCACCCTGAAAACGGTCAAGGTCGGCGAACCGCTGCTGCACATCGTCGCTCGTCACAGCGCAGCGGCGAATACAGAAGAACTCGGCGGCCCGGAAGTTCACGGTCACGTAAAGGTCGCCCATCGCGGCGGTCTGCATGCGCGCCCGGCGGCGTTGATCCGTCAGACGGCGCAAGGGTTCAAGAGCCAGTCGCAGCTGCATTTCGCCGGCAAATCGGCACCGTGCAACAGTCTCATCGGTTTGATGGGCCTGGCGATTGGCGAACAGGACGAAGTGCAGGTCCGTTGTCAGGGTTCCGACGCGCAAGAGGCACTGCAAGCCTTGCTCGCTGCACTGGCCACCGCCCTGCCAGAGGATCATCACGCCGCTGCACCGCTTGCCGCCACTCCACGCAATCGCCAGGCCGAGGCCGGCGTGTTGCACGGCGTGTGCGCCGCACCGGGTCTGGTCGGCGGGCCGCTGTTTCGCCTGAACGCGATCAGCCTGCCAGCCGACAGCGGCAATCATCAGCCCGAGCAACAACTACAGATTCTCGACACGGCGCTGAATCAGGTTCGCAGCGAAATCGACGGCACCCTCGCCCAGGCGAAAAAACAGCGCAATGCCGACGAAGAAGCCATCTTCGCTGCGCACCTGGCCTTGCTGGAAGACCCGGCCCTGCTCGACGCCGCCCGGCAATCGATTGAAACCGGCACGGCGGCGACTCACGCCTGGAGCCAGTCCATCGACGCGCAATGCCAAGTGCTGCAAAACACCGGCAGCCCGCTGCTGGCCGAGCGCGCCAACGATCTGCGCGACCTCAAGCAACGGGTGCTGCGCGCCCTGCTCGGCGAAGCCTGGCATTACGACGTACCGGCCGGCGCCATCGTCGCCGCTCACGAACTGACGCCTTCGGATTTGCTGCAACTGAGCGCGCAAGGCGTCGCCGGTTTGTGCATGGCCGAAGGTGGCGCGACTTCCCACGTGGCGATTCTGGCCCGAGGCAAAGGCCTGCCGTGCATGGTCGCACTGGGTTCTGCGCTGCTCGATCAGATGCAAGCCCAATCGGTGGTCCTCGACGCCGACGGCGGTCGCCTCGAACTGACGCCGAATGCCGAGCGTCTGGCCGAAGTCCGCCAGGCGCAGATCGACCGCCAACAACGGCGCGACGCCCAGCAAGCCCAGGCCCATCTGCCAGCCGAAACCCGCAACGGCGTGGCCATCGAAGTAGTCGCCAACGTCGCCTCCAGCCATGAAGCGGCGGATGCATTTGCCAACGGCGCCGACGGCGTCGGCCTGTTGCGCACCGAGTTCCTGTTCGTCGATCGCCACACTGCGCCGGACGTCGAAGAACAACGCGCCGCCTATCAAGCTGTGATCGATGCCATGGGCGACAAGTCGGTGATCATCCGCACCATCGACGTCGGCGGCGACAAACAACTCGACTATCTGCCGCTGCCCGTGGAAGCCAACCCGGTACTCGGCCTGCGCGGCATTCGCCTGGCCCAGGCCCGCCCGGAAATCCTCGACCAGCAACTGCGCGCACTGCTGCAAGTCAGCCCGTTGCAGCGCTGCCGGATCCTGCTGCCGATGGTCACCGAAGTCGACGAACTGCTGCACATCCGCCAGCGGGTCGATGCGCTGTGTCTGGAACTGGGCATCAATCAACGTCCGGAAATCGGCGTGATGATCGAAGTCCCGGCCGCTGCATTGCAGGCTGAACAACTGGCCGAGCACGCCGACTTCCTGTCCATCGGCACCAACGACCTGTCGCAATACACCCTGGCCATGGACCGCGATCACGCCGGCCTCGCCGCACGGGTCGATGCCTTGCACCCGGCGCTGCTGCGCCTGATCGCCATGACCTGCGAAGGCGCGGCGGTGCATAAACGCTGGGTCGGCGTGTGCGGCGCCCTCGCCTCGGACCCGCTGGCGACGCCGGTGTTGATCGGCCTGGGCGTGAGCGAACTGTCGGTGAGCCCGGTACAGATCGGCGAAATCAAGGACCGCGTGCGCCAGCTGCACGAAGCCGAATGCCAACGCCTCGCCCGGGACCTGCTCAAGCTGAGCAGCGCCGCCGCGGTGCGTCATGCCTGTCATCAACATTGGCCTCTGCGCTAACAAAAACAACAAGGACAAACGCCATGTACCAACTCTTCATCGAAGGCCTGCAACGCCTCGGCCGTGCGCTGATGCTGCCGATCGCGATCTTGCCGATCGCCGGCCTGCTGCTGCGCCTGGGCGACACCGACCTGCTGAACATCGCGATCATCCACGATGCCGGTCAGGTGATCTTCGCCAACCTGGCAATGATCTTCGCCATCGGCATCGCCGTCGGTTTCGCCCGGGACAACAACGGCACCGCCGGCCTCGCCGGAGTGATCGGCTACCTGGTGATGATTTCCACCCTCAAGGTGCTCGACGCCAGCATCAACATGGGCATGCTCGCCGGGATCGTCAGCGGCCTGATGGCCGGCGCGCTGTACAACCGCTTCAAGGACATCAAGCTGCCGGAGTACCTGGCATTCTTCGGCGGCCGGCGTTTCGTGCCCATCGTCACCGGGTTCAGCGCAGTCGGCCTGGGCGTGCTGTTCGGCTACATCTGGCCGCCAATCCAGCACGGCATCAACAGCTTCGGCACCCTGCTGATGGAAAGCGGCAGCTTCGGCGCGTTCGTGTTCGGCGTGTTCAACCGCCTGCTGATCGTCACCGGCCTGCACCACATCCTCAACAACATGGCGTGGTTCGTGTTCGGCAACTTCACCGACCCGACCACTGGCGCGCTGGTGACCGGTGACCTGTCCCGCTACTTCGCCGGCGATCCGAAGGGCGGGCAGTTCATGACCGGCATGTTCCCGGTCATGATCTTCGGCCTCCCCGCCGCCTGCCTGGCGATGTACCGCAACGCCCTGCCGGAGCGGCGCAAAGTCATGGGCGGGATCTTCCTGTCGATGGCCCTGACCGCATTCCTCACCGGCGTCACCGAACCGATCGAATTCGCCTTCATGTTCCTCGCACCGCTGCTGTTTTTGCTGCACGCGCTGCTGACCGGGTTGTCGATGGCAATCACCAACGCACTGAACATCCACTTGGGCTTCACCTTCTCCGGCGGCTTCATCGACATGGTGCTGGGCTGGGGACGCTCGACCAACGGCTGGCTGGTGGTGCCGGTAGGCCTTGCATATGCGGTCATCTACTACGCGGTGTTCGATTTCTGCATCCGCCGCTTCAACCTGAAAACCCCGGGACGTGAAGACGTCGCCACTGCCGAGAAATCCGTGCTGACAGAAAACGAGCGCGCCGCTGCGTACATCAAAGCCTTGGGAGGTGCCGAGAATCTGCTCACCGTCGGCGCCTGCACCACGCGTCTGCGACTGGAAATGGTCGATCGCAACAAAGCCTCCGATGCGGACTTGAAAGCACTGGGCGCAATGGCCGTGGTACGTCCGGGCAAGGGCGGCAGTCTGCAGGTAGTCGTCGGGCCGCTGGCCGACAGCATTGCCGACGAAATCCGCCTGGCGATGCCCGCATTGGGTCGAGCCGCAGCGACTACTGCTCCTGTCGCCGTCGTCGAAACCAGCGAGCCCGTTGCTATAGCCGCACCGCAGGCCCAGCAATGGCTGAACGCCCTGGGCGGCAGCGACAACGTGCTGCAACTCGACTGCATCGCCACGAGCCGGATACGCCTGCAACTGGCCGATGGCAAAGCGCTGTCGGAAAGCCGGTTGAAAGAACTTGGATGTTTGGGTGTGAGCGCGCTGGAGGATGGCGTGTGGCACTTGCTGGTAGGTGAGCGGGCGCAGAGTTTGAGTGTGGCGCTGGAAGGGTTGGTTAATCGGAGTGAGGTGAGTGCGAAGGTCTGATGGTCGCCATCCAGTTTTGACGTGAAGCGGTTACAACCAGGGAACCCGGCCTAGGCCGGGTTTCCTGTTCCATTTGAAGCAACCACCGCATGACCGGAGCTTGCGAGAGGCAAGCTCAAACCAAATGGGAAGATTCGGTAAATCCCACACATCTTTAAACATTCGAAAATGGAACGCGGAGCGTCCCAGGCTGCATTCCCACGCGGAGCGTGGGAACGATCAAGCAGTACACAGCTAACTTTTGCTTCCTGCTTCCTGCTTCCTGCTTCCCACCACTCAACATGATGAGCGTTAGCTCAAGTACCGCTTTTGACGTGCCGGCCCCATCGGCAGGCTGAGTGGAGGGATTTATCCGGGGGTGGGAGCGCAGCGACCGTGCGGCGCAGCCGCATGCATCGAGAGGAGGTGCAGCGAAGCAAACCGTAGGCGATGCCCCCGGATGAATCCCGGAACGAAGGAACACCGAGCCAAAGCGAGGTGCCGAACGCCGGGGCCCAGCGTTTTTGGTTACTTTTTTCTGGGCCGGCATTCCGGGCGTTTGAAAAAAGTGACTCGCCGTAAGGGCGAAACCATAAGAAGCCATTACCGCAGCAACGGATATTCACTCAATCCAAACCCAAGCCCCAAAAACCAAAAAACCCGCTGAAATCACTCTCAGCGGGTTTTCCATTTCAGCAGCCAAGGAAGATCAAAAATCCTCCAGCCGCCACACTTCATAAGCCGGCGTCTCGTAGGGATGGCTCAACTTAAGAGCCGCCACTACCGAGCGAATCAACTCATCGCCAACGACAAGCTCGACCTTCCACTCCTCGACCCGCTCAACCTGCCCAGCCTGACCAATGAACGGCTGACTCCCGTCCAGAGGCCGAAACTGACCAGAGCCAAGCACCTGCCAAGCACAGTGGTCATAGTCACCGATCCGCCCGCCACCAGCAGCGAATACAGCGTCCTTGACCACCTCGACATGGCTGTCGGGAACAAAAAACGCGAGCTTGTACACAGCGCTTAGTTCACCCACACACGCGCGTTACGGAACATACGCATCCAAGGTGCGTCTTCGTTCCAGTCTTCCGAACGCCACGAGTTCTGCACAGCGCGGAACACACGCTCCGGGTGCGGCATCATGATTGTCACGCGACCGTCGCGGCTGGTGAGGCCGGTGATCCCGCGCGGCGAACCGTTCGGGTTGGCCGGGTAGGCTTCGGTGACCTTGCCGTGGTTGTCGACGAAACGCATCGCCACGCAACCGGACAGATCGGCTTCGAGCAGTGCCTCTTCGCTTTCGAATTCGGCATGGCCTTCACCGTGAGCGATGGCGATCGGCATGCGCGAACCGGCCATGCCCTGCAGGAAGATCGAGTTCGATTCCTGAACCTGAACCATCGCCACGCGCGCTTCGAACTGCTCGGAGCGGTTGCGTACGAAGTGCGGCCAGAACTCGCTGCCCGGGATCAGCTCGTGCAGGTTGGACATCATCTGGCAACCGTTGCACACGCCGAGGGTGAAGCTGTCGTTACGCTCGAAGAAACCCTGGAACGCATCGCGGGCACGGCTGTTGAACAGTGCGGACTTGGCCCAGCCTTCACCGGCGCCGAGTACGTCGCCGTAGGAGAAACCACCGCATGCCACCAGACCTTTGAACTCGTTCAGGTCGACACGGCCGGCCAGAATGTCGCTCATGTGCACGTCGATCGCGTTGAAACCGGCGCGGTCGAACGCCGCCGCCATTTCCACCTGACCGTTGACGCCCTGCTCACGCAGCACGGCAACCTGTGGGCGAATGCCTTTCTTGATGTAAGGCGCGGCGATGTCCTGGTTGACGTCGTAGCTCAGCTTGACGCTCAGGCCCGGGTTGTCTTCTTCCAGCAGCGCATCGAACTCTTGCTCGGCGCAGTCGGCGTTGTCGCGCAGACGCTGGATCTGGTAGCTGGTCTCGGCCCACTGACGTTGCAGCAGACGACGCTGGCCTTCGAACACGGTGTCACCGTTGAAGGTGATGTTGATCTGACCGTTGTTGATCGGCTGGCCGATCACCGACACGCAGTCGCCCAGACCGGCAGCGCTGAATTGGGCGAGGATGTCCGGGGTCGCGTCCTGGCGAACCTGGATCACGGCACCCAGTTCTTCGTTGAACAGGATGGCGGCGATTTCAGCGGAGCTTTCGGCAACGCTGTCCAGGTTCAGGCTCAGACCGCAGTGACCGGCGAAGGCCATTTCCACCACGGAGGTCAGCAGACCACCGTCGGAACGGTCGTGGTACGCCAGCAGGTGACCGTCGGCGTTGAGGCCCTGGATCACCGCGAAGAACGCTTTCAGGTCTTCGGCGTCATCGACGTCCGGAGCCTGCTTGCCGAGCTTGCCGTGAACCTGCGCGAGGATCGAGGCGCCCATGCGGTTCTGGCCGCGACCGAGGTCGATCAGGATCAGGTCGGTGGTGCCCTTGTCCATGCGCAGTTCCGGGGTCAGGGTCTGACGGATGTCAGCCACTGGCGCGAAACCGGTCACGATCAGGGACATCGGCGAGGTGACGGTCTTGTCTTCGCCGTTGTCGTTCCAGCGGGTGGCCATGGACATCGAGTCCTTGCCGACCGGGATGGTGATGCCTAGCTCAGGGCACAGTTCCATGCCGACCGCTTTCACGGTGTCGTACAGACGCGCGTCTTCGCCGGGGTGGCCGGCAGCGGACATCCAGTTCGCCGACAGTTTGATGTCGGAGAGCTTGTTGATGCGCGAGGCGGCAATGTTGGTGATGGTTTCGCCGATGGCCATGCGGCCCGACGCCGGTGCGTCCAGCAGCGCCAGCGGAGTGCGCTCGCCCATCGCCATCGCTTCACCGGTGTAGACGTCGAAGCTGGTAGCGGTGACGGCAACGTCGGCCACCGGAACCTGCCATGGGCCGACCATCTGGTCACGGGCCACGAGGCCGGTGATGGTGCGGTCGCCGATGGTGATCAGGAAGCTTTTGCTCGCCACGGCCGGGTGGTGCAGAACGCGCTCGATGCTTTCGCCGATGTCGAGGTTCGACGGATCGAAGTCATCGCCCAGCTCGGCTTCGCGAACCACCGAACGGTGCATGCGCGGCGCCTTGCCCAGCAACACTTCCAGTGGCATGTCCACCGGGTTGTTGCCGAAGTGGCTGTCGGTCACGGTCAGTTGTGGTTCGGCAGTGGCTTCACCGACAACGGCGAACGGGCAACGCTCACGTTCGCAGATCGCCTTGAAGCGTTCGAAGTCGGCCGGGCCGACCGCCAGAACGTAACGCTCCTGGGATTCGTTGGACCAGATTTCGTGCGGGGCCATGCCCGGCTCGTCGTTTGGAATGTTGCGCAGTTCGAAACGGCCACCACGGTCGCCGTCGTTGACCAGTTCCGGGAAGGCGTTGGACAGACCGCCCGCACCCACGTCGTGGATGAAGCTGATCGGGTTCTTGTCACCCAGCTGCCAGCAACGGTCGATGACTTCCTGGCAGCGACGTTCCATTTCAGGGTTTTCACGCTGAACCGAAGCGAAGTCCAGATCCGCCGAGCTGGTGCCGGTGGCCATGGAGGAAGCAGCGCCGCCGCCCAGACCGATCAGCATCGCCGGGCCACCGAGGACGATCAGCTTGGAGCCGACAACGATCTCGCCTTTCTTGACGTGCTCTTCACGGATGTTGCCCATGCCGCCAGCGAGCATGATCGGCTTGTGGTAACCGCGAACTTCGTCACCGTGCGGAGTGGTGATCGATTGTTCGAAGGTACGGAAGTAGCCGGTCAGGGCCGGACGACCGAATTCGTTGTTGAACGCGGCGCCGCCCAGCGGGCCTTCGATCATGATGTCCAGCGCGTTGACGATGCGCTCAGGCTTGCCGTACGGCACTTCCCACGGCTGTTCGAAGCCAGGGATCTGCAGGTTCGACACGGTGAAACCGGTCAGGCCGGCTTTTGGCTTGGCGCCACGACCGGTTGCACCTTCGTCGCGGATCTCGCCACCGGAACCGGTGGACGCGCCCGGGAACGGAGCGATCGCGGTCGGGTGGTTGTGGGTTTCAACCTTCATCAGGATGTGCACAGGTTCCTGCACCGCACCGTACTGGCGGGTTTCCGGATCCGGGAAGAAGCGGCCGGCGACGTTGCCGACGATCACCGAAGCGTTGTCCTTGTAAGCGGACAGCACGCCTTCGCTGTGCATCTGATAGGTGTTCTTGATCATGCCGAACAGGCTTTTTTCCTGGCTCTCGCCGTCAATATCCCAACTGGCGTTGAAGATCTTGTGGCGGCAGTGCTCGGAGTTGGCCTGGGCGAACATCATCAGTTCGATGTCGTGGGGGTTGCGCTTGAGACCGTTGAAGGCGTTGACCAGGTAGTCGATCTCGTCTTCGGCCAGGGCCAGGCCCAGTTCGACGTTGGCCTTCTCCAGCGCGGCGCGACCACCGCCGAGGATGTCGATGGCGGTCAGCGGCTTCGGTTCGGCGTGGCTGAACAGACCGGCGGCCTGCTCGAGGTTGGCCAGAACGATCTGCGTCATGCGGTCATGCAGTACGTCTGCAATCTGTTGCGCTTCGGTTTCGCTGAACTGGCCGGCGACGTAGAACGCGATGCCGCGCTCCAGACGCTGGATCTTGCTCAGGCCACAGTTGCGGGCGATGTCGCTGGCCTTGCTCGACCATGGCGAGATGGTGCCGAAACGCGGCAACACCAGGAACAGACGACCGGTCGGCTCTTGAACCGGAACGCTTGGACCGTACTTCAGAAGGCGCGCAAGCACCTGCTGTTCGTCGCCGGTCAGGACGCCGGTGACTTCGGCGAAGTGAGCGAATTCAGCATACAGGCCACTGACAGCTGGAACCTTCTGGCTCAGTTGCTCAAGGAGTTTGCTGTGGCGAAAGGCAGAAAGGGCAGGAGCGCCGCGCAGGATCAACATCTTCGGGACAGCCTCGGGAAGGGGTGTGCTTTGAGGCCGTGCATTCTAGCCTAAACCGCCCTCAACATCACCCGAAACGCTACGCACGGTTGCACCCGGATGTCGAGTGGTGTTCCTGCCTTGAGGGTCAAATTTATGGGGTGCTGCAAGGCGGGTTATTTTTTCTGTCACAAAATACCTTTCGGGCCCGTTTCTGCGGGGTTTCGCGCGGTTTTGTGATGCCTAGCAGACAACCCCGCCACTGTCGAGATATGGCGCCCGTTGTCCTTTGCGTATACTGCGCACATGTTTTCCCCAACGGCTTTGCGTCCGCGATACGCCAAATGGCTGATCGCTACCGGACTCTTCCTGATGCTCAGTGGCTGTGTTGATAAACCCAACACACTCGAGCGCGTAAAGGAGGATGGCGTGCTGCGGGTGGTCACCCGAAACAGCCCCGCCACCTACTTTCAGGATCGCAGCGGTGAAACCGGCTTCGAATACGAGCTGGTGAAGCGCTTCGCCGACGATTTGGGGGTCGAGCTCAAGATTGAAACCGCCGACAACCTCGACGACCTGTTCAACCAGGTCGGCAAGCCGAACGGCCCGGTACTGGCGGCTGCCGGTCTGGTCAGCAGCGAACAGCGCAAGAAACAGGTGCGCTTCTCGCGCTCCTACCTAGAAGTCACCCCGCAGATCATCTATCGCAACGGCCAGTCACGCCCCACCGACGCCGGCGATCTGGTGGGCAAGAAGATCATGGTGCTCAAGGGCAGCACTCACGCCGAACAACTGGCGGAGCTGAAACAGAAATATCCTGGCATCCAGTATGAAGAGTCCGACGCGGTTGAAGTGGTCGACCTGCTGCGCATGGTCGATGAAGGTCAGATCGACCTGACCCTGGTCGATTCCAACGAAGTGGCGATGAACCAGGTGTACTTCACCAACATCCGCGTGGCCTTTGACCTCGGCGACGCGCGCAGCCAGAGCTGGGCCGTGGCCGCCGGCGAAGACAACAGCCTGCTCAACGAGATCAACAGTTATCTGGACAAGGTGCAGAAGAACGGCACCCTGCAACGCCTGAAAGACCGTTATTACGGCCATGTCGACGTCCTCGGCTACATGGGCGCCACCACCTTCGCCCAGCATTTGCAGCAGCGGTTGCCCAAGTACGAACAGCATTTCAAGGCCTACGCCAAGAAAGAGAAAGTCGACTGGCGCCTGCTGGCGGCGATCGGTTATCAGGAATCGCTGTGGCAACCGGCGGTCACGTCGAAGACCGGCGTGCGCGGGCTGATGATGCTGACCCAGAACACCGCCCAGGCCATGGGCGTGTCCAACCGCCTCGATCCGAAGCAAAGCATCATGGGCGGTGCCAAGTACCTGGCCTACATGAAGGATCAGCTCGACGAGTCGATCCAGGAGCCGGATCGCACATGGTTTGCCCTGGCGGCCTACAACGTCGGCAGCGGTCATCTGGATGACGCACGCAAACTGGCTGCCAAGGAAGGGTTGAACCCGGACAAGTGGCTGGATGTGAAAAAGATCCTGCCGCGCCTGTCGCAGAAGCAGTGGTACAGCAAGACCCGCTACGGCTACGCCCGGGGCGGCGAACCGGTGCATTTCGTGGCGAACATCCGTCGCTACTACGACATCCTCACCTGGGTGACCCAGCCGCAGCTTGAAGGCGATCAGGTGGCCGAGGGCAATCTGCATGTGCCGGGGATCGACAAGTCGAAACCCGCTCAAGAGCCCGCCCCGCTTTAACCCATCCCCAAAACAAATGTGGGAGCAAGTTTGCTCCCACAGGATGTTGATACTTAGTGTTTGGCAGCCGCCAGAATCAGCGTCTTCATCTCCGACACCGCCGACTTGAAACCTACGAACAATGCGTGCGCCACCAGTGCGTGACCGATGTTCAGCTCGTTGATGCCCTTGATCGCGGCAACCGCCTCGACGTTGTGATAGTGCAGGCCATGGCCGGCATTGACGATCAGGCCCTGGGCCAGACCGAAGGCCACGCCGTCCGCCACACGCTTGAGTTCTTCAGCCACTTCGGTCGGCGTTTCGGCATCGGCGTAACGCCCGGTGTGCAATTCGATGGCCGGCGCGCCGACGCGCTTCGACGCAGCAATCTGCCGCTCGTCGGCGTCGATGAACAGCGACACTTCGCTGCCGATCTTCGACAAACGCTCGACCGCCGCCCTGATCCGCTCTTCCTGCCCCGCCACATCCAGACCGCCTTCGGTGGTCAGCTCCTGACGGGTCTCCGGCACCAGACAGATGTGCGCCGGACGGATGCGCTCGGCGAACGCCATCATTTCTTCGGTGACGCCCATTTCGAAGTTCATGCGGGTTTGCAGCACATCCTTGAGCAGCAGCACGTCGCGTTCCTGAATGTGCCGGCGGTCTTCGCGCAGGTGCACGGTGATGCCGTCGGCACCCGCCTCTTCCGCGTCCAGCGCAGCCTTGACCGGATCCGGATAGCGCGTACCACGGGCCTGACGCAGGGTGGCGACGTGGTCGATGTTCACGCCAAGAAGAATGCGATTGCTGATGGTCACGGATGCGCTCCTGAAGGGAAAGATTCGGCGCACAGCATATCAGGGCTTGCGAAACAGCTCTCGACTGACGAGGGGACGACCGCCCAGATGCACCGCCAAGGCTTGACGCATCAGGCGCTTGGCGGCGGACAGTGCGCCCGGTGCCGACCAGTCGGCTTCGGCCATGGCCAGCAGTTCGGTGCCGTTGAACAGACCGGGTTGCAGCAGGTAGACACGCTCGAGTCCGGCATCCACCTGCAAACGGTAGAGACCATCAACAGCAACGGGCTCGTCGTTGATGTCGGTGTTCAGGGAAAAACCGTAACCGAGGTCATCAAGCAGCCGCCACTCGAAGGAACGCAGCAACGGTTCCAGCGGCCGGCCTTCGGCCAATGCCAGCAAGGTCGCGGCGTAATGATCGAACACCGCCGGGTGCGGGTCTTCGGCAGGCAACAGGCGAATCAACAGTTCATTGAGATACAGGCCACTGAACAGCGCCTCGCCGACCATCCAGGTCGCGTTGCCGACGCTTTCCATGCGCCCGACATTCTTCAACTCACCCTTGCCGCGAAACTCCACTTCCAGCGGCACGAATGGCCGCGCCAACGTCCCGGCCTTGCCCCGCGCACTGCGCAACACCGCCCGCAGCCGACCTTGCGGCGTGAGGAAGTCCACCAATGCGCTGGTTTCGCGGTAGGCGCGGGAGTGGAGGACGTAGGCGGGTTGGGCGGGAGGCGGGCTTTGCGACATTGAGTTCTCGATGACGAAACGCAGTTTTACACACAAACCCAAAACTACTGTGGGAGCGAGCCTGCTCGCGATGAGGGTGTATCAGACAACAAGGATGTCGACTGAAATACCGCTATCGCGAGCAGGCTCGCTCCCACAGGTGGAATGCGGTCTCCTGTGGGAGCGAGCCTGCTCGCGATAGCGTCGGCAAAGCTGCATCAATGTTCGGATGAGGTTTTAGATGTCCCAGGCTGAAAAAATCGTTATCGCCGACGCTCCGATGCGTTGGCAGGATGTGGTCGCAGTCGCCCGTCACGGCGCGCAGCTCGAGCTGTCGGCGCAGACCTGGGCGCGCATTGAAAACGCGCAGGGCATCGTCCAACGCATCGTCGCCAGCGGCGAACGCGCCTATGGCGTGAACACCGGGCTCGGTGCGCTGTGCAACGTCTCGCTGAAAGACGAGCAGCTCAGTCAGCTGTCGCGCAACACCTTGCTCAGCCATGCCTGCGGCGTCGGTCCGGTCCTGGCCGACGAGCAGACCCGGGCAATCATGTGCGCCGCGATCCGCAACTACAGCCACGGCAAATCCGGCATTCATCGCCGGGTGGTTGAAGCGCTGCTGGCGCTGCTCAATCGCGGCATCACCCCGCAAGTGCCGTCCCAGGGTTCGGTGGGTTACCTGACCCACATGGCGCACATCGGCATCGCGCTGCTGGGCGTGGGTAATGTCAGCTATCGCGGGCAAGTGGTTTGCGCGCAGCAGGCGCTGGCCGAAGAGGGCCTGCAACCGGTGCAGCTCGGGGCGAAGGACGGTCTGTGTCTGGTCAACGGCACGCCGTGCATGACCGGACTCGGTTGCCTGGCGATCGCCGACGCCACGCGTCTGGTGCAATGGGCGGACGTGATCGGTGCCATGAGCTTCGAGGCCCAGCGTGGCCAGATCGCCGCCTTCGATGCCGAAATCATCGCGCTCAAACCGCATCCGGGCATGCAGCAAGTCGGCGTCAATCTGCGCGCCTTGCTCGATGGCAGTGAAGTGATTGCGTCGAGCAAGGGCATTCGCACTCAGGATGCCTTGAGCATCCGCTCGATCCCGCAGGTGCACGGTGCTGCCCGCGATCAACTGGAACACGCGATCAAACAGATCGAAACCGAGCTCAACGGCTGCACCGACAACCCGTTGCTGCTGGGCACGCCGGATGACTTCCGTGTCATGTCCCAGGCCAACCCGCACGGACAATCGGTGGCGCTGGCGGCGGATCTGCTGGCGATTGCGATGGCCGAAATCGGCTCGATTGCCGAGCGGCGTCTGGATCGCCTGATCAACCCGCACGTCAGCGGTCTGCCGGCGTTTCTGGTGGCCAATCCGGGGGTGAACTCCGGGATGATGATCGTGCAATACGTCGCCGCGTCGCTGTGCGCGGAAAACCGCCAGTTGGCGCAACCAGCGGTGCTCGACAACTACGTCACCTCGGGCCTGCAGGAAGACCATCTGAGCATGGGCACCAACGCCGCGCTGAAGCTGCATCGCGCGCTGGAAAACTGCACGCAGATCCTCGCCATCGAGTACCTGCTGGCGGCCCAGGCGTTTGAATTTCTCAAGGAACAGCGATTCGGCGCCGGCACCGATACCGCCTGGCGACTGCTGCGCGAAAAAGTCCCGGCCTACGATCAGGACCGCTGGCTGGCGCCGGACATCGCCGCTGCTGCAAGCGTTCTGAAAGACCCGGATCTGCTGCACAACGCATTACCGAATCTGCACTGACAACTACCCATACCAGCGTGCCAAGGCGCGGATCGTCCAAAAGACGAGAGGCGACGGATAACGGAATGCTCCGGAGCGACTGGTAGTTAATAACAATGCCTCAAAAGGAGCATTTAAATGACTGCGCTGAACCTGATCCCCGGCCAACTGAGCCTGGCCCAACTGCGTGACGTTTATCAGAACCCGGTCAAGCTGACCCTCGACAACAGCGCCAGCGCGCAGATCGAAGCCAGCGTGGCCTGCGTCGAGCAGATCCTCGCGGAAAACCGCACCGCCTACGGCATCAACACCGGTTTCGGCCTGCTGGCCTCGACCCGCATCGCCAGCGAAGACCTGGAAAACCTCCAGCGCTCGCTGGTGCTGTCCCACGCCGCCGGCGTCGGCCAGCCGATCAGCGATGAGCTGGTGCGCCTGATCATGGTGCTCAAGGTCAACAGCCTCAGCCGTGGTTTCTCCGGCATCCGTCGGGTGGTGATCGATGCGCTGATCGCCCTGATCAACGCCGAGGTCTATCCGCACATTCCGTTGAAAGGCTCGGTCGGTGCCTCCGGTGACCTGGCGCCATTGGCGCACATGTCGCTGGTGCTGCTGGGCGAGGGCAAGGCGCGCCACAAGGGCGAGTGGATGGATGCGACCGAAGCGCTGAAAGTCGCCGGTCTGACGCCGCTGACGCTGGCGGCGAAAGAAGGTCTGGCGCTGCTCAACGGTACTCAGGTTTCCACTGCATTCGCGTTGCGTGGTCTGTTCGAAGGTGAAGACCTGTTCGCCGGCGCGCTGGCGCTGGGCGGTCTGACGGTGGAAGCGGTGCTGGGCTCGCGTTCGCCGTTCGATGCGCGCATCCACGCCGCCCGTGGCCAGAAAGGCCAGATCGACGCCGCTGCCGCTTACCGCGATCTGCTGGGCGAGCGCAGCGAAGTCTCCGACTCGCACCAGAACTGCGAGAAGGTTCAGGACCCGTATTCGCTGCGTTGCCAGCCGCAAGTCATGGGTGCGTGTCTGACTCAGTTCCGCCAGGCCGCCGAAGTGCTGGCCATCGAAGCCAACGCCGTATCCGACAACCCGCTGGTGTTCGCGGCCGAAGGCGACGTGATTTCCGGCGGCAACTTCCACGCCGAACCAGTGGCCATGGCCGCTGACAACATGGCGCTGGCCATTGCCGAAATCGGTTCCCTGAGCGAGCGCCGTATCTCGCTGATGATGGACAAGCACATGTCGCAGCTGCCGCCGTTCCTCGTCGCCAACGGAGGCGTGAACTCCGGCTTCATGATCGCCCAGGTGACCGCTGCGGCCCTGGCCAGCGAAAACAAGGCGTTGTCCCATCCGCACTCGGTGGACAGCCTGCCGACTTCTGCCAACCAGGAAGACCACGTGTCGATGGCCCCGGCCGCCGGCAAGCGCCTGTGGGAAATGGCCGAGAACACTCGCGGGATTCTCGCGGTGGAATGGCTGGCGGCGGTGCAGGGCCTGGACCTGCGCAACGGCCTGAAGACCTCGGCCAAACTGGAACAGGCCCGTGGGATTCTGCGTCGCGAAGTGCCGTTCTACGAGAAGGACCGCTTCTTCGCACCGGACATCAATGCGGCGACCGAACTGCTGGCTTCGCGGGTGCTGACGGAGCTGGTTCCGGCGAAACTGCTGCCGAGCCTTTAACCACTACTGATCGTTCCCACGCTCTGCGTGGGAATGCCTCAAGGGACGCTCCGCGTCCAGTGACGCGGAGCGTCACGGGCTGCATTCCCACGCAGAGCGTGGGAACGATCGCAAGACGAGGACTTGGGATGAAAACCCTCTGGCAACACTGCCACGTCGCAACCATGGCGCAAGGCGTCTACTCGATCATCGAGGATGCGGCCATCGTGACGTCCGGTGCACTCATCGAGTGGATCGGCCCGTGCAGCCAATTGCCGTCAGGCGAATACCCGGCGGTCAATGACCTGCAAGGCGCTTGGGTCACTCCCGGCCTGATCGACTGCCACACCCACACCGTGTTCGGCGGCAACCGCAGCGGCGAATTCGAGAAGCGCCTGCAAGGCGTCAGCTATGCCGAAATCGCAGCGGCCGGCGGCGGCATCGCCAGCACCGTGCGCGCCACGCGCGAAGCCTCGGAAGACGAGCTGTTCGCCAGCGCCGCCAAGCGCCTGAAAAGCCTGATGCGCGACGGCGTGACCACGGTCGAAATGAAATCCGGCTACGGCCTCGATCTGGCCAGCGAGCGCAAGATTTTGCGGGTCATCCGTCGCCTCGCCGCCGAGCTGCCGATCAGCGTGCGCAGCACCTGTCTGGCTGCCCACGCCTTGCCGCCGGAATACAAGGATCGCGCCGACGCTTACATCGATCACATCTGCGCCGAGATGCTCCCTGCGCTGGCCGCCGAAGGGCTGGTCGATGCGGTGGATGCGTTCTGCGAATACCTGGCGTTCTCCCCGGAGCAGGTCGAGCGGGTGTTCATCGCCGCGCAAAAACTCGGTCTGCCGGTGAAGCTGCACGCCGAGCAATTGTCGTCGCTGCACGGTTCCAGCCTCGCTGCGCGCTACCACGCATTGTCCGCCGATCACTTGGAGTTCATGGACGAAGCCGACGCCATCGCCATGGCCGAATCCGATACCGTCGCGGTGCTGTTGCCGGGGGCGTTCTACTTCCTGCGCGAAACCCGGTTGCCGCCGATGGACGCCCTGCGCAAACACAAGGTGAAAATCGCCATCGCCAGCGACCTCAACCCCGGCACCTCGCCGGCGCTGTCGTTGCGCCTGATGCTGAACATGGCCTGCACCTGTTTCCGCATGACTCCGGAAGAGGCATTGGCCGGCGCCACGATTCACGCGGCGCAAGCCTTGGGCATGGCCGAGACCCACGGTTCGCTGGAAGTCGGCAAGGTCGCGGATTTTGTCGCCTGGCAGATCGATCGGCCGGCGGATCTGGCGTATTGGCTGGGTGGTGAACTGGACAAACGCGTCGTGCGTCACGGCGTTGAATCAAGTCTGTAGGAGAGCGGTTGTGGATAAGGTTCTGAACTTCAAACAAGGTCGCGTGCCGCTGCTGATCAGCATGCCCCACGCCGGTGTGCGCCTGACCCCGGCGGTCGAGGCCGGGTTGATCCCGGACGCGAAAAGCCTGCCGGACACCGACTGGCACATTCCGCAGCTCTACGATTTCGCCGCCGAACTGGGCGCCAGCACTCTGGCGGCCGAGTACTCGCGGTTCGTCATCGACCTGAACCGGCCGTCCGACGACAAACCGCTGTACGCCGGCGCCACCACCGGGCTGTACCCGGCGACGCTGTTCGATGGCATTCCGTTGTTCAAGGCAGGCCAGGAGCCGTCGAAAGAAGAGCGTGCGACCTATCTGGAGCAGATCTGGACGCCGTATCACCGCACCTTGCAGGAGGAGCTGGCGCGGTTGAAGGCCGAGTTCGGTTACGCGTTGCTGTTCGATGCGCATTCGATCCGCTCGATCATCCCGCACCTGTTCGACGGCAAGCTGCCGGACTTCAACCTCGGCACTTTCAACGGCGCCAGTTGCGATCCGCAGTTGGCCACGCAACTGGAAGCGATCTGCGCCCGCCACGACGCTTACAGCCATGTGCTGAACGGGCGCTTCAAGGGCGGCCACATCACCCGTCACTACGGCAACCCGGCGGAAAACATCCACGCTGTGCAACTGGAGCTGGGCCAGTGCACCTACATGGAAGAGTTCGAACCGTTCCGCTACCGCGCCGATCTGGCGGAGCCGACACGGGTGGTGCTGAAGGAATTGCTGCAAGGGCTGCTCGCCTGGGGCAAAAACCACTACAACTGAGTCAGCTGTGATCGTTCCCACGTCGAGGCGTCGAACCGTCCGCGTGGGAATGCCTCAAGGGACGCTCCGCGTCCAGTGACGCGGAGCGTCACGGGCTGCATTCCCACGCGGAGCGTGGGAACGATCGGGAGAAGTCGCCACCGTGCAAATCCCGGTCGCCACAGTTCGCTTTTCCCGCTCGTCTGCTGCGTAATGTTTCGGCCACGGTGCAAGAAGACACCGATCCGAACAATAACCCGCTGCCGCACGAGACGATCCCACATGAAAAGACTGTTCACTCGTTGTGCGTTAATCCTGACCGGCAGTGCGCTGCTCAGCGCCGGCGCCATGGCTTCCGATGATGCTTCCTGCAAAACCGTGCGCATGGGCGTCGTCAACTGGACCGACGTGATCGCCACCAGCGGCATGGCCGACGTGCTGCTCAACGGCCTCGGCTACGAAAGCAAACAGACCAGCGCCGTGCAGCAAATCATCTTCGCCGGCATCCGCGACAAGCGTCTGGATATCTTCCTCGGCTACTGGAAACCGGCGATGGACAAGAATATTGCGCCGTTCCTCGCCGCCAATCAGGTCAAGGTCATGGACAAGCCCAGCCTGGCCGATGCCCAGGCGACGCTGGCGGTTCCGGACTACGTGGCGGCGGCAGGGCTGAAAACCTTTGGCGACATCGCAAAATTCAAGGATCAGCTCGGCGCCAAGATCTACGGCATCGAGCCCGGCAGCGGCGCCAACACCACGATCAAGACGATGATCGAAACCAACCATTTCGGCCTGAAGGATTTCAAGATCGTCGAATCCGGTGAGGCCGGCATGCTCGCCGCCGTGCAGCGGGCGGTAAACCGCAAGGAGTTCGTGGTGTTCGTCGGCTGGACCCCGCATCCGATGAACATCAACATGAAGATCACCTACCTGACCGGCAGCGAAGACGTCTACGGCCCCAACGAAGGCGCCGCCACCGTTTCCACCGTCACCGCGCCGGACTACGCCGAGCGCTGCCCGAACGTTCATCGACTGCTGGAAAACCTGACCTTCACCGCCGCCCAGGAAAGCCAGTTGATGGTGCCGATCATGGAGCGCAAGACGCCGCAGGAAGTGGCGAAGACCTGGCTGCGTGAACATCCCGAAGACCTGCAACGCTGGCTGGCGGGTGTCAGCAGTTTCGATGGCAAGGACGGCGTGGCCACGGTTCAGGCCAGCCTGAAAAACTGATGGGCACTTATCCACTTTCGCCGTCGATGGCAGCCTTCGTTTCCAGAACCGAAGGCTTTGCCAGCGAGGACAGCAGCCTCGGCGGATTGCGCAAATCCTATGACGCCATGTGCCGCGCCTTCACGCCCGAACGGCCGGCGGGTCTGGAGGTGGTAGATTTCCAGTTGAGCGGGGTGGCGGTGCGTTCGTATCGCCCGCCTGTCCGGCCATCGGCCAGTGGCTGGCCGTGCGTGTTGTACCTGCACGGCGGCGGTTGGGTGGTCGGCGGGCTGGATTCCCATGACTTCATCTGCTGCGAGCTGGCCATGGCGCTCGGGGCAATGGTGGTGGCGGTGGATTACCGGCTGGCGCCGGAACATCCGTTCCCCGCCGGTTTCGAGGATTGCCTGAGCGTCTGGCGCGCGTTGCGCAGCGGGCCGTTCTGGTTCGATCCCGGACGGATGCTGGTAGCGGGCGACAGTGCCGGGGGCAATCTGGCGGCGGCGCTGTGCCTGGCGCTGCGCGATGCCGGCGAGCCGCTGCCGGGTGCGCAGGTCTTGATCTATCCGGGGCTGGGAGGCGACGAGCAGTTACCGTCGCGCAGCGAATGTGCCGATGCGCCGTTGCTCGCCAGCAGCGATCTCGACTGTTATCACGCCTTGTACCTGCGCGGCACCGCCAAGCCGAACGCCTATGCGATGCCGTTGCTGGCCGGGGACTTCAGCGGTTTGCCCCCGGCCTGGATTGCCGTGGCGCAGTTCGATCCGTTGCGTGACGACGGCGTGTGCTACGCCGAACGGCTGAACGCGGCGGGCGTCGACGCGGCGCTGTATTACGGCGAAGGGCTGGTTCACGGCTGCCTGCGGGCGCGAAATCAGGTCGCCGAGGTCGATCGTCTCTTTGAGAACCTGCTGGGGTTCATGGCTGACAAAATGTGACAGCGCACGGGCATGCTCATTGACGTAAATCGGGTTTATGATGCCGGACGGCAGAATAATAGAAGTCCCCCCAGGGATGACCTCGACCCCTTACGGAGCGCGCAATGCAGACTTTGTTTCCGCAGATCAAACCTCACGCACGGCACGATCTGGCCGTCGATGACACCCATACGCTGTACGTCGACGAAAGCGGTTCACCGGAAGGTTTGCCGGTGGTGTTCATCCACGGAGGTCCCGGCGCCGGGTGCGACGCCCAGAGTCGCCGCTACTTCGATCCGAACCTGTATCGCATTGTCACCTTCGATCAGCGCGGTTGCGGTCGCTCCACGCCCCACGCCAGTCTGGAAAACAACACCACCTGGGATCTGGTCGAAGACCTCGAGCGCATCCGCAAACACCTGGGCATCGACAAATGGGTGCTGTTCGGCGGCTCCTGGGGTTCGACCCTGGCGCTGGCCTACGCGCAGACCCATCCGGAGCGCGTACATGGCCTGATCCTGCGCGGGATCTTTCTCTGCCGTCCGCAGGAAATCGAATGGTTCTACCAGGCCGGCGCCAGCCGTCTGTTCCCCGATTACTGGCAGGACTACCTCGCGCCGATTCCGCTGGACGAGCGCGACGACCTGCTCAGCGCTTTCCACAAGCGCCTGACCGGCAACGACCAGATCGCCCAGATGCACGCGGCAAAGGCCTGGTCGACCTGGGAAGGGCGCACCGCGACCCTGCGTCCGAACCCGCTGGTGGTCGACCGTTTCTCCGAGCCGCAGCGTGCCTTGTCGATTGCGCGGATCGAATGCCACTACTTCACCAACAACGCGTTCCTTGAGCCGAACCAGCTGATTCGCGACATGGGCAAGATCGCCCATCTGCCGGGCGTGATCATCCACGGCCGCTACGACGTGATCTGCCCGCTCGACAACGCCTGGGAACTGCATCAGGCCTGGCCGAACAGCGAGCTGCAGGTGATCCGCGATGCCGGCCACGCTGCCTCGGAACCGGGCATCACCGATGCACTGGTGCGCGCCGCCAGCAAAATGGCCCGTCGTCTGCTCGACCTGCCGCCCGAAGAAGCATGAAGGGTCTTTTACAGCGCGTGAAAGGCGCGCGAGTCGAAGTGGCGGGTGAGGTGGTTGGCAGTGTCGATCAGGGTTTGCTGGTGCTGGTGGCGGTAGAGCCCGACGACACGCCGGCCAGCGCCGACAAACTTCTGCATAAGCTGCTTAACTATCGAGTGTTCAGTGACGCCGAGGGCAAGATGAATCTGTCCCTGGCGGATGTGGGCGGCGGGTTGCTGCTGGTCTCTCAGTTCACCCTCGCTGCCGACACCAAAAGCGGGTTGCGCCCGAGTTTCTCGACCGCCGCCCCTCCGGCGCTGGGCGAAGAATTATTCGACTATCTATTAAGCAAAGCGAAACAGATGCATGGCACAGTGGCATCAGGTAGATTCGGCGCGGATATGCAGGTGCACCTGGTCAACGATGGCCCGGTAACCTTCCTGTTACAGACATGAAAGTGCTTGAAACAACTTTTTAAGGGCTTTTCGACTGAAAACAGGGAATTTTCGCGATAAATACTTTGTTACCCCTGATGCGTTGTCACGCGGGCTACTAGATAATCGCGCGCTACGGGGATCAGCGTTCGTTGGTCCATTTTGACTTAGGTAGAGACTTGTCCGGATCCGATTGGGGAATCATTTTGACCCAGCGGAGTCGGAACAATGCTCGCCAACTTGGCAAGGGTGTCCTGAAAGGTCGGTTTTTTTGTACCGAATCCCTCACAGGCACTTCATCTGGCCGTTGGTTTATTGATCTGTTTTCGGCGAGGGTTGCTCGTGATTGTTAGTCCCTGTAATGCAGCAAAATTGTCTGCCAAACGCTTGCGCAGCGCTCTGGTAGCGGGCTCGGCAGTACTCTGCCTGCTCAGCGCCGGCCAGCTTTGGGCATTCAATCTTGACGATGTGTCGGCCAAGGCCAAAGAGCTGGCCGGGCAGAAGTTCGAAGCCCCGCGCAGCAACCTGCCGAACGAATTCCGTGAAATGAAATTCGCGGACTATCAGAAGATTCGTTTCCGCACCGAAAAGGCCGAATGGGCCGACCAGAAGACCCCGTTCAAGCTGTCCTTCTATCACCAGGGCATGCACTTCGATACGCCGGTGAAAATCAACGAAATCACCGCGAACACCGTCGAAGAGATCAAATACGATCCTAGCCGTTTCGATTTCGGCGACCTGCAGTTCGATCCGAAGGCCACCGAACAACTGGGCTACGCCGGTTTCCGTGTGCTGTACCCGATCAACAAGGCGGACAAGCAAGACGAAATCATGACCATGCTGGGCGCGAGCTACTTCCGCGTCGTCGGCAAGGGTCACACCTACGGTCTGTCGGCCCGTGGTCTGGCAATCGATACCGCTTTGCCGTCCGGCGAAGAATTCCCGCGTTTTCGCGAGTTCTGGATTCAGCAGCCGAAGCCGGGTGACAAACACCTGGTGATCTTCGCCCTGCTGGATTCGCCTCGTGCGACCGGCGCCTACCGTCTGATCCTGCGTCCGGGCAGCGACACTATTGTCGACGTGAAGGGCCAGATGTACCTGCGTGACAAGGTCGGCAAGCTCGGCATCGCGCCGCTGACCAGCATGTTCCTGTTCGGCGCCAACCAGCCGTCGAAAGTGCTCAACTACCGTCGCGAACTGCACGACTCCAGCGGTCTGTCGATCCATGCCGGCAACGGCGAGTGGATCTGGCGCCCTCTGAACAACCCTAAACATCTGGCCGTGAGCCAGTTCAGCGTCGAGAACCCGCGTGGTTTCGGTCTGCTGCAACGTGGCCGTGATTTCAGCCACTACGAAGACCTCGACGACCGCTACGACAAGCGCCCAAGCGCCTGGATCGAGCCGAAGGGCGACTGGGGCAAGGGCACCGTTGATCTGGTCGAGATCCCGACTGCGGACGAAACCAACGACAACATCGTTGCGTTCTGGAACCCGGAAAAACTGCCGGAGCCTGGCCAGCCGCTGGACTTCGCCTACCGTATGCACTGGACCATCGACGAGGCCGCGCTGCACGCGCCGGACAGCGCCTGGGTCAACCAGACCCTGCGTTCGACCGGTGACGTCAAGCAATCGAACCTGATCCGTCAGCCGGATGGCAGCGTTGCCTACCTGGTCGACTTCGAAGGCCCGTCTCTGGCCGCTTTGGCTCCGGATGCGGACGTTCGCAGCCAGGTCAGCGTCGGCGACAACGCCGAACTGGTCGAAAACAGCGTGCGCTACAACCCGGAAACCAAAGGCTGGCGCCTGACCCTGCGGATGAAGATCAAGGACCCGAGCAAGTCCACCGAGATGCGCGCAGCCCTGGTGCAGCCAGTGGTCACCGCTGATCTGGCCAAGTCTTCGGTGCCGACGTCCAATTCGTCGGTAGCCAAGGCCGACAAGGTTGCCGCCAAGCAACAAGAGAAAGCCGACAAGGAAGCCAAGGCCGCCGAGGCCAAACAGGCCGACGCCAAGCCGGTTGCAGATGCCAAGGACAAGGCCAACAAAGACGCCAAGCAGCCAGCCGCTGCGGACGCGGCCCCAGCCACACCGGAATCGGCACCGACTGAAGAAGTCCTGACCGAGACCTGGAGCTATCAGTTGCCTGCCGATGAGTAACTCTCAAGTACAGCCAGAGACTCTGTCCGAGTACCTGGCGCATCTGCCGATGACCGACGAGCAGCGCGCGGAACTCGCGGGCTGCCAGTCCTTCAGCGAATTGCATGAACGCCTGTCGTCCAAGACCTTTGACGCACCGACCGAAGCCGCCCAGGCTTCGGTGGGCAAGCGCCTGATCCTGAGCACCGCCGAAGAGCTGCAAGACGCGGAAATGCTGGTGCTCGACGCCAGCGGCCGGGTCAGCATGAAGGCCACGCCGCCGATCCGTCGGACCAAGGTCGTGCCGGAGCCGTGGCGCACCAACATTCTGGTGCGTGGCTGGCGTCGCCTGACCGGCCGGACCAACCCGCCGCAACCGCCGAAGGACGCCAACGTGCTGCCGGCGGCGCGCTGGCGCACGGTCGGTTCGATCCGTCGCTACATTCTGCTGGTGCTGATGCTGGGTCAGACCATCGTCGCCGGCTGGTACATGAAAGGCATCATGCCGTACCAGGGCTGGTCGTTCGTCGATCTGGAAGAAGTCCTGCATCAACCGCTGCTGCAAACCGCCACGCAAGTGCTGCCGTATGCGCTGCAGACCAGCATCCTGATCATGTTCGGGATTCTGTTTTGCTGGGTGTCGGCCGGTTTCTGGACCGCGCTGATGGGCTTCCTCGAATTGCTCACCGGCCACGATAAATACCGGATCTCCGGTAAAAGTGCCGGCAACGAGCCGATTCCGAAAGACGCGCGCACCGCACTGGTGATGCCGATCTGCAACGAAGACGTGCCTCGGGTGTTCGCCGGTCTGCGCGCGACCTTCGAGTCGGTCGCCGCTACCGGTGACCTGGACCGTTTCGACTTCTTCGTCCTCAGCGACAGTAATGACACCGACATCTGCGTGGCCGAGCAGCAGGCCTGGCTGGACGTCTGCCGCGAAGCCAAGGGTTTCGGCAAGATCTTCTATCGCCGCCGTCGCCGTCGCGTCAAACGCAAGAGCGGCAACCTCGACGACTTCTGCCGTCGCTGGGGCGGTGACTACAAGTACATGGTCGTGCTCGACGCCGACTCGGTGATGAGCGGCGAGTGCCTGACCAGTCTGGTGCGCCTGATGGAGGCCACGCCGGACGCCGGCATCATCCAGACCGCGCCGCGCGCTTCGGGCATGGACACGCTGTATGCACGCATGCAGCAGTTCGCCACTCGCGTGTACGGTCCGCTGTTCACCGCCGGCCTGCACTTCTGGCAGCTGGGTGAATCCCACTACTGGGGTCACAACGCGATCATCCGCATGAAGCCGTTCATCGACCACTGCGCCCTGGCGCCGTTGCCGGGCAAAGGGGCGTTCTCCGGTGCGATTCTCTCTCACGACTTCGTTGAAGCGGCGCTGATGCGCCGTGCCGGCTGGGGCGTGTGGATTGCCTACGATCTGCCGGGCAGCTACGAAGAACTGCCGCCGAACCTGCTCGACGAGCTCAAGCGTGACCGTCGCTGGTGCCACGGCAACCTGATGAACTTCCGTCTGTTCCTGGTCAAAGGCATGCACCCGGTGCACCGCGCGGTGTTCCTGACCGGCGTGATGTCCTACCTGTCGGCGCCGCTGTGGTTCTTCTTCCTGGTGCTGTCGACCGCGCTGCTGGCGGTGAACACGCTGATGGAGCCGCAGTACTTCCTCGAACCGCGTCAGCTCTATCCGCTGTGGCCGCAATGGCACCCGGACAAGGCGATCGCGCTGTTCTCGACGACCATCGTGCTGCTGTTCCTGCCGAAGCTGTTGAGCATCATCCTGATCTGGGCCAAGGGCGCGAAAGAGTTCGGCGGCAAGTTCAAGGTGACCGTCTCGATGCTGCTGGAGATGCTGTTCTCCATGCTGCTGGCGCCGGTGCGGATGATTTTCCACACCCGTTTCGTCCTCGCCGCGTTCCTCGGCTGGGCCGCGACCTGGAACTCGCCGCAGCGTGACGACGACTCGACGCCATGGAGCGAAGCGGTCAAGCGTCACGGTCCGCAGACCCTGCTGGGCTTCTTCTGGGCGCTGCTGGTGATCTGGCTGAACCCGAGCTTCCTGTGGTGGCTGGTGCCGATCGTCGGTTCGCTGATGCTGTCGATTCCGGTGTCGGTGATTTCCAGCCGCGTCGGTCTGGGCCTCAAGTCCCGTGACGAGAGCCTGTTCCTCATCCCCGAGGAATACAATCCGCCACAGGCGCTGCTGGCCACCGATCAGTACACCCACGAAAACCGCTGGCACGCACTGAATGACGGCTTCATCCGCGCGGTGGTCGATCCACAGCAGAACGCCCTGGCGTGCTCGCTGGCGACCTCGCGTCACGGTCAGGCCGAGCCGATCGAATGGCTGCGCCAGGAACGTGTGCGTCACGCGATCAAGGTCGGCCCGGCCGGGCTGAACAACCATGATCGCCTGCAACTGCTGAGCGATCCGGTGGCCCTGGCCCGTCTGCACGAGCAGGTGTGGGCCGAAGGCCACGCCGAGTGGCTGGACGCCTGGCGGGCTTCGGTGAAAGCCGATCCCCATGCGCCGCTGCTGCCGCTCAAGCCTGTGAGCTTGCAGGCGCAACCGGCCTGATCAAGAAACCCCGCGAAAGCGGGGTTTTTTTTTGCCTGCCGATTACCGTCGCGGATCACTCGTTCCCACGCTCTGCGGGGGAATGCAGCCCGCGACGCTCTGTGTTCCATCCGGCACCAACCGATCAAAAAACCTTGTGCAAACGGACGAGTGCGTTAGCATCCGTCCCCGAATTGGCGCACCCGGACAATCTTGTCCATTTCTGTCGGTTTTCGCGCCGCAAACGCAATGGTTTTGGGGACTTGAAGATGAAGAAGTATCTGTCGATGCTGCTGGTCGGCGTCACGGCACTGGTTGCAGTCAATGCGGCGCAGGCCGGCGCAATCGACGACGCGGTCAAGCGCGGCTCGTTGAAAGTCGGTATGGATCCGACCTACATGCCGTTCGAAATGACCAACAAGCGCGGCGAAATCATCGGTTTCGAAGTCGACATCCTCAAAGCCATGACCAAGGCCATGGGCGTCAAGCTGGAGCTGGTCTCCACCGGTTACGACGGGATCATCCCGGCGCTGATGACCGACAAGTTCGACATGATCGGCAGCGGCATGACCCTGACCCAGGAACGCAACCTGCGCCTGAATTTCAGCGAACCGTTCATCGTGGTCGGCCAGACTCTGCTGATCCGTAAAGAGCTGGAAGGCACCATCAAGTCCTATAAAGACCTGAACACCGCCGACTACCGCATCACCTCCAAGCTCGGCACCACCGGCGAGATGGTCGCCAAGAAGCTGATCTCCAAAGCCAAGTACCACGGCTACGACAACGAGCAGGAAGCCGTGCTCGACGTGGTCAACGGCAAGGCTGACGCCTTCATCTACGACGCGCCGTACAACGTCGTTGCCGTGAACAAGGTCGGCGCCGGCAAACTGGTGTTCCTCGACAAGCCGTTCACCTACGAGCCACTGGCCTTCGGTCTGAAGAAGGGTGACTACGACAGCCTCAACTTCATCAACAACTTCCTGCACCAGATCCACGAAGACGGCACCTACGATCGCATCCATGACAAGTGGTTCAAGAGCACCGAGTGGCTCAAGGACATGGAATAAGCCCGGTCAGATAGACCGAGTCGCCCCATTCGCGAGCAAGCCCGCTCCCACATTGGAATGCGTTCCCTGTGGGAGCGGCGGTGCGACGATTCGACTTGCCCGCGAAGGCGGCCTCCCCGGCGACATAACTTTCGGATTTCGCTAAACCCATGAAACAGAAAAAAGCCCAATGGCCCTGGCACGTCCTGACCGTGCTGGTGCTGGTCGGCCTGGCCGGCGCGCTGTATTACGCCACGTCGCTGATGTCCTACGAATGGCGCTGGAACCGCGTGCCGCAGTACTTCGCCTATCAGGCCGAGGAAACCCAGCGCGCGACCGACATTTCCACCGTCAGCGAACTGGTGCGCAAAGGTGGCAGCGCGCAGGTCACCCTGCGCAACGATGCCGGTGACGAGCAGCACCTGACCGTCGACGAAAACAGCCTGCAATTCGCTCAGGGCGACGATGTGGCCGAAGGCGACGTCGTGGGCGTGACCCGGCATTGGGCGGCGGGCCCGCTGTTGTGGGGCCTGTGGACCACGCTTTGGCTGTCGGTGGTGTCCGGCGTGCTGGGCTTGCTCATCGGTCTGGCCACCGGGCTGTGCCGGCTGTCGAGCAACCCGACCCTGCGCGACCTGTCGACGATCTATGTCGAACTGGTGCGCGGCACGCCGCTGCTGGTGCAGATCTTCATTTTCTATTTCTTCATCGGCACGGTGATGAACCTGTCCCGGGAGTTCGCCGGGATCGCCGCGCTGTCGCTGTTCACCGGTGCCTACGTGGCGGAAATCATCCGTTCCGGTGTGCAGTCGATTGCCCGTGGCCAGAACGAAGCGGCGCGTTCGCTGGGTCTGAGTGCCGGCCAGTCGATGCGTCATGTGGTGCTGCCGCAGGCGTTCAAGCGCGTGCTGCCACCGCTGGCCGGGCAATTCATCAGTCTGGTCAAAGACACCTCGCTGGTGTCGGTGATCGCCATCACCGAGCTGCTGAAAAGCGGTCGTGAAGTCATCACCACGTCGTTCTCGCCGTTCGAGATCCTGTTCTGCGTCGCCGGCCTCTACCTGTTGATCAACCTGCCGCTGTCGAAAATCGCCAGCCGGCTTGAGCGGAGGCTCGCGCAAAGTGATTGAAGTCCGCGATCTGGTAAAAGTCTTCGACACCCGTGGGCAAGTGGTGCGCGCGGTGGATAACGTCAGCACCTCCGTGGCCAAGGGCGAAGTGCTGGTGGTGATCGGCCCGTCCGGTTCCGGCAAGTCGACGTTCCTGCGTTGCCTCAATGGTCTGGAAGAATTCGATTCCGGCTCGGTGAGCATCGACGGCCTGCAACTGGCCGACCCGAAAACCGACGTCAACGCCTACCGCCGCGAAGTCGGCATGGTGTTCCAGCATTTCAATCTGTTCCCGCACATGACCGTGCTGGAGAACCTGTGCCTGGCGCAGAAAGTCGTGCGCAAGCGCGGCCAGAAGGAAAGCGAGGCCAAGGCTCTGGCATTGCTGGAGAAGGTCGGCATCGCCCAGAAGGCCCGCGAATATCCGTCGCGCCTGTCCGGCGGTCAGCAGCAGCGCGTGGCAATTGCCCGGGCGCTGGCGATGGACCCCAAGGTCATGCTGTTCGACGAGCCGACCTCGGCCCTCGATCCGGAAATGGTCGGCGAAGTGCTGGACGTGATGAAGAACCTGGCCGTGGAAGGCATGACCATGGTCTGCGTGACCCACGAAATGGGCTTCGCCCGTGAAGTGGCGGATCGGGTGCTGTTCTTCGATCACGGCAAACTGCTGGAAGACGCCTCGCCGGCCGAGTTCTTCGATGCACCGAAGGATCCGCGAGCCCAGGCGTTCCTGCGGCAAGTCCTCTAAACGCAGGGCAAAAAAAACGCAGCCATTGGCTGCGTTTTTTATCACTGATCGTTCCCACGCTCTGCGTGGGAATGCCGCCCAGGACGCTCTGCGTCCCTTCGCAAGCGTGACGCGGAGCGTCACAGGATGCATTCCCACGCGGAGCGTGGGAACGATCGGGCGTCCACTTACACCTTGAACCGGCCCACCAGCGTTTGCAGGTGAGTGCCCAAACGCGCCAGCTCGACGCTGGAGGCCGCTGTCTCTTCACTGGCCGCCGAGGTCTGGTCCGAGACATCCCGCACGTTCAGCACGCTGCGGTTGATCTCTTCAGCCACAGCGCTCTGCTGCTCGGCCGCCGCAGCGATCTGCTGGTTCATCGCCTGAATCGCCGAAACGGTGCGGGTGATGCTTTCCAGCGAACCACCGGCACGCCGGGTCAGCTCGACGCTGCTGTCGGTCAGGGTGCGGCTGTTGTCCATGATCGTTGCCACTTGCTGGGTGCCGTTCTGCAGTCCGACGATCAGCTCTTCGATCTCTTCGGTGGACTTCTGGGTGCGCTGGGCGAGGCTGCGAACTTCGTCGGCGACCACCGCAAAACCACGTCCGGCTTCACCGGCACGGGCGGCCTCGATGGCGGCGTTGAGGGCCAGCAGGTTGGTTTGCTGAGCCACGGACTTGATCACGTCGAGCACGCTGCCGATCTTGTCGCTCTCGCGCTTGAGCTCGCCCATGGCCTCGGTGGAGTGGCCGACTTCGGCAGCCAGACGTTCGATCTGGGCGATCGCCTCGCCAACCACCTTGTCGCCTTCACGGGCCTGCTGATCAGCAGCGACCGCGGCTTCCGAAGCTTCCTCGGCGTTGCGCGCGACTTCCTGCACGGTGGCGGCCATTTCGTTCATGGCGGTGGCGACCTGGTCGGTCTCGATTTTCTGATTGTTGACCCCGGCGCTGGTCTGCTCGGTCACGGCGGACAATTCTTCGGCGGCGCTGGCGATCTGGGTCACGCCGTCGCTGATGCCGCCGATCAATTCGCGCAGGCCCTGAGTCATGCTCTGCATCGAGCGTTGCAGTTGACCAAGTTCATCGCGGCGCAGGGATACCAGATTGTGGGTCAGGTCACCGGCGGCCACGCGCTCGGCGACTTTCAGGGTTTGCTCCAGCGGAATGATGATCTGCCGGGTGATCGCCCAGGCCGCCAGCAGACCGAAGGCCAGGGCCAGCAGGGTGGCGATCATCAGCATGTTTTTGGCGTGCGCGGCATCGGTGTCGCGGACGATGGTCTGAGATTCGGTAAGTTTCTTGCTGACGTCGAGCAGGATGTCGCCCTGAGCGGTCATTCGCGCCATGGCCTTCGCGTTGTTCACCTGGGAGTCGCGGAACTGGCTGACGGCAGCGCGGTAAGCCTTCAGCGATTCGGTGGCCTGTTGCAGGTTGGCGATGTGTTGCTCGGGCAGTTTGCTCGGCAGGCTTTCGAGATTGTTCAGGGCCGCGGCGATGGCATCCAGCGCCGGTTGTTCGGCTTCGGCCTTGCCGCTGTAGGTGTAGCCGCGCACCTGATAGCGCGCCTGCTGCAGCAGTTTGCTCAGCTCGATCACGCTGTTGAATTGCGCAACGCTGTCGCCTTGCAGCAGGGATTTCTCGACTTCGCTGACCTTGGCCACGGCGTTATCGGCGCTGGCGCCGAGTTTGCTGCGGGCGTCTTCACGCTGCACGGTGGCCTGGGTCATGTCGGCAAAGGCGCGTTTGTACTCGGCGACCGCCGCGAGTTGCTGGTCGATCATGGCCACGTCGGACGGTTGCTCGATCATGCCGCGCGCGCTTTGCAGGCCGCTGTCGAGCTTGCCGAGCAGGTCGTTGACCGCGCCAGGGCCCTGTTCGCCACGGCGGGCTTCATAGTCCAGGCGTGCCAGGCGCAGGTCTTTGGTCAGCTCGTTGAGGCTGGAGATGAACCCGAGCTTGTCACCCCGGCTGATGATCCCGCTCATGCCGGTCCAGCCGGTGAAGGTGATCAACAGGGTCAGCAGCAGCACCAGGCCGAAACCGATTCCAAGCTTACGTTTGACGCTGACGTTTCCAAGACTCTCGGCTAACCAACGGTACATGCGACGACTCCCCTCGGACCACTAATTGGACTTATGGAGAGGGTATCGGCCAGATGATGGCAATCTGTAACGCCTTTTGTCTGGCGAAGACTTCAGAACAGCCGGGCCAGCAGCGCGGTGACGGCGGTTTCGACCCGCAGGATTCGCTCGCCAAGCTGCACCGGTTGCAGCCCGGCCTTGGCCAGCAGATCGATTTCGTAGGGAATCCAGCCACCCTCGGGGCCGATCGCCAGGGTCACCGGTTCGTTCAGGGCGCGGGGGCAGGGCGGGAAATTGCCCGGATGGCCGACCAGACCGAGGGTGCCGTCGGTGATGGCCGGCAGGCGATCTTCGACGAACGGCTTGAAGCGCTTCTCGATGATGATCTCCGGCAGCACCGTATCCCGAGCCTGTTCGAGGCCGAGGATCAGTTGTTCGCGGATGGCGTCCGGTTCGAGGAACGGCGTCTGCCAGAAGCTTTTCTCGACCCGGTAGCTGTTGACCAGAATCACCTTCGACACGCCCATGGTCGCCACGGTCTGGAACACCCGGCGCAGCATCTTCGGGCGGGGCAGGGCGAGCACCAGGGTCAGCGGCAGTTTGGCCGGTGGCGGTTGATCGAGGTTGACTCGCAGCTCGGCTTCGCCCGCGTCAAGGCGCAAAAGCTCGGCCGAGCCCATCAGCCCGCCAATGCGCCCGACCCGCAGGCTGTCGCCGACTTCCGAACGGTGGACTTCCTGCATGTGGGTCAGGCGCCGATCACGCAGCACGACGCGGTCGGCCGCAATGAAGTCGGCCTCTTCGAGCAGCAGCAGGTTCATGGCTGAGTCGCTGGCGGCTGGTCGTTGTGATCGTCGGCGGTTTCTTCCGGGCGCTCGCGCTTGCTGACCAGACTGCCGAAGAGGATGCCGACTTCGAACAGCATCCACATCGGCACGGCCAGCAGGGTCTGGGAGAAGATGTCCGGCGGGGTCAGGATCATGCCGACCACGAAGCAGCCGATGATCACGTACGGACGGATCTTCTTCAGGTATTTGACGTCGACCACGCCGATCCACACCAGCAGCACCACGGCCACCGGGATTTCGAACGCCACGCCGAAGGCGAAGAACAGCGTCATGACGAAATCGAGGTAACTGGTGATGTCGGTCATCATTTCCACGCCGGCCGGGGTGGCCGAGGCGAAGAACTTGAAGATCAGCGGGAACACGAAGAAGTAGGCGAACGCCATGCCGGTGTAGAACAGCAGGATGCTGGAGATCAGCAACGGCACTGCGACACGCTTCTCGTGCTTGTACAGACCCGGTGCGATGAAGCCCCAGATCTGATGCAGGATCACCGGAATCGCCAGGAACAGTGAGACCATCATCGTCAGTTTCAGCGGCGTCAGGAACGGCGACGACACGTCGGTGGCGATCATCGTCGCGCCGGCCGGCAGGTATTCGCGCAGCGGCGTCGAGACGAAGGTGTAGATCTGCTGGGTGAAGGCAAACAGCCCGGCGAAGATGATGAAGATCGCCGCCACGCAACGCAGCAGGCGGGTGCGCAACTCGGTGAGGTGCGAAACCAGCGGCATGTGCTGGTCGTTTTCGGGGAGGCTAGGGCCTGTCATCGGTCATTTCCTGTGTCGCGCCGAGCCCGTATTTGCGCAGGGCAAGGCGCGAGGCGCGTAGTTTGGCGTTTCAAATAAGCAACGAGTAACGCAGCCCTGCGCAAATACAGGCCGGCCCTTCGGGTTGTGCCTGAAAGCGGGCCAGGCTGCGTTGTAGTCCTTGGAAAGGTAAAACACATTCCCTGCGGACTACGCCTTGCCTGGCCCGCTTTCAGGCGACAACGCGACACAGGAAATGACCGATGACAGGCCCTTGTCATGGGGCTCGCGGCGGCTGAGTGGTGTCGTTTGGCGCTGGTGTGGTCGGCGCGGCGGTTTGGGCTACGTGTTCAACCGAGGCTGGCGCGACGACAGGCGCTGATTCGGTTGGCGCTACAGCAGGTGCCGCTGGCGTTGGAGCGGCAGGGCTGTGAATCGTCTGCTCACCCACGTGCTCGACCGGCGTCGGCTCCTGCTGAACCGGCGTGAAAATCTTCCGCGCCTCCTGTTCCAGTGACAGGATGTGCTCGTTGTGCAGTTGCCGACGGATTTCGTCGGCACCGATTTCACGCTCAACTTCCTGTTTGATCGCGTTGAAGCTGCGCTTCAGCCGTCCGACCCACAGGCCGGCGGTGCGTGCAGCGCCCGGCAGACGCTCGGGGCCCAGCACCAGCAGGGCGACGAGGCCGACGAGCAGCAGTTCAGAGAAGCTGATACCAAACATTAGTCAGTGCTCACACGTCTTTGCGGATCGGCTCTTCGACTTTCTGCGCCTGCACATCGATGGTGTGCGGCGGGTTGGCCTGAGCGGTGGCTTGCGGCTGTACCGGCGGTACCGGTTGCGCAGGCGTGACGGTCGGATCGGCCGGTTTTTCGTCGTCGTTCATGGCTTTACGGAAGCCCTTGATCGACTCGCCAACGTCGGTGCCGAGGTTCTTCAGTTTCTTGGTACCGAACACCAGTACCACGACCACCAGGATGACGATCCAGTGTTTCCAGTCAAAAATGCCCATGTTGCTGTTCCTCTTTTGAAGTTGTTCAGGCGGACGGGCGCGAGGCTTTCTCGACGTGTCCGGACAGGCCGAAACGGCGATCCAGTTCATCCAGCACCGCCTGCGGATGCTGCCCCAACTGGGCAAGCATGACCAAGCTGTGGAACCACAGGTCGGCGGTCTCGTAGATCACGTCGCTGCAGTCGCCGCTGACGGCGGCGTCCTTGGCGGCGATGATCGTTTCGACCGATTCTTCGCCGACCTTTTCCAGAATCTTGTTCAAGCCCTTGTGATACAGACTAGCCACATACGAACTGTCGGCAGCAGCGCCCTTGCGCTCTTCCAGCACCTGAGCGAGGCGGGTCAGGGTGTCACTCATGTTTGTGTCCTGCGGAGTAAATAGCGTGCGGGTCTTTCAGGACCGGGTCGACCGTTTTCCAGTCGCCGTTTTCGAAGACGCGGTAGAAGCAGCTTTGACGGCCGGTATGGCAAGCAATGTCGCCGATCTGCTCGACCATCAGGATGATGACGTCGGCGTCGCAGTCCAGACGCATTTCATGCAGCGTCTGTACGTGGCCGGACTCTTCGCCCTTGCGCCACAGCTTGCCACGGGAACGTGACCAATAGATGGCACGGTTTTCCGCCGCGGTCAGCTCCAGGGCTTCGCGGTTCATCCAGGCCATCATCAATACGCGTCCGGTCTTGTGATCCTGGGCAATCGCCGGCACCAGGCCATCGGCGTCCCACTTGATCTCGTCCAGCCAGTTTTTCATCTTCGACTCCGACAGCGAACCCACACTTAAATAGTCGGGTTCAGGCGTTGAAACAGTGTGCCAGCCGATCACGGAACTGGCTATCGGCGAACGACCAGATACAAGCCGACTGCCACCATGATCCCGGCGGGCCAATGCCCCAGTTCGTGCAACGGGCCCCCGGCGGCGAGGATCGTACCGCCCGCCAGATGGGCGCTGCCGAGCAGGCGCAGGAACCAGTCGTCCTTGCGTTTTTTCCACGGCGGTGGCGGGTCGTTGGCGTGGGGCTGGGACATGCGTTCGAGCAGGTCGCGGGCCATGTTGGCCAGGTGCGGCAGTTGTTGGAACTGGCTCTGGACGTTGCCGATCAAGGCTTTCGGGCTGACGCGCTCGCGCATCCAGCGCTCGAGGAACGGCTGTGCGGTATTCCACAGATCGAGGTCCGGGTACAGCTGACGGCCCAGGCCTTCGATGTTCAGCAACGTCTTTTGCAGCAATACGAGTTGCGGCTGCACTTCCATGTTGAAGCGGCGCGCGGTCTGGAACAGGCGCATCAGCACCTGGCCAAATGAAATATCTTTTAATGGTTTTTCGAAGATCGGCTCGCACACGGTACGGATCGCCGCTTCGAATTCGTTGAGCTTGGTTTCCGCCGGCACCCAGCCCGAATCGATGTGCAATTGCGCCACGCGGCGGTAGTCGCGCTTGAAGAAGGCGAACAGGTTGCGCGCCAGATAGTCCTGGTCTTCCGGGGTCAGGCTGCCGACGATGCCGCAGTCGATCGCGATGTACTGCGGGCTCCACGGGTTGACGGTGCTGACGAAGATGTTGCCCGGGTGCATGTCGGCGTGGAAGAAACTGTCGCGGAACACCTGGGTGAAGAAGATCTCCACGCCGCGCTCGGCGAGCATCTTCATGTCGGTGCGCTGGTCGGCGAGGGTCGCCAGATCGGTCACCTGAATCCCGTAGATGCGCTCCATCACCAGCACTTTCGGCCGGCACCAGTCCCAATAGACTTGCGGCACATACAACAGCGGCGAGCCTTCGAAGTTGCGCTTCAACTGGCTGGCGTTGGCCGCCTCGCGCAACAGGTCGAGTTCGTCGTAGATGGTTTTTTCGTAGTCGCTGACCACGTCCACCGGGTGCAGCAGACGGGCGTCGGCGGAGACTTTTTCGGCGGCGCGGGCGAGGATGAACAGCCACGCCAGATCCTGGGCGATGATCGGTTTCAGACCCGGGCGGATCACCTTGACCACCACTTCTTCACCGGTCTTCAGTTGCGCGGCGTGCACCTGCGCCACCGAGGCCGAGGCCAGCGGTTCGACGTCGAAGCGGCTGAACACTTCGCTGATCTTCTTGCCCAGTTGCTCTTCGATCAGTTTGACCGACAGCTGCGAATCGAACGGCGGCACGCGGTCCTGCAACCGCATCAGCTCATCGGCGATGTCTTCCGGCAGCAGGTCGCGGCGGGTCGAAAGGATCTGCCCGAACTTGATGAAGATCGGCCCCAGGTCCTGCAAGGCCAGGCGCAGGCGTGCGCCACGGCTCAGGTCCAGCGGCTTGCGCGGGAACCAGCGCCACGGCAGGACGTAGCGCAGCGCCAGCAGGAACCACGGCAACGGCAGATCGAACAGCAGGTCATCGAGGCGGTAGCGGATCACGACGCGCTGGATGCGCAACAGACGGCGGACGGCGAGCAGCTTCATGCGTTATCGCTTGGGTCGAGGGATCGGGAAAGGCGCTCGAAGCGCGCCTCGAGACGTTCCAGATCGAGTTTGATCCGGTCCAGTTCGCTGAAGCGGGCTTCGGCTTCGCGCTGCCCGACGAGGGTGCGCGATTCTTCGGCCAGGTATTCGGCGAGGTTCTGGTTGAGGCTGGCAAATCCTTGTTGATACCAGCGGGCGCGGCTGCGCAGGTGGCCGCCGACCAGTTGCGTGGCGACAGGTCCCAGCCAGCGCGAGAGTTCGTACTCCCAGTCCAGCTCCAGGTCCTGCAGCACGCCCGCCAGCTCCAGCAGCACGCCGCTGTCGCCGTCGAGTTCGACTTCCGGCGCGTGCAGCACCGCCGTCTTGTCCTTGCTCAGGGCCAGTTTCACCAGACTCGAGGCCGGGGCGCGCAGGGTGCAGTCGACGCCGGTTTCCCAGTGGGACGCCAGCATCAGGCCTTCGTCGCTCGGCAGAATGAACAGTTGCAGCGCCGGGCTGCGGCAATCCACGGCAATCACTTTGCCGGTCAGGTGCGCCAGTCGCGGCAGCGCCGTGCTGTCGAGACGCAGCACGCGGTTCAGGCCGAGTTCGACGCTGGCGAGCAGCCCGGTCAGCAGCATCAGGGTTTGATACCGCGGTGCAGGGCGACGATGCCTGCGGTCATGTTGTGATAGGTCACGCGATCGAAACCGGCGTCGACCATCATCGACTTCAGGGTTTCCTGATTCGGGTGCATGCGGATCGATTCGGCCAGGTAGCGATAGCTTTCCGAGTCGTTGGTGATCAGTTTGCCCATCAACGGCATGAAGGCGAACGAGTAGGCGTCGTAGGCCTTGGACATCAGCGCGTTGGTCGGCTTGGAGAATTCCAGCACCAGCAGGCGGCCGCCCGGCTTGAGGACGCGCAGCATCGAGCGCAGGGCGTCTTCCTTGTGCGTCACGTTGCGCAGGCCGAAGGCGATGGTCACGCAGTCGAAATGGTTGTCCGGGAACGGCAGCTTTTCAGCGTCGGCCTGGACGAACTCGACATTGCCCGACACGCCGACATCCAGCAGGCGGTCACGGCCGACCTTGAGCATGGATTCGTTGATATCGGCTAGCACCACCTGACCGGTCGGGCCGACCAGGTGCGAGAATTTCTTGGTCAGGTCACCCGTACCGCCGGCGATGTCCAGCACGCGGTTGCCGGCGCGTACGCCCGACAGTTCGATCGCGAAACGCTTCCACAGACGGTGCATGCCGCCCGACAGAAGGTCGTTCATCAGGTCGTACTTGGCGGCCACGGAGTGGAACACCTCAGCGACTTTTTCCGCTTTCTGGCTTTCCGGAACGTTTTTGAAGCCGAAGTGAGTGGTGGGTTCGGCATCGCTGCCTTTGCGCTGATCAGTCATATCGCTGTCACCAAAAGAGAATGCGCGACATTCTAATCCCCAAGCCATGCTTTGTCTTGGAATGGCTAAAGGTAAGATGGGCAACCTTCGGGACGATTTGCCGCAGTGGCGGTCAAGATTCGTTGCAGGCATTCATAGCCCCATTCAAAAAGCAGGAGTCATTCAATGGCCCATATCAGTGTTGAGCGTGCCCACAGCCTGGGCAAGGAAGCGGCCCGCGAGAAAGCCGAAAAACTGGCGCAGAAACTCTCCGATCAATATGGCCTGGAGCCGCAGTGGTCGGGCGATGTCCTGAACCTCAAGCGTTCGGGCGTGAAGGGCGCGGTGCATGTGGCCGAGGATTCGATCCGGGTCGACGTCGAACTGGGCCTGATGATGTCGGCCATGAGCGGCATGATCAAAGCCGAGATCGAAAAGGCGCTGGATAAAGCGCTGGTCTGATCAGGACAAAACGGGGAGCTTTGGGCTCCCCGTTTTTTTCTCGTGCACCTGCCTTTTATGTCAGTTGTTAGGGTGCCGTTTCTAATTTTTCTCCCTACTTTGTGCCTGAGCCCGACACTCGTCAGGGCAGTTCCTCAAACCTTCTGCGCGTGAGGTGCACCATGGCCAAAGTCATTTTGAAGAAAAAAATCGACGCTTCGACTTCCGCTCTGAGCGACGTCAAATCCTATGCCCGCAAGATCTGGCTGGCAGGCCTGGGGGCCTACACCAAGGTCGGTCAGGAGGGCAGCGAGTACTTTCAGGAGTTGATCAAGGCTGGTCAAACTGTTGAAAAGAAAGGCAAAAAAGCCGTCACCGAAAAACTCGAAGCAGCCAACGCCGAGATCGATGAAGCCAAGAGCGAAGTCAGCTCTTTCAAAGGCCGGGTCGAAGTTCAGCTGGACAAGGTCGAGAAGGCCTTCGACACACGTGTCGCCAGTGCCTTGAATCGTATCGGCATTCCGTCTAAACATGACGTTGAGGCACTCTCTGCTAAGCTCGATGAGCTGACGGCATTGCTCGAACGCGTCGCGCGTAAATCTTAAGGAGAACGGGATGGCTGGTAAAAAGAACACCGATAAAGAAGGCAGCTCGTGGATCGGAAAAGTCGAAGACTATTCCCGCAAGATCTGGCTGGCTGGTTTAGGCGTGTACTCGAAGATCGACACTGACGGCAGCAAGCTCTTCGATACATTGGTCAAAGACGGCGAGAAAGCCGAGAAGCTCACCAAGGCTGCAGTCGGCAAGAAAGTCGATGCTGCCAAGGATTCTGCAAGCTCGGCAAAATCGCGCATCAGCGGCGTGAAAGATCGCGCGCTGGGCACCTGGGATCAGCTGGAAGGGGCTTTCGACAAGCGCCTGAACAGTGCGATTTCGCGCCTGGGCGTACCGAGCCGCAACGAGGTGAAGGATCTGCACAAGAAGGTCGATACCCTGACCAGGCAGATCGAAAAACTCACCGGCCTGAAAGCTCAGCCTGTCGCGGCCAAAACCGCAGCAGCCAAGCCTGCGGCCAAAACCGCAGCCAAGCCACTGGCTAAAGCCGCCGCCAAACCGGCCGCAAAAGCAGCAGCCAAAACCGCTGCCGCCAAGCCTGCAGCGAAAGCCGCGGCCAAACCGGTTGCCGCCAAGGCCGCCGCCAAGCCGGCAGCAAAACCAGCCGCCAAACCTGCGGCCAAGTCAGCAGCCAAGCCAGCAGCGAAAACCGCTGCCGCCAAACCCGCTGCCAAGCCTGCCGCCAAACCGGCTGCGGCGAAAAAACCGGCAGTGAAAAAACCGGCCGCGCCGAAAGCCGCTGCGCCGAAAGCTGCAGCACCAAAACCGGTGATCACACCGCAAGCACTGGCAAGCACGTCGAACTCCGCCTCGGCTCCAACCCCGGCGCCTGCTCCGACTGCTGCATCGACTCCGTCGACGCCAACCAGTCAGTCCTGATTTTTCAGGGCTCAAAAAAACGCCCGGCCTGTGAAGGTCGGGCGTTTTTGTTTGGGTAAACGCCGTCGGATTACTCGTGATCTTCGAGGTACTGCAAAGCCATCCTCTCCGTCGCCACCTTCACCGGTGGCAACAGATGCGGCGCCACCAGCATCATGATCTGGTACACCACCAGCCGCACTTCCCCTTCGCGATCGAGAATCCGCTGATAGTCCAGCGAGAACAGCAGCGTCATGGTGATCTGCTCCACCAGTTGCCCTAGCGCCTGGGTGTCGCTGACCAACTGCCCCGACGCCTTCAACCGCGCCAGCAATGACGCGAGCGTACGCTTGAGCACGTTGAGAAACTGGCGAATGCCCTTGGCCAGTTTCGGCAGACGCCCGGCCAGGTTCGACAGGTCCTGGAACAGGAAGCGGTACTGCGCCAGCCGTTCGACGATCAGGTGCAGGAACAGCCAGTAATCCTCCGGCGCCAGTTCGACATCAGCGGGCGGGTCGAGCAGCGGGGCGAGGTCGTTCTGGAAACGCTCGAACAACCCGAGAATCAGCGGTTCCTTGCCGTGGAAGTGGTAGTAGAGGTTGCCGGGGCTGATCCCCATCTCATTGGCAACCTCCATGGTGGAGACGTTCGGCTCGCCCTTTTCATTGAACAACTGCAGGGCACATTCGAGGATCCGTTCGCTTGTTTTCATCCAGTCTTCTTAAAAGGGCTTGGGTCAGTCAGCGCACACGCACATAGGTGCCGGGTGCCGCTTCCATCGGTGGGTAATTGGCGTTGCCGAGGGTCATCCGGGTTTCGTGCAGGGTGCCGGAGCGCTGCTGCACCCACTCCAGCCATTGCGGCCACCAGCTGCCGTCGACTTTCTTGGCGTCGTAGTACCAGGCGCGCGGATCGCTGCTGAGCTTTCCGTTCTCGACGTAATGGGCTTTCGGGTTGCCCGGCGGGTTGAGGATGCTCTGCACGTGGCCGCTGTTGGACAGCACGAAGCGCCGCTCGCCGCCCAGCAACAGTGTCGAGCGATACACCGCGTCCCACGGCGTGATGTGGTCGTTCATGCCGGCCACGCTGAAACTGTCGACCGTGACCTTCTGCAGGTCGATCGGCGTGCCGCACACTTCCAGGCCCCCCGGATGGGTCAACGGGTTGTGCTTGAAGAAGTCCAGAATGTCGCCGTGAAACGCGGCGGGCAGGCGGGTGCTGTCGTTGTTCCAGTAGAGAATGTCGAACGCCGGCGGCTCCTTGCCCAGCAGATAGTTGTTGACGAAATAACTCCAGATCAAATCGTTGGGGCGCATCCAGGCGAACACCTTGGCCATGTCGCGGCCGTCCAGCACGCCTTTCTGATAGGAACGCCGCTTGGCCGCTTCGAGCGTTTGCTCATCGGCGAACAGGGTGGCCGGGGTGTTCATCTCACTGTCGAGCAGGCTCACCAGATAGGTGGCGCTGGAGACTCGCCGCAACTGCCGCTTGGCCTGCAGATGCCCTTGCAGTGCCGCGATGGTCAGCCCGCCGGCGCAGGCGCCCATCAGGTTGACCTCACGGGCGCCGGTGATCGCCCGGCAGATGTTCATCGCTTCCTCCACGGCTTCGACGTAGGTCGAGAGGCCCCATTCGCGATGCCGCACATCCGGGTTGCGCCAGCTGATCATGAAGGTCTGCAAACCGTTCTTCAGGGCGAACTGGACGAAGCTGTTGCTCGGGCTGAGGTCGAAAATGTAGTACTTGTTGATTTGCGGCGGCACCACCAGCAACGGTTTCGAATACTGTTTTTCGCTCATCGGCCGGTACTGGATCAGCTCGAGCATTTCATTGCGAAACACCACCGAGCCGGTGGTGGTGGCGACGGTCTTGCCGACTTCGAAAGCTTGTTTGGTGACCTGGCGTGGCAGGCCGTCGTTGTGCAGCAGGTCATCAATCAGATGGCTGAGACCGCGCACCAGACTGTGGCCGCCGGAGTTGAACAGTTCTTTCACAGCCAGCGGATTGAGCAGGGTGTTGGAAGGCGCCACGGCGTCGTTGAGCAGGGTGAAGGCGAAATGCGCGCGGGCGCGGTCGTCGTCACTCATGCTGCTCTCGTCGATCCAGCTCTTGACCTGTTTCTGCCAGGCCAGATAAGCCTGCAGGCTGCGCCGATAGAACGGGTTCAGGCTCCACGCCGGATCGGCGAAGCGGCTGTCCTGCGGATTGGTCGGGTGCAGGGTTTCGCCGAGTAGCACGCGTCCGAGCGCACCTCCCAGCTTCAAGGCGTGTTTTGCACTGTGGATCGGATTGCGCAAGCCGTGGGCTGCCACGCTGCGCAAGGTCGAGATCAGGTCGCGGCCACGCAGACCGGTCATGGCACTCTGTGCATTGATGAACACGGCGGGGCTGGGCACGACGCCCGTCGCTGGTTTGTCACGCATGACTCAACACTCCTTCGTCTTCAGGCCAAAAACAAACACACCGAACCAGAACACCATAGACGCTGTTGCGGGTTGCTGCTTGCGCGGCCTCCTGCCACGCACCTGTCCAGACGCGCTGCAAAACGCTGTCCAGAAATCCGTGCCGGGACGGTTATCCGCCCAGCGGTGTCGGGTGCGGATGCATCACCGCACGCTGACGTTCCTCCTGGAGGAATTTCATGATGATCGGCGCCACCGCCTCGGCCCTGGTAATCAGGAACAGATGCCCGTCGTCGATGATGTGCAGCTGCGCGTTGGGGATTCGCCAGGCGAGCATGCGCATGTTGATCAGCGGGATCAGCGGATCGTCATCACCGGCCAGCACCAGGGTCGGCTGGTGGATCTTGTGCAGCCAGTGAATGCTGGTCCAGCCCAGGCCCGCGAACAGTTGCCAGTAGTAACCGAGCTTGCCCGCCGAGCGCACCTTGGCCGCATGGCTGGCGGCGAGTGTCGGGTCGCGGCGGAACGAGCCGCCGTAGATCATCGGGGCAATGCGGATCACATGTGACGGCTGGATGTAGCGCCGTGGGCTGGCCATCATCCACAGCACTTTCGGCTTGCCAGGCACCATCACCGCACCGGCAGCGGTCGCCGCCAGCACCAGCTTCTTGCAGCGCTCGGGATAGTCGTAGGCGAACTGTTGCGCCAGCGCGCCACCCCAGGACACGCCGATCACGTTGACCTGTCCGTAGTCGAGGTAATCGAGCATCCGCGCGGTGAGCTTCGCCAGCCCCGGAAAGCGATACGGCCGGCTCGGCGTCGAGGAACCGCCGACACCGGGCACGTCGAAGGCGATCACTTCCAGATCCGGATCCAGCGCCGCGACAAAAGGAAACACCAGCTCCAGGTTGGCGCCGATGCCGTTGAATATCAGCAAGGGCGTCAAGTGAGGCTTGCCGGGGCGGACCGCCGTGCGGATGGTCTGGCCATCCAGCTCGACAGTTCGAAAGATGAACGGGTGCGGCATGCTTCAAGGCCCTGTGGGTCGCAATCTCAGTGATCACCTCACTCCCCGCAGGGAGTGAGGGGTGTCGGTTACCGCTCGTGAACGTAAGTGCCCGGTGAAGCTTCGCCTGCCGGATACGCCTTGTTGCCCAGCTTGGTCGGCGCCTTTTTCAGCTCGCCCGAGCGCGCGGCCTGCCACGCCTGCCAGTACAGCCACCAGGAGTCGGCGTGCTTGGTCGAGTTTTCCTGCCAGTCATCGGCATTGGCGGTCATTTCATCGCTGGTCATGTAGCGCGATTTCGGGTTGCCCGGCGGGTTCAGGATGCTCTGGATATGTCCGCTGCTGGACAGCACGAATTCGACCTTGCCACCAAACAGCTGCGCCGACTTGTAGCAGGACTTCCACGGCGTGATGTGGTCGTTGGTGCCGGCCAGCGAGAAGATGTCGGCGGTCACCTGCTTGAGGTCGATCGGCGTGCCGCACACTTCCAGTGCATTGGGGCGGATCAGTGGGTTGTTTTTGAACATCTCGATCAGGTCGCCGTGGAACGCGGCCGGCAGTCGAGTCGTATCGTTGTTCCAGAACAGGATGTCGAATACCGGCGGCTCGTTGCCGAGCAGGTAGTTGTTGACCCAGTAGTTCCAGATCAGATCGTTGGGACGCATCCAGGCAAAGACTTTGGCCATGTCTTTGCCTTCGAGCACGCCGGCCTGATAGGAGTGTCGCTTGGCCATTTCCAGCGTCTGCTCGTCGACGAACAGTGCGACATCACTGTCGAGGGTGGTGTCGAGCACGCTGACCAGCAGGGTCAGGGCATTGACCTTGTTCTCGCCCGTGGCGGCATAGTGGCCGAGCAGGGCGGTACAGGTGATGCCGCCGGAGCAGGCGCCAAGCATGTTGACGTCCTTGCTGCCGGTGATCGCGGTGACCACGTCGACCGCTTCCTTCAGGGCTTCGATGTAGGTCGAGAGGCCCCACTCGCGCTGTTCCTTGGTCGGGTTGCGCCAGCTGACGATGAAGGTCTGCACATTGTTGCGCAGGCAGAAACGCGCCAGGCTCTTGTCCGGGCTCAGGTCGAATACATAGAACTTGTTGATCTGCGGCGGCACGACGAGCAGCGGGCGCTCGTGCACTTGCTCGGTGATCGGCTTGTACTGGATCAGCTCCAGCACGTCGTTGCGAAACACCACCGCGCCTTCGGTCACGCCCAGGCTCTTGCCGACCTCGAACGCGCCCATGTTGACCTGGCTCGGCATGCCGCCGTTGTGCACCAGATCCTTGGCCAGGTGCGAGAGGCCGTCGAGCAGGCTCTTGCCGCCGGTCTCGAAGAAGCGTTTGACCGCCGCCGGGTTGGCCGCCGTGTTGGTCGGGGCCATGGCCTCGGTCATCAGGTTGATCACGAAGTGGCCGCGCGCGATGTCCTTGGGCGAGAGGCTGCTGTCGTCGATCCAGGCATGGAGTTCCTTGCGCCATGCCAGGTAGGTCTGCAGATAACGTTTGTACAGCGGGTTCTGACTCCAAGCCGGATCGACGAAGCGACGGTCATCGCCCGCCGGTTGCAGGTCGGATTTGCCGAACAGCACGTTCTTCAGTTCGAGGCCGAACTGGGTGACGTGTTTGACACTATGGATCGGTTGTTTGATGGCCTGGGTCAGCACCATTCGAGCAGAGGCCAGCAGATCCTTTCCGCGTAGCCCAACGACAGGATTCAGCCCCAGGGTGTTCTCCGAGGCCTGGTACTTCAAATCATCGTTATTCTTGTTACTCATCTACGACGCTCCATTGTCCTGAGACGAGTACCCGGTTTTCTGCTGTGCAGTTCCACAGCCAATGCCAGGTACTACTGCTCGGGTGACCGTTGATTCTGCATAGCTGCTTTACAGTCGTAGAGCACTGCAGGGAACTTGCCAGTTCCATTGGTTACCCGAGATTGATTTTTTTCGCAAGCAGCCGATCCCGGGCCGCTTTAACGGAGCATTCAAACAGATGAATCTAGAAAATGCCCTCTAAACAGTCCGAGGCGCGGACTAGAGCATCAGCTTGACGACGGACTGGTCCGGGTCGCGGGTTTTGCCGGCGGCTTTGAGTTCGGCCAGATAATCCGCCCAGAGTGCGTCATGACGTCGCCCCAGCTCGTACAGGTAATCCCAGGTGAACAGACCGCTGTCGTGACCGTCGTCGAAGGTCAGTTTCAGTGCGTACTGACCGGCCGGTTCTACCTTGGTCAGGCCGACGTGCAGCTTGCCGAATTGCAGGATCGGTTTTCCGTGACCCTGGACCTCGGCGGAGGGGGAGTGCACGCGCAGGAATTCGGCGGGCAGGGTGTACTCCTCGCCGGACGCGTATTTGAGCGACAGGGTTTTCGAGGCTTTGTGCAGTTTGATGTCGGTGGGGAGTTGGGTCATTGCCGGCGTTCCGTCAGGTGGAAAAAATTGTGGGAGCCGATGGCTCCCACAGTTTCACGACCACTGTAAGTATGGCTTACAGGATATAACGGGACAGGTCTTCGTTCTGCGCCAATTCGCCCAGGTGGCTGTTGACGTACTCGGCGTCGATCTGGATCGCTTTGTCGTCGTGGGCGCTGGCCAGATCGCCGGCACTGAACGACACCTCTTCCAGCAGACGCTCGAGCAGTGTGTGCAGGCGACGGGCACCGATGTTCTCGGTCTTCTCGTTGACCTGCCAGGCGATTTCCGCCAGACGCTTGATGCCTTCCGGCTGGAACTGGATGTTCAGGCCTTCGGTTTTCAGCAGCGCGCAGTACTGCTCGGTGAGCGAGGCGTGCGGTTCGCTGAGGATGCGTTCGAAGTCCTGCGGGCTCAGGGCCTTGAGTTCCACACGGATCGGCAGACGACCTTGCAGTTCCGGCACCAGATCGCTCGGCTTGCTCAGGTGGAACGCACCGGAGGCGATGAACAGGATGTGGTCGGTCTTGACCATGCCCAGCTTGGTGTTGACGGTGCAGCCTTCGATCAGCGGCAGCAGGTCACGTTGCACGCCTTCGCGGGACACATCAGCGCCGCCGACATTGCCGCGCTTGGCGACCTTGTCGATCTCGTCGATGAATACGATGCCGTGCTGCTCGACGGCTTCCAGGGCCTTGGCCTTCAACTCTTCTTCGTTGACCAGGCGACCGGCTTCTTCATCGCGTACCAGTTTCAGCGCTTCCTTGACCTTGAGCTTGCGGGCCTTCTTCTTGCCCTTGCCCATGTTGGCGAACAGGTTCTGCAACTGGTTGGTCATTTCTTCCATGCCCGGAGGCGTGGCGATTTCGATGCCGGCCATTTCGGCGACTTCGATCTCGATTTCCTTGTCGTCCAGCTGACCTTCGCGCAGGCGCTTGCGGAACAGTTGGCGAGTATTGGAATCCTGGGTCGGCGCTTCTTCATTGCTGAAGCCCATGCGTGCCGGTGGCAGCAGGGCGTCGAGAATACGGTCCTCGGCGGCGTCTTCGGCACGGTGGCGAACGCGGGTCATTTCCTGCTCGCGCAGCATCTTGATCGCGGCGTCGGCCAGATCACGGATGATCGATTCGACGTCACGGCCGACGTAGCCGACTTCGGTGAATTTGGTCGCTTCGACCTTGATGAACGGCGCGTTGGCCAGTTTGGCCAGGCGACGGGCGATCTCGGTTTTACCGACACCGGTCGGGCCGATCATCAGGATGTTCTTCGGGGTCACTTCAACGCGCAGCTCTTCAGGCAGCTGCATGCGGCGCCAGCGGTTGCGCAGGGCAATCGCGACGGCGCGTTTGGCATCGTCCTGGCCGATGATGTGGCGGTTGAGTTCGTGGACGATTTCGCGGGGAGTCATGGACATAATAATTGACGGTCCTCAAGCAGAAACAAGCCGTGGCACAGGGGCCGCGTCAGGCTCATTCAGCGAGATCCTGCTCCTCAATGGTCTGGGTGTGGTTGGTGAATACACAGATGTCGCCGGCGATGCCGAGAGCGGTCTCGACGATTTCGCGGGCCGACAGGTCGGTCTTTTTCAGCAGCGCGCTGGCGGCGGCTTGCGCATAGGCGCCACCGGAACCCATGGCGATCAGGCCGTCTTCGGGTTCGACCACGTCACCGTTGCCAGTGATGATCAGGGATGCGTCCTTGTTGGCGACCGCGAGCATCGCTTCGAGGCGGCTCAGGGAGCGGTCGGTGCGCCATTCTTTGGCGAGTTCGACGGCGGCGCGAACCAGGTGACCCTGGTGTTTTTCAAGCTGGCCTTCGAAACGTTCGAACAGGGTAAAGGCGTCGGCGGTGGCACCGGCGAACCCGGCGATGACTTCGCCGTGGTACAGGCGACGAACTTTCTTCGCGTTGCCTTTCATCACGGTATTGCCGAGAGAAACCTGGCCGTCGCCGCCCATGACGACTTTGCCGTGGCGGCGGACTGAAACGATGGTGGTCAAGGGAAGAGTCTCCACACTGCGGGGCGAAAATGCCTTATGCCCATTCATATGGGGGTGGTGGAGAGGATTTCAACTGCGGGGCGGGAGAGGGGACGAGCGGTGGTTTGCGCGGGGGCGTTCCCACGCAAAGCAACGTGATCGTTCCCACGCTCCGCGTGGGAATGCCTCAATGGAGGCTCCGCGTCCCTGCGGCAAGGGACGCGGAGCGTCCCGGGCTGCATTCCCACGCAGAGCGTGGGAACGATCGGTGAGGAGGATCAGCGGCTCTGGCGTTGTTGTAACAACAGGTTGCTGAAGCCGGCGCCCGCCAGTTGTTTCTGGGCGGTGGTCAACTGTTCGCGGTTGCTGAACGGGCCGACCAGTACGCGATACCAGGTTTCATCCTTCACCGTCCCGGATTCAACCGCGACCGCCTGACCGAGCAGAATGATCTGCGCGCGGACCTTGTCGGCATCCGTCTCTTTGCGGAACGAGCCGGCTTGCAGGAAGAACTTGGTCACCGGTGCAGCCTTGGTCACCGGCGGCGCTGGCGGCGGGGTGATCCCGGCCAGTGCAGCCTGTGCCCGTGCGGTGTCGATCTTCGCCGCTTCCGCCGGGGTCACCGGCGTGGTCGGGATTGCCGGCACCTGTGGCGTCGGCAGGGTTTTCTCAGGCACCGCGTCCGGCGGCACGATCACTTCCGATTCCGGCAGCAAGGTGTAGAAGTCGTACTTCGGCTTCACCGGTTGCGTCGGGCTCGGCGGGGTCTTGTTGGCCTCGGCGATCTTGGTGGCTTTCTGTTGTTGCTGTTGCTCGATCTTCTCGCGCTTGACCGTGTCGCTGCCCTTGCCCGGCTCCAGTTTCATCAGGAATACGATGAACGCGCCGACCGTCAGGCCGATGGCCATCCACAGCCAGCCCGGAATCGGCTGCTTCGCTGGAGCTTGGTAACGGCTGGCGCCACGCTTGGGTGCAGGTTTTTTCTTGGCAGCCAACTTACATGCGCTCCAGGGTTTCCAGGCCGAGCAGTTCCAGGCCTTGCTTGAGGGTACGGCCGGTCAGCGCGGCAAGGCGCAGACGGCTTTGCATTTGTGCCGGGGTCTCGGCGGTGAGGATCGGGCATTTCTCGTAGAAGCTGGAGAACAGGCCGGCCACCTCGTACAGGTAGGTGCACAGGGTGTGTGGCGTGCCCTTTTCCGCAACGTTGTTCAGCACTTCACCGAACTGCGCCAGTTTGGCTGCCAGATCGTGTTCCTGCGGCGCTTCGAGGACGATCTGGCCATCGACTTCGCTGTATTCCTTTTCAAGCTTGCGGAACACACCGGCCACGCGGGTGTAGGCGTACAGCAGGTACGGGGCGGTGTTGCCTTCGAGGTTGAGCATCTGGTCGAAGTTGAAGCTGTAGTCGCTGGTGCGGTGCTTCGAAAGGTCGGCGTATTTCACCGCGCCGATGCCCACAACCTTGGCGATGCTGCGCAGTTCGTCGTCGGCCAGTGTCGGGTTTTTCTCTTTTACCAATGCGTAGGCACGTTCCTGCGCTTCGGTTAGAAGATCGATCAGCTTCACGGTGCCGCCATCACGGGTCTTGAACGGACGGCCGTCGGCGCCGTTCATGGTGCCGAAGCCCATGTGCTCCATTTCCATCGGATGGGTCACGAAACCGGCCTTGCGTGCCACGGCAAACACTTGCTGGAAGTGGAGGGCCTGACGCTGGTCGACGAAGTACAGCGCGCGGTCGGCCTTCAGCTTGCCGCTGCGATAACGCACGGCCGCCAGGTCGGTGGTGGCGTACAGGTAGCCGCCGTCAGCCTTGACGATGATCACCGGCAGCGGCTCGCCTTCGGCGTTCTTGAATTCGTCGAGGAACACGCACTGGGCGCCGTTGCTTTCGACCAGCATGCCGGCGGCTTTCAGGTCGTTGACCACGTTGATCAGGTCGTCGTTGTAGGCGCTTTCGCCCATCACGTCGGCCATGGTCAGTTTGACGTTGAGCAGTTCATAGATCTTCTGGCAGTGCGACAGCGAGATGTCCTTGAACTTGGTCCACAGCGCCAGGCATTCAGCGTCGCCGGCCTGCAACTTGACCACCAGGCCACGGGCGCGGTCGGCGAATTCCGGCGATTCGTCGAAGCGTTGCTTGGCGGCGCGGTAGAAGTTTTCCAGGTCCGACAGCTCGTCGCTGGTGATCGGGTTTTCCTGCAGGTACGCCATCAGCATGCCGAACTGGGTGCCCCAGTCGCCGACGTGGTTCTGACGGATCACGGTGTCGCCGAGGAATTCGAGTACCCGCGCCACGCCGTCGCCGATGATGGTCGAGCGCAGGTGGCCGACGTGCATCTCTTTGGCCAGGTTCGGTGCCGACAGGTCGACCACGGTGCGTTGTGCCGGGCCGGCCTTGCGCACGCCGACGTGAGCGTCGGCCAGAGCCGCGTCGAGGCGCGAGGCCAGCGCCTGGGTGTTCTGGAAGAAATTGATGAAGCCAGGACCGGCGATTTCGGCCTTGGTGACGTTCTCGTCAGCCGGCAGGGCGGCAATGATTTTTTCCGCCAGGTCGCGCGGCTTCATGCCCGCAGGTTTGGCCAGCATCATGGCGATGTTGCTGGCGAAGTCGCCGTGGGTCTTGTCCCGGGCGTTTTCCACCTGGATCGCCGGCGTCAGGCCTTCAGGCAACACACCTTCGTTGACGAGTTGGGTGAGGGCTTGTTGGATCAGCTGGCGAATGGTGTCTTTCATGGTCTTCTCTTTCGACCGCAAGCGCGGCGGCGCATCGATGCGCGGGTGGAAAAACTGGGCATTATCCGTTGCGAAGACGGGCTTGCCAACCTTAGCAGGCAGGATGTGGATGTGTGGTGACAATTCGGCCGGTTTTGCCCGGTCAGTACAGATCCACCGGATCGACATCCAGCGACCAGCGCACCGCCCGACCGCTTGGCATCTGCTCCAGCACCAGCAGCCAGCTCGCCAGCAATCGGTGCAGCGGCGCCCGGGCCGTGGCCTGCAACAGCAGCTGCGCGCGGAAGCGTCCGGCCCGACGTTCCATCGGTGCCGGCACCGGCCCCAGCAATTCGATGCCGCTCAGGTTCTGTTCGGCCAGCAAGCGCTCGGCCTCGCTGCATGCCTCATCGAGAAAACCTTCGGCCTGCCCTGGCTTGTGGGCTTCGGCGCGCAGCAGGGCGAGATGGGCGAACGGCGGCAGGCCGGCGGCGCGGCGTTCGCTCAGCGCCTGTTCGGCGAAGGCGAAGTAACCCTGCTCGGTCAGTTGCACCAATAAAGGATGGTCGGCGAGGTGGGTCTGGATGATCACCTTGCCCGGTTCTTCCGCCCGCCCGGCACGGCCGGCAACCTGCACGATCAACTGCGCCATGCGCTCGCTGGCGCGGAAGTCGCCGGAGAACAGCCCACCGTCGGCATCGAGGATCGACACCAGCGTCACCCGAGGGAAGTGGTGCCCCTTGGCCAACATCTGGGTGCCGACCAGAATGCACGGCTGGCCTTTCTGGATCGTGGCGAACAACTGGTTCATCGCATCCTTGCGCGACGTGCTGTCACGGTCGACGCGCAACACCGGATAGTCCGGGAACAGAATTGCCAGCCGTTCCTCAGCCCGCTCGGTGCCGGCGCCCACCGGGCGCAGATCGACCTTGTTGCACTTCGGGCACTGGCGCGGCACACGTTCCACGTAACCGCAGTGGTGGCAGCGCAGCTCGCCGTAGCGCTGGTGCACGGTCATTCGCGCATCGCAGCGCTGGCATTCGGACATCCAGCCGCAATCGTGGCACAGCAGAGTAGGGGCAAAACCCCGACGGTTGAGGAACACCAATACCTGCTGGCCGGCGGCGAGGGTCTGGCCGATGGCTTGCTGCATCGGCCCGGAAATGCCGCTGTCCAGTGGACGACTTTTCACATCCAGGCGCAGGAAGCGTGGCTGCTTGGCGCCACCGGCCCGCTCGTTCAGTCGCAGGAGTCCGTAACGACCGGTGTAGGCGTTGTGCAGGCTTTCCAGGGATGGCGTCGCCGAGCCGAGCACGATCGGGATGTTTTCCTGCCGCGCCCGCACCAGCGCCAGATCCCGCGCGTGGTAGCGCAGGCCTTCCTGCTGTTTATAAGAGCCGTCGTGTTCTTCGTCGATGATTATCAGCCCCGGATTCTTCATCGGGGTGAACAGCGCCGAGCGGGTGCCGATAATAATGTCGGCCTCGCCATCGCGGGCGGCGAGCCAGGCATCCAGACGATCACGATCGTTGACCGCCGAGTGCAGCAGGGCGATGCGGGCGTTGAAGCGTTGTTCGAACCGCGCGAGGGTCTGCGGGCCGAGGTTGATCTCCGGGATCAGCACCAGCGCCTGCTTGCCGGCCTCGAGGGTTTCGCGGATCAGCTGCAAATAGACTTCGGTCTTGCCGCTGCCAGTGACCCCGGCCAGCAGGAACGCGTGATAACTGTCGAACCCGGCGCGAATCGCTTCATAGGCGGCGCGCTGTTCGCTGTTGAGCGGCAGTTCCGGCTGGGCCAGCCAGTGTTCATGGCGTGCGCCGGGGGCGTGGCGGCGCACTTCGACCTGCACCAGATCCTTGGCCAGCAGCAGATCAAGGCTGTCCTTGCTCAGCATCAGTTTGCTCAGCAACTGATGGGCCACGCCGTGAGGGTGCTGGGCCAAAGTCGCCAGGGCTTCACGCTGGCGCGGGGCGCGGGCGATGCGTGGGTCATCGAGGCTGGCGCCGGGAGCGGCGGACCAGAAGCGTTCCTGCCGAACTTCGGCCAGTTCGCCCTGGCGCAACAGCACCGGCAGCGCCCAGCTCAACGTGTCGCCGAGGCTGTGCTGATAATACTGAGACGTCCACAGGCACAGCTTGAACAGCGCTGGCGGCAGTGGTGCGGTGACGTCGAGCAGCGCCAGTGCCGGTTTGAGCTTCTCCACTGGCACTTCGCTGGTGTCAGCGACCTCCACCAGAATCCCGATCATCTCCCGTCGGCCGAACGGCACCCGCAGGCGCATGCCCGGTTGCAACTGCGAACGCAGCACGCCGGCCGGGGCCCGATAGTCGAACAGGCGGCGCAGGGGCGAAGGCAGGGCGAGGCGCAGAATGGCGTCGGGCACGCGGAGGATTCTCATAGGCGGGGCGATGGAGAAGGGCGGGAGCCTAGCAGACGGTCGGTCTCAGTGACAGCTTGCGTGATTGGCATTGTCTGGTAGAATCCGCGGCCTAATTACGTGCGGTATTCAACAATCGTGTTGGATGGCGGCACGCCAGCTGAGGAAAACACCATGAAAGCCGATATCCACCCGAATTACCCAGAAGTTGCAGTAACTTGCAGCTGCGGCAACAAGTTCGAAACCCGTTCGACCTTCGGCAAAGCCCTGGCGATCGACGTTTGCAACGAGTGCCACCCGTTCTACACCGGTAAGCAGAAGACTCTGGACACCGGTGGTCGCGTTCAGAAGTTCGCCGACCGTTTCGGTGCTTTCGGCGCGAAAAAGGCCTAAGGCCCTTCATTCTGGAAAACCTCAGCGGCTTTTCCGGTCTGATGAAAAAGGCGTCCCTTGCGGGCGCCTTTTTTGTGTCCGCGATTTGGCTCTCCGCCGCCCAGGCCTTCTGCCTCGTGCCGGCCAGGCTGGACAGCGCCACGGTGCAGCGGGTGGTCGACGGCGACACCCTGCGCCTGAGCGACGGGCGCAATGTGCGGATGATCGGCCTCAATACGCCCGAACTCGGCAAGCAGGGCCGCAGCGACGAACCGTTTGCGGTAGCGGCGCGCAAGCGCCTTGAAGCCTTGGTCGCCGAGAGCGACGGGCGGGTCGGCCTGCGCCTTGGCGCCCAGTCCAAAGACCATTACGGCCGGACCCTGGCCCATGTTTTCAGCGCCAAGGGTGAGAACATCGAAGCGCAGATGCTCGCCGATGGCCTCGGTTTTCAGGTCGCGGTGGCGCCGAATGTCGATCTGGTCGATTGCCAGCAAGCGGCCGAACACCGCGCGCGACAGGCCGGGCTCGGCCTGTGGAAGCGCTCACCTGTACTGAAAGCGGAGCAGATCGAGCGCTCGGGTTTCGCGCTGGTCAGCGGTCGTGTGAGCAAGGTTCAACGCAATCGCGGCGGAATCTGGATCGAGTTGCAGGACAAGCTTGTACTGCGCGTTGCACCCAATCTGCTGGATCGCTTCGATGGCGCTGCTCTGCAGGCGTTGAAGGGCAAGCAGATCGAGGCCCGTGGCTGGGTGGTCGACCGTTCCCGGCGCGGTGGACTGAAATCAGGTCAGGCGCGCTGGCTGTTGCCGCTGACCGATCCTTTGATGCTCCAGCCGTCCCGTTGAATAAAAAGTTGTAGACATTTTTTCTGTCGATTGTGAACAGTCTAACCCTTGTGCGCCGTGGCTCTTGGCCCAAAGTCTTAGGGCAGGGCGCTTGACAGGGGTGACCGGGCAGTCTTGTGGGGACTTTGCGAGGCGCGTATCCTCGCTGACCAGTCTGTCCAACAGTAAAAAGCGGAATGCCAAAATGTCTGATCTGAAAACTGCCGCTCTCGAATATCATGCCAATCCTCGTCCAGGAAAGCTGAGTGTCGAGCTCACCAAGGCCACTGCTACCGCCCGCGACCTGTCGCTGGCCTACAGCCCCGGCGTAGCTGAACCAGTGCGCGAGATCGCCCGCGATCCTGAACTGGCCTACAAGTACACCGGCAAGGGCAACCTGGTTGCAGTCATTTCCGATGGCACCGCGATTCTGGGCCTGGGTAACCTCGGCCCACTGGCTTCCAAGCCAGTCATGGAAGGTAAAGGCGTGCTGTTCAAGCGCTTCGCCGGCATCGACGTCTTCGACATCGAAGTCGACTCCGAGAGCCCGCAAGCCTTCATCGACACCGTAAAACGCATTTCCATCACCTTCGGTGGCATCAACCTGGAAGACATCAAGGCACCTGAGTGCTTTGAGATCGAACGCGCTCTGATCGAGCAGTGCGACATTCCGGTCTTCCACGATGACCAGCACGGCACCGCAATCGTGACCGCTGCGGGCATGATCAACGCCCTGGAAATCGCTGGCAAAACCTTGGCCGACGCCAAGATCGTCTGCTTGGGCGCTGGCGCCGCCGCCATCTCCTGCATGAAACTGCTGGTGAGCATGGGCGCCAAGGTCGAAAACATCTTCATGGTTGACCGTACCGGCGTGATCCACGCTGGCCGTGACGACCTGAACCAGTACAAGGCTGTGTTCGCTCACCCTACCGAGAAGCGCACCCTGGACGACGCCATCGAAGGCGCTGACGTATTCGTCGGCCTGTCGGGTCCAAACCTGCTGAGCGCCGAGCAACTCAAGCGCATGGCGGCCAACCCGATCGTCTTCGCCTGCTCCAACCCGGATCCTGAAATCTCCCCGGAACTGGCTCACGCCACCCGTAACGACGTGATCATGGCCACCGGCCGTTCGGACTACCCGAACCAGGTCAACAACGTGCTGGGCTTCCCGTTCATCTTCCGTGGTGCCCTGGACGTTCGCGCCAAGCGCATCAACGAAGAAATGAAGATCGCTGCCGCCAACGCCCTGCGCGAACTGGCCAAGCTGCCGGTCCCGCAGGAAGTCTGCGACGCCTACGGCGGTATCTCCCTGGAATTCGGCCGTGAGTACATCATTCCGAAGCCAATGGACAAACGCCTGATCACCGTGATCTCCGACGCCGTGGCCAAGGCCGCGATCGAGACTGGTGTGGCGACCCTGCCGTATCCGAAGAACTACCCGCTGAAAAGCGTGGATGACGTGTTCAACGGCTAAGTCGTTGTAGCGCTTCAAGCGAAAGCCCTGACTCGTGAGAGTCGGGGCTTTTTTATGCCTGTTGATTTTGGGGTGATCTTAAGGGCCTCTTCGCGAGCTTGCTCGCGAAGAGGCCGGCCCAGACAACACAAAAATGAACAGGTAATAAAAAGCCCCGCACTTCAATCGAAGGCGGGGCTTTTTAGCGATTCAGGATCAGGATCAGAACAAATCGATCGGCGCCTGTTCATCCGCCGGCAGCGGGCTACCCGGCACGGCACCATTGCCGATCTCGTTGACCGACGGCGGCGTGTCCTCAGCCTTGAACAGCTCGAAGTACGCACCCGGCGTGCTCGGCGATGCCGCACGACCGCTGACCGGATCCACCCGCAGGCTGAGGATGCCTTCCGGCTCCGGCTGGACATGCGGCGGCTTGTCCTTGAGCGCGGCGGCCATGTAGTTCATCCAGATCGGCAGTGCCACGGTGCCGCCGAATTCCCGGCGACCGAGGCTTTCCGGCTGGTCGAAACCGGTCCACACGGTGGTCACGTAGTCGGCGTTATAGCCAGAGAACCACGCATCCTTGGATTCGTTGGTGGTACCGGTCTTGCCGGCGATGTCGCTGCGGCCCAGAGCCAGTGCGCGACGGCCGGTGCCGAGCTTGATCACGTCCTGCAGCATGCTGTTGAGGATGTAGGTGGTACGGCCATCGACGATGCGCTCGGCGACGGCTGGTGCTTGGGGCACGGCAGCGTTGCCCGGCGCTTCACCTGGAACCGGCGCTGCATTGACCGTGAACGCCTGGGTGGCGGGTGCGGCAATGCCGTCGGTAGCTGCGGCGCCCTGAGGTACGGTCGGCGGGTTGGCGACGAACAGCGTATCGCCGTTGCGGCTTTCGATCTTGTCGATGATGTACGGGGTGATCTTGTAGCCGCCGTTGGCAAAGGTGCTCCAGCCAGTGGCGATTTCCATTGGCGTCAGGGTCGCGGTGCCCAGCGCCAGCGACAGGTTTGGCGGCAGGTCCTGCTTGTTGAAGCCGAAGCGGGTGATGTAGTCGATGGTCTTGCCTACGCCCATCGCCTGCAACAGGCGGATCGACACCAGGTTGCGCGACTTGTACAGCGCCTCACGCAGGCGGATCGGGCCGAGGAAGGTGTTGGTGTCGTTCTTCGGACGCCAGACCTTGTCCAGGTACTCGTCGACGAACACGATCGGTGCGTCGTTGACCAGACTGGCGGCGGTGTAGCCGTTATCCAGCGCGGCGCTGTAGACGAACGGCTTGAAGCTCGAGCCCGGCTGACGCTTGGCCTGCATCGCGCGGTTGTAGTTGCTCTGCTCGAAGGCGAAACCACCGACCAGCGAACGGATCGCGCCGTTCTGCGGATCCAGTGACACCAGCGCGCCTTGCGCCTGCGGAATCTGGCTGAACTTCAGCGAATTGTTCGGCTGGCGCTGCACGCGAATCAGGTCGCCGATCTGTGCCACATCCGACGGCTGACGCGGCGCGGCGCCCATGCTGTTGGTGTTGAGGAACGGTCGCGCCCATTTCATGGTGTCCCACGCCACATGCTCTTCGCCGGTGCGGGTCAGCACTTGCAGGCCGGTCTTGTCGACCTGGGTGACGATGGCCGGCTCGAGGCTGCTGATGGTGCGTTGCTTGGTCAGTTCGGTGGCCCAGGCTTCACGGGTCTTGCCCGGCAGGCGTGATTCAGGGCCACGGTAGCCGTGACGCTGGTCGTAGGTCATCAGGCCTTCATGCAGCGCGGTGTTGGCCATTTCCTGGAGGTTGCTCGGCACCGTGGTGGTAACGCGGAAACCTTCGGTATAGGCGTCGCTGCCGTAGCGACCGACCATTTCCGCACGGGCCATCTCGGCGATGTACGGCGCGTTCACTTCCGGGGTCGGCACGTGATAGCTGGCATTCAGCGGCTCGTTGATCGCGGCGGTGTAGTCGGCTTCGGTGATCTTGCCGAGCTTGTACATGCGGCCAAGGATCCAGTCACGACGCTCCTTGCTGCGCGCCGGGTTGGCCAGCGGGTTGAAGCGCGACGGGGCTTTCGGCAGGCCGGCGATCATCGCCATCTGCGCCAGGCTGACTTCGCGGATCGACTTGCCGTAATACACCTGTGCCGCCGCCTCGATGCCGTAGGCGCGGTTGCCCAGATAGATCTTGTTCACGTACAGCTCAAGGATCTCGTCCTTGGTCAGTTGGCGTTCGATCTGCAGGGCGAGAAGGATTTCAGTGGTCTTGCGCGAGAAGCTGCGCTCGCTGGTCAGGAAGAAGTTCTTCGCCACCTGCATGGTGATGGTGCTGCCGCCGGACTGGATGTGCCCGCTCTTGACCAGTTGGGTCGCGGCACGCATCAGGCTGCTCGGATCAACGCCGTAGTGGTTGGCGAAGTTGTCGTCTTCAGCACTTAGTAACGCATTGATGAAATTGGGGGGAATGTCGGCGAAACGGATCGGTGTGCGGCGCATTTCGCCAAATTCTGCGATCAACTTGTTGTCGCTGCTGTAGACCCGGAGCGGAATCTGCAACTGAATGCTTCTCAGCGCCTCCACAGATGGCAAACCCGGACTAAGGTAAAGAAACGCGCCGCTGAGACCTAAAAGCAGTCCGCAGAAAACGGCGACGATGGACCAACCGAAAAATTTCAGCAGACGAATCAAGGCTTTTGGACATCCACGGCAAAGAATGAATTGGGCGACAGGGTCCCGGCTAACACACAGAACGACCCGCGCCGGCAGTAAAAAGCGGAAAAAAACGCTGGGCATTATAAGCACTTTTCCGCTGGGGGCGTCATTTGCGCTTCTGTCAAGACGGGGCGAGGGAACGCAATGCGCATTACAGAGTCCGTAACTCACGGAAAGTCATAGGGAATTGGTAGTGCTAGGACTCTTCAATAAAAAGGCCAATACGTTACTGGGGATCGACATCAGCTCCACATCGGTCAAGCTGCTGGAGCTGAGCCGTCAGGGTGAGCGCTACCGGGTTGAGGCGTACGCGGTGGAGCCGTTGCCGGCGAACGCCGTGGTCGAAAAGAACATCGCCGAGCTCGAGGGCGTTGGCCAGGCTCTGTCCCGGGTGCTGGTCAAGGCGCGCACCGGGCTGAAAACCGTGGCGGTGGCGGTGGCTGGATCTGCGGTGATCACCAAGGTCATCGAGATGGACGCCGGGCTGTCCGACGACGAGCTGGAAAACCAGCTCAAGATCGAAGCCGATCAATACATTCCCTATCCGCTGGACGAGGTCGCCATCGACTTCGAAGTCCAGGGCGTTTCGCCGCGCAACCCCGAACGGGTCAACGTGCTGCTGGCCGCCTGTCGCAAGGAAAACGTCGAAGTCCGCGAAGCGGCGCTCGCTCTCGCCGGGCTGACCGCGCGGGTGGTGGATGTAGAGGCGTATGCGCTGGAGCGCTCGTTCGGCCTGCTGGCCACGCAACTGGCCGCGTCCCAGGATCGGTTGACGGTGGCGGTGGTCGACATTGGCGCCACCATGACCACCCTGAGCGTCCTGCACAACGGCCGGATCATCTATACCCGCGAACAGCTGTTCGGCGGTCGACAACTGACCGAGGAAATCCAGCGCCGTTACGGCCTGACCCTTGAGCAGGCGGGGCTCGCCAAGAAGCAGGGCGGCCTGCCGGACGACTACGTCAGTGAGGTGCTGCAGCCATTTCGCGAGGCGCTGGTACAGCAGGTGTCGCGCTCCCTGCAGTTCTTTTTCGCCTCCGGCCAGTACAACGCTGTCGATCACATTCTGCTGGCCGGCGGCACGGCGTCAGTGCCCGGCCTTGACCGGCTGATCGAAGAGCGCCTGCACACCCCGACCCAGGTTGCCAACCCGTTTTCCGACATGGCCTTGAGCAGCAAGGTCAACGCCGGGGCCCTGGCGAGCGATGCGCCGGCCCTGATGATTGCCTGCGGGCTCGCGCTCAGGAGTTTCGACTGATGGCGCGGATCAACCTTTTACCCTGGCGCGAGGAGCGTCGCGAAGAACGGCGCAAACGCTTCCTGCTGGCCTTGACCGGTGTGGTGGTCGGTTCGGTGGGGGCGGTGCTCATTGCCGACCAGATCATCAGCGCCGCCATCGCGCGGCAGGTCGCGCGCAATGACTACATCGGCAAGCAGATCGCCGTGGTCGACGAGCGGATCAAACAGATCAGCGAGCTCAAGGCTCATCGCCAGCAACTGGTGGAGCGCATGCGCATCATCCAGGACTTGCAGGGCAACCGGCAGATCAGCGGACGGATCTTCGATCAGCTGGCGCGCACCTTGCCTGACGGGGTGTATTTCACCGACGTGAAAATGGTCGGCAAGACCCTGTCGATCAGCGGCGCGGCGGAGTCGAACAATCGGGTGTCCGACCTGATGCGCAATCTTGATGCCTCGGACTGGTTCGATGCGCCCAACCTCAATGAAGTGAAAGCCACCACAGCCGGACAAGTGGATCAGGCCAACGTCTTTCAGCTGACCGTTCGCCAGACTCGTCCCCGGCTCGAGGAGGACGACCAATGAAGCCGTCCGAGTGGCTGGACAGCCTGCGCAATGTCGATTTCAACGACCTCGACACCAGCAACATCGGCTCCTGGCCGCCAGTGGTCAAAGGTCTGGCCGGCGGGCTGTTGATGGTGCTGGTCCTGGCGCTTGGCTATAACTTTTTCATCAGTGATCTGGAGAGCCAGCTCGAGCTCAAGCGTGAGGAGGAGGTCACCCTCAAGGAGCAATTCGCGAGCAAGGCACACATGGCGGCCAATCTCGAGCTGTACACCCAACAGATGAAGGAGATGGAAAACTCGTTCGGCGTGCTGTTGCGACAACTGCCCAGTGACACCGAGGTGCCAGGGTTGCTGGAAGACATCACCCGTACCGGGTTGGGTAGCGGTCTTGAATTCGAAGAGATCAAACTGCTGCCGGAGGTCACCCAGCAGTTCTACATCGAGCTGCCCATCCAGATCACCGTGACCGGGGCCTATCACGACCTTGCCACCTTCGTCAGCGGCGTGGCCGGGCTGCCACGGATCGTCACCCTGCACGATTTCGAGCTGGCGCCGGCCAATCCCGAAGGCGGGCCGAAGTTGCGCATGAGCATTCTCGCCAAGACCTACCGCTACAACGACAAGGGGCTGCAGAAATGAGCCCGATCCGTTTTATCGCCTTGTCGGCATTGTTATTGGTGCTCGGTGGCTGTGGCGGCGATGACTTCAGCGACCTCGACGCCTACATGAATGAAGTGCGCCTGCGTCCACCGGGCAAGATCGAGCCGACTCCGACCTTCCGCTCCTACCCGACGTTCACCTACAGCGCCGCCAATCTGCGCAGTCCGTTTTCGCGCCAGTTGCGGGTCGATCTGGCCGGGCAGAAACACGGTTCGCGCGACGTGAAACCCGATCCCAACCGGGTCAAGCAATACCTCGAAGGTTTCAACATCGAGCAGTTTGAAATGGTCGGCACGATTGCCAACGCCTCCGGTTCCTTCGCCCTGCTGCGAGGCGCGGGCGGGGTTCATCGGCTCAAGGTCGGCGACTATCTGGGGCGCAACGACGGGCGCATCGTCGCCATCAGCGCTTCACAGGTCGATGTGGTGGAAATCGTTCCGGATGGCCAGGGCGCCTGGCTTGAGCGGCCGCGCACCATTCCTTTGAAAGAGCATTCATAAGTGGAAGTCGAACAATGAACAGGATTTTCTCCACCCTCGGTTTCTCGCTATGGATAGCGCTGCTTTCGCCGATGGTACAGGCAGCCAATCTGAAGGCGCTGGACGTCGCGGCACTGCCGGGCGACCGGGTCGAGTTGAAGCTGTCGTTCGACGGCCCGCCTCCGCAGCCCAAAGGCTACACCACCGATTCGCCGGCGCGGATCGCCCTCGATCTGCCGGGTGTCGCCAGTCAGCTGGCGAGCAAGACCCGTGACCTGGGCAGTGGCAATGCCCGCACGGCCACGGTGGTCGAGGCCAATAACCGGACGCGGCTGATCATCAGCCTGACGCAACTGGCGCCGTACGACACCCGGGTCGAAGGCAATACGGTGTTTGTGGTGGTCGGGCAGGGCAGCAAAGCCGCTGCCCCGCGTACGGCGGCTCGTGCACCGCGTGCGGCACCTGCGGCAGCGCCGGTCCGCACGTATACGCCGACCGCCAGGGCCATTCGCGGCGTGGATTTCCAGCGTGGCACGGCGGGTGAGGGCAATGTGGTCATCGACTTGTCCGACCCGGCTATCGCTCCGGACATCCAGGAACACGACGGCAAGATCATCCTCAACTTCACGCGTACCCAATTGCCCGAACCGCTGCGGGTGCGCCTCGACGTCAAGGATTTCGCCACCCCGGTGCAGTTCGTCAATGCCGGTGTCAGCGGTGATCGGGCGACGATCACCGTCGAACCCAGCGGTACGTTCGACTATTCCACCTACCAGACCGACAACAAGCTGACCGTCAGTATCCGGCCGTTGACCGTCGATGACCTGCAAAAGCGCAACGCCGACCGCAACAGCTATAACGGCGAAAAGCTCTCTCTCAACTTCCAGGACATCGATGTGCGTTCGGTGCTGCAACTGATCGCCGACTTCACCAACCTCAATCTGGTAGCCAGCGATACGGTACAGGGCGGGATCACCTTGCGCCTGCAAAACGTGCCGTGGGATCAGGCGCTGGATCTGGTGCTCAAGACCAAGGGGCTGGACAAGCGCAAGGTCGGCAATGTGTTGCTGGTGGCGCCGGCGGATGAAATCGCCGCCCGCGAACGGCAGGAACTGGAATCGCAAAAACAGATCGCCGAGCTGGCACCGCTGCGCCGCGAGCTGCTGCAAGTGAACTACGCCAAGGCTGCGGACATCGCCAAGCTGTTCCAGTCGGTCACCAGTGCCGAGGCCAAGGTCGACGAACGGGGTTCGATCACCGTCGATGAGCGGACCAACAACATCATTGCCTATCAGACCCAGGATCGGCTCGATGAACTGCGGCGGATCGTGGCGCAGCTGGATATTCCGGTGCGTCAGGTGATGATCGAGGCGCGGATCGTCGAGGCCAACGTCGACTACGACAAGAGCCTGGGCGTGCGCTGGGGCGGCTCGATCCAGAACAAGGGCAACTGGAACACGTCCGGGGTCAGCAACGGTTCCTCGACCACCATCGGCACGCCGGGCAGCACCAGCACCAACTCGCCGTTCGTCGACATGGGCACGGTCAACAACACCTCCGGGATCGGCATCGCGTTCATCACCGACAACGTCTTGCTCGACCTTGAGCTGACCGCGATGGAGAAGACCGGCAATGGCGAAATCGTCTCGCAGCCCAAGGTGGTCACGTCCGACAAGGAAACCGCGAAGATCCTCAAGGGCACCGAGATTCCGTATCAGGAAGCCAGCTCCAGCGGTGCTACGTCGGTGTCCTTCAAGGAGGCGTCGCTGTCGCTGGAAGTGACGCCGCAGATCACCCCGGACAACCGCATCATCATGGAGGTCAAGGTCACCAAGGACGAACCGGACTACCTGAACAAAGTACAGGATGTACCGCCGATCAAGAAGAACGAGGTCAATGCCAAGGTGCTGGTGAACGACGGCGAGACCATCGTGATCGGGGGCGTTTTCTCAAATACTCAAAGCAAGGTCGTAGATAAGGTGCCATTTCTTGGCGATGTGCCGTATCTTGGCCGCCTTTTCCGGCGTGATGTGGTTTCGGAGAAAAAATCCGAGCTGCTGGTATTTCTCACTCCGCGTATCATGAATAACCAGGCGATTGCTGTGAGTCGTTGATTCTGTGCGAAATTTGATTCTTGTAGGACCGATGGGGGCTGGAAAAAGCACCATCGGCCGATTACTGGCCAAAGAGCTGCGCCTGCCGTTCAAGGATTCCGACAAGGAAATTGAACTGCGTACGGGCGCCAATATCCCGTGGATCTTCGACAAGGAAGGCGAGCCCGGCTTTCGTGACCGTGAGCAAGCGATGATCGCCGAGCTGTGCGCGTTCGACGGCGTGGTGCTGGCGACCGGCGGCGGCGCGGTGATGCGCGATGCCAACCGCAAGGCCCTGCACGAGGGCGGGCGGGTGGTGTATCTGCACGCCTCCGTCGAGCAGCAGGTCGGACGCACCTCTCGCGACCGCAACCGGCCGTTGCTGCGCACCGCCAATCCGGAGAAAACTCTGCGCGACCTGCTGGCGATCCGTGATCCGCTCTATCGGGAAATTGCCGATCTGGTGGTGGAAACCGACGAGCGGCCACCGCGCATGGTCGTGCTCGATATTCTCGACCGCCTGGCGCAGCTTCCGCCCCGTTAAAGCATCGCTCGAAATGCGCTATCCTCGGCGTCCTGTTACAGCCCGCCGAGGTTGTGGCGGATGGCGAGCGAGCGGCGTCATACCCGCTATAGGCCGCAGACAACCAATAATTCAGGGCAGGACGCCTGCTTCCATCTTCACTGTGGGGACACATGCAGACACTCAAGGTCGACCTAGGCGAGCGCAGCTACCCGATTCACATTGGCGAGGGACTGCTGGACCAGCCAGGGCTGCTGGCCCCGCATATCCATGGGCGGCAAGTGGCAATCATCTCCAACGAGACCGTTGCGCCGCTCTATCTCGAGCGTCTGACCCGCAGCCTGGCGCAGTTCTCGGTGGTTTCCGTGGTGCTGCCCGACGGCGAAGCCTTCAAGAACTGGGAAACCCTGCAACTGATCTTCGACGGCCTGCTGACCGCCCGTCATGATCGCCGCACCACAGTGATCGCCCTCGGTGGCGGTGTGATCGGCGACATGGCCGGTTTCGCGGCCGCCTGCTACCAGCGCGGCGTCGATTTCATCCAGATTCCTACCACGCTGCTGTCCCAGGTCGATTCGTCGGTGGGCGGCAAGACCGGGATCAACCATCCGCTGGGCAAGAACATGGTCGGCGCGTTCTATCAGCCGAACGTGGTGCTGATCGATACCGCGTCCCTGAAAACCCTGCCAGCGCGTGAGCTGTCGGCCGGCCTGGCGGAAGTCATCAAGTACGGTCTGATCTGCGATGAACCGTTCCTGACCTGGCTTGAAGACAACGTCGACGCCCTGCGTGCGCTGGATCAAACGGCCCTGACCTATGCCATCGAGCGCTCCTGTGCCGCCAAGGCGGCGGTGGTCGGCGCTGACGAGAAGGAAACCGGCGTGCGCGCCACGCTCAATCTCGGTCACACCTTTGGTCACGCCATCGAAACCCACATGGGCTATGGTGTCTGGTTGCATGGTGAAGCGGTCGCCGCTGGCACCGTGATGGCGCTGGAAATGTCCGCGCGCCTGGGCTGGATCAGCGAGCAGGAGCGTGATCGCGGCATCCGCCTGTTCCAGCGTGCCGGTCTGCCGGTGATCCCGCCGGAAGAGATGACCGAAGCCGATTTTCTTGAACACATGGCAATTGACAAAAAAGTGATCGACGGTCGCTTGCGCCTGGTGCTGCTGCGCCGGATGGGCGAAGCGGTGGTGACCGACGATTATCCGAAAGAGGTTCTACAGGCCACGCTGGGAGCGGATTACCGCGCTCTGGCTCAGCTTAAAGGTTAATAAGATTCCGATGACTAGTTTGCATGCCGACGAGGCGTTCCTCGGCCATTTCCAGTTAAGTCACGACCCTTTCGCGCCGCGGGTGCCGGGCTTCAAATTCTTCCCGGCCCAGCGCAAGCCGGTGCTGGGTCAGCTGCATCATCTGGCGCGTTACAGCCAGTTGCTGCTGGTGGTCACCGGCCCGCAGGGTAGCGGCAAGACCCTGCTGCGTCAGGCGCTGGTGGCCAGCACCAACAAGCAATCGGTGCAGAGCGTCGTCGTTTCCGCCCGTGGCGCAGGCGATGGAGCCGGTGTGCTGCGTCAGATTGCCCAGGCGCTGGATGTGGCCCAGGCCGAAGTCGGGGCGATCCTCGATCAGGTCGTGCAGCTCGCGCTGACCGGTCAGGAAGTCTATCTGCTGGTGGATGATGCCGAGCAGCTCGACGAGTCCGCGCTTGAAGCACTGATGGCGCTGGGCGCCGGCGCGCCGGAAGGTCGCCCGCATGTGTTCCTGTTCGGCGAGTCGTCACTGATCGCGCAGCTCGAGGCTTTGCACCTTGAGGAAGAGCGCTTTCACGTCATCGAACTGCAGCCGTACACCGAAGAAGAAACCCGCGAGTATCTTGACCAGCGGCTCGAAGGCGCCGGCCGCGGTGTCGAACTTTTCACCGCGGATCAGATCTCTGATATTCACGAAAGCTCAGAGGGTTGGCCGGGCAACATCAACCAGGTCGCTCGCGATGCTCTGATCGAAGTCATGATTGCCAGCCGCTCTGCGGTCAAGCGTCCAAGTATGGGGTTCAACATGCCGAAGAAACACGTATTGGCGATCTCCGCCGTCGTTGTGGTCGCGGTCGCTGCCGCCTGGCTGATGCCGGGTCGCAACAAGGCACCGACCACCGGTGCGCCGGCCAACGAGCAGGCGCAACTGCCCTTGGGCCAGGGTGCGCCGCAAGCGGGTGGCGCACCGTCCGTCGAATTCAACGGCAATACCCAGCCGATGCCGCTGCCATTGGTCGGCAACTCGCAGCCGGTAATGCGCGGTCCGCTGGCTGAAGCCGCTGGGGGCATCACTGAAGGCGACGACGGCGTGCCGGTCGAAGGTTCCAGCAACACGCCACCGACCGTGACCACCACCGCGCCACCTGCGGGCGTTCAGGCCGGCCCTGCGCCGACACCGGTTCCGGTTCCAGTCCCGGCGGCCAAGCCGACCCCGGCGCCGACCCAGGTCGCGACCGCCAAGCCTGCTCCGGCCGCTCCAGTGGCCAAACCGGCTCCGGCACCTGCCAAGCCTGTTGCCGCCGCGAAACCTGCCGAGAAGCCGGTCACCGTCGCCAAGGCTGCCGGTGGCAGCTGGTACGCCGGTCAGCCGACCAGCAACTACGTGGTGCAGATCCTCGGTACCAGCTCCGAAGCGACCGCGCAAAACTTCGTCAAGGAGCAGGGCGGCGAGTACCGTTATTTCAAGAAAGTCCTCAACGGCAAGCCTCTCTACGTGATCACCTACGGCAACTTCGCCAATCGTGATGCAGCCGTTTCTGCCATCAAGGCCTTGCCAGCGAAGGTTCAGGCTGGTAAACCTTGGCCTCGCACTGTCGCCAGCGTCCAACAGGAACTGGCAACAACTCGCTGAAGATTCGGCGGCCTTACCCAGGCCGCCTCTCCAAGCACCTCAAAATCTCTACAAGTGCGCGCCGTCTTCTCTACAGACCGCGTGCCTTGTGGTGTCTGCGTCACAGTAGTCTTTGAGTCGTTGCGGTCAAAATTAAAAAAGTTTTGACTAGCACAGCAGATCGCTTTAAACCTTTCACAAATGCGACATGAATTTGCGACATTTCGTCGTCAAATTTGTGAGCCTCTGTGTCGCTGTGTACAATGACCACCCTTTTGCCCCCGCAAAGCCGGCGTACGTTCGGCGCGGCAAGCAAGTGGTTGAATTGAAAAGAAATTTGCCTCGGTAAGAGGCAGCCTGGTGAGAAAGTGTCTATGAAAGCAGGTCTGTACCAACCAGATGAATTCAAGGATAACTGCGGTTTCGGCCTGATAGCCCATATGCAGGGCGAGCCCAGTCATACCCTTTTGCAAACGGCCATTGAGGCCCTGACCTGCATGACCCACCGCGGTGGGATTAATGCCGACGGCAAGACCGGTGACGGTTGCGGTCTGCTGATTCAAAAGCCCGACGCGTTCCTGCGTGCCATTGCCCAGGAAACCTTCAGCGTCGAGCTGCCCAAGCAATATGCCGTGGGCATGGTCTTCTTCAATCAGGATCCGGCCAAGGCCGAAGCCGCTCGCGAGAACATGAACCGCGAGATCCTGGCCGAAGGCCTGCAACTGATCGGCTGGCGCAAAGTACCAATCGACACCAGCGTCCTCGGCCGCCTGGCCCTTGAGCGCCTGCCGCAGATCGAGCAGGTGTACATCGGCGGCGAAGGCCTGAGCGATCAGGACATGGCGGTCAAGCTGTTCAGCGCCCGTCGTCGTTCGTCCGTGGCCAACGCCGCCGACACCGACCACTACATCTGCAGCTTTTCCCACAAGACCATCATCTATAAAGGCCTGATGATGCCGGCCGACCTGGCCGCGTTCTATCCGGACCTGGGTGACCAACGCCTGCAAACCGCGATCTGCGTGTTCCACCAGCGCTTCTCCACCAACACCCTGCCGAAATGGCCGCTGGCTCAGCCATTCCGCTTCCTTGCCCACAACGGCGAGATCAACACCATCACCGGCAACCGCAACTGGGCGCAGGCCCGTCGGACCAAGTTCACCAACGATCTGATGGATCTGGAAGAACTCGGCCCGCTGGTCAACCGTGTCGGTTCCGACTCATCGAGCATGGACAACATGCTCGAACTGATGGTGACGGGCGGCATCGACCTGTTCCGTGGCGTGCGGATGATCATTCCGCCAGCGTGGCAGAACGTCGAAACCATGGACCCGGATTTGCGTGCGTTTTACGAGTACAACTCGATGCACATGGAGCCGTGGGACGGCCCGGCCGGCGTGGTCATGACCGACGGCCGCTACGCGGTGTGCCTGCTCGACCGTAACGGTCTGCGCCCGGCACGCTGGGTCACCACCAAGAACGGTTTCATCACCCTCGCGTCGGAAATCGGCGTCTGGAACTACCAGCCTGAAGACGTGCTCGCCAAGGGCCGTGTCGGCCCGGGCCAGATCTTCGCCGTGGACACCGAAACCGGGCAGATCCTCGACACCGACGCAATCGACAACCGTCTCAAATCCCGTCATCCGTACAAGCAATGGCTGCGCAAGAATGCCCTGCGCATCCAGGCGACCATGGAAGACAACGATCACGGTTCGGCTTTCTACGACGTCGATCAGCTCAAGCAGTACATGAAGATGTATCAGGTCACGTTCGAAGAGCGCGATCAGGTACTGCGTCCGCTTGGCGAACAAGGCTACGAAGCCGTCGGCTCGATGGGCGACGACACGCCGATGGCCGTGCTGTCCCAGCGCGTGCGCACGCCGTACGACTATTTCCGCCAGCAGTTCGCGCAGGTGACCAACCCGCCGATCGACCCGCTGCGTGAAGCGATCGTGATGTCGCTGGAGATCTGCCTCGGTGCCGAGCGCAACATCTTCCAGGAGTCGCCGGAACACGCCTCGCGCGTGATCCTCAGCTCGCCGGTCATTTCCCCGGCCAAGTGGCGCTCGCTGATGAATCTAGACCGCCCGGGTTTCGAGCGGCAGATCATCGACCTCAATTACGACGAAAGCGTCGGCCTCGAAGCGGCGATCCGCAACGTCGCCGATCAGGCTGAAGAAGCCGTGCGTGCCGGTCGTACCCAGATCGTCCTGAGCGACCGCCATATCGCTCCGGGCAAACTGCCGATCCACGCCTCGCTGGCCACCGGCGCGGTGCACCACCGCCTGACCGAAAAAGGCCTGCGCTGCGACTCCAACATCCTGGTGGAAACCGCCACTGCACGCGATCCGCACCATTTCGCGGTGCTGATCGGTTTCGGCGCCTCGGCGGTCTATCCGTTCCTGGCGTACGAAGTGCTGGGTGACCTGATCCGTACCGGTGAAGTGCTGGGCGACCTCTACGAGGTGTTCAAGAACTACCGCAAAGGCATCACCAAAGGTCTGTTGAAGATCCTGTCGAAGATGGGCATCTCGACCATCGCGTCGTATCGCGGTGCTCAGTTGTTCGAAGCGATCGGCCTGTCCGAGGAAGTTTGCGAGCTGAGCTTCCGTGGCGTGCCGAGCCGTATCAAAGGGGCGCGTTTCGTCGACATCGAAGCCGAGCAGAAAGCACTGGCCACCGAAGCCTGGAGTCCGCGCAAGCCGATCCAGCAGGGCGGTCTGCTGAAGTTCGTCCACGGTGGCGAATATCACGCGTACAACCCGGATGTGGTCAACACCCTGCAAGCCGCCGTGCAGCAGGGCGACTACGCCAAATTCAAGGAATACACCTCGCTGGTGGACAACCGTCCGGTGTCGATGATCCGCGACCTGTTCAAGGTCAAGACTCTCGACACGCCGCTGGACATCAGTGAAGTGGAACCGCTGGAATCGGTGCTCAAGCGCTTCGACTCCGCCGGTATCTCGCTGGGCGCCCTGTCGCCGGAAGCTCACGAAGCCCTGGCCGAAGCCATGAACCGCCTCGGTGCGCGTTCCAACTCCGGCGAAGGCGGCGAAGACCCGGCGCGCTACGGCACTATCAAGAGCTCGAAAATCAAGCAGGTCGCGACCGGCCGTTTCGGGGTGACCCCGGAATACCTGGTCAACGCCGAAGTGTTGCAGATCAAGGTCGCACAGGGCGCCAAGCCGGGCGAGGGCGGGCAACTGCCGGGCGGTAAAGTGAACGGGCTGATCGCCAAACTGCGTTACGCAGTGCCAGGCGTGACCCTGATTTCGCCACCGCCGCACCACGACATCTATTCGATCGAAGACTTGTCGCAGCTGATCTTTGACCTGAAACAGGTCAACCCGAAGGCGCTGGTCTCGGTGAAACTCGTGGCTGAAGCAGGCGTCGGCACCATCGCCGCCGGTGTGGCCAAGGCCTATGCCGACTTGATCACCATCTCCGGCTACGACGGTGGCACCGGTGCTTCGCCGCTGACCTCGATCAAATACGCTGGCGCTCCGTGGGAACTCGGCCTGGCCGAAACCCACCAGACCCTGCGCGGCAACGACCTGCGCGGCAAGGTTCGGGTACAGACCGATGGCGGCCTGAAAACCGGCCTCGACGTGATCAAGGCTGCGATCCTCGGCGCCGAAAGCTTCGGCTTCGGTACCGCGCCAATGATCGCGCTGGGCTGCAAATACCTGCGTATCTGCCACCTGAACAACTGCGCCACCGGCGTCGCGACCCAGAACGAGAAGCTGCGCAAGGATCACTACATCGGCACCGTCGACATGGTGGTGAACTTCTTCACCTACGTCGCCGAAGAAACCCGTGAGTGGCTGGCCAAGCTCGGCGTGCGCTCCCTCGAAGAGCTGATCGGCCGTACCGATCTGCTGGAAGTCCTCGAAGGCCAGACCGCCAAGCAGCATCACCTGGATCTGACTCCGCTGCTGGGCAGCGATCACATCCCGGCGGACAAGCCTCAGTTCTGCGGCGTCGAGCGCAACCCGCCCTTCGACCAGGGCCTGCTGGCCGAGAAAATGGTCGAGATGGCGACGTCGGCGATCAACGACCTCAGCGGCGCCGAGTTCGATCTGGATATCTGTAACTGCGACCGTTCGATCGGCGCACGGATCTCCGGCGAAATCGCGCGCAAGCACGGCAACCAGGGCATGGCGAAAGCGCCGATCACCTTCCGCTTCAAGGGCACCGCAGGTCAGAGCTTCGGCGTGTGGAACGCCGGCGGTCTGAACATGTACCTGGAAGGCGACGCCAACGACTACGTCGGCAAAGGCATGACCGGTGGCAAGCTGACCATCGTGCCGCCGAAGGGCAGCGTTTATAAGACTCAGGAAAGCGCCATCATCGGCAACACCTGCCTGTACGGCGCCACGGGCGGCAAGCTGTTCGCCGCCGGCACCGCAGGCGAGCGTTTTGCCGTGCGCAACTCCGGTGCCCACACGGTTGTGGAAGGCACTGGCGATCACTGCTGTGAGTACATGACCGGTGGTTTTGTCTGCGTTCTGGGCAAGACCGGTTACAACTTCGGCTCTGGCATGACCGGCGGTTTCGCCTACGTGCTCGACCAGGACAACACCTTCGTTGACCGGGTCAACCACGAACTGGTGGAAATCCAGCGGATCAGCGGCGAGGCGATGGAAGCCTACCGCAGCCACCTGCAGAACGTGCTGAACGAGTACGTCGCGGAAACCGACAGCGAGTGGGGTCGTGAGCTCGCCGAGAACCTCGATGACTACCTGCGTCGTTTCTGGCTGGTCAAGCCGAAGGCTGCCAACCTGAAGTCGTTGCTTTCCAGCACCCGTGCCAACCCGCAGTGATATGCGCCTGAAGAGTTTGATGAGGTTTTAACAATGGCTGAACGTCTGAATAACGACTTCCAGTTCATCGATGTCGGGCGCAAGGATCCGAAGAAGAAACTGTTGCGTCAACGCAAGAAAGAGTTCGTGGAAATCTACGAACCGTTCAAACCCCAGCAGTCGGCCGACCAGGCTCACCGCTGTCTGGGTTGCGGCAACCCGTATTGCGAATGGAAGTGCCCGGTGCACAACTTCATTCCGAACTGGCTGAAGCTGGTGGCCGAGGGCAACATCCTCCAGGCCGCCGAGCTGTCGCACCAGACCAACACCCTGCCGGAAGTCTGCGGCCGGGTGTGCCCGCAGGATCGTCTGTGCGAGGGTGCGTGCACCCTCAACGACGGCTTCGGCGCGGTGACCATCGGTTCGGTCGAGAAGTACATCACCGACACCGCGTTCGCCATGGGCTGGCGCCCGGACATGTCCAAGGTCAAACCGACCGGCAAGCGTGTCGCGATCATCGGCGCGGGCCCGGCGGGTCTAGGGTGTGCCGACGTGCTGGTGCGCGGCGGCGTGACGCCGGTGGTGTTCGACAAGAACCCGGAAATTGGCGGTCTGCTGACCTTCGGCATCCCCGAATTCAAGCTTGAGAAGACCGTACTGAGCAATCGCCGCGAAGTCTTCACCGGCATGGGCATCGAGTTCCGCCTCAACACCGAGGTCGGCAAGGACGTGACCATGGAGCAACTGCTCGCCGAATACGATGCCGTGTTCATGGGCATGGGCACCTACACCTACATGAAGGGCGGTTTTGCCGGTGAGGATCTGCCGGGCGTTTATGACGCGCTGGATTTCCTGATCGCCAACGTCAACCGCAACCTGGGCTTTGAAAAGTCGCCGGAAGATTTCGTCGACATGAAGGGCAAGAAAGTTGTGGTGCTGGGCGGCGGCGACACGGCGATGGACTGCAACCGCACGTCGATCCGCCAGGGCGCCAAATCGGTGACCTGCGCCTATCGTCGTGACGAAGCGAACATGCCTGGCTCGCGCAAAGAGGTGAAAAACGCCAAGGAAGAAGGCGTGAAATTCCTCTACAACCGCCAGCCGATCGCCATCGTCGGCGAAGACAAGGTCGAAGGCGTGAAAGTGGTCGAGACCCGTCTCGGCGAACCGGATGCTCGTGGCCGTCGCAGCCCCGAGCCGATCCCGGGCTCCGAAGAGATCATCCCGGCCGATGCCGTGGTCATCGCGTTCGGTTTCCGCCCGAGCCCGGCGCCGTGGTTCGAGCAGTTCGAGATCCAGACCGACAGCCAGGGCCGCGTCGTTGCGCCCGAGCAAGGTCAGTACAAGCACCAGACCAGCAACCCGAAAATCTTCGCCGGTGGCGACATGGTGCGCGGTTCCGACCTGGTGGTGACGGCGATCTTCGAAGGCCGCAATGCGGCTGAAGGGATCCTGGATTACCTGGGCGTCTAAACCCGGTTCGAAGTTCCACCGCAACACCTGTGGGAGCTGGCTTGCCAGCTCCCACATTGTTTTCAGGGTGTTGCTGAAATCCGCGAAATCATTGCGACAAATTGACCCGATAGACAAAAGGCTGACCTGCATCCGTGCCTTTTGCGTCGCGCTCTGAGAAAATGCCCGCACTTTTTTTCCGGATGCCGACATGACTGCCCTGAAGAACGACCGTTTCCTCCGCGCCCTGCTCAAGCAACCCGTAGACGTCACCCCAGTGTGGATGATGCGCCAGGCCGGCCGCTACCTGCCGGAATACCGCGCCAGCCGCGCCCAGGCCGGTGATTTCATGAGCCTGTGCATGAATCCGGAATTCGCCTGCGAAGTCACGCTGCAACCGCTGGACCGCTATCCGCAACTGGACGCGGCGATCCTGTTCTCCGACATCCTCACCATTCCCGATGCCATGGGCCAGGGCCTGTACTTCGAGACCGGTGAAGGTCCGCGCTTCAAGAAAGTCGTCAGCACCCTGGCCGACATCGAAGCCCTGCCGATCCCGGATCCGCACAAAGACCTCGGCTACGTGATGGACGCGGTCAGCACCATCCGCCGCGAACTGAATGGCCGTGTACCGCTGATCGGTTTCTCCGGCAGCCCGTGGACTCTCGCCACGTACATGGTCGAAGGCGGCTCGTCGAAAGACTTCCGCAAGACCAAGGCGATGCTCTACGACAACCCACAAGCCATGCACCTGCTGCTGGACAAACTGGCGCAGTCGGTGACTTCGTACCTGAACGGCCAGATCCAGGCCGGTGCGCAAGCGGTGCAGATCTTCGATACCTGGGGCGGCAACCTGTCGGCGGCGGCATATCAGGAATTCTCACTGGCCTACATGAAGAAAATCGTCAGCGGCCTGATCCGCGAGCACGACGGTCGCAAGGTGCCGGTGATCCTGTTCACCAAGAACGGCGGCCTGTGGCTGGAAAGCATCGCCGAGGCTGGTGCCGACGCACTGGGCCTGGACTGGACCTGCGACATTGGCAACGCCCGCGCTCGCGTTGGCGACAAGGTGGCACTGCAAGGCAACATGGACCCGACCGTGCTCTACGCCAAGCCGGAAGCGATCCGCACCGAAGTCGGGCGCATCCTCGCCAGTTACGGCAAAGGCAGCGGCCACGTGTTCAACCTCGGCCACGGCATCACGCCGGAAGTCGATCCGGAACACGCTGGCGCGTTCCTGCGTGCGGTGCATGAGTTGTCGGCGCAGTATCACGAGTAATCGACGCTCAGCTCTAATGCTAGAAAACAAAAACGCCCGGCTTATGCCGGGCGTTTTTGTGGGCGTGAATCAGGCTTTGACGCCACCCAGCGGCGGCAGCTTCGCCAGTTTCAACGCCACCAGCAGCGCCACCAGCAACAGCGCGCCGATGAACAGGCCAATCCCGTTCCACCCGGCCATGTGCCAGAACACCCCGCCCGCTGTCCCGGCGATGCTCGACCCGGCGTAATAGCTGAACAGGTACAACGACGACGCCTGGCCCTTGGCCTTGAGCGCCCGGCGGCCGATCCAGCTGCTGGCCACCGAGTGGGCGCCGAAGAAGCCAAAGGTGAAGATCAGCATGCCAATGATCACCAGCGGCAGCGGTGTGAACATGGTCAGGGCGAGGCCGGCGAACATCAGGGCGATGGTGGCCCACAGCACTTTGCGGCGTCCCAGTTTGTCGGCCAGCGAACCGATTTTCGCCGAGCTGTAGATGCCCGACAGGTACACCACCGACAGCAGTCCCACGAACACTTGATCCATGTGATACGGCTCGGCCAGCAGGCGGTAACCGATGTAGTTGAACAGGGTGACGAACGCACCCATCAGCACGAACGCCTCAAGGAACAGCAGCGGCAGGCCGGCATCGCGAAAATGCATGGTGAAGCCGTCGAGCAGGCTGCGCGGATGCAGCGAGCGGGAGCGGAAGTTGCGCGATTCCGGCAGGATTTTCCAGAATACCGCCGCCGCGATCAGCGCCAGACCGCCGATCACCATCATCGCCGTGTGCCAGCTGACGAAGTCGATCAGCACACCGGTGATCAACCGCCCGCTCATCCCGCCAATCGCGTTGCCGCCGATGTACAGACCCATCGCCAGACCGATGTGCTGCGGATGGATTTCCTCGCTCAGGTACGTCATCGCCACCGCCGCCAGGCCACTCAATGACAGCCCGGTCAGCGCGCGCATGATCAAGACGCCGTGCCAGCTCGGCATCATCGAACTGGCGATGGTGCATAGCGCAGCAGCAAACAGCGCGGCGACCATCACCGGTTTGCGCCCGACCCGATCGGAAATCGGGCCGGTGATCAGCAGACCGAACGCCAGCATGCCGGTGGCCACCGACAGGATCAGGCTGCTCTGCGCAGCGTTGATCGAATACTCGTGGGACAGCAGCGGCATCATCGGCTGCACGCAGTACAGCAGGGCGAAGGTGGCGAAGCCTCCGCTGAACAGCGCGAGCACCGTGCGCATGAACGCGGGCGTGCCTTTCTCGATGTAGATCTCTTGCAGTTCGGTCATCACATCGTCCGCCGCAGCGGGCGGGACTTCATGGGCCAGTGGAGCGACGGCGGTTTTCACATCAGACCTCGGAGGGCGCGGGCAGACAGGCAATGAAAAAATCATATAGCTGGCTAATGTTTCTATCCAATATATTGTTCGACCTGTTTGATAGCTTTAACGACCTAATGGGGTGCCCATGGAATTACGTCATCTGCGCTACTTCATCGCCGTCGCCGAAGAACTGCACTTCGGCCGCGCCGCACAGGTGCTGGGCATCTCCCAGCCACCGCTGAGCCAGCAGATCCAGGCGCTGGAACAGGAAGTCGGCGCGCGACTGTTCGAGCGGACCAATCGTCGGGTCGAGCTCAGCGAGGCCGGGCGACTGTTTCTGGAGGAAGCGCGGCTGGTGCTCGCGCAAGTCGATAAAGCGGCCGACGTGGCTCGCCGCGCGCAACTTGGTGAGTTGGGTGAGCTGAAGATCGGCTTTACCTCATCGGCGCCGTTCAACTCGACCATTCCCCAGGCGATATTTTCCTTCCGTCAGCGTTTCCCGGCTGTGCACCTGAATCTGCGTGAGATGAGCAGCACCATGGTGGCCGACGCGTTGGTGGACGAATCGATCGAAGTCGGCATCATGCGCCCGCTGGGTTTGCCGGATTCGCTCAGCGTGGTCGAACTGATGCGCGAGCCCTTGGTGGCGGTGCTCAGCTCCAAACATCCGCTGGCGCAGGGCTCTGAAGAAGGGCTGTTCCTCTCGGCGCTGGCCCTGGAGCCGTTCGTGTTTTTCCCGCGCAGTTACGGCAGTGGTCTGTATTCACAGTTGATCAGCCTGGCCCGCGACGCGGGATTCAGTCCGCACTTTGCCCAGGAGGCCGGCGAAGCAATGACCATCATCGGTCTGGTGGCAGCCGGCCTGGGCGTGTCAGTCATGCCGGCGTCGTATCAGCGGATGCGCATCGACGGCGTGGTCTATCGACCGCTGCTCGATCCCGAGGCCGTGACGGCGGTGTGGCTGGTGCAGCGCAAGGACCAGAAATCGCCGATGGCCAAGGCGTTTGTCGAACTGCTCACGCGCAAGGTCGAAGCCGGTTGATCAGGGCAGCCGCACCAGATCACCCTTCAACGCCACCCGCGTGACAAAGATGCCGGCCCGACATTCGTAAGTGTTCAGATCCTTGCGCACATGCTGGTCGTAGTAGCTGACGATGTTGGTCACCGCATTCGCCCCGACACGCTTGGCCTCGGCCTGCAGCGCAATCAGATTCGACTGCAACACCCACTCGCACGAGTCGTGATCGCTCTTGTTGAAGCCGTTGGTCTTCAAGTCGCTGACCACCCCGCGTTGTAACAACCGCTGAGTGCCCTGAGGTCCGTTGCCGACCAGATAAAACTTCACACTGCCATCCAGCCGCCCGGCGCGCATTGCATCCGACACGACGGTTTCGAACGGCATGTACATCAGATTGGTGGCGTGGCTGGCACTGGGGAGCAGGCTGAAAAGGGCGGCAGCGATCAGGGCTTTCGCTTGCATGGTCATCTCCTTGACGTAACGCGCAGCAAATCATGGGTATGACGAGTGTAGACGCCATATATCGCGCACTGTCAGGCGAGGTAAATCCCGAGTTTGGAACGATCCTCAAAGTCATGAAAGCGCTGGGGCTGAAGTTGCATGCCAGCACATGATCTGAATTGAAAAGGGCGCCGAAAGGCGCCCTTTGTCGTTTCCGGCCGTTACTGAACCGTCGCCAGATCGCCCTTCAACGCTACGCCCGCCATGATGGCGCCCGCGTGGCATTCGTAGGTTTTCGCATCCTTGCGCTCGTTGCTCTTGTAGAAGCTGACGATGTTGGTCACGGCGTTGGCGCCAGCGTTTTTTGCGGCCTGGTGCAGGCTGATGATCGCCGATTGCACGACCCACTCGCAGGCTTCCTGGTCGGACTTGTTGAAGGCGTTGGTCTTCTTGTTGGTCACGGCGCCGGGGCTGACGACAGTGACCTTGCCAGCCGGGGCGTTGCCCGCCAGATAGAACTTCACGCTGCCGTCGATCTTGCCGGTGCGGGTCGCTTCGGCGACGGCCTTGTCGAACGGCAGGTAGACCGCCGTGTCACGGGCCTGGCTGACGGCCGGCATGGCGCAGATGAGCAGGGTGGCAGCGAGTTTCTTGAAGTGCATGGAGGTCTCCTTGACCTGGATTAATTCGGTTGTGACCAGCGACGGAAAATCAGCGAGGTGTTGACCCCGCCGAAAGCGAAGTTGTTGTTCATCACGTATTCGTGGCTCATCTGGCGGAACTCGCCGCGCAGGTAGTCGAGTTTGCCGCAGTGCGGGTCGACCTCGTCGAGGTTGAGCGTGTGCACGTACAGGTCGCGGTTGAGCATCTCGATGCTGAACCACGACTCCAGCGCCCCGCAGGCGCCGAGGGTGTGGCCCAGGAAGCTCTTTTGCGAGCTGATCGGCATGCGTTCGCCGAACAGGGCACTGGTGGCCAGGGTTTCAGCGACATCGCCCTGTTCGGTGGCGGTGCCGTGGCCGTTGACGTAGCCGATGACGTCCGGCGCAAGGCCTGCATCTTCCAGCGCCAGTTCCATTGCCCGGCGCATGGTGATCTGTTCGGGGCGGGTGGTGTGCTGGCCGTCGGCGTTGCTGCCGAAACCGACGATCTCGGCGTGAATGTGCGCACCGCGCGCCAGGGCATGTTCCAGTTCTTCAAGCACCAGCATGCCGCCGCCTTCACCGATCACCAGACCGTCGCGGCCCTTGTCGTACGGGCGTGGCGAGGTGTGTGGCGCATCGTTTTTCAGGCTGGTGGCGTACAGCGCGTCGAACACCATGGCTTCGGTCGGGCACAGCTCTTCGGCGCCACCGGCGAGCATTAGCGGCAGGCGTCCGAATTTGATCGCCTCGTAGGCGTAGCCTATGCCCTGGCTGCCACTGGTGCAGGCGCTGGAGGTCGGGATCAAGCGGCCAGTGAGGCCGAAGAAGATGCTGATGTTCGCCGCCGTGGTGTGCGGCATCATGCGCACGTAGGAGTTGGCGTTGAGGCCTTCGGCCACCGAGTTGAGCAGCATGTTGCCGAACGCCTTGATCTCGTCGGTGCTGCCGGTGGACGAACCACAGGCCACGCCCATGCGCCCGTCCTTGATCGATTCGTCGCCGAGCAGGCCGGCATCGGCCAGCGCTTTTTCCGCCGCGCCGACAGCCAGCCGCGAGACACGGCCCATGCTGCGCAGCTGTTTGCGGGTCCAGTGCGCCGGCACCTGGAAATCATCGATAGGCCCGGCCAGGCGCGTGTTGAGCTCGCTGAAGCGATCCCACTCGTCCATCCGGCGGATGCCGCTGCGGTTGGCGGCGAAATTGCCGGCGATGGTGTCCCAGTCGCTGCCCAGCGAGGTAATGCCGGCCATGCCGGTGACGACGACGCGCTTCATCAGCACAAGCCTCCGTTGACCGCCAGCACCTGGCGGGTGATGTACGACGCTTCCGCCGACATCAGGAAATTCACCGCACCGGCCACCTCTTCAGGCGTGCCCATGCGTTGTGCGGGGATCATTTTCAGCAGTTCTTCCACCGGCACGTTTTCATCGAGCATGGCGGTATCGATCAGACCGGGCGCGACGCAATTCACCGTGATTTTGCGCTTGGCCAGTTCGATCGCCAACGCCTTTGCCGCGCCGATCACGCCGGCCTTCGAGGCGCTGTAATTGACCTGGCCACGGTTGCCGATCAGCCCCGAAACCGAGGTGATGCAAACGATGCGACCAGCGGCGCGGCGGCGGATCATCGGCATCATCACCGGGTGCAGGACGTTGTAGAAACCGTCGAGGTTGGTGCGCAGCACCACGTCCCAGTCATCGTCGCTCAGGGCCGGAAAGGCACCGTCGCGGGTCAGCCCGGCATTGAGCACCACGCCGTAGTAGGCACCGTGGGCTTCAACGTCGGCTTCGAGGATGGCTTTGCAGGTTTCGCGATCCGCCACGTCGAATTGCAGGATGCGCGCGGTGCGGCCGAGGGCTTCGACTTCGGCTTTCACTGCTTGTGCTTCCGTCACGCCGCTGCGGCAATGCAGGACGATATCGTGGCCGGCGCTGGCCAGGCGCAGGGCGATGGCGCGGCCGATGCCACGGCTGGAGCCGGTGACCAGGATGGATTCAGTCATCGTTCGACTCCTTGGATTGTTCCAGATAGTCCGCTGCCTGGGGCGGGCGGAACACGTTCAACCGGGCGCTGGCCTCGATGCCGGGCGCATTGATATGGCATTCGAATACACCCATGCCGTTGTCGTCTTCCAGCGAGCGCAGGCCATGGATGGTCAGTTCGCTGCCAACCGGAAAGGCCGCGACATTGCATTCGAACTTGCGTGTGCCGAGCAGAAAGCCCAGCTCCACCGGGTTGCCTTTCTGCCGCGCATGGCAGCCGGCAAACGCGGCGACGCTTTGCGCCATCAGCTCAACGCCGACCCACGCCGGCAGGCTGCCGTCGGGCAGGCTGAACAGGCCGCCGGGCCGGACGGTGAGCGTGGTGTGGATCTGTTCGTCGTCAAAGCTCAGGATCCGGTCGATCAGGATCATGTCGCCAGCGTGGGGCAGCAATTCGGCGAGCGGCCAGTGGGTCATGGGGCGTCTCCGATAATCAGGCTGACGTTATTGCCACCGAAGGCAAACGAGTTGCTCATCAGGTAGCGGGGTGCAATGGACGCCAGGCGTTCGCTTGCGGTCACCCACTTGAGCGGTGGAAGGTCGGGATCCGGCTGGCCGTCCCAGACGTGCGGCGGCAAGGCGTGGTCGGGATTGTCGGCACTCAGGCTCAACCAGCAGAACGCTGCTTCCAGTGCACCGGCGGCACCGAGGGTGTGGCCGGTCATCGGTTTGGTCGAGGAACACGCCACGCCGTCGGCGAACAGCGCGGCGACGGCCTGGCTTTCCATGGCGTCGTTGTGCTGGGTCGCGGTGCCGTGCAGGTTCAGGTAGCTGATGTCGTCGGCTTGCAGGTGGGCTTGATCGAGGGCTTTTTGCATCGCTTGCAGCGCGCCGCGGCCGGTCGGTTCCGGTGCGGAAATGTGGTGCGCGTCGGAGCTGGCGCCAGCGCCCAGCAAGGCGATGCCCGGCCCTGCGCCGCGTTCTTTGCTCATCACGAACAGCACCGCCGCTTCGCCGATGTTGATGCCGTTGCGGTTGGCGGAAAACGGGTTGCAGCGCTCGTCCGACACCGCTTCCAGCGCACTGAAACCGTTGAGGGTCAGTTTGCACAGGCTGTCGACACCGCCGCACAGCACGGCGTCGCACAGGCCCAGATCGAGCAGGCGTCGGGCGCTCATCAAGGCGCGAGCGCTGGAGGTGCAGGCAGTGGAAATCACATAGGTCGGGCCGCTCAGTTGCAGCCAGTCGGCGAGGAAGTTCGCCGGTGCGCCTAGTTCCTGTTGCCGGTAGTCGTAATCGGCCGGGAACTGCTGGTCGCGAATGTAGTGCGCCAGGCCACGGCTGGCCTCGTCGATGCCCGAAGTGCTGGTGCCGAGCACCACGCCGATGCGCTCGCGGCCGTAAGTCTGGATCGCCTGCTCGATGTCATCGCGAATCTGCAACGCGGCTTCCAGCAACAGTTGATTGTTGCGGCTGCGCTGGTCGGCCAGCGCTTCGGGAATCGGCGCCAGATCGCCGTGCACGGCGGCCACCGGCAGCTCGCGCTCCGGCACCCAGCCGGACTCGCGGCGCATGCCCGAGCAGTCGCCGGCAAACAGGTTGCGTGCCACGGCTTGCTTGTCGCGCCCCAGGGCGCAGATCACGCCGAGGGCATTGAGGTAGGCGGTCATGACGTCGGTTCACCGAGTGGCGTTACGCGATAGTGCGGGCCTTGTGGCAGGTTCAATTCGAAGCTCAAGGGTTGGGTGTAACGGATGTCCCAGCGCGCCGGCAGGGAACGTTGGTCGCCCTGTTGCTGCGCGTCGGGGTAGTTGCGCGACAGCTCGCCCGCGGGGGTCAGGGCGAACAGCAGCGCGGCGAACAGCTCCCGGGCTTCCGGGTTGGGCGGCAGCAGGCCGTCGGCCTGCCAGTGCCCGTCGATCAACTGCTGACGCGCCTGGGGAATGCCCAGCGGATCCATCATCGACCAGCGGATGCCCGGCCCTTCGCGCTGGATCACCAGCAACCAGTCTTGCTGTTGTCCGGCCAGGTGCCGCTCGATATGCAGTTGCATCGGCAGCGGCAGGCTCGGGTTGCCGGCCGGCAGCGGCGCCTGACTGGCGCAGGCACCGAGCAGCAGGACGCAGGCGAGCAGCAGAACACGCAACATCAGACAGCCTCGTTCAAAGGTTTGCGGGCCACTACGTTGACCAAGGTTTCTTCCCGCTGGCCAAAGGGCTTGGGCTGGCGCAATCCAAAACGTTCGAGCAGACCGAAATCCTTCGACCGGCTCCACCACAGATACGGGTACGAAACGTTCTGTTCGGCGAACTCGAAACCCTGCTGGCGAATCATCTCCAGGTACTGCGCCGCGCTCTTTTGCACGTGCATCGGATGACGGAACAGCCAGCGAATCACCCACGTATCAATGTAAGCCTCGGTGGACTCGGCGAACAGCAGATAACCGCCCGGCTTGAGCACCCGATAGAACTCGGCGAGGGCTTTTTCCTGCTCCACCAGATGATGGAACGTCTGGTGACAGAACAGCAGATCGACGCTGGCGTCCGGCACATTGAGCGTCGCACAGTCGCTGCCGATCAGCTCGACGTCGAAGCCCAGGCGCGCGGCCTCGGCGGCGCTCAGTTCAAGGCTGTGCGGATCGGCATCGACCCCGATCAGGCGCTGCGGTGCGAAGGTCTGGCGCAGGTGACCGAACGACTTGCCCTGGCCGCAACCGGCATCCAGCAGCACCGGACTGGCTGGCAACGATTCGCTGAACAGCCCGCGCAGATCGTTGATTGCCACCCGCAGCACATGGTGCTGCCAGGTGTGGCTGCGCAGGAACCAGAAGCCGAAGCGGGTTTCCTCGACGTAATTGTCGCTCAGGTAATTCATGTGTCGTCCCTTGCACAGAGTTCGGAGATCATCTTCAGCCGACGGCGCGCTTCACTGACGAACGGGTTGCGTTCGTCCCAGGCGTAACCGGCGAGGATCGAGCAGATCATGCGGCGGATTTCCGGCGAGCCTTGCTCGTGGAAAATCACGTCCTGAAAGGTGCCGGCGTACCAGCCTTCGACGTAGCAGCGGAAGGTGTCGACCCCACGTTTCAGCGGCTCGGCGAACTCCCGTTGCCAGTCCACCGTTTCGCCCTGCAGCTGTCGGTGCAGCACTGCGGCGGCCATGCTCGCGGAACGCATGGCAATGGTCACGCCCGAGGAGAACACCGGGTCGAGAAATTCCGCCGCGTTGCCCAGCAGCGCGAAGCCCGGGCCGTGCAGGGTTTTGACGTTGGCCGCATACCCGCCGAGAGTGCGCGCCGGGGTATCCCATACGGCGTTGTTCAGCACTTTGGCCAGGCTCGGGGTTTCGGCGATGAACCCGCGCAGGCAGGCGTCGAGGTCGGCATCGCGACCTGCGAAATGTTCAGCGGCAGCCACCACGCCCACCGAGCAGCGACCGTTGCTGAACGGGATCGACCAGAACCAGATATCGCGGTGCTGCGGGTGGGTGGTGATGAGGATCTTCTCGCGGTCGAAGCCGGGGTGGTCGATGTGGTCTTCGACGTGGGTGAAGACAGCTTGGCGAACCGGGAAATTCGACGGCGCTTCGAGGTCGAGCAGGCGCGACAGCACGCGGCCGTAGCCGCTGGCATCGAGCACAAAATCAGCTTCGACGCGGTACTCGCTGCCGTCTTCGCGATGCACATTCAGCTGTGGTCGCGGACGTTCGAAATCAACGCTGACAATCGCGTCGCCATAGCGGATTTCCGCACCCTGCAACGCCGCCTGATCGGCCAGCAACTTGTCGAAGTCGGCGCGTTGCACCTGCAGGGTCGTCGGCTTGCCGGCGGTGAAGGTGTCAGCAAAATCGAAGGCGCTGTAGCGCTCGCCCCAGGCAAACGCCGCACCGTTCTTGCGCTGGAACCCGGCGGCATTTACCGCCTCGAGCATGCCGGCTTCTTCGACGAAATCCAGGCAATGGCAGAGCAGGCTTTCACCGATGGAGAACCTCGGGAAATGCTGGCGCTCGATCACCAGCACGTCGTGCCCCTTGCGCTTGAGCAATGCGGCGGCGATGGCGCCGGAGGGGCCGGCGCCGATGATCACGACCTGACGGGATTCCATTTCAACGATTGGCACGTGAGCTCCTGGGTACGGCAATAGGGTTCAGCGACGCCCGGTGCAGGCCGATGAAGGCCGGCAGCAGCGTCGCGATCAGACCCATCAGCATCAGCGCAAAGTACAGCGCCGGGCTGATGAGTTGTTGTTGCAACAGCAGGTTGAGAAAGACGATTTCGCTCAAGCCGCGAATGTTCAGCAGCACGCTTTCGCGCCAGCGACTGGCGCCTGCGAACGACGCGCCGGCCCATCCGAGGCCGAGCCAGTTGCCCAGGATTTTGCTGGTGATCGGCAACAGCAGCAGCGCCGCCCATTGCACGGCGCCGAGGCTGGCGAGGGCGCTGTGCACGTCGATCTGGACGATGCCGAAAGTCAGGATCAGCGGAATCGCGATCCACGTCTGCAAGCGGTTCATCCAGTGCGCCGGCAGCGGCAACACCAGTGGTACCTTGAGCGCGGCCATGCACAGCAGATAGCCGATGCCGAAAATCAGTGCGTTGAGTTTGTAGTGTTCGGTCAGCACCAACAGCGCAAAAAAACCGAGGCTGTAGGTCAATGGCCGGCGTATGCCGAACACCCGCAGCAGCACCGGCACGCAGGCCAGCCCCAGCGGCAGCAACAGACTGCTCAGGTGCAGGCTGCCCTGAGCGAGACCGAACAGCGTCCAGCAAGTCAGGTCGATCAGGATCGCGGTCTGCACCAGGCGCCGGGTGGCGGCGGGCGGGTAGTCGATGTGGCGCAGGTACAGGTACAACACCGGGATCGCGGTGATGGCGAACACCAGACCGATGGCCAGCGAGTTGATCCACGGTTGTGTCGGCAGCAGCCAGTACGCCGTCGCCAGGCCGCAGGCGAACGGTACGGCGAAACTCGGCAGGGCGATCTTCACGCTCTGACGGTCCAGGCGCAGGTCGATCACGTCGCTGAGGATGTGCCCCAGCAACAGGGCGAAGCTCAGGCTGTAGAGATTTTTCAACCAGCCCGGCGCGATCAGTGCGGCGCCGTTGAGTTGCCAGCCCGGCTCGATCCAGAAGTACATCAGCAGCGGCAGGCCGAAGCTGGCCAGCAGCAATTGACTGACAATCGGGATCAGCCCGAAGTGCCGGCCGACCCGGGTGGCGACGAAGAACAGCGCCAGGGCCATCAGCCAGAAAATCACCACCATCATGCTGCAGGCTCCGTGACGGCAACCGCATGGGTCTGACGCCCGGCCCACGGCGCGAGCATGAAGCTGAACGCCAGGCCGAGGCTCACCGACAGGCCGAAGTTACTCACCGCCGGGGTGCTCGACACCGCCAGCAGGCCGAACGACAGCCAGGTGGTGGCGGCTGCGAGCAAAGTGCCGAGCAGGCTGACGGCCGCGCCGCCGACCTGCTCGCGCATGAGGATCGCATAGTCGACGCTGATCGCCGTTACCAGCAACAGGCCGAACAGGCTGAACAGGGTCAGCGGCTGACCGAGCCAGCCCAGGCTGGCGAGGCTGCACAGCGCAGCGAGCAGCGGCAGGGCGACGATCCGCAGTGCGCCACCAAGACCGAACGGCAGCATCAGCACCAGTACGATCAATACGCAGGAGGCGAGTTTCAGTTCAGCGGCGCTGACTTGAGTCTGGGCGAACACCTTGTTCAGATCGCCGAGCCGGTCCACCAGCGTCACGCCCGGCAGGTCCAGCGCCTGCACCCGCAGCAGCGACGGATTGTTCAGGCCTTGCAGGCTGACCATCGCCGCCACGCCGTCCTCGGTCGGCCCCAGCCACAGCGTGCGGTAGGGCTCGCCGAGCGGGCCGGCCAGCGCCGCATCGATGTCTTCGGCGGGCAGGGCCTGCAACTGTTGCAGCTCGGTTTGCAGCGCCGCCAGCGGCACGCCGACCTCCAGCAACGGCTGCCAGAACTGCGGCAACTTGCTCAGCGCCTCACGCACTTGTTGCTGCTGAGCTGGCGGGCTGACCAGTTGATTGAGCGCCAGATAACCCTGCAACTTGTCGAGGTTGACCAATTGATCCAGGCGCTCGCTCAGGGCCGCTTGCCGCTCCAGCAATTGCTGCTGATCGGCGGCGCGCACCAGGAAGAACTGGCTGGTCGGCTGATAGCCGGTAATCCGCGCGATGGTCTGCGCCTCATCGGTCAGGCGTTGCGGCGCGCCGACCCACTGGCGAATGTCGTTCTTGCTCTCCAGTTGCAGCAGGCCACCGACGCAGAAGGCGATCAGCAGGGCCAGCAACACCGGCGTTCTGACGTGCTCGAGCAGGGTTTCCCGCAACCGCACCAAGCGCTCGGCCAGTTGCAGCGGCCATTGCGCCGGGCGCAGTTCGACGTTTTTCAGCAGCGCCGGCAACAGGCAAACCGCCGACAGGTAGGCGCCGAGCAAACCGGCGGCGGAGAACACGGCGATCTGGGTCAGCGCCGGGAAGGGCGTCCAGGCCAGTGCCAGGTAACCGATGGCGCTGGTGATCAGGCTCAACGTCAGCCCGGACAGGGTCAGGCGCAACGCCGGCCAACTGTGCCACGGCTTGAGGCTCCAGCTCTTGGACAGGTAGTGCAGCGGGTAATCCACTGCCACGCCGATCAGGCTCGAACCGAGCACCAGCGTCATCACATGCATGTGCCCGAACAGCGCGACGCAGGCCACCGCGCCGAACAGCATGCCCACCAGCACCGGAATGAACGCCAGCAGCACCCGCCAGCGGCGGAAGGCGAGCAGCAACAGCAACAGGATGCCGACGGTGGCGCCGCCGCCGACCCAGGTCATTTCCCGGGTCGCCTGCTGCTGACCGTTGGCGGCGTACAGCAAGCCGCTGGCGGCCAACAGTTGCACGTCGGCGCGAGCTGCTTGCTCACGGCTGTGTTGCAGCAGGGCGGCGACTTGCAGCGGTTGATTCATGTCGAAGGCGCTGCCGGTGGTGCGTGCGCGCAGCAGCACCCAGCTCTTGCCGTCGGCGTCGGCGATCAACGCACCGCTGCCGATGTCCAGCTGCACCGCGCCATGTTGTGGCTGGCTGTTCTGGATGCGCCCGGTCAGGCCCAGCCAGTCGTCCTGGCTCGGCACCAGACTGAACCCGGTGAACGGGTCGAACAGTGCCTGCACCCGTTGCTGGATGAAGGCGTCGGGGTGTTCGGTCAGCAGTTGCCGGTCATCCGCCGAGAGCATCGCCAGCCGCCCTTGCAGCAATTGCGTGCGCAGGGCCGGCAGATCGGCCTGCAGGTTCCACTGGACCTTTTCGAACAACCCGCTGGCCTGCCATTGCTCGCCCAGGGTCTGGGCCATGGCGACGGCTTGCTGGCGATCGGTGTGGCCGACCAGCACCAGCATGTCGCGGTTGAGCGGTTCCTGCATGCGTTGTTCGGCGCGCAGTTCGAGGGCGTCCGGGTGGGTGCCGGGCACCAGCTCCATCAGGTTGGCCGACAGCGGCGCGCCGTCGCGCCACTGCCAGGCGCCCAGTGCGACGACCGCCAGCAGCAGGATCAGGAACAGCCAGGGCAGCCTGCGTTCACTCGGCAAAGTCATGTTGCTCCGCGTCGCTCAGAGGTTGGCCGGCGGTGCTGTCCTGCATGCGCAATACGGTGCTGTCGCCCTGGGTTTCCAGCAGTTCGATGGTGTTCACCAACGTGCCGCCGCTGATGTTGATCTGGTTGAAGACCTGCTTGAGCAGCACCGAACGCGGGGTCAGGGTCAGTTGCCATTTCTGCGCATCGCCGCTCAGGGCCAGTTCGAAATCCCGTTGCAGACCGCTGCTGTCGCCTTGCAGCACGGCGAGGAACAGTCGGTTCTGTTCGGCACCGGCACTCTTGTTCGGCAGCAGTTGCCAGCCGGTGGCATCACGTCGGGCGATGCCCTTGGCGCTGATGCGGTAATCCTGTTGCAGCGGGGTTTTCAGCAGCCAGAGCAAACCGTGGTTTTTCGCCAGCACGAAGCTGCCCTTGCTGATCAGTGGCTGAGGCAGGGCGCGCAGGTGTTTTTCCTGGATGAACTGGCCGTGGATCACGTCCGGTTTCGCCAGTTGCTCGCTCAACTGTTGCAGGTCGAAGGCGTTGGCCAGTGACGACAGCGTCAGCAGCGCCAGGGCCCCGAGGGATTTCAACAGCACATTCATCGCAGCATCCTTTCCACGGCATCGGTGAAGACTTTCGGCGAGGCCAGTTGCATCTCGCGGCTGCTCATCTCGACGGCGACCTGAACCGAGCTGGCGCGGGTCAGGCGTTCGCCGGTCTGGGCATCGGTGATCAGGTAGTGGATCTTCAGGCGGTTCTCCCACTCCACCAGACTGGCGCGCACGTTCAGCCGCTGACCGAACACCGCGCCGCGCACGTAGCGCAATTGCAGGTCGATCACCGGCCAGGCGTAGCCCGAGTCGACCATCTGGTTGTAGTTGTGGCCGATCCTGTCGAGCAACGCGCAACGCGCTACTTCCAGGTATTTCACGTAATGGCCGTGCCAGACGACGTGCATGGTGTCGACGTCAAAGAACGGCACGAGGATTTCCGTATCGGCGTGAAGCACTCCGGCACTACGCATGCAGCCTCCAGTGTTGCTCGGCGATGCGTTGCAGGCACAGACGCAGTTCGCCTTCCAGAGCACGGTCTTCGATCACTGGCGGGAAGTCCTGGGCCAGTTGTTCATGCATGGCGGCCAGCGACGGTGGCAGTGGGCGAGCGTCTTCATCACGGCCGCGCAGCCATACACCCTGATTGGCCGCGAGCAGTGTGGCGGCGGCCACCTGTTCGGTCAGCTCCAGCACACGAATGGCGTCGCGGGCGGCGATGGTGCCCATGCTCACCTTGTCCTGGTTGTGGCACTCGGTGGAGCGTGAGAACACGCTGGCCGGCATGGTGTTTTTCAGCGCTTCGGCAGTCCAGGCACTGGCGCCGATCTGCACGGCCTTGAAGCCGTGGTTGAGCATCGCGCGGTCGGCGCTGGCGCCGGACAGGTTGCTCGGCAAACCGTGGTTGTAACGCTCGTCCACCAGCAGCGCGAATTGTCGGTCGAGCAGGTCGGCGACGTTGGCCACGAGGTTTTTCAGGCTGTCCATGGCGAACGCGATATGCCCGCCGTAGAAGTGTCCGCCGTGCAGCACGCGCTCGGCTTCGGCGTCGATGATCGGGTTGTCGTTGGCGCTGTTGAGTTCGGTTTCGATGAACGAGCGCAGCCAGTTCAGGCTGTCGGCCAATACGCCTAGTACATGCGGTGCGCAGCGCAGCGAGTAGCGATCCTGCAAGCGGTGCAGCGGCGCGGTCGGCGCGTCGATTGCCAGATCCTTGCGCAGCCACGCGGCCACCTGCATCTGACCCGGATGCGGCTTGGCGGCGAACAGGCGCTCGTCGAAGTGTTCCGGATTGCCTTGCAGCGCCACCACGTTCAACGCGGTGATGCGGGTGGCCAGTTGCAGCAGGTAATCGGCGCGGGCGTAGGCCAGGCAGGCGAGGCCGGTCATGACGGCGGTGCCGTTCATCAGCGCCAGCGCCTCTTTCGGGCGCAGCACCAGCGGCGTCCAGCCCAGTTCACGGTGCACATCGGCAGCCTGGCGGCGTTCGCCACGGAACATCACTTCACGCTCGCCGGACAGGGTTGCGGCGACGTAGGACAACGGCGTCAGGTCGCCGCTGGCGCCCACCGAACCCTCTTCAGGGATCAGCGGCAAAATGTCGTGTTCAAGGAAGGCATGCAGACGTTCCAACAGCTCGATGCGCACCCCGGACACGCCGTGGCACAGCGACTGCAAACGCGCTGCGAGCACTGCACGAGTGGCCTGGGGGTCGAGCAGTTTGCCCAGTCCGCAACCGTGGAACGTGTAGAGATGACGCGGCAGCGCCTCGACGTGATGCAACGGCACCGCGACCACGCAGGAGTCGCCGTAACCGGTGGTCACGCCGTAGATCACGCCTTCCTTGTCCAGCAGCGAATCGAGGAACCGCGCGCCCTTGGCGATGCGTTCGCGATAAGGCGCGTCGCTCTGCAACTGCACGGGCGCCTGACGGTTGGCCAGAGCCAGCACGTCTTCGATGCGCAAAGGGCGTTCGCCGAAGGTAACCGGCTCAGGAGTTGGCGTTGTCATCGGTTTTCCAGAATGGGTAAAAGTTGAACCATTGGCACGGTGCTTCGAGGCAATAGTGACTCAGGCGTTGCGCATAGCGGGTCGCCCACTGATGAATGACCTGTTCGCGCTCGCGGCGTGACCACACCACGGCGTCGGCGAAAGGCTCGAGGGTCAGGCGATAGTGGCCGTCAGGCTGCTTGAGGCACATCAGCAGGTTGACCGGGCATTTCAGCAGGCCGGCCAGCAGCCACGGCCCTTGCGGGAACGGCGCCGGGTGGCCGAGAAAGTCCACGGTCACGCTGCGCCCGCCATGCAGTGGCACGCGGTCGCCGGCAATCGCCAGCCACTCGCCGCGCTCCAGGCGTTCGTGCAGTTGCAGCATGATCACCGGGTCCAGCTCGCTGACCTGAATCAGTCGCAGATTGGTCGCCCCGGCCTCGCCCAGCAGGCGATTGAACTGCTCGGCATGCTTGGTGTGCACCAGCACGTTCATCGTGACTTTCTCGCCCAGCTCCGCCAGCGCCCGGCACACTTCGAGGTTGCCCAGATGCGCGCCCACCAGCATTTGCCCGCGACTGCCGCGCAACTGGTTGCGCAACAGCGCCGGGTCGATGATTTCGATCTGCTCGATCTTCAGCTTGCCGTTCCACACGTCGAGCTTGTCGAGCAGCGAATCGGCGAAGGCCATGAACTGGCGGAACACCCGCCACCGGGTCGGACGCAGTTCGTGGCGACCGCTCCAGTCGGCGAGGCGCTGCTGATACTGCCAGGCACTGCGCCGCGCAGTGCGGCCGAACAGGAAAAAGTACAGGACGATGCCGTACAGCAACGGGCTCAGCAGGCGTCGACCAAGAACCTTGGCGGCGAACGCGGTGAATTTCATCAGCAGGAAACTGCCGCGCTCTTCGCGGTCGGCCCAGTGCTTCTTGTCGGTCTCGACGGTCATGGACGCCACCGTCGCCAGAGGATCACGGGCAAGCGCAGCAACATGCCGAAGAACAGGCGCGTGTGCATGCTCGAGATCAGCACGTTGTCGTGGAACAGGCGAAAGTGCGACACGCCGTCCAGCGGGTAATGCACGCTGGTCTGCAACCAGCGCATCGGCTGATTGCGCCAGGCCAGGCGCACCAGAATGTCCGAGTCGAAATCCATGCGCTTGCCGATCCGCGCCGAGTCGATCACGCCCAGCGTCGGTTCCAGCGGATACACCCGGAAGCCGCACATCGAATCGCGAATCTGCAGCGACAAGGTGTTGATCCACACCATTACATGGGTCAGGTAACGCGCATACAAACGGCCCTTGGGCACGCTGGCGTCATACAGCGGATAGCCGCAGACCAGCGACTCGGGGTGAGCGCGGGATTCTTCGATGAAACGCGCGACATCCTGCAAGTCGTGCTGACCGTCGGCGTCGACCTGCAAGGCATGGCTGAAGCCCAGCCGCGCCGCTTCACGCAGACCGGTCATCACCGCGCCACCCTTGCCCTGATTGGCAGTGAGGCGCACCAGATAAACCCGTTCGCGCTCGGCCAGGGCGTCGAGCACCGCCGCGCAGGATTTGCTGCTGGCATCGTCCACCAGAATGCACGGCAGATCCTCGGCGAGCAGGGCGTCGACCACCGTGCCGATGGCGGTTTCGTGGTTGTAGACCGGAATCACGGCGCAAGGGTTATGCATCGCCAGCCCCCAGCAGAATCCGCCCGCTGGAGCAGGTGGCGGTGTCGTTGCGGTAGGCGAAATACAACTTGCCGCGTTCCGGATCGAAGCGCAGATGCAGCTGGATTTCATCGCCGGGGCGCACCAGTTGCTGGAACTTCAGCACTTCCATGCCGGCGAACGCGCCGGGCAGGTTCAGCAGTTGCCGACCCAGGTTCAGTGCCCATTCGACCTGCACCACGCCGGGCAGCACCGGGGCCTTGGGGAAGTGGCCGCTGAAGTAGGCAAGGTCCGGCGGAACGCTCAATTGCAGGTTCCATTCACCCTCGGTTTCGGCCTGTTCCAGGATTTCCGGCGCTTTCGGTCGTGGTGCCAGCAGCAAGGCTTCGACGTCGGCTTGAGGCAACTTGCCCTGCGAGGTCAGCGGCATTTGCCGCAGCAGGCGCCAGCGGCGGGGCAGGGCCAGGGCTTCGCAGTGGTCGCCGAGATGACGGCGCAGGGTTTCGGTCAGGCTGCGCCGACCGTGTTCGCGCAGGGCAAACAGGCCCGATTCGCTGAGCACCAGCAGAGCGCCGAGCGACGCGCGGTTTTCCTGCACCACGCCCAGACGCGCTTCGGCGACCCAGTCGTGGGCCACCAGCGCCTGTTCAAGCATCGGCAGGGATATGCGTTTTTCTTCGAGTTTGACGATCCGGTCGAGCCGCCCGAGCAGTTCAAAGCGGCCATCGGCCTGAATGCGCGCCGCATCGGCGGTGTGTTCGACCTGCCCGGCGGGCAGGTAAGGCGAAGCGATCAGCAGGGCGCCGTCGCTGTCCTGGCTCAACTCGATACCGGCAAACGGCTGCCACAACGATTCGCCTTGGCGCCAGGCGATGCCGCCGGTTTCCGAGCTGCCGAGGATTTCCGTCGGCCACTGCCCCAAGCGTTGATGCAGGCTTTTTGCGGCGTCTGTCGGCAATGCGCCTCCAGAGGAAAACACCCGGCGCACGGCGCTCAGCGCTGGCCAGTCGAGGTTGTCGCCCATGCGTTTGAGCAGCGCCGGGCTGGCGACCCAGGCGAAGGCCGGATGCTCGCGGCTGGCGCGTTGCAAGTCTTCCGGGAAGGCCAGTTGCTTGCGCAGGAACAGACGCCCGGCGCACAGCGGCCATAGCACGCGGAACAGCAGGCCGTAGATGTGCTGGGTGGCAACGCTGCCAAGAATGCAGGCTTCACCGAGATCCGCACCCCACAGCTGTTCGAGGGCTTCGACTTCGTTGGCCAGTTGCCGCAGGGATTTGTCGATGCGCTTGGGCTCGCCGCTGGAACCGGAGGTGCACAGGCTGAGGCGGCACTGGTCGAGATCCAGTTCGGCGGCGGGCAGGGCCGGTTGCTGCAGATCGCTCAGGCGAGCGTCATCGGAATGATCGGTCAGCCACAGATCGACGTCGTTCGACCAGCGCTGACGGGTCTGCGCTTGCAGATCCGAAGGCAGCAACACGCTGACGCCGGCACGCCAGGCGCCGAGCAGGGCGACGGCCAGGTCGGCGGCATCTTCCAGATGCACCGCCAGACGTTGCACGCCGCGCGCTTGCAGACCGGCGGCCAGGCTCAGGGCCTGTTCGCGCAGTTGTGCGTGATCGAGTGCCGGTGCGCTTGTTACTGCGCGCGCCGGCAGGGCCTTGAGCAACAGCTGCTCAAGTTTTATCCAGTTCATGGGCGACCTCTTACCCGTTGTCGTATCAGCCATTCAATGGCAAACATCAGGCCGATCAATCCGTAGGAGATCAGGCCGGTGTACAACATCCACCAGTTCAGCGGCGCCCACAGTGTCAGCAGGGCGGCGCACAAACCGTTGCAAAAGAAAAACACGCTCCAGGCCACGGTGACCTGGCGGGTGTAACGAATCGCCTTGGGCGGCAGTTGCGGCTCACGCAGGCGAGCCAGACGCTCGACCATCGGCGGGCCGTATTTCAGGCTCAGGCTGAACAGCACCAGCATGAAGCCGCTGATCAGCACCGGGTACCAACGCAGCAGCAAAGGGCTGTCGAACACCGCCAGCAGCAGGCAGAACACGATCGCCACAAAGGCCATCCACAGGCTGCCGGGCTTGCGTTCGCCGGTCAGCGCGCGGGCCAGCCACAGGCCGCCCAGCAGCAGGCCGAACTGCCATGGCGCGAAATGCTCCATGCCGAAATACACCGCAAAGGGATACAGCAGGCCCGCCAGCAGCAGGCCGAGACCGATCAGTCGGCTCATGCCGCCGGTTGAACCAGACGGTAGACCGCCTCGACCACGTCGCTGACGGTGCGCACCGACTTGAACTCCTCGGCGGCGATTTTCTTGCCGGTCTGGCGCTTGATGTGATCGATCAGGTCGACGGCGTCGATGCTGTCGATTTCCAGATCCTGATACAGGTTGGATTCCAGGCTCACGCGGGCCGGGTCCAGTTCGAACAACTCGACCAGGGCATCGCGCAGGGTGTTGAAGATGTCGTCACGAGTTTGCATGGTCCGGTCTCAAGCTGCCTGTTTTGCCGTGACGAACGCCGCAAGGCTCGCCACGTTGGAGAAATGGTTGCGGGTGTCCTTGGCGTCGGCGTCGATTTTGATGCCGTACTTTTTCTGGATCGCCAGGCCAAGTTCCAGAGCGTCGACGGAATCCAGGCCCAGGCCTTCGCCAAACAGCGTCTGGTCGTCGCCGATGTCCTCTGCGCTGATGTCTTCGAGGCCCAGGGCGTCGATGATCAGCTCTTTGATGTCACGGTTTAGATCGCTCATCTTCGGCGAGCTCCTTGATAAAGAATTGGTGCAAATAGTCGTTGAGCTTGCGCGAAGCCTGAGGCGCGGGGCCCTGCGCGGCGAAAGTCTGTGGGTCTATATCGGCCCCGACGTGAAAACTGAAGTGCACGCGGCGACCGGGAATGCGATACCAGGGCTCGGCCTTGGTCAGGGTGGTCGGACTGACCTTGATGACTACCGGGGTGACGATTTTCGCACCGCGCAGCGCGATGGCCGCCGCCCCCCGATGAAAGGCCGGCGCCTGACCCGGCTGTGTGCGGGTACCTTCAGGGAAAATGATCAGGGTCTGCCCGCTTTGCAGGGCACCGGCGGCAGCGTCGAGCATGTCCATGCTGCCGTCGTTGCTGATGTATTCGGTGCTGCGCAGCGGGCCGCGAGTGAAGGGGTTTTCCCACAGGCTTTTCTTCACCACGCAATTGGCCCCGCGCACCAGACCGATCAGGAACACCACATCGATCAGCGACGGGTGGTTGGCGATGATCATCTGCCCCGGACGGCCGAGACGTTCGGCGCCCTGAATGTCGTAGGTCAGCACGCCGGTACGGGCCATGAAGCGGACAAAAAACCAGAACAGCCGACTGACGGTCTGGCGCGCCCGCTCGCGGTGCGCAATGGCGTCGCCCGGCAGGAAACCGAGCAATGGAAATACCAGCAGGCGCAGGCACAGACCACCGAGCCCGAACAGGGCGAAGCTGGTGGCAGTCGCCAGCAGACGCCAGTAATAGGCATCGCGATTTTTTCCGATCACGGGTTGCGTTGCCAGGTCCATAGACGATTCTTCCAGGCATGTTGGCAATGGGGTTGCTGATCGAGCAGGGTTCGCAGCAGATTCAGCGCATGAGGCCGCTGCGTTTTTGACCGTGCTTCGGGGGCGCTGTTCAGGGTCAGCCGCCAGTCGGTACCGGGGGTGAGCAACAGCCCGACTGCATAGGGAAATGGTACGTCGTCGATCCACGTCGAATAGGCTTCGGGCGGTTGTTCCTCGGTGATCACCAGCAGCACTGCCGGGGCTCCTTCGTTCAACAACGTCGCCGCTTCGAGCATGCCGTGTTCGAGGCCGTCGCCGGCCGCGGCGAGTGCGGTCATTTCGCTGGTTTCGCCGCGCATGATCGACCACAGGCCGATGATCGCGTTATGCACCGACAGGCTGAACTGGGTCGGCGACAGCGGCTGATCGTTGGCCAGATCGCTGAGAATTTCAAAGGTGCGCGGGGTTTCGCCGTGCCGGGAGACGAACACCAGCGGCAGATTTTCCCGACCGTCGGCCAGCGGCCAGCCGACACTGAACGCCATCCGCGCCAGACGGCTGAGACGACGGCGCTGCATGGCCGGCAGAAACGACACATCGGGTGCGGCATCGCTGCTTTCGAGCACGACCGGTTGTCGGCTCCAGGCTTGCCAGGCTTCCACACTGTCGAGCCCGGGAGCCCAGGCGCGCCATTGGGCGATGTTGAAGTTGATCACGGACATTTATCCCGCCCCTGCGGGCTGAGTTGACGCGGTTTCGCCAACGTCGCCGCTGAGCTGATTTAGCCTGAAATGGCATGGCGCGTGGCGCCGGGTGGCGCGCATTATCCCGGTGCGACGAGTGTGTAGCAAATGCTGGTTACATTTTGAACGACGAAATGAACCGAATGGTACGCGGCATGAGCTGTCACTTGGCCATTATCCAGATTGCCGGGTGTCTGTCTGTCAGGCGAATCGGCGATCAACGGGTGTCTTTGCGCCGTATTCATTGGGAGATTGGCGCCTGACTTTGTAGTCCGCGTCCATCGAGGTAGCGAACCGGCACCGGGCACCACTACACTCGGTCATTCTTTGATACACGGAGGTTTTGTCATGCGGCGCGTGGTGTTCAATCAGAAAGGTGGCGTAGGCAAATCCAGCATTGCCTGCAATCTGGCGGCGGTAAGCGCCAGCGAGGGTTATCGCACGCTGTTGGTCGACCTTGATGCCCAGGCCAATTCCACTCAGTATCTGACCGGGCTCACGGGTGATGACATTCCGATGGGCATTGCCGATTTCTTCAAGCAGACCCTGTCTTCCGGGCCGTTCTCGAAAAAGAACCAGGCGGATATCTACGAAACGCCGTTCGACAACCTGCACATCATCACCGCCACCGCCGAGCTGGCTGACCTGCAGCCCAAGCTTGAGGCCAAGCACAAGATCAACAAGCTGCGAAAGCTGCTCGACGAGTTGTCGGAAGATTACGACCGGATCTATCTGGATACGCCGCCGGCGCTGAATTTCTATGCGGTCTCGGCCCTGATTGCCGCCGATCGGGTACTGATTCCCTTCGACTGCGACAGCTTCTCGCGTCAGGCCCTGTACGGTCTGATCGCCGAGATCGACGAGTTGAAGGAAGACCACAACGAAGGCCTGGAAGTTGAAGGCATTGTGGTCAACCAGTTCCAGGCCCGAGCCAGCCTGCCGCAGCAGATCCTCGACGAACTGATCGCCGAGGGCCTGCCGGTGCTGCCGGTCTACCTCGCCAGTTCAGTGCGCATGCGCGAATCGCATCAGGCCAGCATGCCGCTGATCCACCTCGATCCACGGCACAAGCTGACGCAGCAGTTCGTCGAACTGCACAACCTGCTCGAAGACGCCTGAGGCCTCGTCAGATGCCCTGGCTGCGCAGCCAGGCCATCAACTGCGGCAACGGGAAGGCCCCGCTCTGACGGGCCACTTCCCGGCCGTTGCGCAACAGAATCAGGCTCGGAATCGAACGAATCCCCAACTGCGCCGACAACTGCTGATTGGCCTCGCTGTCCAGCTTGGCCAGCCGGCACTTGCCTGCCAACTGCGCAGCCGCCTGCTCGAACACCGGCGCAAACGACTTGCACGGCCCACACCAGTCCGCCCATACGTCCACCAGTAACGGCAGATCGCCCTTGATCTGACTGGCGTAATCGCCTTGCTTGAGTTCGAACGGCTTGTTCAACAGCACCTCGGACTTGCAGCGCCCGCACTTCGGGTGGTCGTTGAGGCGCTCGGCGGGGATGCGGTTGAGGCCGTTGCAGGAGGGGCAGGGGATGAGGAGTGGGTCGGTCATGATCGGCTCGGTGAATAAAACGGGATCGTACGACTGATCTGGAGCCGTACGGATCGATTATCAAGGTTCAGTCGTTCCCGCTTACGACGAACAACTGATCTCCAAATGCTTGCCCCACTCCGGCGGACGTTCCGCGTAACTCTCCATTCCGGGCTGTTCCTCGAATGGATTGCTCAGCACCGCATGCAATCTGCGCACTTCTGAATAGTCACCCTGCTCGGCAGCATCGATTGCCTTCTGCGCCAGGTAATTGCGCAGGATGTACAGCGGATTCACCGCATGCATGCGCGCACGGCGCTGTTCCTGATCGGTCGCGCCTTCGCGTGCGACACGGGCGACATAGCGCTCGCCCCAGGCATCGAAACCCTTGATATCGACGAAGTCATCGCGCAGGCGAGCGACGGCCTGCTTGGCTGACTCTTCGCCCAGTCGGCGGAAGAACAGCGTGTAGTCGACGCCGCTGTTCTGCATCAGTTGCAGCAGTTGTTCCAGGAGCATCTGGTCGTCGTCCTCGGCGGTGGTGAAGCCGAGGCGGCGGCGCATCAGGTCGAGGTAGTGCGCCTGGAACAGTGGCAGGTACAGGCCTAGGGTTTCGCGCAGGGCTTCGACGCTGATGAACGGCGTGAGGGCCTGGGCCAGGGCGCTGAGGTTCCACTGGCCGACCGGCACCTGATTGCTGAAGGAGTAGCGGCCCTGATCGTCGGAGTGGTTGCAAATGAAGTTCGCGTCGAAATCGTCGAGGAAGGCGAACGGGCCGAAGTCAAAGGTGATGCCGAGGATCGACATGTTGTCGGTGTTCATCACCCCGTGGCAGAAGCCGTACGCCTGCCACTTGGCAATCAGTTCGGCGTTGCGCTCGACGATTTCGCGGAACATCGCCAGATACGGTTCCGGCTGTTCCAAACACTCGGGGTAGTGCATCGCCAACACGTGTTCGCCGAGCAGCTTCTGCTGTTCGGGGCGCTTGGTGTAATAGAAGTATTCGAAGTGGCCGAAACGGATGTGGCTCGGCGCCAGGCGCAGCACCATCGCGGCGCGTTCCTGTTTCTCGCGCCAGACCGGGGTGTCGGAGCCGATCACGCAGGCGGCGCGTGAAGACGGGATGTTCAGCGCATGCAGCGCTTCGGAAGCGAGAAACTCGCGGATCGACGAACGCAGCACCGCGCGACCGTCGCCCATGCGCGAGAACGGTGTCTGCCCGGCGCCCTTCAGATGCAAGTCCCAGTGCTCGCCGGCGGCGTTGTAGACCTCGCCCAGCAACAATCCGCGCCCATCGCCTAGTTGCGGGGTGTAGCCGCCGAACTGATGTCCGGAATAGACCATCGCCCGCGGCTCGGCGTCGGCCCATAGCTTGTGGCCGCCGAACAATTCGGCAAATTCCTGGGTGTCGGCCACTGCCGGGTCGAGATCCAGCAGCGCCAGGGCCGCCGGGCTGGCAACCACCAGTCGCGGATTGTCGATCGGTTCGGGCAGCACGTGGGCCGAGAACGCATCGCCCAGGCGGGCGAAGCGGTTGTCGAAGGTCAGTTCGTCGAGGGCTTTCAAGGACCGGCTCCAGCAGAATGTCCGAGCATTCTGCTGGGATTAGCCGGGTTAGTCGAGTTTGGCCGGCGGCGGTTCCTGCAACGGTTTCTGGTCGTCGCTGACGGGCACGATGGTTTTGGTTTCCGGTTCGATCGGCACCATCTTGTATTCCTGGCCGTGGAGGTTCTTCAGGTAAACCTCCATCTGGCGGAACGAGATGTTGATGTGCTGCTTCTTGAACTCGCGGTTGATGAAGCGGTTGACCTCATCGAGCACCGGGTTGCGGTCGCCGAGATCACGCACATGCATGCGCAATTCGTGGTCGAGGGTGCTTTCGCCGAAGTTGAGGAAGTACACATGCGGCTCGGGCTCCTTGAGCACGCGCGGGTTTTCCCGGGCGGCCTTGAGCAGCAGTTCCTTGACTAGATCCAGATCCGAACCGTAATCGACGCCCAGTTTCAGGGTCACCCGGGTGATGGTGTCGGTCAGCGACCAGTTGATCAGTTGCCCGGTGATGAACGTCTTGTTCGGGACAATGATGTCCTTGCGGTCGAAGTCGGTGATGGTCGTGGCGCGGATGCGGATCTTGCTCACCGTGCCCGACAGGTTGCCGATGGTGATGGTGTCGCCGATCCGCACCGGGCGCTCGAACAGGATCATGATGCCGGAGATGAAGTTCGCGAAGATCTCCTGCATGCCGAAACCGAGGCCGACCGACAGCGCCGCCACCAGCCATTGCAACTTGTCCCAGCTCACGCCGAGGGTCGACAGGGTCGAGACGAAACCGACCCCGGCGATCACGTACGACAGTAGCGTCGTGGTCGCGTAGGCACTGCCCTGGGCCAGATTGAGTTTCGATAGCACAAACACTTCAAGCAGGCCCGGCAAGTTGCGGGCGAGCGCAAAGGTGATGCCGATGATGATCAGCGCGCCGAGCATGTCGCCGATGCTGATCGGCACCATGCTCATGTTGGCGCCGGTGCCGCTGGTGTATTCGTAGAGGGTGATGTTGTCGAGGTACGAGAACACGGTGATCAGGTCGGCCCAGACCCAGTACAGCGCGGCGATGAAACCGCCAAGCAGCGCCAGACGGATCAGGCGCAGGGACTGTTCGTTGACCTTTTCGATGTCCAGGGTCGGCTCTTCAATCACCGCTTCGCCGTCGCCGGCTTCTTTCGCGGCCTGACGTTTGGCCAGGGCGCGCTGGTAGGCCAGACGGCGTGCCGCAACCGCGAGTCCACGGACGAAAGTGGCTTCGATCACCAGCCAGAACATCAGCAGGTACAGGGTGTTGATCAAGCGGTCGCTGAGTTTCAGTGCGGTGTAGTAGTAGCCGAAGCACACGGCGACGAACAGCGCGATGGGCAGCAGGGTGAACATCACGCCCACGGCCTTGCGGAACAGCGAGGCGTTTTCGTGGGTCGGGCTGCTGATCAGCAGGCGGCTGAGCAGCCACGCCATCAGCGCATAGCAGGTCAGCACCACCGGCATGCCCAGTACATCGTCGGCCAGCGCCGCCGGTTGCAGTTCGGCAACCGCCACCACCGCCACCAGCGCCATGACCACCAGGCCGAGGCGACGCACCCAGCCTTGCAGAAATTCGACCTGCGGTTTTTCCCAGCGGAAATGCAGTTCGGCCACGCCGCCCGGCGCGAGGATCCGGTAAGCGGTGTAGAACACCAGCCACGCCTGGGCCATTTGCAGCAGCGCCGCGCCCATGTTGGCATTCTGCCCGCGGGCGTCGATCTGCAACGCCAGCCCGCACAGAGCCAGGCCCAGCGCCACCGGCATCGCCAGCAGAATATTGATCAGGATCGCCTGCGGCGTATGCCACTGGCTGTCACGCTTGAAGTGGCCGATGTCCTGGTGAACCTTGTTCAGGCGCGAATACAGTTGCTTGCGCCGCCACAGCAGCGCGCCGATCAGCAGCGCCAGCGGCAGGAACAACAGCGGTCGCTGGGTCAGGCCGTCGGTCAGTTCACTGAGGCTCGAGGCCAGCGGCAACGTGTCGATCTGACGCTTCAGACGCTCCGGCACGCCGCGCATCCATTCGGTGTCCAGCGGCTTGTTGCTCGGAATCCAGAACATCTGCTCGTCAAGGGTCGCGCGCAGGCTTTGCGCGGTGCTCAGCAGTTGTTTCTGGTTCAGTTGCAGGGTGATCGATTCGTTGAGCATCGCGCTCAGTTCGCGGCTCAGCCGTTCCAGCAGATCGACACGGGTGTTGGCCAGCTCCAGCAGACTCTTGCGCAGTTGTGGCGTGACTTGCTCCGGCGGCTGAGTGGACAGCAGGTTGTCGACGTAAGTCGCCGGATTGCTCAGCTGTTCACGTTGTTGATTGATTTCGAACTGGTACAGGCGAATGTCGGCGATCTGGTCCGCGAGGTCGCGGTCGACCTTGAGGCGCGGCAGCGCTTGCTTCTGCTTATAGAGAATCTTCGACAGCAGCAGGCTGCCCTTGAGCACGTTGATCTGCTCGTCGAGGGCCGAATCGCTCTGGGTCACGCTGTCCAGTTGCTGCTTGGTCTGCAGGTTCTGCTGGGTCAGTTCGTTGAGACGGTCGGTGCTTTTGAGCAGGTAGTCGGAGAGCTTGAGGTTGGCCGCGCTTTCCGTGGCGAGCAGGGCGCTGCTGCCGGACTTTTGGGCCTCGATCGACTGCTGCGTCACGGTTTCCTGCGACAGGGTCAGACGCTTCTGGTTGATCAGGGTTTGCAGTTCCTGGATCTCGCGATCCAGACGGTCGGACTTTTCCGAGAGCAGGTCATGCTGACTGTTGCCCAGATCCTGCAATTGGTTGTTGCCGGCCAGTTCCTGACGGCGCAGCGGGATCAGCGCGTTCAGAGCGGCCAGCTCGGCGTTGAGCAGGTCGCGCTGCTCGGCGCTGACGGTCTTGCCGGCGTCCTTGCCGGTCTTGAGGATGTTGTTGATCTGCTGGATGCGCGTCTGGCTGCTGGAAATCTCGGCCTGGGCGCGCTCGGGGCGGGTCTGGGCGGTGATGATCAGGCTGTTGGCGTCGGCGAGGGCCTTTTGCAGATCGCTTTGCTGGGTCGAGCGCTCGGTGAGCATCTGCTCCAGCTGCTGGATGTTTTCCTTGGGGAAGCGCTGCGCTACCGGTACCACGGCGCTGGCCTTGAGACGGGTCAGTTCGCGCGAATTCTCGATGGTCTGCTTCGGCGCAGTGGCCAGTTGCTGCTTGAGGTCGATCAGCTTCTGCTCGTAGTCACGCCGGTTGTTGAGCTGGTTCAGCGTGTTTTGCAGGACCGTCTGCAGGGCCTTCTTGTCGGCTTCGGGCAGTTTGCTGTCGGTGAGTTTGTCCAGGCTGGCCTGCACGGCGTCGCTGGACGGCGGTTCGGCGGCCTGCAGCGGGCCGACAGTGAGACTCAGGCCCAGCAGGGCCGCGACGAAAAAGGAGCGCAGGGTAGGCATAGAGACCGGTCAAGCAAGTGAGAGTGGACGCAGTTTAGAGGAAGAGCCCGGGGCCCGGGCGACTTCCTTCGGGGAATCTGACGCCCACTTTGCCGATCTTGTTCCCGTCCATGACCGCAACCGTCCAGTGGGTGTTGTTCCATTCCACCTGGTCGCCAACGATCGGTGCACCGCCGACTTTCTGGGCAATGAAGTGGCCCAGGGTCATGTCCGGATCGATGCCTTCGGCAGGCAGGCCGTACAGGGCGGCAACCGCTTTGAGCTGGGCATCTCCTTCGAGTACGAAGTCGCCGAAGAAGCGCAGATCGAGGCCGCGTTGCGGCGCCTGGCTGAACAGTTTTCCGAGGGCCGGCAGGTTGTGCTCATGGCCGATAACACACAGCAAATCATCGACTTCCAGCACCGTACTACCCGACGGATGGAGCAGTTGCTGGCCGCGAAACAGGGCTGCGATACGGGTGCCTTCGGGCATTTTCAGTTCGCGCAGGGGCGAACCGATGCACCATTTTTCCGCGCCGAGCTTGTAAACGAACAGTTCCCACTCGCTGGTGACGTGCACTTCGAGGGCGGCGCGGGAAATCGGCGCCGGCTCCGGCGGTACCGTCACCTTGAGCAGCTTGGCGACCCACGGCAGGCTCGTGCCCTGCACCAGCAGCGACACCAGCACGATGAAGAACGCGAGGTTGAAGTACAGCTGCGCATTCGGCAGCCCGGCCATCAGCGGGAACACCGCCAGAATGATCGGCACCGCGCCACGCAGGCCGACCCAGGAAATGAACGCCTTTTCGCGGCCATGGAAGGCCTTGAACGGCAGCAGCCCGACCAGCACCGATAGCGGCCGTGCGAACAGGATCATCCACAGCGCCAGGCCCAGCGCAGGCAAGGCGATCGGCAGCAGATCATGCGGAGTGACCAGCAAACCAAGCACCAGGAACATGCCGATCTGCGCCAGCCACGCCATGCCGTCGAGCATGTGCAGAATGCCGTGACGGCTGCGCACCGGGCGGTTGCCGATCACCAGACCGCACAGGTACACAGCAAGGAAGCCGCTGCCGTGCAGGGCGTTGGTCAGGGCGAACACCACCAGACCGCCGGCGATCACCAGAATCGGATACAGACCGGTGGCCAGGTTGATCCGGTTGACCAGTTGCAGCATCAGCCAGCCGCCACCCAGGCCGATCACACCGCCAATGCCAAACTCGCGGATCAGGTGGGTCAGCAGGCTCCAGTGCAGACCGGTCTGGCCGCTGGCGAGCATGTCGATCAGGGTCACGGTGAGGAACACCGCCATCGGGTCGTTGCTGCCGGATTCGATTTCCAGGCTGGCGGTCACCCGTTCGTTCAGGCCCTTGCCGCCGAGCAGCGAGAACACCGCCGCGGCGTCCGTGGAACCGACGATGGCGCCGATCAGCAGGCCTTGGATCAGATTGAGATCAAACAGCCACGCGGCAGCCATGCCGGTGAGCCCGGTGGTGATAAGGACACCGACCGTGGCCAGCGACAAGGCCGGCCACAACGCCACGCGGAAACTGGACACCCGGGTGCGCAAGCCACCGTCGAGCAGGATCACTGCCAGTGCGAGGTTGCCGACCAGATAGGCCGTCGGGTAGTTATCGAAAATGATGCCGCCGCCATCGACCCCGGCACTCATGCCGACCGCGAGAATGATCACCAGAATCGGGATGCCGAGACGGGAAGACAGGGAGCTGACAAGAATGCTTGCGCCTACCAGCAACGCGCCGATCAAGAACAGGCTGTTGATGGTCGTCGCATTCAAAGGCAGTACTCCAGAAGCGGAAAGACGGGCACAAACTGACCATGCAGTCTGCGTGCCAGCGATTCTAACCTGTTGAAATGTGATGCTGTCAAAAAGGTTTTTGCGGCGGAGTCATTAGCGGTTGTGCCTGGCTTCAGACCGCTGCCCTCACCCTAACCCTCTCCCGGAGGGAGAGGGGACTGATCGCGGCGTTTATGCGAGTTGCACCGACTTGCAATTGCGAGTCGAACTCACGATCTGAAAAGCCCCCCGATCTGCTCCCTTCCCCCTCGCCCCCTTGGGGGCGGTCCGACGTTTCGGGAGGGCTGGGGTGAGGGGGGCTTTTGATCTTGATCTCAAAATTACAGGCTAAACCGCCCAACCATATTGTTCAGATCCAGCGCCAGGCGCGACAGCTCATTACTGGCCGCACTGGTCTGATTCGCGCCGGTTGCCGATTGCACCGACAGATCGCGGATGTTCACCAGGTTGCGATCCACTTCCCGCGCCACTTGCGCCTGCTCTTCGGCGGCGCTGGCGATCACCAGGTTGCGCTCGTTGATTTCAACGATGGCCGTGTTGATCGTGTCCAGCGACAGACCCGCGCCACGGGCGATGTTCAGGGTCGATTCGGCGCGCTCGGTGCTGTTGCGCATCGAATCCACGGCGTGTTCGGTGCCGCTCTGGATGCTGCCGATCATGCGCTCGATTTCGCTGGTCGACTGCTGGGTGCGGTGCGCCAGGGCGCGAACTTCGTCGGCGACCACCGCAAATCCACGACCGGCTTCACCGGCGCGGGCCGCCTCAATTGCAGCGTTGAGCGCCAGCAGGTTGGTCTGGTCGGCCAGGCCACGGATCACGTCCAGCACCTTGCCGATGTCACGGGATTCGTTGGCCAGATCGCCGATCAGGGTGGCGGTGCTCTGCACGTCGGCGCTCATGCGTTCGATGGCGCTGACGGTTTCCTGCACCAGATCGCGGCCGTCGCCGGCGGAGGTGGTGGCGTTCTTCGAGGCTTCCGAGGTGCTGACCGCGTTGCGCGCAACTTCTTCCACGGCGCTGGTCATTTCGTTGACGGCGGTGGCGGCCTGCTCGATTTCGTTGTTCTGCTGGGTCAGGCCTCGGGCGCTTTCGTCGGTGACGCTGTTCAGCTCTTCGGCGGCGGAGGCCAGTTGGGTGGCCGAGCCGGAAATCCGCTGCAGGGTGTCGCGCAGCTTCGACTGCATCTTGGCCATGGCCGCCAGCAGGCGCCCGGCTTCGTCGGTGCCGTCCACGTGGATCGGCTGGGTCAGGTTGCCTTCGGCGATGGTTTCCGCTGCATCCAGCGCCTTGGCGATCGGTTTGGTGATGCTGCTGGTCAACAGCCAGGCGAACAGCAAGGTCAGACCGGTGGCGATCACCAGCAGGGTCACCACCAGATTGAACGACATCGAATACTGATCCGTGGCGCCCTGATTGGTCTCGGCGATCTGTTGGGTGTTGATCTCCAGCAAACGCGCGAGAGCGGTATTCACCGCTTCGGAATTGGCGAGCAACTCGGTGTTGAGCATCTGCCGCAGTTCGTTGACCTGATTGTTGCGCGACAGAGTCTTCATGCGGTCTTCGAGCTGACGGTACTGCGCCAGCAACTGCACGTACTGATCGTAAGCCGCGCGTTCCTGCGGGCCATCGATCAGCGGCTCGTAGGCGCGTTGCGCGTCGGCGATCTGCCGGTTGCGCAAATCGAACAGCTCGATGGTTTTCTGCTGTACGTCTGCTTCACGGTTGATCAGCAGGCGATAGGACAGCACTCGAAGACGCAACGTGAGTTGGGTGAACTCATCCAGAGCCTTGATCGAAGGCACGCTGGCGGTGGCGATATCTTCGCCCGCTGCGCGGATCTTGCTCATCTGATTCAGGGCGAACACACCAAGAGTCAGCATCAGGCCGCCGATCAGGGCGAAACCGGTGAACGCCCGGGGGGCGATATTCATATTGCGAAGGGACATGGAGGCGGATACCAGGGAAGGGCCGCATCCGTGCGGGCTGAGACTGCTGTTGGGTGACTTATCGGTCATACGACTAAAGTCTTGAGGTGGTGTGCGTATTTGTCGCATGGGGCGTCGGGCGACGAAGTGCAGGAACCAGATCGGCAGATCACAGTCTCTAGCACTCGCAAGAACGGTCGAGCCGCCAGGAAAATCAAGGCCTTGCGCCGGTTTAACCCTGGCGTCAACGACGACTTTTCTTTATCGTACGCGCCCTTTGAAAAAGCCCTGGAAGATCAAAATGTTGGAAGCATCCCTCAGCCAATTGGAACAGCTCGTCAGTGATCTGGTGCAACAGAACCAGGCCCTGTCGGAAACCAACCAGACCCTGTCCACGGAACTGGCCCAGGCCAAGGATGAAAACGAAAGCCTGCAACTGAGCCTGATGGAACAGGAAGAAAAGCACGGTGCCACCGCCGCGCGCATCCAGGCGCTGGTTGATCGCGTCAACGCAGGTCCTGTCAGCGCATGAACCACGGCACAGCAGGGGTAAAAGTCATCTCCATCCTGGGGGAGGACTATTCGATCAAGGCACCAGCCGGGGAAGAACAGACCCTGCTGGACGCCGCATTGATGCTCAAGGCCGCACTGGCCGACACCAAGCGCAAATACCCGACGCTGATCGGCGATCGCCTGCTGGTATTGGCGGCGATGAATCTGTGCTCGCAGCAGATTGAAATGAAGAAGCAGCACCAGCAGGAACTCGAGCGTTACCAAGAGCAAGTCAGCGCCACGGTCGAGACTATTGCCAAAGCAATAGATAGAAATTAATTGGTTATAGATTAAATGGCTGGATGATTTATTAAGTTCTGAAGTTTTTAGTATAGGTTAATAATGGAGTCCCCTGAGGGACTCCTGGCTTATTAAAGCAGAATCGCCGTCCAGACTGAGATTTTAAAATCGAACTGATCATTCACCTGAGTATACATTTTTCTATAGATGCGATGGTTCGTTCCATCCGAGAATAGCATTTCATCTCCTATATTCATGAATAGCTCGGCTTTTTTTGGGGGGAGAATAACTTCCTCATAACTATTTGTTGAGTTGTTGATTGCTTTATTGATTACTACTTCAATGCTCATAAAGAATTTCCTTTAATTTTTTTAGTTATGCCTGTCTAAAAATAGGAGATAACTTGAAAGTGATGTTGTGCACTGATTCAAGTTACTTAATTATAAAATGGCATTTGAATTTGTAACCTGTCATATCTGACAGGATGTTTGTATGTACAGTGTTTCTGCGAATTAGCGGTAGCGAATGTACTCACGATGAAATATGCGAATCAGTACAATACTAAAGCGATATTGTCAGCCGGAATGTATACAATCGGCACGGCTGTTGCAGTGTTTCAGCCTCCTATTCTTTGGGGGTGCTCCATGCAGTTCTGGCGTCGCAGTATTCAATGGCAGTTGATCCTCGGCATGGGCACCGCCCTGCTGGTCAGCATTCTGATCGTGGTTGGCATTTATACCCTGGTGGTCAACCGCCTCGCCCAGAGCTATCTGGTCGAACAGGCGCTGCCGTCGAGCATCGAAGCGACGCGCAACGACATCGAACGAATCCTCGTTCAACCCCTCACCGCCGCCAAGGACATCGCCAGTAACACGATGGTCCGCGACTGGCTGGCCAATGGTGAAGACTCCGCCAAAACGCCGGGCTTCGCGCAGTATCTGGAAGGCATCCGCGCCGAACACAAGGCGTTTACCGCGCTGATCATCGGCACTGAATCCAATCACTACATCACCGAAAAAGGCCTGGATCGCACCCTCAGCCGATCCAAACCGGCCGATGCGTGGTTCTACTCCTTCCTCGACAGCAATCAGCCGCGAACCTTGAACATCGACAACGACGGGGCCACCGGAGAGCTGGCGCTGTTCATCGATTTGAAGGTGGAGCAGGCCGGCAAAGTGGTCGGTGTCGCGGGGCTCGGGCTGAGCATGAAAGAGCTGTCGGAGCTGATTCACAACTTCAGCTTCGGCGAGCGCGGGAAGGTCTATCTCGTGCGTTCCGACGGTCTTATCCAGGTCCATCCCGAAGCACAGTTCAGCGGCAAACGCACCTTGAGCGAGCAGATCGGCGGCTCAGCAGCACAAGCGGTCATGGGTCATACAGTGGCCGCCAACAGCAGCTTCCAGCGCGACGGCGAAGACTTCCTCGCCTTCAGCCTGCCTTTGCGCGATCTCGGCTGGACCCTGGTGGCCGAAGTGCCACAGTCGCAGATCTACGCCGAAGCCCGCCGGGCGATGTGGATGAGCAGCGGCATCGGTCTGGCGGTGGCGCTGGTTTGCCTGGCGCTGGTGATCTGGCTGGCCCAGGGCTTGGTGCGACCGATTCGTCAGGTAACAGCTGCATTGGTAGCAATCGGTAGCGGTGGTGGAGATTTGACTCATCGGTTAGATTCCAGCCGCGCCGATGAACTGGGCGACCTCGCCCGGGGCTTCAACCGTTTCCTCGACAGCCAGCGCGGGATGATCGGCGAAGTGCTGACCACCAGCGTGCGTCTGCGCGTTGCCGTGGGCCAGGTGGCCAGGGTTGTGGATAACACCGCCGAGCGCTCCGGCCGCCAGCAGGAAATGACCGACATGGTTGCCACCGCCGTCCACGAAATGGGCCTGACCGTGCAGGAAATCGCCCAGAACGCCGGTAATGCGGCACTCGCCTCGCAAACCGCCCGCGATGAAGCGATGCAGGCGCGGGAAGTGGTCGGCGGCTCGATTCGCCATATAGAAAGCATGTCCGATGAAATTGGCGTCGCGGCGGGCGCGGTGGGTGAGCTGGCGCATCAAGTGGCGTCGATCGATCAGGTGCTGGCGGTGATTCGCGGGGTGTCCGAGCAGACCAACCTGCTGGCGTTGAACGCTGCCATCGAGGCTGCTCGAGCCGGCGATATGGGGCGTGGTTTTGCAGTGGTGGCCGACGAGGTGCGGACATTGGCGCGCCGGACTCAGGCGTCTACCGACGAGATTCAGCAGATGATCGGCAGCCTTAAACAGGGCGCGGAGAATGCGGTGTCATCGATGCGCACCGGGCAGGCCGCGACGGGTACCGGAGTCGAATCGAGCCAGCGTACCGGGGCGTCTTTGACGGCGATTACCGGGCAGGTCGAGCGCATCAGCGACATGAACCATCAGGTGGCGACAGCGACTGAGGAGCAGTCGGCGGTGACCGAGGAGATCAACCGCAACGTACAGGGCATTTCCGATCTGGCCCGGGCGACGGCGGGGGAGGTTCGGGCGTGTCGTGAGGATTGTCAGATGTTGCAGCGGCTGGCGGATGATCTGGCGCGGCAGATGGGTGGGTTCAAGTTGAGCTGATGTGTCGTCAGATTGATCGTTCCCACGCTCTGCGTGGGAACGATCGCTAACGATCACCGTGGGATCAGAACCACGCATCCTGCATTGCCAGACACGTATCATCCCGCGCCTCCAGCAACGTCAGCTCATGCTGGCAGCCCGGCACTTCCCACGTCAGGAAATACCGCGCCGCCTGCAACTTGCCCTTATAGAAGTCGGCATCCGCCGCATTGCCTTTGGCCAACCCTTCCTCCGCCCGAATCGCCTGCTCCAGCCAGCGCCAGCCAATCACCGCATGCCCGAACACCTTCAGGTACAACGCCGAGTTCGCCAGGCTGCTGTTGACCTTGCCCTGAGCCAGGTCGGTCAGCAGACCAATGGTCACGCTCTGCAAGCGCGCCACCAGTTTCTCCAACGGCTCACGCAGTGCGGTCAAGGATTCGTACGGGACTGCGCGCTCGGCGGTGTTGGCGATCAGGCGAATCAGTTGCTTGAGCCCGGCACCACCGTTCTGCGCCAGTTTGCGTCCCAGCAAGTCCAGCGACTGAATGCCGTGAGTGCCTTCGTGGATCGGGTTCAGGCGATTGTCGCGGTAGTACTGCTCCACCGGGTATTCGCGGGTGTAACCGTGGCCGCCGAGAATCTGGATCGCCAGTTCGTTGGCCTTCAGGCAGAACTCGGACGGCCAGGATTTGACGATCGGCGTCAGCAAATCCAATAGCTCGTGAGCCTGTTTGCGCTCGGCTTCGATCTCCAGCGTGGTGGTGTCATCGAACAGGCGCGCCGCATACAGACCGAGATCGAACGCCCCTTCAACGTAGGATTTCTGTGTCAGCAGCATGCGTCTGACGTCCGCGTGCTGAATGATCGCCACCGGCGCCGTCGTCGGGTCCTTGCTGTCCGGCACCCGACCCTGCGGCCGTTCGCGGGCGTATTCCAGCGAGTACAGGTAACCGGCGTAACCGAGCATCACCGCGCCCATGCCGACACCGATCCGAGCTTCGTTCATCATCTGGAACATGTAGCTCAAGCCGTGATGCGGCTTGCCCACCAGATAACCGACGCACTCACCGTTATCGCCGAAGTTCAGCGCCGTAGACGTCGTTCCGCGCCAGCCCATCTTGTGGAACAGCCCGGCCAGCAGCACGTCGTTGCGCTTGCCCAGGCTGCCGTCATCGTTGACCAGAAACTTCGGCACGATGAACAGTGAAATACCTTTCACCCCGGCCGGCGCGTCCGGCAGCTTGGCCAGCACCATGTGCACGATGTTTTCCGAGAGCGGGTGGTCACCGCCGGAGATGAAGATCTTGTTGCCCTTGAGGCGATAAGTGCCGTCGGACGCAGGCTCGGCGCGGGTACGAATATCCGACAGCGACGAACCGGCATGGGGCTCGGTCAGGGCCATGGTGCCGAAGAAACGGCCGTCGATCATCGGTTGCAGGAAGCGTTGCTTCTGCTCTTCGGTGCCGAAACTTTCGATCAGGTTGGCCGCACCCATGGTCAGGAACGGATAGGAGGTCGACGCCGCGTTGGCTGACTGGAAGTGGGCGAAGCAGGCCTGGGACAACAGTGTGGGAAGTTGCATGCCGCCGGCGTCGAAACTGCGCGCCGCGTTGAGGAATCCGGCTTCGAGGAACGCATCCACCGCCGGTTTCACCTCGGGAATCAGAATTGCCTGACCGTTCTCGTAGCGCGGCTCGTTCTCGTCGCCCTTGCGGTTGTGCGGTGCGAAGTACTTCTCGGCGATGTTGCGCGCCGTGCCGATGGCGGCATCGAAGGTTTCGCGGTTGTGCTCGGCAAACCGCTCGCGCCGGGTCAGGCCCTCGGCATCGAGGACTTCGTACAGCTCGAAAGCCAGATTGCGGGAACTGAGCAGCGTCTCGGACATGGCGGCCTACCTTTTTTTGGAATGAGCCGAGTCTAGGCGTGCGAATAAAGGCTGAACAGGAAGATTGATAACGGTGATGGAGAGGCCAAAAAAATGGGCGCCGGTGAGGGCGCCCATTTTTATGTTGCTGACAGAGTTGCTGATTAACCGATGGTCATCAGACTGGCGTTGCCGCCTGCTGCCGCGGTGTTGACGCTCAACGCACGCTCGATCACCAGACGCTCCAGCGCAATGTTGGTCTCGCCCTGGGACAGGCCCTGAACCCCGACGATGGCGCCGGCACGCTTGGCGATCTGCTGGCAGACCGCACGCAACTGGTCGGAATGGCCGTGATGCAGAACCGCGTCGAACACCACGTCGTCCTTGTTCCAGTCGGAAACCAGTTTGATTCGCGCCTGAATTTCCTTCGGCAGGCGTGCGAACAATGCCTTGCTGGTGTCGAATTCCGGCCAGACTGCCGAACCGCCTACCGCCAGTACTGCAGCGAGTTGGGTCAGCAGATCACCTTCGATGTCCGCCAGGCACAGCACGTGCTCGCGCGGCAGGATCGCGTAGCTGTTCTTCTCGCCGGTCGGGCCGGCCAGTACGCGGGTGATACCGCTTTGCGACTGCGCCGCGTACTGCACGCACAGGGTGCTCAGGTCGGCGAACTTGTTGCTGTCGGCCCAGGCTTTCAGAGCGGTCAGCGGTTTGCTCATGGCGTCGCGCAGACGAACGTCCGGCGCCACGGCAGCATCAGCGCGAGCGAAGGATTGTTCGATGGCATCGGTAGGACGCGTCGACAGCAGACGGTACAGGTACAGCGGGCCACCGGCTTTCGGGCCAGTACCCGACAGGCCTTCACCACCGAATGGCTGGACGCCGACCACGGCACCCACGATGTTGCGGTTGACGTAGACGTTACCGGCGTTGACGTTGTCGATCACCTTGGCGATGGTCTCGTCGATGCGGGTGTGCACGCCGAGGGTCAGGCCGTAACCGGAGGCGTTGATCTGGGCGATCAACTGGTCGATCTCTTTACGCTTGTAGCGCACCACGTGCAGCACCGGGCCGAAGATCTCGCGTTGCAGTTCGTCGAAGCTTTCCAGCTCGATCAGGGTCGGCATGACGAAGGTGCCGCGTTTGACTTCCTCGGTATCGGCAATAGCCACCTGGTACACGTTGCGACCTTTGTCGCGCATGCCCTGGATGTGCTTCTCGATGCCGGCCTTGGCTTCGGCGTCGATCACCGGGCCGATGTCCACGGACAGGCGCTCCGGGTTGCCGAGACGGCTTTCAGCCATCGCACCTTTAAGCATTTCGATGACGCGATCAGCGGAATCTTCCTGCAAGCACAGGACGCGCAGGGCCGAGCAACGCTGACCGGCGCTGTCGAAGGCCGACGACACCACGTCGATCACCACCTGTTCGGTCAGTGCCGAAGAGTCGACGATCATCGCGTTCTGGCCGCCGGTTTCGGCGATCAGCGGAATCGGACGGCCCTGGTTGTCGAGGCGACCGGCGATGTTGCGTTGCAGCAGACGCGCGACTTCGGTGGAGCCGGTGAACATCACGCCTTTGACGCGTTCATCGCCGATCAGACCGGCGCCGACGGTTTCACCGCGACCCGGCAGCAGTTGCAGCACGCCTTCCGGAATCCCGGCTTCGAGCAGCAGGCGTACGGCTTGTGCGGCGACCAGCGGAGTCTGTTCGGCCGGTTTGGCCAGCACCGGGTTACCGGCGGCCAGTGCCGCGGCAACCTGGCCGCTGAAGATCGCCAGCGGGAAGTTCCATGGGCTGATGCACACCACCGGGCCCAGTGGGCGGTGGGCGTCGTTGCTGAAATCGTTGCGTGCCTGCACCGCGTAATAACGCAGGAAATCGACGGCTTCGCGGACTTCGGCGATGGCGTTGGCGAAGGTCTTGCCGGCTTCGCGGGCCAGCAGGCCCATCAGCGGCTGGATCTCGCCTTCCATCAAGTCAGCGGCACGTTCCAGAATCGCGGCACGTTCGGCCGGCGGGGTGGCCTGCCAGATCGGTGCGGCGTTCAGGGCGCATTGAATGGCGTTGTCGACGTCTTCGACCGTGGCTTCCTGCACATGGCCGACCACGTCACGCAGATCGGACGGGTTCAGCACCGGTGCCGGCGCTTCGTTGCTGGAGGCGCAACCGAGCATCGGCGCGGCTTTCCAGTTGTTGTGCGCGGTGGCCAGCAGGGCGCAGGACAGCGACGCCAGACGATGTTCGTTGGCCATGTCGATGCCGGCAGAGTTGGCGCGCTCGGAGCCATACAGGTCACGCGGCAGCGGGATGCGCGGGTGCGGCAGGCCGAAACCACCTTCCACGGTCGCCATCTGCTCGATCTGTGCCACCGGATCGGCCACCAGCTCCTGAATCGAAATCGACTGGTCGGCGATGCGGTTGACGAACGAGGTGTTGGCACCGTTTTCCAGCAGACGACGTACGAGGTACGCCAGCAGGGTTTCGTGGGTGCCGACCGGAGCGTACACGCGGCACGGACGGTTCAGCTTGCCTTCGGAAACCTTGCCTACAACCTGTTCGTACAACGGTTCGCCCATGCCGTGCAGGCACTGGAATTCGTACTGGCCCGGGTAATAGTTCTGACCGGCAATGTGATAAATCGCCGACAGGGTGTGGGCGTTGTGCGTAGCGAACTGCGGGTAAATGACTTCCGGCACCGACAACAGTTTGCGGGCGCAGGCGATGTAGGAAACGTCGGTGTACACCTTGCGGGTGTAGACCGGATAGCCTTCCAGGCCTTCGACCTGGGCGCGCTTGATTTCGCTGTCCCAGTACGCGCCTTTCACCAGACGGATCATCAGGCGATGACGGCTGCGGCGAGCCAGGTCGATCACGTAGTCGATCACGTACGGGCAACGCTTCTGGTAGGCCTGGATCACGAAACCGATGCCGTTCCAGCCGGTCAGTTGCGGCTCGAAGCACAGACGCTCGAGCAGATCCAGCGACAGCTCCAGGCGGTCGGCTTCTTCGGCGTCGATGTTCAGGCCGATGTCGTATTGCTTGGCCAGCAGGGTCAGCGACAGCAGGCGCGGGTACAGCTCGTCCATCACGCGCTCGTACTGGGCACGGCTGTAACGCGGGTGCAGGGCCGACAGCTTGATCGAGATGCCCGGACCTTCATAAATCCCACGGCCGTGGGACGCTTTGCCGATCGAGTGAATGGCTTGTTCGTACGAGGCCAGGTACTTCTGGGCGTCGTGTTCGGTCAGCGCCGCTTCACCGAGCATGTCGTAGGAATAGCGGAAACCCTTGGCTTCGAACTTGCTCGCGTTGGCCAGGGCTTCGGCGATGGTTTCGCCGGTAACGAACTGCTCGCCCATCAGGCGCATGGCCATGTCGACGCCCTTGCGGATCATCGGCTCGCCGCTCTTGCCGATGATGCGGCTCAGGGACGAAGTCAGGCCGGCTTCGTTGTGAGTGGAAACCAGTTTGCCGGTCAGCAGCAGACCCCAGGTCGCCGCGTTGACGAACAGCGACGGGCTGTTGCCCAAGTGCGGCTGCCAGTTGCCGTTGCTGATCTTGTCGCGGATCAGCGCATCGCGAGTGCCTTTGTCCGGGATCCGCAGCAGTGCTTCGGCCAGGCACATCAGCGCCACGCCTTCCTGGGACGACAGGGAAAATTCCTGCAACAGGCCCTGAACAATACCTGCACGACCGCCGGCACTCTTCTGGTTACGCAGTTTTTCCGCGATGGTTGCGGCGAGTTTGTTGGTGGCTTCGGCCATCGGCGCCGGCAGGCGCGCCTGCTCGATCAGCATCGGCACCACTTCCGGCTCGGGGCGTCGGTAAGCGGCGGTGATCGAGGCGCGCAGCACCGATTGCGGCAGGATGCTTTCGGCGAATTCGAGGAAGCATTGGTGAGCGTGATCGGTATGGACTTCGCCCGCGTCGTCGGCGTCCTTGGCGGTCAAACCGTTCAGCTCGGTCAGGGTTGCACCACCCTCGAGTTTTTCCAGGTAATTGAAAATTGCCTGCTTGATCAGCCAGTGCGGTGTGCGATCAATCGAGGTTGCGGCGGCCTTCAGGCGTTCGCGGGTCGGGTCGTCAAGTTTGACCCCAAGGGTGGTGGTAGCCATATTTTTATCCTCATAGGTGCCGCAGTTGCGCGACAACAGCTGGCGGCAAGATTAGCCGCGAGCCGAAACAGGTGCAACCGGGTGCAACCCTTTTTTGTCGGAATATTCTGCAGCTCGTCAGGAAATAATTTCTGGTACGAAAGTGCTGCTCTTGCTTGGTGCTTTTGCTTCTAGAAAAGCTGTGCGACTGCGTTAAAAGGGAGCAAAAAACCACTTCCGTAGGATAAATCCGACTGGGTGCAACTAATTCTCAAGAAACTGGTTGCACCTGTTTTGCTTTGTTGCATAGGATTCGCGCCCAAGGTGCAACCGGGGAAACCCGACGCACCGGCCAATGGCTTTCCTGGGGAAACATTGGTCATAAATGCGCGGCCGTGCGAATCGTCTGTCAGGCGTCAGTCTGCAAACGGTGCAACCGCCGCCGCTACATAAAAACAAAGCCAGGGCACGTACGTAATGAGCGCAAGCAATCCAACCCTGATCACGTTCGTGATCTACATCGCAGCAATGGTGCTGATCGGCTTCATGGCCTATCGCTCCACCAACAACCTTTCTGACTATATTCTGGGTGGCCGCAGCCTCGGCAGCGTGGTGACGGCATTGTCCGCCGGCGCTTCCGACATGAGCGGCTGGTTGCTGATGGGCCTGCCGGGCGCCATCTACATGTCCGGCCTGTCCGAAAGCTGGATCGCCATCGGCCTGATCGTCGGTGCCTACCTGAACTGGCTGTTCGTCGCCGGTCGTCTGCGTGTTCAGACCGAGCACAACGGCGATGCACTGACCCTGCCGGACTACTTCTCCAGCCGTTTCGAAGACAAGAGCGGTCTGCTGCGGATCATTTCGGCAGTGGTGATTCTGGTGTTCTTCACCATCTACTGCGCTTCCGGCATCGTGGCCGGTGCCCGTCTGTTCGAAAGCACCTTCGGCATGTCCTACGAGACAGCGCTGTGGGCCGGTGCTGCGGCGACGATTGCCTACACCTTCGTCGGCGGTTTCCTCGCGGTGAGCTGGACCGACACCGTACAAGCCACCCTGATGATCTTCGCCCTGCTGCTGACGCCGATCATCGTGCTGCTGGCTACCGGCGGTGTCGACACCACGTTCCTGGCGATCGAAGCACAGGACCCGAGCAACTTCGACATGCTCAAGGGCACCACTTTCATCGGCATCATCTCGCTGATGGGTTGGGGTCTGGGCTACTTCGGTCAGCCGCACATCCTGGCGCGCTTCATGGCCGCTGATTCGGTGAAATCCATCGCCAACGCCCGTCGCATCTCCATGACCTGGATGATCCTGTGCCTGGGCGGTACCGTGGCCGTGGGCTTCTTCGGTATCGCTTACTTCTCGGCGCACCCGGAGGTGGCAGGTCCAGTGACCGAAAACCACGAGCGTGTGTTCATCGAACTGGCGAAAATCCTGTTCAACCCGTGGATTGCAGGCGTGCTGTTGTCGGCTATTCTCGCGGCGGTGATGAGCACCCTGAGCTGCCAGTTGCTGGTGTGCTCGAGCGCCCTGACCGAAGACTTCTACAAGGCTTTCCTGCGTAAATCCGCTTCGCAAGTCGAACTGGTATGGGTCGGTCGCGCCATGGTGCTGCTGGTTGCACTGATCGCCATCGCGATGGCCGCCAACCCGGACAACCGTGTGCTGGGTCTGGTGTCCTACGCCTGGGCCGGTTTCGGTGCAGCCTTCGGTCCGGTCGTGCTGATCTCGGTGATCTGGAAGAAAATGACCCGTGACGGCGCACTGGCCGGCATCCTGGTCGGCGCGATCACCGTGATCGTGTGGAAGCATTTCGAACTGCTGGGTCTGTACGAAATCATTCCGGGCTTCATCTTCGCCAGCCTGGCGATCTACTTCGTCAGCCTGATGGGCCAGCCGAGCGCCGGTATGGTTCAGCGTTTTGAAGCGGCCGAGAAGGATTTCCATCTGAACAAGTGATGGGAATGAGCTGAGACTCACCAGAAAACGGCCCGCGTCCTAAAGGAAGCGGGCCGTTTTTTATTGCCTGCGATTTTTCTGAAGGAAAAGTCTGTAGTCGAATGCGCCGATTTTTGAAGGGGAGATCGAAGTTTCAAGTAGGGGAAATCTGATTTTTCGGTCACCCCGTCTTCACCCCTCGCGCCTCATGCAGAATCGCCCGCCCTCAATCTGCAGAGAGACATCGGATGTTCGCGCCTGCCAATCAACCGCGTTTCACGTTGACCGTCGAAGGCGCCCAGTTTGACCTCAAAGTCCTTGAGTTCACGGGCAAGGAAGCCATCAGCCAACCCTTTCGCTTTGACCTGGAGCTGGTCAGTGAACGGCCGGATCTGGATCTGGAAAGCCTGCTGCACTGTCAGGCTTTTCTGAGTTTTGATGAAGAAGGTTCCGGTATCCACGGTCAGATCTATCGGGTCGGGCAGGGGGATTCCGGCAAGCGTCTGACCCGCTATCACGTCAGCCTCGTTCCGCGTCTGGCCTACCTGGGTCATCGGATCAATCAGCGAATCTTCCAACATCAAAGCGTGCCGCAGATCGTGACGCAGATCCTCAAGGATCACGCGATCCTACGCGATGCCTTCGCGTTTCGCCTCGGCAGCGATTACCCGCCCCGTGAATATTGTGTGCAGTACGCCGAAAGCGATTTGGCGTTCATCCAGCGCCTGTGTGCCGAAGTCGGTATTCATTTTCACTTTCAGCACAGCCCGGACGGACATCTGTTGGTGTTCGGCGACGATCAGACGGTATTCCCGCGTCTGACCGAGCCGACGCTGTACCTGCCGGGAAGCGGCATGGCTGCATCGGCGCCGGCGATCAAGCGTTTCACCGTACGCGTTGAGACCCGCACCAGCGTGGTCACCCGGCGTGATTACGACTTCACCAAGCCCCGGCTGGCGCTGCAAAGTCGCGCCGAAAGCGAGCAGCGCCCGGTGCTGGAGGATTACCACTTTCCCGGCCAGTTCACCGAGCGCGAAACCGGCAAGCAACTGGCCCAGCGCACCCTTGAACGACATGTCGCCGACTACCGTCAGGCCGAGGGCCGCAGCGATCAATCCGCTCTCGTCAGCGGACATTTCCTGCAACTGACCGAGCATCCGCGCCAGGATCTGAATGACCTCTGGCTGCTGACTGCGATCGAGCACCGTGGCCGACAGCCGCAAGTGCTGGAGGAATCGGTGACCAGCGACGGTGATGACTTCCAGGGCTACCGAAATACCTTTTTCGCCACGCCGTGGGACGTGTTCTTCCGCCCGCCGCTGGGCCCGGAAAAACCACGGATGCTCGGCTATCAACCGGCCGTGGTCACCGGCCCGCAAGACAGTGAAATCCATTGCGACGAGTACGGTCGGGTCAAGGTGCAACTGGCCTGGGATCGCGACGGTGAACTCAACGAGCATTCCAGTTGCTGGCTGCGGGTCGCCAGCGGCTGGGCCCATGATCGTTATGGCAGCGTGCTGATCCCCCGAGTCGGCATGGAAGTGCTGGTGGGTTTCATCGATTCCGACGCCGACAAACCGCTGGTCATGGGTTGCCTGCCGAACGCCGCCACGCCGGTTCCGCTGGAGCTGCCGGCCGACAAGACCCGCAGCATTTTCCGCAGCCAGAGTAGTCCCGGCGGTGGGGGCTACAACGAATTGCGTATCGAAGATCGCAAAGGTGCCGAGGAAATCTACCTGCGCGCCCAGCGAAACTGGACCCAGCACGTATTGAACGATCAGCAGGTGCAGGTGGATAACCAGCGCAGCGTTGTCGTCACTGGTCTCGCTAAACACGAACTGAAGGCCGATGAGCAGCACATCACCCACGGCCAGCGCCAGACTGAAGTGAAGCAGGACGACCACCTCACGGTGACCGGCGACCGGCACATTCGCGTGAGCAATCAGGCGATCAACGCCAGTGCTCAATTCCACGTCAGCGCCGGCCAGCAGGTGGTGATCGACGGCGGGGCGAGCGCAACGATTCAGGCGGGCGGGCAGTGGATCAACATCGGCCCCGGCGGGATCTTCAGCAGCGTGCCGATTGTGGTGGGTGGTGCGCCGATGGCGGCGATAAGTGCGGCGCCGACGGTGCCGGGGTTGCCGGAAAAACTGGCGGCAGCCCCGGCTGCGATTCTGACTGCTGCGCAAATCATGAGCCTGAAAGGTGATGCGCCTTTCTGTGAAGAATGCGAGCGCTGCAAAGGTGGTGTCTGTGCAGCCTGATCAATGGTTGAAGGATGTGCCGCTGAAGCCGTCGGAGCAGTTGTTCGCGATTTTCAGTAGCGCCAGTGCGGCGGAGCCGCTGAAGGCCTGGCCGCTGAAAGCGCAGATGCCGAAACCGGTCTGGGCGGAAACGATCTATGCCGAGTGGGACGCGGTGATGCCCTACGTGGGAATCGTCGACGCGGGCAGTGAGTTTCTGGATTGGGTGGCGACCACGGAGTCTCGGGACTGGGGCTGGCTGGCGGTTTCTTCGGCGGGGCTTGAAGCGGTGGTCGAGCACTTTCGCAGTTTGACTCAGGTGCTGATGCCGGACGGGAAAGCGGTGTTTTTCCGGTTCTGGGATGGGCGGTTTTTGTTGCCGATCCTTGAGTCGTCCGAGGTGGATGCCGGGCAACTACTACCGGTCCTCACGCGAGGCTTGATCAATGGTCAGACCGTCGAGATCGGGGGCAGGGCGCGGGTCTCGGGTCGGGAGTTTCCTTGGTGGTCGGTGCCGGAAAAGCTGCTGGCGCAATTCGGCGATGATGCCCGGATCAACAACGCCTTGCAGTGGTTGAGCGAGGAGCAGCCGGCGTTGTTCGAAGCGTTCCCCGCCGATGTCTTGCGCTGCAAGGTTGTCAGGTTTTTTGCGGTTTCGGCGTCGGACGAATCGTCGGCTTCGGCATTGCTGGACTACTTGCGGGACGAGTCAGAGTGAAATTTCCGGGCAAAGGCTTCGGACGTTTCCCGCGAGTTGCGGCGGTTTGCGTGAACTGGTGGGCGCGGTGCTGCGGGGATAGTCTTTGGCTGTCTCCGCGAGTGGAGACAGGGCGTAGGAGCCCTGATTTCAGAGCAGTGCATAAGCGTCGTTGCCCGATTTGCGGCAGTCTTCGCTCGACCGTAAGATCCTTTGCGGCGGTTATGCGCGGGCACGCTTCGGCGTGGCTGAGTGCTCTGGTCTCAGTCCTCCTACCCCGCGCATGGCTGCCACCCAATCCTGTAGGAGGGAAACGGTGTGCGCCTCTTTCACTACCAGAGGATTAAACAATGAGCACGCTTCATCCAGATCCACCCTACGAGCCCTTCATCCCCCACCCCGACAACCGCCTCATGGCGCTGACCAGCAACTGCAACGACATGCCCACCCTGTTCATCGACACCCACGCCCCGCTCGACATCCTGATGGACGCCGCCAACTACCGCATCCGCGCCGTGATCCAGGTCCTGGAAAACATGTGCATGCGCGGCTCGGTCGAGTGCGACTCGTTCATCCTCAGCGACTTCGCCCAGCTCTGCGTGATTCCGTTGCGTGATGGCTGTGATGTCTTGGATGTGATTGGCCGCAGGTTGCGTGACCGGCCTTAGATCCCATCCCCTCACCCTAGCCCTCTCCCCGAGGGAGAGGGGACCGACCAAGGTGAATAGGTGACGTACGCCGACCTGCAACTTCGGTGGTGAACTTGGCTTGGCCAAGCCTTAGGTCGTGGTGATTTTTCAGGTCGATGCAAACCGAAAGATCACCTCGGTCAGTCCCCTCTCCCTCCGGGAGAGGGTTAGGGTGAGGGGTTTCTCAAGGATGTACCCGACAGCAAGACCACCCACTCAGCCCCCAACCCCTGACTTGCCGCCCGGTAAAAGGTAAACTTCACGGTCCTCGCAGGAGCAGCCATGAATTATCGTCACGCCTTCCATGCCGGCAATCACGCCGATGTGTTCAAACACCTGACCTTGACCCGCCTCATCGCCCTGATGTCGCGCAAGGAGCAGCCGTTTGCCTATCTCGACAGCCACGCCGGCATCGGTCTGTATGACCTGCAGGGTGATCAGGCCAACCGTACCGGCGAGTACCTGGAAGGCATCGCGCGGTTGTGGAACCAGCCGGATCTGCCGGCGCTGACCGCGGACTACATGAACGTGCTGCACGAGATGAACCCGGACGGCCAGTTGCGCTACTACCCGGGTTCGCCGGAACTGGCGCGGCGTCTGACCCGTTCCCAGGATCGTGTGTTGCTCAACGAGAAGCACCCGGAAGACGGCGTACTGCTCAAGGACAACATGAAGGGCGACCGCCGTGTGGCCGTGCATCTGGGCGAGGGCTGGCATGTGGCGCGGGCGCTGCTGCCGGTGGCCGAGAAGCGAGCGGTGATGCTGATCGATCCGCCGTTCGAGAAGCTCGACGAGATGCAGCGTTGTGCGGCGTCGCTGAGAGAGGCGATCTCGCGGATGCGCCAGACCGTCGCGGCGATCTGGTATCCGGTGAAGGATCAGCGCGCATTGCGTCGTTTCTATCAGGATCTGGCCGGCACCGGTGCGCCGAAGTTGCTGCGGGTCGAGTTGCTGGTGCATCCACTGGATACGCCGAACAGCCTTAACGGCTCTGGCCTGGCGATTGCCAATCCGCCGTGGGGGCTGGAGGAAGAATTGCGTGAGCTGCTGCCGTGGTTGTCCAAGAAACTGGGCCAGACCCAGGGTGGGTGGCAGATGGATTGGTTGATCGCCGAAAGCTGATCAACCGTCAATCGCTCCCACGCTAAGCGCGGGAGCGATCAAGGCGGGCTTAGTTACCTGCCAGACTCGGTGGCATGCACACGCCAGTGCCGCCAATCCCGCAATAGCCTTCCGGGTTTTTCGCCAGATACTGCTGGTGATAGGTCTCGGCGAAGTAAACCGTCGGGGCCTGTTCAATCTCGGTGCTGATTTCACCCAGACCCGCCTTCGACAGCTCAGCCTGATAAACGGCTTTGCTCTTCAGCGCCGCATCCAGTTGCTCCGGATGGGTCGCATAGATCACCGAGCGGTACTGAGTGCCGATGTCATTGCCCTGGCGCATGCCCTGCGTCGGGTTGTGCAATTCCCAGAACATCGCCAGCAGCTCTTCGTAGCTGACCTTGGCCTTGTCGAACACCACCAGCACCACTTCAGCGTGGCCGGTCAGGCCCGAGCAGACTTCTTCGTAGGTCGGGTTTGGCGTGTAACCGCCGGCGTAACCGACCACGGTGCTGACCACGCCTTCACGCTGCCAGAAGCGGCGCTCGGCACCCCAGAAGCAGCCCAGGCCGAAGATCGCGAAGTCGACGTCCTGAAAGAACGGACCAAGCAACGGCGTTTCGGTGAAAACAAAGTGTTTTTCAGGCAGGGCCATCGGGGTTTCGCGGCCAGGCAGAGCTTGTTCTTTAGTCGGTAGCACGTTTTTGTTCACCAGAATTTCCGAGCGCAGAACCATGATCGTTCCTCTCAGTCAGGATGGGATGTCTATAAGCTGACCCACAGTGTGCCCAATGATGCCCGGTTAATCACCAGGCAAAATGTGCGGATAGTGTCCTGTGGGTTATAGAGAGAGCGGGCCACGCGGGTAGCGCTTGAGCGCCTGGATCAGCTCGCCGCCCGGAATCGGCCGGTCGAACAGGTAGCCTTGGCCGACGTCGCAGCGGTGCCGGCGCAGGAACGCCAGCTGCTCGGCGGTCTCGATGCCTTCGGCCACGACCTTGAGTTTCAGGTTGTGGGCCATGGCGATCACGGCGGAGGTGATTTCCATGTCGTCCTGGTTGTCCGGGATTTCATGGATGAAGCTGCGATCGATCTTGATGATGTCGATCGGGAATTTTTTCAGGTAGCTGAGCGACGAGTAACCGGTGCCGAAGTCGTCCATGGCCAGGGTCAGGCCCAGGCGCTTGAGCTGGTCGAGCTGCAAGTGGGTGTCTTCGGTGGCTTCCAGCAGCAGGCCTTCGGTCAGTTCCAGTTCCAGCAGATTGGCCGGCAGCGCTTCTTCCTTGAGGATGTTGGCGATCGAGGCCACCAGATCCGGGTCGGAAAACTGCTTGGGCGACAGGTTGATCGCCACTTGCAGATTGCCCATGCCGGCGGCGGTCAGCGCCTTGCTCATGCGGCAGGCCTGGCGGGCGATCCACTTGCCGATCGGGATGATCAGGCCGGTTTCCTCGGCGACGCTGATGAACTGATCCGGGCGGATCATGCCGCGCTCCGGATGATTCCAGCGCAGCAGCGCTTCCATGCCCAGCAGGCGACCGCTGCGCAGGCACAGCTTGGGCTGATAGAACACGTCCAGCTCGTTCTGGGTCAGAGCGCGGCGCAGGTTGTTCTCGACGAACAGTTTGTAGCTGGCCTCGGCGTTCAGCGCTTCGGTGAACACCTGGACCTGATGTTTACCGTTGGCCTTGGCCTTGTGCAGGGCGAGGCCGGCGTTGCGCATCAGGGTCTGCGGGTCGCGGCCGTGTAGCGGCGCGCAGGCCAGGCCCACGGAGCCGGTGACGCTGATCAACTGGTTGTCGACGAACATCGGTTTATCCAGCGTCGCCAGCAATTGATTGGCGATCTGCTGCCCGGTGGCAAGGTCAGTGTCGTCGAGCAACACCGCGAATTCATTACTGGCGAACCGCGCCAGGCTGCCGCTCGGGCTCAGGCTGTTGCGCAGGCGCCGGGCCAGGCTGATCAACAGTTTGTCGCCGGTCTGGTGACCGAGGCTGTCGTTGATCCGCTTGAAGTTGTCGATGTCCACCAGCAGCAGGCTGATCGGGGTATCGCTGTCACGGGCGAAGCGTTCATCCAGGTTGCGGATAAATGCAGGCCGGTTGCCGAGGTTGGTCAGGTTGTCGGTGTAGGCCAGGCGCTCGATGCGCTGCTGCGCCAGTTTGGTCTGGGTGATGTCTTCGTAGATGCCGATGTAGTGCGTCAGCTCACGGTTGTCGCCGTAGACCTTGGAAATCGACAACTGGCCCCAGTAGGGTTCGAGGTTCTTGCGGCGGCTCTTGAATTCGCCTTGCCAGCTATTGCTTTTGGCCAGCGCGGAGGGCGCATCGAACAGCAACTCGCTGAGGTTTTCCAGGGCCGGCAGCTCCGAGAGGCGCTGGCCGTGGACTTCCTCAGTGGTGTACTGGGTGATCGCGGTGAAGCTCGGGTTGACGTACTCGACCACGCCGTCGCAATTGACCAGCAGGAAGGCGTTGGCGCTTTGCTCGACCGCGCGCTGGAACAGGTGCAGGGCGCTGGTGGCGGTGCGGCGGTTGTGGTTGTTGATGACCTGGGCGAACTGGTCGGCCAGTTCACCGGCAAAGGCGATTTCGTCGGACTGCCAGGCGCGGGTGACACCGGTCTGCTCCAGGCACAACACGCCGACCACCTGGCCGTCGACGCGGATGCTGGCGTCGAGCATGGCGTTGACGTCACGCGGGCGCAGGGCTTCGGCCATTTCCCGGGTACGCGGGTCGCGCATCGCATTGTGCGCGTCGATGGCGCGGCTGCCGTGCAAGGCTTCCATGTAATCGGGGAAGCCGCTGACATCAATCACGTCCGGCAGGATGTATTCCTGGGTAGCACGGTGGTACGCCGAAATCGGCACCAACTTCTGGCCTTCGAGGTTCCACAGGCTGGCACAGTCGATTTCGTAGATATCGCAGGCGCAGCGGGTGATCAGCTCGGCCGCTTCCTGCAGGGAGTTCTGGCTGCTGTAGCGCTGGCGGGCCAGCAACAGGATCAGGTCCTGTTGGGCTCGCACCCGTTCCAGATGCTGCAGTTGTTCCTGCTGGGCACGCTGATTGAGCTCAAGGGCGATTTGCAGGCGTGAATTCTGGGTTTCAAGGTCGACGGACGGCAGCGAAGGTGCCTCGTCGAACACATTGTCGACCGCCAGCAAGTAACCGCGCAGCAAGTGGCGGTTGTGCTGTCTGTAGGCTTCACCGAGTTCGAGAATGCTCAGCGCACCGGCGGCGGTGTGCAGGGTATAGCGCACCAGGTAATGCGGGCTTTGGCCGAGTTGTTGCTGGATCGCATCATGCAGTTGATAGCGCGCTTCGGGCTCCATCAGGCTGGCGTAGGGCGAGCCGACCAGGGCGCAGAGCTCGACGGCGGGCTGGCCGAACTGGCGTTCACAGTTGGGATCGAGAAACAACATGGCCCAACTGGCTTCATTCAAGCGCTCGAAACGCAGCATGCCGAGCCGCGAGGGCACAGGCAACTGCGTCACTACCTCGGCCACCATACGGCTGGCGGCATCGGGTTGGCTCTTCATGAAGGGAACTCGCTTGGAAATTTGCTGAACGCGCCGGGCTCGCGCCCTCTTTACTGTTGCCTGCGGCAAGGTTGCATCATTGCGGCACCGACTGACAAGAGACATGAAGGCCAAGTGCTATAAGAATATGTCGGCTGCAGTGAACATTTCTCCAGCGGTAGCCGGAAACTAATGCGATCAAGCGCGCAGATGACCGTTCCAGAGCCTTCCGGCATCCGGAACGGTCGTGCCGCTGGATTTCATCGCAACGGAATATCGATGGATTGCAGGTGCCTGCCATCCCGGTCGTGATAGTTGACCTGGATCCGCTCGGCCTCGACCACCATGTGTGCAAAGTTGTCCTGGCTGATGACCTGGCTGGTCAGCGCGTGCCGGTATGTGCCTGCCTCGGTCTGCGCCAGTGGCTGATCAAGCGTGAAGGTCGCGGCGGTGGCGTAGGGCAGCAGTTTGCTGTTGCTCAGCGGCGAAGACACGACGGTGTGGACTTCAAACTCCGGGTCTTCGCTGTGGCTCAGGCGACTGGTCAGCGAACCATGCACATCGCCGGAAATGAACACGACGTTCCTGATCCGATGCCGGCGGATGGTTTCCAGCAGACGCAGGCGCTGTTCGGGGAAGCCTGCCCAGGCATCATCGCCGTTCAATTTGCGGTCAGGGTAGAACATGACGCTGGTGACCACGAACTTGACCCGCGCCGGGCTTTCGACCAGCCACTTGCACAGGGCCTGTTCCTGTTCTTCGTCGAGGAGGCGGCGGTTGTCCCTCGACAAGTTGCGGCGAGTTCGACTGTCCGTCACAAACCATTCGATATCGCCGTCGCTGAATTGATACCAGTAGTGCTTCAGCGAAGTTAGGTCGATTGTGCCGTTAGTTGTTGTCGAGCAGATCGGGCTATGACTTGCTTGATAGATTTCGTAAGCCGCCATTGCATTGCGAAACAGTATGTCGTCGGATTTTTCGGCGTTCATTGGCCAGTTATCTTCTATTTCATGATCATCCAGAATCATGTAAGTCGAAGTGCCGGACATCAGTCGTCGAATGTTAGGCAGGGAAAACGCCGCACGATACTTTGCAATGATCTCGTCATAGTCGCGGTCCGGAGCGAACAGGTTCAGATCGTCGGCATAGATCTGATCGCCACACATCATGATGGCGCTGATCGCAGGTTGTGCGCCTTCGATCAATTGGCTGATGGAAGCGAAGATCCGGTCGCCCAGATGCGGGAGCACCGGGATGCCGGATGTCATGCGCAGGTAGCGACACGAACCGAGGATGTAGGCGCGGGGTTGTAAGGGCTGATGGCTGCGGGTGCGCAGGCGATAAGTCTCCCGTGGCCATTGCAGCGGCAACTCCGCCACGCTGTGGATGGTATGGACAGGACTCATCGGGCTGAACCAGCCGGTCTGGTATTCGTAGTCCGTGTCGGCTTGCAAATGATCGAGCACCAGCACTTCAGTCATGTCACGGGTTGGATCGAGTTTGACAAACTGGCTCGGTTGCCATTGTTTGGAATCCAATGTTCGGTAACGGATGCCGGCAAATACGGCCGCGTTATGTTGCAGCCCGCCACGAATAAAGATTCGCGCCTGATTAGTTGTTGTGTGACCAATGATCGGGCCGACAGTAGGTTTCAGCATGTTCGAATCCATTCGAATGAATAATAGTAAGGAATAAAGTTTCCCGGTTTTATTGGTTTAACTTTGATGTGCCAAGGTTAGTTGTCTGCCGCTGAAAAATGTCGATAGGATGTGGACTAAGCTCGTGGCTTAAATCAGAAAAAGTTGTGGGAAAAGTGCGGGCGGCAGTTATTTCAGACAAAAAAAAGCCCCGCCAAACTGACGGGGTTGAGGTACGAGCGTGTGGCGCTCGAAAACGTGGAGCGCGGTCGGCCCTCCGTTGCCGGAGGGCCGAGCGCTTTACAGCAGGATGGTGCGGATGTCCGCCAGCAGGTCGCTCAGACGCTTGGTGAAGCGTGCAGCAGCGGCGCCGTTGATCACGCGGTGATCGTAGGACAGCGACAGTGGCAGCATCAGTTTCGGCTGGAAGGCTTTGCCGTCCCAGACTGGCTGGATGGTTGCCTTGGAAACACCAAGGATCGCCACTTCCGGCGCGTTGACGATCGGCGTGAAGCCGGTGCCGCCAATGTGGCCGAGGCTGGAAATGGTGAAGCAGGCGCCTTGCATCTCGTCCGACGAGAGCTTCTTGGTCCGGGCTTTTTCAGCCAGGGAAGCGGCTTCGGCGGCCAGTTGCAGCAGGCTCTTCTGGTCGACGTTCTTGATGACCGGTACCAGCAGGCCATCCGGGGTGTCGACGGCGAAGCCGATGTTCACGTACTTCTTGCGAATGATCGCCTTGCCGCTTGGCGCCAGCGAGCTGTTGAAGTCCGGCAGTTCCTTGAGCAGGTGTGCGCAGGACTTGAGCAGCAGCGGCAGAATGGTCAGCTTGACGCCAGCCTTCTCTGCGACAGATTTCTGTGCGGTGCGGAACGCCTCCAGCTCGGTGATATCCGCCGAGTCGAATTGCGTCACGTGCGGCACGTTAAGCCAGCTGCGGTGCAGGTTGGCAGCGCCGACCTGCATCAGGCGGGTCATCGGCACTTCTTCGATTTCGCCGAAACGGCTGAAGTCGACGACCGGAATCGGCGGGATGCCCGCGCCACCGGTTGCGCCAGCAGCCGCGGCCGGTGCTTCCTTGGCCTTCTGCATCATGGCTTTGACGTAGGTCTGCACGTCTTCTTTCAGGATGCGACCGTGCGGACCGCTGGCGCCGACAGCGCTCAGCTCGACGCCGAACTCGCGAGCCAGTTGACGCACGGCAGGGCCGGCGTGAACTTTCGCACCAGGCTTGGCTGGAGCAGCAACCGGAGCGGCAGCAGCAGGTGCAGCGGCAGCCGGAGCAGCAGCTGGCGCCGGAGCGCTCGGAGCAGCAGCGGCAGCTGGAGCCGGGGCAGCAGCCGGAGCGGCGCCTTTGACTTTCAGCTTGAGGATCAGATCGCCAGTGCCGACTTCGTCGTCCAGCTTGATGGAAATGCTTTCCACCACGCCGGCGGCAGGCGACGGGATTTCCATGCTCGCCTTGTCGGATTCCAGGGTGATCAGCGACTGGTCGGCTTCAACGCTGTCGCCAGCCTTGACCAACACTTCGATGATCTTGGCCTTGCCGGCCGAGCCGATGTCCGGAACGTGGATGTCCTGAACGCTGTCGGCAACCGGTGCGGCAGGTGCAGCAGCCGGCGCCGGCGCAGCGGCTGGCGCAGCAGCCTGGGCCGGAGCGGCAGCCGCAGGGGCCGCAGCACCCGCCACTTCCAGATCCAGGATCAGGTCGCCGGTGCCGACTTCGTCGTTCAACTTGACGCTGATAGCCTTGACCACGCCAGCGGCAGGCGACGGGATTTCCATGCTCGCCTTGTCGGATTCCAGGGTGATCAGCGACTGATCAGCCTCGACAGTGTCGCCGACCTTGACCTGGATCTCGATGATCTGGGCCTTGCCCGACGAACCGATATCCGGCACGTGCACTTGCTGAACCGAAGCGGCAGCAGGGGCAGCGGCCGGAGCAGCCGGTGCAGGAGCGGCGGCCGGTGCAGCTTCGGCCTTGGCGGCAGGCGCAGCAGCCGGAGCAGGGGCCGCTTGCGCGGCGCCCTCGACTTCCAGTTCCAGCAGTTCGTCGCCTTCCTTCAGGCGATCGCCCAGCTTCACTTTCAGGCTTTTGATGACGCCGGCCTTCGGGGCCGGCACTTCCATGCTGGCCTTGTCCGATTCCAGAGTCAGGATGCTCTGGTCGGCTTCGATACGGTCGCCGACCTTCACAAACAGTTCGATTACTTCACCTTCACCGCTGCCGATGTCAGGTACGCGAATGAGTTCGCTCACAGAGTTTCTCCTCAGCAGTCCAGTGGGTTGCGTTTTTCCGGGTCGATGCCGAACTTGGTAATGGCCTCGGCCACGACTTTAGGTTCGATATCACCACGGTCAGCCAGTGCTTCCAGGGCTGCCAACACCACGAAATGACGGTCGACTTCGAAGAAATGACGCAGTTTCTTGCGGCTGTCGCTACGGCCGAAACCGTCGGTGCCCAGGACTTTGAATTCCTTGGACGGTACCCACTGACGGATCTGCTCGGCGAACAGTTTCATGTAGTCGGTAGAGGCGATGACCGGACCCTTACGGCCGCTCAGGCATTCTTCGACGTAGCTGCGCTTAGGCTTCTGGCCAGGTTTCAGACGGTTGCTTCGCTCTACGGCCAGGCCGTCGCGACGCAGTTCGTTGAAGCTGGTGACGCTCCACACATCGGCGCCGATGTTGAACTCTTCACGCAGAATCTTCGCCGCTTCACGGACTTCACGCAGGATGGTGCCGGAGCCCATCAGCTGTACGTGATGCGCCGCATCGCGGGTGTCTTCTTCGAGCAGGTACATGCCTTTCTTGATGCCTTCTTCGGCACCGGCCGGCATGGCTGGCTGCTGGTAGGACTCGTTCATCACGGTGATGTAATAGAAGATGTCCTGTTGCTCTTCGGTCATCTTCTTCATGCCGTCCTGAATGATCACCGCCAGCTCGTAGCCGTAGGTCGGATCGTAGGTGCGGCAGTTCGGGATGGTGGCAGCCAGCAGGTGGCTGTGACCGTCTTCGTGCTGCAGGCCTTCACCGTTCAGGGTGGTACGGCCGGCGGTGCCGCCGATCAGGAAGCCACGGGTGCGGCTGTCGCCGGCAGCCCAGGCCAGATCGCCGATACGCTGGAAGCCGAACATCGAGTAGAAGATGTAGAACGGCAGCATTGGCTGGTTGTGGCTGGAGTACGAAGTACCGGCGGCGATGAAGGAACTCATGGCGCCTGCTTCGTTGATGCCTTCTTCAAGGATCTGACCTTTCTGGTCTTCCTTGTAGAACATCACCTGGTCTTTATCGACTGGCTCGTAGAGCTGGCCGACGGACGAGTAGATGCCCAGTTGGCGGAACATGCCTTCCATACCGAAGGTACGGGCTTCGTCCGGGATGATCGGAACGATGCGCGGGCCGATTTCCTTGTCCTTGACCAGTTGCGCGAGGATCCGCACGAAGGCCATGGTGGTGGAAATTTCACGGTCGCCGGAACCGTCGAGGATCGCCTTGAGGGTGTCCAGATCCGGAGTCGGTACGCTGAAGCTCTGGGCGCGACGCTGAGGCACGAAACCACCCAATGCGGCGCGACGCTCGGCCAGGTAACGGGCTTCGGCGCTGTTTGGCTCTGGCTTGAAGAACGGCAGGTTTTCCAGCTCTTCGTCTTTCACCGGGATGTCGAAGCGGTCGCGGAACAGCTTCAGGCTGTCGACGTCGACTTTCTTGGTGTTGTGCGCGGTGTTCTTCGCTTCGCCCGCACCGGTACCGTAACCCTTGATGGTCTTGGCCAGGATGACGGTCGGTTGTTCTTTGTGGTTGACCGCTTCGTGGTATGCCGCGTAGACCTTGTACGGGTCGTGGCCGCCACGGTTGAGTTTCCAGATCTCGTCGTCGGACAGGTCTGCAACCATCGCCTTGAGTTCTGGCGTGTTGAAGAAGTGTTCGCGCACGAATGCGCCGTCTTTGGCTTTGTAGTTCTGGTACTCGCCGTCGATGACTTCGTCCATGCGACGTTGCAGGATGCCGTCGACGTCTTTGGCCAGCAGTGGGTCCCAGAAACGGCCCCAGATGACTTTGGTCACGTTCCACTGAGCACCGCGGAACACGCCTTCGAGTTCCTGGATGATCTTGCCGTTGCCGCGAACCGGGCCGTCGAGGCGCTGCAGGTTGCAGTTGATGACGAAGATCAGGTTGTCCAGCTTCTCGCGGCCGGCCAGGGAGATGGCGCCCAGGGATTCCGGCTCGTCGCACTCGCCGTCGCCCAGGAAGCACCAGACTTTCTGTTTGCCCGGCTGAATGAAACCGCGGTGTTCCAGGTACTTCATGAAGCGAGCCTGGTAGATCGCCTGGATCGGGCCCAGCCCCATCGAAACGGTCGGGAACTGCCAGAAGTCAGGCATCAGCCAAGGGTGCGGGTAGGACGACAGGCCCTGACCGTCGACTTCCTGGCGGAAGTTGTTCATCTGGTCTTCGGTGATGCGGCCTTCCATGAATGCACGGGCATAAACGCCTGGCGAGGTGTGGCCCTGGAAGTAGATCAGGTCGCCGCCGTGTTCGTCGGTCGGGGCCTGGAAGAAGTAGTTGAAGCCGATGTCGTACAGGGTCGCACTGGAAGCGAAGCTGGAGATGTGACCACCCAGGTCAGAATCTTTCAGGTTCGTACGCATTACCATGGCCATCGCGTTCCAGCGTACCAGCGAGCGAATGCGGCGTTCCATGAACAGGTCGCCAGGCATGCGTGCTTCGTGGGTAACGGGGATCGTGTTGCGGTAAGGCGTGGTGATGGCGTAAGGGAGCTGCGAACCGCTGCGGGTTGCCAGTTCACCCATACGGGTCATCAGATAGTGAGCACGGTCTTCGCCTTCTTTGTCGAGAACCGATTCCAGGGCGTCCAGCCATTCCTGGGTTTCGACGGGATCGAGGTCTTGCATGGCTTGCTCCAGGGCGGAAAGGCTTCCAGAATCGGTTGCCTGAGTTTGCGACTGGCCTTGTGGGCAGACGATTTAAAATTCTTGGATTGCCGACAGGTTGTTCCGGCGGCGTGTAGTTTTACTACAAATCATCCGGCATTTCAGCCTTTCGAATGTATAGACGAGTAGTAAAACTACAGATGAAAGGCTTGTGGCCTCCGACTGCGTTGTGAGAATAATCGTTAAGGTTGGTCTTTGGCCATCCGAAAAAGGTGAAAGTTTGATGCTGGCTGCCAAAGAAAAAGAAATTTCAGCTATTTCTCACTTTTGTTCGACAGTCCTTCGCGTAGCGGTTTTTCAATCATCACTACAAGCGGCTATTTACACGCCGATCAAGGATAGACCATGACCCTGCCCGCGCTTGCCGAACTGCCCGCCATTCTCCTGCCGTTGGTCAGCCGATCGGAGCAGTCGTTCCGTGCGGCTGTCGCGCAACTGGAAGACGATCACGGCTTCTCGTCCTGGACGCCGGAACGCTGGGCGCAGTTCGCCCGCGTCAGCGCCGCCAGCGATTTCGTCATTGAACAGGGCGTTCGTGACCCATTCATGTTGTTGTCGCTGGTGCAGTCCGGCGAACTGGACCGGCCGTTCGCCCGCGGCGAGTTGTGTGGGCAGATTGCAGAGGCGGTGAGCACTGCGCAGACCGAAGATGAGTTGGGCCGCGTCCTGCGTCGCCAGCGCACCCGGCATCAGGTGCGGATCATCTGGCGCGACCTCAACCGCCAGGCGGATCTGGTGCAGACCTGCCGCGATCTCTCGGACATGGCCGACGCCAGCATCGATCAGGCCTATCAATGGTTGTACCGCCGCCATTGCGAGCAGTTCGGCACGCCGACCGGTCGGCGCAGCGGCGAACCGCAGCAGATGGTCATCCTCGGCATGGGCAAGCTTGGCGCGGTTGAGTTGAACCTGTCCTCGGACATCGACCTGATCTTCGCCTACCCCGAGGGCGGTGAAACCGTCGGCGTGAAGCGCCCGCTGGACAACCAGGAATTCTTCATTCGTCTCGGCCAGCGCCTGATCAAGGCCCTCGACCCGATCACCGTCGACGGTTTCGTGTTCCGCGTCGACATGCGCCTGCGCCCATACGGATCGTCCGGCGCGCTGGTGCTGAGCTTCAATGCGCTGGAGCAGTATTACCAGGATCAGGGCCGCGACTGGGAACGCTACGCGATGATCAAGTCGCGGGTGGTAGCTGGCGATCAGGTGGCGGGCGAGCAGTTGCAGGAAATGCTGCGGCCGTTCGTGTACCGACGCTATCTGGACTTCTCGGCGATCGAAGCGCTGCGCACCATGAAGCAGCTGATCCAGCAGGAAGTGCGGCGCAAGGGCATGGCCGACAACATCAAGCTTGGCTCCGGCGGTATCCGTGAAGTCGAGTTCATCGCCCAGGCCTTTCAACTGATTCACGGCGGTCGCGACCTGAGTCTGCAGCAGCGCCCTCTATTAAAGGTGTTGAGTACGCTCGAAGGGCAGGGCTATCTGCCGCCGGCGGTGATCAGCGAGCTGCGCGAAGGTTACGAATTCCTGCGTTACACCGAACACGCGATCCAGGCGATCGCCGACCGCCAGACCCAGATGCTGCCGGACAGCGCTCAGGATCAGGCGCGTATCGCATTCATGCTCGGTTTTTCCGACTGGGATGCGTTCCACGAGAAGCTGATGTTCTGGCGCGGCCGCGTGGCCTGGCACTTCGCGCAAGTGATCGCCGATCCCGATGAGGACGAAGGCGTTGAGAGTGAAGTGGTGGTCGGCGGTGAATGGCTGCCGCTGTGGGAAGAGGCGCAGGACGAAGAGGCGGCCTGTCGCCAGTTGGAGGAGGGCGGTTTCGCTGACGCGACCAAGGCCTTGAAAGCACTGGCGAGCCTGCGCGCCAGCCCGCAGTTGCGGGCGATGCAGCGTTTGGGACGCGAGCGTCTCGATGCCTTTATTCCGCGCCTGCTGGCCCAGGCGGTGGAGCATGAAAATCCCGATCTGGTGCTGGAGCGGGTTCTGCCGCTGGTCGAAGCGGTGGCCCGGCGTTCGGCATACCTGGTGTTGCTGACCGAAAATCCCGGCGCGCTGCGGCGTTTGCTGACGCTGTGCGCCGCCAGCCCGTGGATCGCCGAGCAGATCACCCGTTTCCCGCTGCTGCTGGATGAACTGCTCAACGAAGGCCGGCTGTTCAAGCCGCCGCTGGCGCCGGAACTGGCCGCCGAATTGCGCGAGCGCCTGACCCGGATCCCGGAAGACGACCTCGAACAACAGATGGAAGCCCTGCGTCATTTCAAACTGGCGCACCGCTTGCGCGTCGCCGCCTCGGAAATCGCCGGCAGCCTGCCGTTGATGAAAGTCAGCGATTACCTGACCTGGCTGGCCGAAGCAATTCTTGAGCAAGTGCTGGCCCTGGCCTGGCGTCAGACCGTGGCCAAGTACGGCACGCCGCTGCGCACTGACGGCACGCTGTGCGATCCCGGCTTCATCATTGTCGGTTATGGGAAAGTCGGCGGGATCGAGTTGGGGCATGGTTCGGATCTGGATCTGGTGTTCATCCACGATGGTGATCAGCAGGCCGAAACCGATGGCCCGAAACCGATCGATGGCACGCAATTCTTCACCCGGCTCGGCCAGCGGATCATTCACTTGCTGACGGCGCAGACCAACTCCGGTCAGCTGTACGAAGTGGACATGCGCCTGCGTCCGTCCGGGGCGTCCGGGCTGCTGGTCAGTTCGCTCGGCGCGTTTGCGCGCTATCAGGAAAATGAAGCCTGGACCTGGGAACATCAGGCGCTGGTACGGGCCCGGGTGCTGGTGGGCAGCAAGGATGTCGGCCAGGCCTTCGAGAACGTCCGGGCCCAGGTGCTGGGCAAGGCGCGGGATCTGGCGAAACTGCAACAGGAAGTGAGCGAGATGCGCGCCAAGATGCGCGACAACCTCGGCAGCAAGAGCACCGCCGCCGGTACCGGGGCGAATGCCTTCGAGGCCACGGCGCCGTTCGACCTCAAGCAGGACGCCGGAGGTATCGTCGATATTGAATTTATGGTGCAATACGCGGCCCTGGCGTGGTCGCAGACCCACCCGGCGTTGCTGCGCTGGACGGACAATATCCGCATTCTGGAAGAGCTTGAACACGAAGGGCTGATGCCGGCCGAAGACGCCAGCCTGTTGCGCGAGGCCTACAAGGCCTATCGTTCCGCCGCCCACCGGCAGGCCTTGCAGAAGGACGCCGGGGTGATACCGGGCGATCAGTTCGCGGACGAACGGCGGCAGGTGATGCGGATCTGGCGTGAGCTGGGGCTAAGCTGATTCTCGAGACGGGGAGGCGTAAAGCCTCCCCGGTTCGTTTATGGAAACCACATGAATATTCTGATCGTTGGGCCCAGTTGGGTCGGTGACATGGTGATGGCGCAGACACTGTTTCAGTGTCTCAAGCAGCGCCACCCGCAGTGCGAAATCGACGTGCTGGCCCCGGAGTGGAGCCGGCCGATCCTCGAACGCATGCCCGAAGTGCGCAAGGCCTTGAGCTTCCCGCTCGGCCACGGCGCGCTGGAGCTGGCGACCCGTCGGCGGATCGGCAAATCCCTGGCCGGCCAGTACGACCAGGCGATCCTGCTGCCGAATTCGTTGAAGTCGGCACTGGTGCCGTTCTTCGCCGGCATTCCGAAACGCACCGGCTGGCGCGGCGAATTCCGCTACGGCCTGCTCAATGACGTGCGCACGCTGGATAAAGAACGTTATCCGCTGATGATCGAGCGTTTCATGGCGCTGGCGTTTGAACCGAACGCCGAACTGCCGAAACCCTATCCGCGCCCGAGCCTGCAAATCGACCCGGTGACCCGCGAGGCCGCATTGGCCAAGTTCGGCCTGACCCTCGACCGTCCGGTGCTGGTGTTGTGCCCCGGCGCCGAATTCGGTGAAGCCAAGCGCTGGCCGTCTGAGCATTATGCCAAGGTCGCCGAGGCGCGCATCCGTGAAGGCTGGCAGGTCTGGCTGTTCGGTTCGAAGAACGATCACGCGGTCGGCGAAGACATCCGCGCGCGGCTGATTCCGGGTCTGCGTGAAGAGTCGGTGAATCTGAGCGGCGGCACTTCGCTGGCCGAGGCCATCGACCTGATGTCCTGCGCCGATTCGGTCGTCTCCAACGATTCCGGCCTGATGCACGTGGCCGCTGCGCTCAATCGCCCGTTGGTGGCGGTCTACGGTTCGACCTCGCCGGGTTTCACCCCGCCGCTGGCCGAACACGTGGAAATCGTCCGTCTGGGCCTCGATTGCAGCCCTTGCTTCGACCGCACCTGCCGTTTCGGCCATTACAACTGCCTGCGCCAGCTGATGCCGGACGCGGTCAACGATGCCTTGCAGCGTTTGCAGGGCTCTGTGGTCGAGGTTCATTAACTTGCGGGTATTGCTGATCAAGACTTCATCGCTGGGCGACGTGATTCACGCATTGCCGGCGCTGACCGACGCCGCCCGGGCGATTCCCGGGATCAGGTTCGACTGGGTGGTGGAAGAAGGCTTCGCCGAGATTCCGACCTGGCACCCGGCCGTAAGCAAAGTGATTCCGGTGGCGATCCGCCGCTGGCGCAAAAATATCTGGAAAACCATCACCGGCGGCGAATGGAAGCGCTTCAAACAGTCCGTTCGGGCGAACAAATATGACCTGGTGATCGACGCTCAGGGCTTGCTGAAAAGCGCCTGGCTGACCCGCTACGTCAAAGCCCCGGTGGCCGGTCTCGACAAGGGCTCGGCCCGCGAGCCGATCGCCGCGCGCTTTTATGACCGCAAACTGGCGGTGGCCCGTGGGCAGCACGCCGTCGAGCGCGTGCGCCAGTTGTTCGCCATTGCTTTGGGTTACGACTTGCCCAAAGGCCTGGGCGATTACGGCCTCAACGTCGAGCGTCTGGTCGAGCTGCCGCGCAAAAATGCTTACGTGGTGTTCCTGCATGGCACCACTTGGGACACCAAACACTGGCCGGAAGCCTACTGGCGCGAGCTGACCGAACGGGTCGGCTACCTCGGCGTCGGGATCAAGTTGCCGTGGGGCAACCCACTGGAGAAGGCCCGGGCCGAGCGCATCGCCGCCGGTTTCAAACACGCCGAAGTGCTGCCGAAACTGAACCTGGCCGGGGTCGGCAAGGTGCTGGCCGGTGCCCAGGCCTGCGTCGCGGTGGACACCGGTCTTGGTCATCTGGCCGCGGCACTCGATGTGCCGACGATTTCCCTGTTCGGCCCGACCAATCCCGGCCTGACCGGCGCCTACGGCAAGTTGCAGATTCACCTCGGCAGCGATTTCCCGTGCGCGCCGTGCCTGCAAAAGAAATGTACGTATCAACCGACCGCGCAGGATGCCGGTCAGTTTGACCTGAAACGCGAGTGGCCTCTGTGCTTCACGCGTCTGAATCCCGAGCGTGTTGCCAGCCGACTGAGCACGTTGTTGATGGCTGAGGAGCTGCGCTGATGCAATTGGCTTTTGTCCTGTACAAGTATTTCCCGTTCGGCGGTTTGCAGCGCGACTTCATGCGCATCGCCCTCGAATGCCAGAAGCGCGGCCATCAAATTCGCGTCTACACCCTGATCTGGGAAGGCGACGTGCCGCCCGGTTTCGAAGTGCGGGTGGCGCCGGTCAAGGCGTTCTTCAATCACCGGCGCAATGAAAAGCTCAGCGCGTGGATGGAAGCGGACCTGGCCAAGCGTCCAGTGGATCGCCTGATCGGCTTCAACAAAATGCCGGGGCTGGACGTCTACTACGCCGCCGACGGCTGCTTCGAAGACAAGGCGCAGAACCTGCGCAATTCCCTGTATCGCCGCTGGGGCCGTTATCGCCACTTCGCTGAATACGAGCGCGCGGTGTTCGCCAAGGATGCGAAGACTGAAGTGCTGATGATTTCCGAAGTGCAGCAGCCGCTGTTCATCAAGTATTACGACACGCCGCTGGAACGCTTCCACCTGCTGCCGCCGGGCATTGCCCAGGATCGTCGCCGTCCGGCGGATGCCGACCAGATTCGCGCCGGTTTCCGCGCCGAATTCAATCTGAAGGACGACGAACTGCTGCTGGTGCAGATCGGTTCCGGGTTCAAGACCAAGGGTGTCGATCGCAGCCTCAAAGCGCTGGCCGCATTGCCCGCCGAGCTGAAGAAACGCACCCGGCTGTTTGTAATCGGCCAGGATGACCCCAAATTGTTCCAGATGCAGAGTGCGACGCTGGGCCTGGGCGACAACGTGACGTTCCTCAAGGGGCGCAGCGATATCCCGCGTTTCCTGCTTGGCGCCGATCTGTTGATCCACCCGGCGTACAACGAAAACACCGGTACGGTGCTGCTTGAAGCGCTGGTCGCCGGGTTGCCGGTGCTGGTCAGCGCAGTCTGCGGTTACGCCCATTACATCGCCGAGGCCGACGCCGGGCGAGTGCTGGACGAGCCGTTCGATCAGGCGCAACTGACGCAATACCTGACTGACATGTTGAACGACGACGCTGCACGGGCGGCCTGGAGCCGCAACGGTCTGGCCTTCGCCGAGACGGCCGACCTCTACAGCATGCCGCAGCACGCGGCCGATGTGATTCTGGCGGAGCACGCTTAAATGAAGTTGATGCTGGCTGAACCGTTCAAGAGCCTGTGGGCTGGCCGCGATGCGTTCGTGGAAGTCGAAGGCTTGCAGGGCGAGGTGTACCGCGAGCTGGAAGCTCGCAGGACTTTGCGCACGGAAGTCGACGGCAATGGCTTTTTCGTCAAGATCCACCGGGGTATCGGCTGGGGCGAGATCTTCAAGAACCTGCTGACCGCCAAGCTGCCGGTACTCGGCGCGGGCCAGGAATGGAAAGCCATCCAGCGCTTGCAGGAAGTCGGCGTGCCGACCATGACCGCCGTCGCGTACGGCGAGAAGGGCAGCAACCCGGCGGATCAGCATTCGTTCATCGTTACCGAAGAGCTGGCGCCGACCATCAGTCTCGAAGACTTCAGCATCGACTGGGTCAAGCAACCGCCGCAGCCGAAACTCAAGCGGGCGCTGATCGCCGAGGTTGCGCGCATGACCGGCATGATGCACCGCGCCGGGGTCAACCACCGCGACTGCTACATCTGCCACTTTCTGCTGCACACCGACAAACCGGTCACTCCCGAAGATTTCAAACTTTCGGTGATCGACCTGCACCGTGCCCAGACCCGCCCGGCGATCACCCAGCGCTGGCGCAACAAGGATCTGGCGGCGCTGTACTTTTCCGCGCTGGACATCGGCCTGACCCGTCGCGACAAGCTGCGTTTTCTCAAAGGCTATTTTCAGCAACCGCTGCGCCGGATCCTGGCCGAAGAAGCGCCGTTGCTGAGCTGGCTTGAAGGCAAGGCCAACAAGCTCTACGCGCGCAAGCAGCGTTACGGGGATGCGCTCTGATGGCGGGTTGGAATCTGGAGCCTGAATACAGCGATCTTGCACAACACTTCGGTAGCCTCGAAGCGGTATTCGCCCTTCAGGGCGAGCGCCTGACCCGCGATCCTTTGTCCGAAGTCATTCGCGTGCAGCTCAATGGCGTCAATTATTACATCAAGCGCTACGTCGGCGCCGGCAAAGGCTTGCGGCGTTATCTGGGCAAGCCCCGGGTGAAGATGGAATGGCAGAACCTCAAGCGCTTCGCCAAGTGGGGCATTCCCACTGCCGAAGTGGTGGCGTGGGGCCTGGAGCGCAACGGCATGGCCTACGATCGCGGGGCGATGATCACCCGTGAGCTGCCGCGCACCGAAGACCTGTCGGCGCTGGCCGAACGCAACGATCCCAAGCTCAAGGATCGCGCCTGGGTCGACGGCGTCAGCCGGCAGTTGGCCGGTTACACCCGGGTCATGCACGACCACCGCTTTACCCATAACGATCTGAAGTGGCGCAACCTGCTGATCGACGATCAGGCGCAGCTGTTTCTGATCGACTGCCCGAACGGCGATTTCTGGCGTGGCTTCTGGCTCAAGTACCGGATCACCAAGGATCTGGCCTGCCTCGACAAGGTGGCCAAGTATCACCTGTCGAACACCCAGCGCCTGCGCTTCTACCTGCAATACCGCCAGCGTGACCGGCTGAATGCCGCCGACAAGCAACGGATTCGCCACGTGGTGAGATTTTTCGAGGGACGCGAATGACTGATTTTCTGTCCGCTGAAGACCGTGCGCTGCTGGAGCGCCACGGTCTCGGCACGTTCGATGCGCTGTGGTCCAAGCAGCTCGACGCCGTGGATGAGCCCAACACTGATGGCGGCGGCTGGAGCAGCGTGTTTCGTCTGGACCTGGAAGGGCATGGCTATTACCTCAAGCGCCAGTGCAATTACCTGACCCGCACGTTGCACGCACCCTTCGGCGAGCCGACGTTCGCCCGGGAATTTCGCAACATCAGTCGTTACAACAAACTCGGCATTCCGGCGTTGCAGGCGGCGTTCTTCGGTGAGCGCAAAGTCAATGGTGAAGTCCGTGCGATCCTGCTGACCCGCGCGCTGGACGGCTGGGACGATCTCGATTCGTTGCTGCAGCGCTGGTCGGACCTCGATGCCGCGCAGCAGTCGGCGATTCTCAAGTCTTGCGGACTGTTGGCGCGCCATCTCCACGGCATGCGCCAGGTGCACGGCTGCTTTTATCCCAAGCACATTTTCCTGCGTGCCGAGGGCGACGGCTATCAGGCGCAGTTGATCGATCTGGAAAAGACTCGGCCGTTGCTGTTCGGTATGCGTGATCGGGTCAAGGATCTGGAGCCGCTGCTGCGCCGTGCGCCGGAGTGGAGCGAAGCGCAATTGCGTGAGCTGCTGGCGGCGTATCTCGATCAATCGACGGACAGTTCGCTGGTCGACAGCTGGGTCACGCGGCTGACCGCGCGGCGCAGTCGCAAGGAGACCCGCTGATGCAGTTGTCCGACCTGAAAAATGCCGGGCGCACGCCCAGTCTGCCGCTGACGGTTTCGCTGGCCGATGCAGCCGGAGCGGCAGATCTGCAATTGCTCAGCCTGCTGCGGGTGTTGCCGGGGCAGCGTTACGTCGGTGCCGGTGTGTGGCGCGGGCGTGCGGTGCTGGCCAAATTGCTGGTCGGTAGCAAAGCGGCGCGGCACTTTCAGCGTGAACTGGAGGGTGTGAAGCTGCTCGCCGCTCAGGGCATGACCACGCCGTTGCTGCTGGCCGACGGCCTGAAGGACGGCGAAGGCGGCTGGTTGCTGTTCGAGTTCCTTGAAGGCGCCGAGAGTCTGGGCGATGCCTGGAGCAAGGTCGAATCCCTGCCGGTGCTGGCCGACGAACAATCGGCGGTGCTGGCCGAAGCGCTTGGTGCCATCGGTCAGTTGCACGGCAAAGGCCTGTGGCAGGAAGACCTGCACCTGGACAACCTGTTGCGCCACGGCGGTCAGCTGTATCTGATCGATGGCGCGGGTATCTGCGCCGAAAGCGCCGGCCAGCCGTTGTCCCGGCAGAAAGTGCTGGAAAACCTCGGGGTGTTCTTCGCCCAGTTGCCCAAGTCGCTTGAGCCGTTCACCGAAGAATTGCTGGTGTATTACCTGCTGAGCAACAGCGAGCACGCGCTGCCGCTGGAAGCCCTGCAAAAGCAGATCGACAAGGTGCGCGCCTGGCGCTTGAGGGATTACCTGATCAAGGTCGGTCGTGAATGCACGCTGTTCAGCGTCAAGCGCGGCGCATTTGCTCTGCGCTCGATTCGCCGCGAGGAAGAGGCCGCGATGCTGCCGGTGCTGGAGCAGGCCGATGCCTTGCTCGATCAGGGGCATCTGTACAAGACCGGCGGCGCGGCCAGTGTCGGCAAGGTCGAGGTTGCCGGGCGTGCGCTGGTGATCAAGCGTTACAACATCAAGAATTTTGCCCATTGGCTCAAGCGCTTCTGGCGTCCAAGCCGCGCCTGGCATTCCTGGCGTGAAGGCAATCGCCTGGCGTTCCTTGGCATCGCCACGCCAAAACCGCTGGCGGTGCTGGAAACCCGGTTTTTCTGGCTGCGCAGCAAGGCCTATCTGATCACCGAGCACCTCGCCGGACCCGACATCATCGAGCGCTTTGCGCCGTACGTCGAAAGTGGCGAGGCGCCGGAAGCCGAGTTGCAGGCGCTGGATCAGTTGTTTGCACGGCTGATCGCCGAACGCATCAGCCATGGCGACTTCAAAGGGCATAACCTGTTCTGGCAGGAAGACCGCTGGGCACTGATCGATCTGGATTCGATGTGCCAGCACGGCTCGCTGGGCAGCTTCGCCCCGGCCTATGCCCGGGATCGCGCGCGGTTCATGCGTAACTGGCCTGAGAACAGTGCGCTGTATCAGGTGATTGATCAGCGTTTGCCCAAGGATGTAGCGGGCGCTGCGTGATTATTTTCGTCAGCGTGTAAGACATTTCTGCTGTTGAAATCGGGTGAGGGTTGTAGCGACAAATCCTTGTGACTTGTCCTACGGCCTTTCCGGAACCCATGAACTGCCCCCCGCAAAACCCCGATGCTAGTTTGCCCCGACGTTCCCGGAGGGCAAATCTTGACCATCAAAAACGCTATCGCCATCGGCGCATTTTCCCTGGCACTGTCCGGCTGCGGCACCGCCGTCACGGTCTTGCAGGGCGATGAAGCCGCCACGCGCGGCCTGCGCAAACAGAAGACCTACTGTCAGTCGATTCCGCGCATCTACAGCGGACTCGCCCATGATTTCTGCCTGCTGCACGCGCCGCCCGATCCTACCGGCATTCTGGTACCGGTCGTCCTGCTCGACCTGACCCTGTCCGGTGTGTTCGACACGGCTTTCCTGCCGTATACGATCTATCGCCAGGCGGTGGACGGGAATATCAGTGTTTATTGGCGGCCAAGCCGTGGATAGGCCCATGGACAAGGGTTCTGTGGGTTGAACGACATGGGGCAATTCGCACAGGGTCATTCCCGCCACGTTTACGCTATAATCCCGCCCTTTAGCTGTCTCTCGCCCGGTGCGAGGGCACATCATTTTTCAAGGCGCATCGCGCCTGAATGCAGACTAAAGAGGCTAGACCCCTGTGGCATTGACGATTCTTGGCCTGTCCGGCGCCCTTAGCCATGATCCTTCAGCAGCCTTGTACATCGACGGCAAGCTGGTCGCGGCGGCTGAGGAAGAGCGCTTCGTACGCGATAAACATGCAAAGAACCGCATGCCCTACGAATCGGCGAAGTTCTGCCTGGAGCAGGCAGGCATCAAGCCGTCCGACGTTGACGTGGTCGCGATTCCGTTCGCCCCGATCAGCATTTTCGGCAAGGCGCGCTGGCAGTACGCCAAGCGTTACTGGTACGCCCCGGACCGCGCACTCGACGCGATCCTGATGGGCAACCGTCGCTACAAGCGCTATCGCAACAAAATCGTCTGGTGCCTGGAACAACTGGGCTTCGATCCGAAGAAAATCAAGATCGAGCCGGTTGAACACCACCTGGCCCACGCTTCCAGCGCCTACCACTGCTCGGGTTTCAAAGAGAAAACCGCGATCCTCGGCATCGACGGCAAGGGCGAATACGCCACGACCTTCTTCGGTTATGGCGAGAACGGCAAGATCCACAAGATCAAGGAATTCTTCGATCCGGACTCCCTCGGCGGCCTGTACGGCGCGATCACCGAGTTCCTCGGTTTCGACATGCTCGACGGTGAGTTCAAGGTCATGGGCATGGCGCCGTACGGCGACGCCAGCAAATACGATTTCTCGCGCCTGGCCTCGTTCGAGAACGGCGAGCTGGTGATCAACACCGACTACGCCAACGTGATCGGCCTGCGTCGCTATAAAGAGAAGGGCAAGGGTTACTACTTCTCGCCGAAGCTGATCGAGTGGCTGGGTCCGAAGCGCGAAGGCGACATCGCCGACGAGCCGTACATCCACTACGCCGCCAGCATTCAGGCGCTGTTCGAAAAAATCGCGCTGCAGATGATCGACTACTACCTGGGCGACGTGCTCAAGGAAACCGGCAAGCTGGCCTACGCCGGTGGCTGTGCGTTGAACGTCAAGCTCAACCAGAAAATCATCGCCCGCGACGACGTCAAGGAACTGTTCGTACAGCCTGCCTCCGGCGACGCCGGTACGGCGGTTGGCGCAGCGGCCTATGTGTCCAACGCCCGTGGCGTGCCGGTCGAGAAGATGGAACACGTCTACCTCGGCCCGTCGTACAGCAACGAAGACGTGATCGCCGCGTGCGCCCGTCACGAGAACAAGCCAACCTGGCGCAAGCTCGACAACATGCCGGAGCAGATCGCCAAAATCATGGTCGATGGCAACCCGGTCGCCTGGTTCCAGGGCCGCATGGAGTTCGGTCCGCGCGCGCTGGGCGGTCGTTCGATCATCGGTTGCCCGAGCGTGGCTGGCGTGGCTGACCGGATCAACCACCAGATCAAGTTCCGCGAGCGCTGGAGGCCTTTCTGCCCGTCGATGCTCGACACCGTTGCGCCACAGATGATCAAGATCGACCACCCGGCGCCGTTCATGACCTTCACCTTCGAAGTGGCTGAAGAGTGGAAGACCCGCGTGCCGGAAGTCGTCCACGAAGACGGTACTTCCCGGGCCCAGGTGCTCAAGCGCGAATACAACCCGCGTTACTACGACATGATGAAGGCGCTGGAAGTGCTGACCGGCAACGGCGTGTCCCTGAACACCTCGCTCAACCGTCGTGGTGAACCGATGATCTGCTCGCCGACCGACGCCCTGAACATGTTCTTCGGCTCGGATCTGCAGTACCTGATCATGGAAGACATCCTGGTGGTCAAAGAAGGCGCAAACGCTTATGACACGCTCGGCTGAACGCCATGTGCTGCAGTTCTGTCACGGCTATGACGGGCCGTTCCTCGACTGCGCGCGGCAGTACGCCAGCCTGTTCGCGGGCACCGGTTATCGGGTCACCACGGTCTTTCTGACCGGGGCTGCCGATAGCGAGGTGGCCGCGGCCTGCGCCTCCGATGAAGTGTTGTTCATGGAATACAGCTCCAAGGCCATTCGTGGCCTGAAGCTGGGCGCCATCGGCGATCTGCGCAAGATCGCCGCTTCACGCAATTTCAGTTTCTGTATCGCCCATCGCTTCAAGCCGATCTACATCGCCTTGCTCGGCACTTCGCTGCCGGTGATCGGCGTGCACCACGCGTTTGGCGATTACAAACGCGGTTCGCGCAAACTCTTTGCGCACATTTTCCGCAAGCGTCTGAGCCTGCTCGGCGTGTCCGATGCGGTGCGCGACGACATGCGCCGCTGCCTGCCGAAATGGCCGGCGACACGAATCCAGACCCTCTACAACCGCATCGATGTCTCTGCGTTGCAGATGAGTCAGGTGTCCGCCCGCGAAGCCCGCGAGACCCTCGGTCTTTCAGCGGATGCGTTCATTGTCGGCAACGTCGGTCGCCTGCACCCGGACAAGGATCAGGCCACGCTGCTGCGTGGTTTTGCCGCGGCGCTGCCCGGTCTGCCGGCCAACAGCCAACTGGTGATTCTCGGCAAGGGGCGTCTCGAGGATGAACTCAAGGCGCAGGCCCGTGAGCTGGGCGTTGGAGATCGGGTGCTGTTCCTCGGCCAGGTGCCGGACGCGCGTAATTATTTCCGCGCATTCGATGTGTTTGCCTTGAGTTCCGACCACGAACCGTTCGGCATGGTGCTGCTGGAGGCCATGGCCGCCGGCGTGCCGTTGCTGGCCACGGCGTGCGGCGGGGCGAAGGAAGTGGTCGAAGGCGTCGGGATCCTGTTTCCGCTGGGTGACGCCGAGCATCTGGCCCAGGGCCTGAAACATCTGGCCGGCATGGACGAGCAGCAGCGTCGTCAGTGCGCCGAGATGATGTTCGACCGCCTGCGCGAGCGCTTCTCCGACCGCGCCGTACGCGACACCTTCTGGCATTTGCCGCAAGTTACCGATCTGGCACCGAGGGGCTGATGCTCAACCGATTTCAAGGCTGGCGCGAACGTGGCTGGTCGCCCGTTGACGCCTCAACTTATGCACAGGCCTGGCAGCGTTTTGGCGGTAGCGTCGCGACTCATCCCATGGTCGTCGAGCGCCTGGCGGATCTGGCCGGTATCCCGGTGCGTTATCTGGCCTGGGAGCAGCAGGGCGAAGTCAAAGCCGCGATCCCGACCTGGGGCCGCGACCTGGCCTTGTCCAAGGACGTGCTCAAGCGCAACGGCAAGAAAGGCCTGTTCGACCTCGGCAACGCCGAGCTGATCCTGCCGGCCGCCGCCGATGCCCAGGCCCCGCTGCGTCATCGCGGGCGCTACCTGTCGGCGCTCAACGAAAACCGCTTCAGCGGCCTCAAGTTGCAGACCGAGCAACTGGCCATGGCCCGCACTCCGGAAGAACTGTCGAAGAAGTTTCGTTACAACCAGCGTCGCGAACTGCGCCTGCTGGAAGAGGCAGGCGGGGTGGTGCGGCCGGTCAGCGATTTTTCCAGTGCCGAACTGGCAGCCATTTATTGCGATCTGTTCCAGCGCCGCTGGGGTTTCCCGGCCACTGGCGCAGCACGCATGGCTGAAGTCATCGAACTGTTGCGCGAGCTGTTGATCGGCTCGGTGATCTTCCTCAACGACGCACCGATCGCCATTCAACTAGTGTATCGCGTCGAAGCGCCGGAGTGGATCAGCGTCGAGTACATCAACGGCGGCGTCGACCCTGAAACCCGTGAATTCAGCCCCGGCAGCGTCCTGAGTTTCCTCAATACGCAATCTGCCTGGGAGCACGCGCGGGCACTGGACAAGCCGCTGCGCTTTTCCTTCGGTCGCGCCGACCGTGAATACAAGGATCGCTGGTGCAATCCTGTGCCGGTCTTCACCGTATGAGTCAGCCCATGAGCCGCAAACAGCAACTGCTCAAGCGTCACCGGCGCAATAAGCGCATCAGCCTGTTGATCGCACTGCTCGTGTTGATTGCCCTCGGCGTGCTGGTGGCCTGGTGGTTGCCGCTGGTGCTGGCGGTGGTCGGCTGGATTGCCCACGAAGCGTGGTTCGCCGATCACCTGTTCTATTCGCCGAAAGACGATTACCAATACAGCTTTCCGCCGTTCACACCGCAGCCAAAAGTGCATTTGAACGGCGAGCAATTGCGCCTCGACGAGGGCGTGATGCTGGTGGACGACGCCACACTGATCCTCGCCGTGAAGGTCAAAAGCAGCTTTCTGGGACGCTTCTTCGACCCTCGGGTCGAGTTGGCCGGCGGCACCCATCCCGACGCGCAGACGTTCGAGCGTGGCGTCAACGGCCTGCGTTATCTGAACCTCAGCGGCCAGGCGCAGGCCTTGTCGCAAGGCCAGTTGCGTCTGCGCGGGCGCTTTTGCCGGGTGTCCGGCGAGCCAGTGCTGTGGGCGCTGGAACAACCGGACTACCGCCAGCAGCGAGTGATGGTCATCGCCCCTCACGCCGACGATGCCGAACTGGCCGCCTACGGTCTGTACAGCCAGGCCAAAGAAGCCTGGATCGTGACCCTGACCGCCGGCGAGATCGAAGCCGAACACTATCAACAGATGGGCCTGAACAAGGTCGAAGCGGCGCGTCTCAAGGGGCGTCTGCGTGCCTGGGACAGTCTTGCCGTACCGCGCTGGGCCGGCGTACCGCAGGAGCATTGCGTGCAGCTCGGGTATTTCTGCCTGCAACTGGCGGCGATGCAGGCTGCGCCGAATCAACCCGTTGGCTCGCGGGAAGCCGATCTGAGCGACACACGCCTGTTCCGTCAGCTGAATCCGTTTGCCTTGCCCGGCGATGCCGACGGCGCGCCGACCTGGAACAATCTGCTGGCCGACCTGCGTGATGTGCTGTTGCGTGCGCGCCCGGATGTGATCGTGTTGCCGCACCCGACGCTGGATCCGCATCCCGACCATATCTGCGCCCAAGAGGCGGTGCTGGAAGCCTTGCGCGGTCTCGATTACCAACCGACGCTGCTCGGTTACGCCAACCACTTGCACGACAACGACCGTTGGCCGATGGGTGACAGCGGGCAGGGCATCGCCTTGCCGCCGACGTTCGATGCGACCCACGCGATGCAGCCGCTGTGCCTGCCGCTGTCGATCAAATTGCAACGCGACAAGGCCATGGCGCTGGGCATGATGCATGACCTGCAGCCACCGGCGCCGTTCAAGCGTCGCCTGCGCCGGCTGTTTCAGCGACTGCTGGCTGGTCGGCGTCCATCGGTATACGGCGAGAACGAATTTTTCCGCAAAGCGGTCAGACGCCAGGAGTTGTTCTGGGTACTGAAGCAGAGCGAAACAGGCGCGACGGGATCGCACCGGGGAGAGGTATGAGTCAACGCGCAAAGGTGCTGCAGCTGCAGCCCGATTACAACGTCAAATCCCATGATTTCGCCGACCTTGCCGAGCAAATCGTCAAGGCGCTGCCGACCGATCGTTACGAAGTGACCGCCGCCTTCCTGCGCGGTAAACCCGGACCGGGCGAGGCGGTCAGCCGTGCCGACCGTTCGGTGTATTTCGAGTTTTCCGACAAGTCCCTCAAAGGCATGCGCCTGCGGGCGATGTGGCAGCTGTACAAGTTCTGCCGCCGGGAAAAGTTCGACGTGGTGATCTGCAACCGCTTCAAACCGGTGAACATGATGCTGACGCTCAACCGCTGGTTGAAGGTGCCGTTGTGCATCGGTATTTCCCACGGCTTCGGCGAGTACGACCGCTTCTACCGTCGTCGCCAGACTCAGCGCCTGATCGACCGGCACTGGCGTTTCGTCGGCGTTTCGCCGGCGGTCAAGCAGTATCTGCTGGATTGCGATTGCGGTTTCACTGACCAGAACACGTACGCAATCACCAACGCCATCGACATCGAACAGGCCGAGGGCTTGCAGCACAGCCGCGAACGCGCGCGCGAGTTGTTGGGTATCGATCCGAATGTGCGCCTGATCGGTGCGCTGGGGCGACTGGTGTCGGTCAAGGGCCACACTTATCTGTTGCAGGCTTTCGCCCAACTCAAAGACAAATACCCGAACGCTCAACTGGCAATCATCGGTGCCGGACGCCTGCAGGCGCCGCTCGCCGCCGAGATCGAACAGTTGGGCCTGAGCGGTCGCGCGCACCTGCTGGGCTTCAAGGAAAACGCCCTGCAATACGTGCGTGCGTTCGATATCTGGACCATGCCGTCGCTGGCCGAAGGCCTGGGCCTGGCCTTGCTGGAAGGCATGAGCGGGCACCTGCCGGTGATCGCCTCGAACGTGCCGGCCATGTTGCCGCTGATCGAAGGTGCCGGTGGTTTGTCGATCACGCCCAAGGACGTACCGAGCCTGGTCGCGGCGCTGGACAGCTACCTCGCGCTGTCGGATGACGAGCTCAAGGCCAAGGGCGAGCAGGCCTACCGCTATTTGCAGGAACAGCACGACATCGAGGTCTTCCGCCAGGAATACCTGAACCTGATCGACTCCGGCCTGGAACAGGCCCGCAAGGAACAGCCATGAGCGATTCAGCAGCCACGAGCGCTGAGCAACCTCTCGTTACCGTCATCATTGCGTCCTACAACCACGGACCGTACATCGAGGAGAGCATCCTCAGCGTCATCAACCAGAGCTACAAGAACATCGAGCTGCTGGTCGTCGACGACGGATCGAAAGATGACAGTGTCGAGCGCATCAATGCCCTGCAGGCCCAATACGGCTTCGATTTCCGGGTGCAGCAGAACCAGGGCCTGACCAATACGCTCAACGGCGCGATCGCTCGGGCCAAGGGCAGCCTGATCGTGCCGTTCGGTTCCGACGACATCATGTACCCGGACCGGATCGACACCCAGGTCGCTTATATGGACGGCAAACCGGAAGTGGGTATCTGCGCCGGCAACATCGAATTGATGGACGCTGACGGCAATCTCTATCCGGAAAAGCGTCAGCGCCGGGACGTGCCGTTCCGGCGCCTGGATTTTGATGACATGTTCCTGGAGCGCAAGCCGTATCCGCCGGCGCCGACCCTGATGATCCGCCGTGAGGCACTGGACAAGGTGGGCGGGTTCGACCCGACGATTCGTCTTGAAGATCTGTACATCGAGCTGAAAATCACCCGCGCCGGTTACTTCATCGACGGTCTGAACGTGGTGATGGCGCGCTATCGCAAGCACGCCACCAACTCCTACAAGAATCACCGTTTCATGATCGAGAACATCCTGCGTACCTACGCGTTGTTCAGCGATCATCCGCTGTACGACGAAGTGCGCTACAAGTCGCTCAACTCGATGTTCCTGAAGACTGCCAACCGCGACCGCAAACTGGCGCGGGAACTGCTGGCGCAAATCCCGTTCAAGGCCTGGAACAAGAAGACCTGGCGCGGGTTGGGCCGGTTGCTGTTTTCGCCGCTGGAAAAAGATTGAGGTCGTTGTCGCTCGCACTCAGCGAGCGACTTTTTCCGACAGGTGCTTGCTGCCCTTCTGACGCTGGCGAATCCACTGCACCACTTTCTTGCCCGCGTTCATGCCTGGCTGCTCGATGTAAAGGAACGTTGCGCTGCTGATCAGTATCAGCAGACAGGTGCAGGCTGCCATCAACGGCAGGTAAACCCAGGTCTCACGGGCATCGAGGTGCAGCAACAGCGGCAGGCGCTGAACCATCAGCCAGAGCACGAAACCATGGAGCAGATAAGTGCTGTAGCTGATCTCCCCCAGCCAGCGGATGCTGCGCGGTTTCAAGGCGCCGAACAGGGTGTTGCCCGAAGCCACGATCACGAAAAACAGCGACAGCAGAAACAGCGGTGCGGTCTTGAAGGCCCGGTTGAACGCGGTGAAGGCCAGTGCCAGAGCCGCCAGGGCGATGATGCTGGCCAGTGTCGTGCGGCTCCAGGCCACCAGCTGCGGGCGTCGAACCCAATAGGCGGCGGTGATCCCGCCGAGAAAGCTGGCCAGAAAATGTTTCTTCAGCGAATGCTCCCAACCGACCAGCTGGTACAGCGCGTAAATCCCGATCAGGCACAGCACGACCTGTCGCCAGTTGCCGCGGTAGACGAATACCAGGGCCGCCAGTGGCAGCGCCAGATAGAAAAACACTTCATAGGCGAGCGTCCAGGTGACGTTGGAGATCAGCATGCCGGTTTGCGGATACTGGTTGACGTCCGGGCGATCGAACGTCAGCCACAACAGGCTCTGTTTGAGCAGTTGTGACACCGGTTCCTTCAGTTGCCAGTCCTGCAGGTAGAACACGGTCACGAACACCGCCAGCATCAATGGCAGGTACAGCGGATACAACCGGAACACCCGAGAAACGCCGAAGGCCAGCCAGTCGTGCTGACGGCCCTGGGTCAGCAGACGGCTCCAGAACAGGAAGCCGGTAATCATGAAGAACAGCGCCACACTGCCCTGGCCAAGCATCGAGTAGAAGTTGCTCGGTGGAAATTCGAACACGCCCGTGCGCAGAAAGATCCAGGTGATGACCGAGTGATGCACGAATACACCGAATGCCAGATAGCCGCGCAGGCCGTCGATGCTGGCATAGCGGCTTTCGCCCGAATGCTGCAGATGGCGTGCGATCTTCGGTACGGCCCGCAGCAGTAAAGCGGCGGATACGATGGCCAGCAGATAGGCGGCCGGCGCAATGAACGGACTGGTCTGAATCATCAATGAACCCTAGCCGGCGTGTTGCCGGCCAGCACTTGCCTGTGCAGATTGTCTACGGCGGATTTCGACGCCGTTACGGCGTATCCCTGGAGCAGTGCCTCGAGGTGATCCTCGAACAGCCAGCGTCTGTCGACGGTGTAGCGTTGCATGTGGCGCAGATTACGCTGGCGCAGTGACAGGCTGAGGGGGGAAGGGTAGATCCGCAGGTCGGCCAGATCGATCAGCCCGAACTCTCCGTCTTCCAGCACCAGCACATTGCCCAGATGCAGCGAGCGGAAATACACGCCTTGCTCATGCAGGCTGGCCATGAATTTGCCGAAACGCTCCACCAGCGCATGACGCACTGCAGGCGCGGTGATCCCCTGCAGCACCTGGCGCAGGGTGTGGCCCGGCAGCGGCGTGTAATGCACGGCGCTGCTGCCGTCGTCGAGGCGATAGAGGTTGAGCACCTGTGGCGTGGGAATGCCCATCCGGCGCAGCTGTTCGCTGTTGACGGCAAACCGCTCGGAATACGGGTTGAAGCTGCCCGATGTATACCAGCGGCGACGGCGAAACAGTTTGAGGAAACTGCCATCGGACAGGCGCAGGACCTTGGGCCCCAATCCATCTTCCTCGATGACCTGGGCGTCGCTGCTCAGCTGTTGCAGAGCGGTTGCCGACAGCTTTTGTACCGGCATTGCCAAAAGCCGTCGGGCACGTTGATTGATGCTCAGGGCCGCAATCAGCGCCAAAGGAATCCACAGCAGGAACCAGTGTTCCTTGGGGCGGGAAATGATTCCGCCGCCTTCAGTCAGCCCGGCACCGATGCCGAACACCAGCCAGGTCGAGGCGATGATCAGCAATGGCTGCACGCGCTGACGCCAGCTGCTCAGCAGCCCCCAGGCCTGGAAAAACAGCCAGGGCAGCATGCCGAGGATGCCGACGTAATAAAGCACTCCCAGCGCAAAGCTGTGCGGTTCCTGGAAGTTGTAACCGACGCCTGGGTCAATCGCCAGAACCGCGTTGTAACCGTGGCCGATCCACGGATGCTCGGCGATTTTTTCCAGGGCTTGCTGCCAGATCTCGAAACGATAGGAGTCACCGCGTTCGATGATCATTTTCGAGAACAGCACCACCACCGTTGCGCCACCGATCGCGAGTGTGCCCAGCAGCACCAGTGAGCGACGGTTCCAGCAAATCAGGCTGAGCCACAATGCGGCCATGGTCAGCGCCACCAGCGGGGTGCGGGAACCGGTTCCGATCACGGCCATGAACATGATCAGCATCGCAGGGATGCTGAGCCAGTACAGCCGGCGATTCTTGCAGGTCATGCTCAGACTGAGCCAGTAGGCGCAGAAAAATCCGAACAGATGGGAGCTGAGCAGCGGGTTGTCGAACGCGCCGCCGCCGATCAGGCGCGCGCCGGGTTCGAAGTGGAGCATGAACGGAATCAGGAAGGCGATCGTTGCGATCAGGGCCACCAGTGCGGCGGCGAACAGCAACGGGGTCAGGATGTCGCTGCGGTAGCGGACCAGCAGAAAACACCCGGCGAACAGCATCAGGGTATGCAACGGAGGTTTGAACATGCCGCCTATCGGTTCATCCTGCGGACCCCAGCAAAGACTGAGTAACGCCCAGCCGGCAAACAGCAGCAGTGCGATGAACACCGGTTCACGCAGCATTTCCTTGAGTTCACGCGGGCGCAGGCACAGGGCGATCAGCGTCGGAATGCTGAACAGGCCGTAAAACAGCTTGTGATGAAGGCTGCGGCCCGGCAGGAAGAACAGCGCGCACAAGAGCAGGAAGTAGCCGACGGGAAGAATCCACAGGCTGATGAAATCGAAAATTCGACTGGACGTACTGCTGAAGCCGCTGAATTGCATGCTGTGTGTTTCAATCCTGAGGTTGATCGGCCATTTGGATGATGGCTATTTGACGCTGAAAAAGACGCCTAACAATAACAGCCTTTGGCCGATTGCCAGAACCCTGAAGAAGCTGTGCTAAAGTCAGCGTCCTTTTTATCGACTTTCGCGTGATATGACCGACTCCAGTCCCGCCGCAAGCCCTTCGAGCTTGAAAATCTACTTCCGCCTGCTCGGCTATGTCCGGCCGTACATCAGTCTGTTCCTGATCAGCATCGTCGGTTTTCTGATTTTTGCCTCGACCCAGCCGATGCTCGGCTACATCCTCAAGTACTTTGTCGACGGTCTGTCCAATCCCGAGGCAGTGCTGTTTCCCACCGTGCCTTACCTGCGCGACCTGCAACTGCTGCAGGCCGTACCGTTGCTGATCATCCTGATCGCCGCGTGGCAGGGGCTGGGATCTTATCTGGGCAACTATTTCCTGGCCAAGGTTTCCCTGGGCCTGGTGCATGACCTGCGGGTTCAGCTCTTCAACAACCTGCTGGTCCTGCCCAACCGGTATTTCGACAAGCATAACTCCGGACATCTGATTTCGCGTATCACCTTCAACGTGACGATGGTCACGGGGGCGGCAACAGATGCGATCAAGGTCGTAATCCGTGAAGGCATGACGGTGATCTTCCTGTTCGCCTCCCTGCTGTTCATGAACTGGAAGCTGACGCTGGTGATGGTTGCGATCCTGCCGCTGATCGCCGTGATGGTGCGCACTGCCAGCAAGAAATTCCGCAAGCAGAGCAAGAAAATCCAGCTGGCCATGGGCGACGTGACCCACGTCGCCTCGGAAACCATCCAGGGCTATCGCGTGGTGCGCAGCTTCGGTGGCGAAGCCTACGAGGAAAAACGCTTTCTCGATGCCAGCCAGGGCAATACCGACAAGCAGTTGCGCATGACCCGCACCGGGGCCATCTACACGCCGCTGCTGCAGCTGGTGATCTACAGCGCCATGGCGATCCTGATGTTCCTCGTGCTGTACCTTCGCGGCGATGCGTCGGCCGGTGACATGGTGGCCTACATCACGCTGGCGGGTCTGCTGCCCAAGCCGATCCGCCAGCTGTCCGAAGTCAGTTCGACCATCCAGAAGGGCGTGGCCGGTGCCGAAAGCATTTTCGAGCAACTGGACGTCGAGCCCGAAGTCGATACCGGCACGGTCGAGCGCGATTCGGTCAGCGGTCGCCTCGATGTGCGCAACCTGAGCTTCACCTACCCGGGCACCGAGCGTCAGGTGCTCGACGACATCAGCTTCTCGGTCGAGCCGGGGCAGATGGTGGCGCTGGTGGGGCGTTCTGGCAGCGGCAAGTCGACCCTGGCCAACCTGATTCCGCGCTTCTATCACCACGACAAGGGCGAGATCCTGATCGACGGCGTGGAAGTGGAGCAATACAAGCTGCTCAACCTGCGCCGCCACATTGCCCAGGTGACCCAGCACGTCACGCTGTTCAGCGACACCGTGGCCAACAACATCGCTTATGGCGATCTGGCCGGGGCGCCGCGCGAAGACATCGAGAAGGCCGCGCGTGATGCTTATGCGATGGACTTCATCGCGCAACTGCCTGAAGGCCTGGACACCCAGGTCGGCGAAAACGGCGTGCTGCTCTCCGGCGGTCAGCGCCAGCGTCTGGCAATTGCCCGCGCCCTGCTCAAGAACGCGCCGCTGCTGATTCTCGACGAGGCTACCTCGGCACTCGACACCGAATCCGAACGGCACATTCAGGCCGCCCTGGATCAAGTGATGAAGGGCCGCACCACGCTGGTGATCGCTCACCGGCTGTCGACCATCGAGAAGGCCGACCTGATTCTGGTCATGGACCAGGGCCGGATCGTCGAGCGCGGCACCCACGACGACTTGCTGGCACAGAACGGCTACTACGCGCGTCTCAATGCCATGGGCCTCGATGCCCCGGCGGAAGACATCGCCTGATCCCGCCACGAAAACGCCGGGCGCGCAATGCGCCCGGCGATTTGTATCCAGACCTTTACCCTTCTTGACCAAACCGGCATAAAACCCGGCATCGCGCTTGTTAAGGTTCCTGAACGAACTCTGACTTCAATCGAAGGGGCCATCCTCTTCGCGCGGGTGCTGGCATGCTGCAACGTTATCTCTGGAAATTGCTGCCCAAGCCGCAGCGGGCCTTTTTGCTGGGGCGTCTGTCGGTGGTTGACCGGCAAGTGGTGAACAAATCGATGTCGGCCAGTCTGGCCTTTCCTGCCGCCTTCGAGCAGCGCGACTGTCTGTTTATCCACGTACCCAAATGCGCCGGAAGCAGCTTGTGTGCGGCGATGTTCGACGGCTGGCGTCCCGGACACTTGCCGTTGTACTGGTACGAAGAGCAATTTCCCGAGCAATATGCCGCCGCCTACAAATTCGCCTTTGTGCGCGACCCGCTGGAGCGCGCCTATTCGGCGTACGCCTTTTTGCATGGCAACACCTTGAGCGGGCGTGATCACGCCGCTCAGCAGATGGTTCGACAATATCGGGATTTCGACGATTTTGTCGCACGCTGGCTGCATCCGGAGACGATCTCGCGGCAGCTGCACTTTGCCGCACAGACCGACTTTCTCACCGACTCGCTGGGGCATCTGGCTCTGGATTTCATCGGTTACCAGGAACATCTGGAACAGGATTTCAAACAGGTCTGTGACCGCTTGGGGATGGTGTGTCAGTTGCCGCACGTCAACAGCTCGCGGCAACGTCAACCACTGAAGGCGCGGGAGTTCTGCTCGGCGCGAACCCGTCGGCTGGTGCGTCGGGCCTATCAGCGCGACTACGAGTTGCTCGGTTATGAATGAGGCGCTGCACAGTCTGGCGACAACGCCCGCCATCAGCCCCTATAAACTGGCACTGCCGCGCCAGGCCCGGGCCGCGCTCAACGGGCAGCGGCCGCGTTGCCTGTGGCTGACCGGATTATCCGGCGCCGGCAAGTCGACCCTGGCCAATTCGCTGGAGCTGCACCTGCATCAATTCGGGCGGCACACCTTTCTGCTCGATGGCGACAACGTGCGCAATGGCCTGTGCCGGGACCTGGGTATGGACGATGCCGGTCGCCGGGAAAACATCCGGCGCATGGCCGAAGTCGCCCGGCTGATGGTCGATGCCGGGCTGATCGTCATCGTTGCGGCGATTTCCCCGTTTCGAGCCGAACGGGATGCTGCGCGGCGACTGTTTGCCGAGGGCGACTTCGTCGAAGTGCATGTGAGCACTTCGCTCACGGTGTGCGAGCGCCGTGATCCGAAAGGTTTGTATCAGGCGGTGCGTCAGGGTCGTATCCAGCATTTCACGGGCATCGACAGTCCTTACGAGGCTCCGCTGGCGGCGGAATGCCGTATCGACACGGAAGAGATCGAGCCAAGCGAGGCCTGCGAACGGCTGGCGGCTTTGCTGCTTGAAAAATGAGCAAAAAAGCCAGCTGTTTCATCCTGTTGCAGCCACCGCACAAGCCTTCGCCAACCCTGTGTTAATATCGCGCCCCTGTTCATTTTGTATGTGGGTTGCTCCATGAAGTTGTCCATGCCGCGATTCGATCAAGCCCCTGTCTTGGTGGTCGGCGATGTCATGCTCGACCGTTACTGGCATGGTGGTACCTCACGGATTTCCCCTGAGGCGCCGGTTCCTGTCGTTAAAGTCGAGCAAATCGAAGACCGCCCGGGCGGTGCCGCCAACGTTGCCTTGAACATTGCCGCGCTGGGTGCGCCGGCGTCGCTGGTCGGTGTGACCGGTGACGACGAAGCCGCCGACAGCCTGAGCAACAGCCTCAAGGGTGCGGGCGTACGAGCCTTGTTCCAGCGTATCGCGCACCAGCCGACCATCGTCAAGCTGAGGGTCATGAGCCGGCACCAGCAATTGCTGCGTATCGACTTCGAAGAACCGTTCGCCACCGATGCACTGGCCCTCGGCGCGCAGGTCGACGACCTGCTCGAAGGCATCAAGGTGCTGGTGCTGTCCGACTACGGCAAAGGCGCCCTGAAAAACCATCAGGCCTTGATCCAGGCCGCCCGTGCCAAAGGCATTCCGGTGCTGGCCGACCCGAAGGGCAAGGATTTCTCGATCTACCGTGGTGCCAGCCTGATCACCCCGAACCTCAGCGAGTTCGAAGCCATCGTCGGCGGTTGCGCCGATGAGCACGAGCTGGTGACCAAGGGCGCGACGCTGATGCACGACCTGGATCTCGGCGCACTGCTGGTGACCCGTGGCGAACACGGCATGACCCTGCTGCGTCCGGATCATCCGGCGCTGCATTTGCCTGCGCGGGCCCGTGAAGTGTTCGACGTGACCGGTGCCGGCGACACGGTGATTTCCACCCTGGCAGCCGCGATTGCTGCCGGTGAAGAATTGCCGCACGCGGTGGCGCTGGCCAACTTGGCGGCGGGCATCGTGGTCGGCAAGTTGGGTACCGCGGCGATCAGCGCCCCGGAACTGCGTCGCGCCATTCAGCGTGAAGAAGGTTCCGAGCGTGGCGTGCTGGGGCTGGAGCAACTGCTGCTGGCAGTCGCCGATGCCCGTGCGCACAATGAGAAGATCGTGTTCACCAACGGCTGCTTCGACATCCTGCACGCCGGCCACGTGACCTACCTCGAGCAGGCGCGAGCCCAGGGCGATCGCCTGATCGTCGCGATCAACGACGACGCCTCGGTCAGCCGCCTGAAAGGGCCGGGCCGGCCGATCAACAGCGTCGACCGGCGCATGGCGGTTCTCGCCGGTCTCGGTGCGGTGGACTGGGTCATCAGCTTTGCCGAAGGCACCCCGGAAAACCTGCTGCGCGAGGTCAAGCCGGACGTGCTGGTGAAGGGTGGCGATTACGGCATCGACCAGGTTGTCGGCGCTGATATCGTCAAAGCCTACGGCGGCGCCGTCAAAGTGCTGGGGCTTGTGGAGAACAGCTCGACCACGGCGATTGTGGAAAAGATCCGCAAGTCGGAGTGATGCAAACATAAAGACCGCGTCTGCGATGACTCTCCGGAGTCACTCGCAGGCGCGGTCTTTTGCCGTTCAGGAATTCACTTTCTTGCGCGGCACGATCTTCTTCAGCAGTTGTTTGGCCTTGCCGCGCAACCGTGCCAGCCCCGTGTCCCTGGGCGGCGGCGTCAGACCCTGCTGGCGCAGCCAGTCCTTCCAGCGAATCCGCTCATCGCGCACCAGCCAGCCGTCCTGTCTGGCGAAGCTTTCCGCCAGGTACAGACCGCGAGTGCCGGCCGGGTACAACTGACCTTTCTTCAGCGTGTACAGCTCAGGCAGCGGCTCACCGTCCTGCAACGGCATCAAATACAGATCGGGACGTTTGCGGTCGAGCCGGGCGACCAGTTGATCGCCTTCCAGCCGTTCATCGACATGAAACAGGCTGAGGTTTTTGGCTTCCTTGGGCACGTCGAGGCGCAGGTCATAGATCAGTTGCAGGGACGCGGTCGGCAAATGCACGTAGGCCCGTGGCCGTTCGAGCAGTTGCAGATTGGCGCAGCGCACCGGCCGGGCCGAGCCGGACAGCGGCGTCAGGCGAAAGGGCAGGGCCTCGCGATAATGCAGTGCCGATGCGTACGGCGCTGGCAGCCACGTGTCGTTGAAGCGCCCGCCGAGCCAGCCTTCCGGGGTTTCCAGCAGGCATTCTTCGGCGATCTCCTGGATCGCCGTGTGCAGCGGAATGTTCAGTTCATGGGCTGGCACGTAGCCGGAAATCAGCTTGAGCACGACGTCGCCGCGATCCTGCCGCCGCTGGCGCACCAGCACCCAGTAATCGCGATTCTGCCAGTGCAGGGTCAGGCGCACCGAGACGCCGAGGTTGGCCAGCTCCAGCGCAAAGCGCTCGGCGTCGGCCACGCTGACCGGTTTGCGCCGCTGCAGGGTCTGGGCAAAATTCAGCGGCATACCCACGCTTTGGTAGGTCAGGCCTTCCGGCGTGGCTTCGACGAACAGCGGCAGCGTCTTGAAGTTGCTCGGGTTCTTTCTGATGAGCGTACGCGGCATGTCGGCTCCTGCTTAAGGCCGCGAGGCGGCGTCAGTGACCACGAAGGACCTGGGCAACGGTCGCAACGTTGTGGGCGAGGTGCAGCGGATTGATCGTCCCGACGATGGCACTGGCCACGCCGGGCTGGGCGAACAGCAACTCGAAGCTGGCGCGCACCGGATCCACACCGGGACTCAGGCACACATGACCACTGGCCAGCGCCTTCTTCACCAGAATGGCTTTGCCGTGGGCAGCAGCATAGTCAATGACCGCCTTCTCGTTTTGTTCGTTCAGATTGTAGGTGACCATCGCGCAGTCGCCTTGCTCCAGTGCTTTGAGGCCACCGTCGACGGTTTTGCCGGAAAAACCGAAGCCGCGAATCTTGCCCTCGGCCTTCAGCGCCGCGAGGGTTGCGTAGACTTCGCTGTCGTTGAGGATCGCCAGATCGTTGCCATCGGAGTGCACCAGCACCAGGTCGATAAAATCGGTTTCAAGACGTTGCAGACTGCGCTCCACCGACATCCGGGTGTGAGCGGCGCTGAAATCGTGGGTCGACTGGCCGTCGACGAATTCTTCGCCGACCTTGCTGACGATCACCCAGTCCTGACGCTGGCCACGCAGCAGTGGGCCGAGGCGTTCTTCGCTGCGGCCATAGGCCGGGGCGGTGTCGATCAGGTTGATGCCCAGCTCCCGCGCCTGTTTGAGCAACATGCGCGCAGCGTCATCGTCGGGGATCTGGAAGCCGTTGGGGTATTTCACGCCCTGGTCGCGGCCGAGTTTGACGGTGCCCAGGCCCAGCGGCGAAACCAGCAGGCCGGTGCTGCCCAGTGGGCGATGCAGATCGTGCAGGGTCGGCAGGCTCATGGCAGCAATTGCTCCCAGGCGGGAACGCCCATCGGTGGTTTTGGCAGCTCGGGCAGCGGACCAGGATGGCTCGGCTGGATACCGTCGCGTTCCAGGGAGGCAATCACCCGGTCAGCGAAGTCCGGCGCCAGGGCGAGCTTGGTTGGCCAACCCACCAGCAGGCGACCGTCTTCGGCGAGGAAGGCGTTGTCCGGGCGGGTCAGGCCGGTTTGCAGCGGTTCGGCGCGATCGACGCGCAGGGTCGCCCATTGCACGGTGCTCAGGTCGATCCATGGCAACAACTGGCCAAGTTCTTTCTGGGCGGTGGCGATCTGTTCGGCCGGCTCACGGGCCACGCCTTCGGATTCGGCGATGTCACCACCCAGATACCAGACCCACTGGCCGTCAGCGGCCGGGTGGGTGGTCACGGTGATGCGCGGCTTGGTGCCGCCACCGAGGCAGTGCGCGTACAGCGGCTTCAGGCCCGGACCCTTGGCGATGATCATGTGCAGCGGCCGCCGTTGCATGGCCGGATGAGTCAGGCCCAAAGCGGTCAGCAGATCGGCAGTGCCGGCGCCGGCGCTGAGCACGATGCGCTGGGCACGGATCTCACGGCCATCGACTTTCAGGCCAACCAGCACGCCGCTTTCCAGCAACGGCTCGATGTTCTGGCCGGCGAGCAGACCGTCGCCCGACAGGTCGGCCAGACGCTGGATCAGGCTCGGTACATCGATCACCAGTTCGGCGAGGCGGTAGACCTTGCCTTTGAAGCGCTTGTCTTGCAACGCCAGCGGCAGTTGATCGCCCTTGACCTGATCGACCCGGCCACGCACCGCTTTACTGGCGAAGAAACTGGTGAGGTTGCCGGCGAGGGTGCCCGGCGACCACAGGTAATGGGCTTCGGACAGCAGGCGCACGCCGGTCAGGTCCAGTTCGCCGTTGCCGGCCAGGGCCTCACGCCAGCGGCGCGGCATGTCGGCGATGGCTTCCGAGGCGCCGGTCAACGCACCGTGCAGCGCGTACTTGGCGCCGCCGTGAATGATGCCCTGTGACTTCACACTCTGCCCGCCGCCGAGGCTGGCGCTTTCCACCAGCACGGTCGAGAAACCCTGGCGACGCAGGCGCGCGTTCAGCCAGAGACCGGCGACACCCGCGCCGACAATCAGCACGTCGGTGGAAATTGGAGATGGCATGCAACGACCTCAGTGTTCAAGACGAGGGCGCAGTATACAGACTCGGGGAAAAGGGAATTTGTCGATGATCAACAGAGGGAGGGCATGAGCCTTTGCCGGCGTGATTGCCTGCAAGGGCTCAGGTCAGGATCAATGGCCGGCGGTTTTCGAGAACAGCTGAATCACCACCACGCCGAGCACGATCAGCGCCATCCCGAGCATCGCCGGGATATCCAGCTTCTGCCCATAAATGAACAGCGCCGCGACGCTGACCATCACGATGCCCATGCCGGCCCACACCGCGTAGGCCACGCCCACCGGTACGCTGCGCACCACCAGGGTCAGCATCCAGAACGCGATGCCATAACCGACGACGACCAGCAGCAGTGGCAATGGCGTGCTGAAGCCTTTGACGGCTTTCATCGAGACGGTCGCGATCACTTCGGCACAGATGGCGATGGCCAGGTAGACGTAAGCGTTCATGTTCAAATCCTCGTGTGAAGCGTTGCTTTCTGAGGCGGCATTCTAGTGACTCCCCAGATGGGGTAAAGTCATTACCTATCTGTTTACAAGATGGGTTGGCCGATGAGCATGCAGTGGAATCTGGAGCAATTGCGGGTGTTCGTCGAGGTGGCCGAACAGCGTTCGTTCTCCGCCGTGGCGCGGCAGCAACGCAAGGCACAGTCGGCGATCAGCAGCGCGATTGCCATGCTCGAGGACGATCTCGGCGTGAGTCTGTTCGAGCGTAGCAGCGGCCGCCAGCCGAGTCTTACCGAAGCGGGGGAGGCGTTGCTGGAAGAGGCGCGGGAAGTGTTGCGCCAATGCGAGCGCCTGAACGGCCGGGCCGTGGCCATGATGCGCGGGCAGGAAGCGCAATTGCGGGTGGCCCAGGACGAGGCGATGCCCTATCAGGCGCTGGTGGAAAGTTTCGGCGCCCTGGCCGAGCAGTTTCCCAGTCTTGAAGTCCAGTTGACCAGCGCCGCCCAGGGCGAGGTTTCGCGCAAGCTAGTGGAGCGCCGGGCCGATCTCGGGTTGTTGTTCTATCACGATGAAATCCCTGAAGCGCTGGAGCGCCGGGTGCTGGGCAGTGTGGAAATGGTCACAGTCTGCGGCGTCAACCATCCCTTGGCATCGCAGGCTTACGTCACCTGCCAGCAACTGGCTCAGCATCGGCAGTTGTTGATGTCGACCCAGACCAGCATTTATCCCGGCAACGAACCGGCCAGTCCGCAGGTGTGGCGCGCTGACAGCTTCTATGTGATGGCCGAATGGCTGGTGCGCGATCTCGGCTGGGCCTGGCTGCCGCGTCACGTGGTGCAGTACTCGGCGTATCAGGGGCTGATGGTGGAGCTCGACAGCGAATGGACGCCGCCGGCGCTGGTGGTGGAACTGGTCTGGCGCCGCGACGAACCGCTTGGCCCGGCCGCTCGCTGGCTGGCGGAGCGATTTGCCATACACCTGCGGGCGATCGGCGGCAAAAGCCGATAAACTCCGCCGCCATGAATAGAACTCTCTACACCGCGCTGTTTTACCTGGGGCTGCCATTGGTGGCGATTCGGCTGTGGCTGCGTTCGCGCAAGGCGCCGGCGTATGCCGAGCGGATTGGCGAACGTTTCTCCTGTGGCATGCCGGCCCTGCAACCGGGCGGCATCTGGGTTCACGCCGTGTCGGTGGGCGAAAGCATCGCCGCCGCGCCGATGATTCGTGCACTGCTGCAACGTTATCCACAGCTGCCGATCACCGTGACTTGCATGACGCCGACCGGTTCGGAACGCATCCTGGCGATGTTCGCCAACGAGCCGCGCATCCAGCATTGCTACCTGCCTTACGATTTGCCCTGCGCGGCGGCGCGTTTTCTGGATCGCGTGCAGCCGAAACTGGCAGTGATCATGGAAACCGAACTCTGGCCGAACCACATCCACCAGTGCGCCAAGCGCGGGATTCCGGTGGCGTTGGCCAACGGGCGGCTGTCCGAGCGTTCGGCCAAGGGCTATGGCCGGTTCAGCAAACTGACCGCGCCGATGCTCGCCGAAATGAGCCTGTTCGCCGTGCAGACCGAGGCCGAAGCACAGCGCTTTCGCGATCTCGGTGCGCGCCCGGAGACAGTCGAAGTCACCGGCTCGATCAAGTTCGACCTGACCATCGACCCGCAACTGCTGCAACGTGCCCATGAATTGCGCGGCCAATGGCAGGCGCTGGAGCGTCCGGTGTGGATCGCCGCCAGCACCCATGAAGGCGAAGACGAAGTGGTGCTGAGCGCTCACCGTCGTTTGCTGGCCAACCATCCCGATGCGCTGCTGATTCTGGTGCCGCGCCATCCGGAGCGTTTCAACTCGGTGTTCGAGTTGTGCCAGCGTGAAGGTTTTGCCACGGTGCGTCGTTCCACTGGCGCGAGCGTCGATGCGCAGACTTCGGTGCTGCTCGGCGACACCATGGGCGAGTTGCTGTTTCTCTACGCCCTGGCCGACAGCGCGTTTGTTGGCGGCAGTCTGGTGCCCAACGGCGGACACAATCTGCTGGAACCGGCAGCCTTGGCGAAACCGGTGATCAGCGGGCCGCACCTGTTCAACTTCCTCGACATCGCCGCGCAACTGCGCAGTGCCGGGGCGTTGGCCGAGGTGGATGACGCCGAAGGTCTGGCCACAGAGGTGCAGCGCCTGTTCGAATTGCCCCGCGACGCACAGCGCATGGCCGACGCCGGGCTGAGCGTGATGCGCCGCAATCAGGGCGCGTTGCAGCGCTTGCTCGATGGACTGGGAAGGTTGATCGACCGCCCATAAAAAAACGCAGCCTCAGGGCTGCGTTTCTTGTTTAAGGCCGGGCCTTGAGCTGGGCTTCGGCAGCCTTGGCCAGATCCGGCGGCAGGAAATCCTTGTCCGGGTTGTAGTCGGCCTTCAGGTAGCGGGTCAGATCCTGCAAGTCGCCCGGGTTCAACGTCCCCGCCGCCTGCTTCAAGCGCAGATTGTCGAGGATGTAGTCGTAGCGGGTGTTGTTGTAGTTGCGCACCGAGGTGTACAGCTGACGCTGGGCGTCGAGCACGTCGACGATGTTGCGCGTCCCCACCTGATAACCGATTTCCGTGGCTTCCACCGCACTCTGGTTGGAGATGATCGACTGGCGGCGCGCCTGCACCTGCTCGACGTCGGTGTTCACCGCGCGGTGCAGGTTGCGGGTGTTCTCGACCACTTGCCGACGCAGGCCTTCACGCTGCTGTTCGGTCTGGTCCAGCCGTGAGTAGGACTCGCGCACCTGGGAGCTGGTCAATCCGCCACTGTAGATCGGAATGTTCAGTTGCAGGCCCACGGTGCTCTGCTCGACATTGCCACTGTACGGCGTACCGAACGCATTCGGGTTGGAGAAACCCAGGGCGTCGTTGTCGCCCTTTTCGTATTTGGCCACGGCGTCGAGGGTCGGCAGGTGGCCGGCCTTGCGCTGTTTCAGGGTCTGTTCGGCGGAGCTGACCGCATAGTTGCTGGCCAGCAGATTGAGGTTCTGTTTCGCGGCGGTATCGACCCAGGCCTTGGCGTCGTTCGGTGCCGGCGGCAGGATCGGCAGGGTGTGGACGATGCCCTGGATCGAGTTGTACTGGCGGTTGGTCAGGGTGATCAGCGCTTCGAACGCATCATCGACCTGACGCTGGGCGACGATCCGGTTGGCGCGTGCGGTGTCGTAACTGGCTTGCGATTGCAGCACGTCGGTCTTGTCCGACAGGCCCACATCGAAGCGCTCGTTGGACTGATCGAGCTGGCGCTTGAACGCGGCTTCCTCGGCTTTGGTCGAGGCCAGGTTGTCCTGGCTGCGCAGCACGTTGAAATAGCTTTCGGCGGTTTGCAGGATCAGGTTCTGCTCGGTGGCCGAGAGTTGCAGCGCGGCCTGCTCGTTGACGTCCTTGGCGGCCTGGTACTGGAACCAGCGGTCGGCGCGGAACAGCGGCTGCGCCAGGGTCGCCTGATAGGAGTGCGCGCTGCGGTTGGCGATGGCCGAGGGCTGGTCGATCGACGTGCGTACGTTGGCGACTTCAGCGCCGCCGGACAGGTTCGGCAGCAACCCGGCGCGGGCCTGGGGCACGACTTCTTTCTGCGCACCGTACTGGGCGCGGGCGGCGGCCAGGTCGGCGTTGTTGTCGACCGCTTCCTGATAGACGCTGACCAGATCAGTCTTGGTCGATAAAGGCGCTTCTGCTGCCCAGACCGTTGTGGTGGACGCACAAGACACGGCAACAGCCAGTGAGAGTTTGCGCAGCATGAGGCGATCCCTAGCATGAATATTATGGAAATAATCCGGGCGCCAAAGGTAAGGCGCGGCCCATGCAGCGTCAAGGCGCAGCATGGCGTAGCGAGTGTAGTTGCGCCAGCAGCAGGCAACAATCTGCCAATTGCGCCATTCATCATGGTGTTTGCCGCGGTGTTGGCGTTCTTTGCCGGTTGTGTCTAGACTGGCCGGGTTCTTGTCGGGGTGCCTTGCTATGAGGCTGAGATCGAATAATTTCGGATCCCGTTGAACCTGATCAGGTTAGCGCCTGCGTAGGGAACAAGATTTCTCGTCACCCGGCGAGTCCTCTTGTGCTTCGTCCGGGAAATTGTTCGACAATCGAACGCTCGACGACGATGCACAGCACCCGTTCTGGGTGCGTCCGTGCCTTTCAGGTTCTGCTCCGACAATCCACTGCCTGGATGCTGTCTGGAGAGCCCGTGATGACTACAAAATCTAAAAATGCGATCAACCTGAGTGACTCGGCCAAGGTCGACGAGCAGTCGGTCCAACCGTTCACCCGTTCGCAAAAAGTCTACGTTCAGGGCTCCCGCCCGGACATCCGCGTGCCGATGCGCGAAATCACCCTCGATGTGACCCCGACCGACTTTGGCGGCGAAATCAATGCGCCGGTCACCGTCTACGACACCTCGGGCCCGTACACCGATCCGAACGTGGTGATCGACGTGCGCAAAGGTCTGGGCGACGTGCGTTCGGCGTGGATCGACGACCGTGGCGACACCGAGCGTCTGCCAGGCCTGAGTTCCAACTTCGGCCAGGAACGCCTCGCCGACCCAGAGCTGACCAAACTGCGTTTTGCCCACGTCAACAACCCGCGCCGGGCCAAGGCCGGGGCCAACGTCAGCCAGATGCACTACGCGCGCAAAGGCATCATCACCGCCGAGATGGAATACGTCGCCATCCGCGAAAACATGAAGCTGCAAGAGGCCCGCGCCGCCGGCCTGTTGAAGCAGCAACATGCCGGCCACAGCTTCGGCGCGAGCATCCCGAAAGAAATCACCCCTGAATTCGTGCGCGAAGAAATCGCCCGCGGCCGCGCGATCATCCCGGCCAACATCAACCACGTCGAACTGGAACCGATGATCATCGGTCGCAACTTCCTGGTGAAGATCAACGGCAACATCGGCAACAGCGCGCTGGGTTCGTCCATCGAAGAAGAAGTGGCGAAACTGACCTGGGGCATTCGCTGGGGCTCGGACACGGTGATGGACTTGTCCACCGGCAAGCACATTCACGAAACCCGCGAGTGGATCATCCGTAACTCGCCAGTGCCGATCGGTACGGTGCCGATTTATCAGGCGCTGGAAAAAGTGAATGGCGTCGCCGAGGACCTGACCTGGGAGCTGTTCCGCGACACGCTGATCGAGCAGGCAGAGCAGGGCGTCGACTACTTCACCATCCACGCCGGCGTGTTGCTGCGCTACGTGCCGCTGACCGCCAAGCGCGTGACCGGCATCGTTTCCCGTGGCGGTTCGATCATGGCCAAGTGGTGCCTGGCGCACCACAAAGAGAACTTCCTCTACACCCACTTCGACGAAATCTGCGAAATCATGAAGGCCTACGACGTCAGCTTCTCGCTGGGCGACGGCCTGCGTCCGGGCTCGATTGCCGACGCCAACGACGAAGCGCAATTCGGCGAACTGGAAACCCTCGGCGAGCTGACCAAGATCGCCTGGAAGCACGACGTGCAATGCATGATCGAAGGCCCGGGCCACGTGCCGATGCAGCTGATCAAAGAGAACATGGACAAGCAGTTGGAGTGCTGCGACGAGGCGCCGTTCTACACCCTCGGCCCGCTGACCACCGACATCGCACCGGGTTACGACCACATCACTTCCGGTATCGGTGCGGCGATGATCGGCTGGTTCGGTTGCGCCATGCTCTGCTACGTGACGCCGAAGGAGCACCTGGGTCTGCCGAACAAGGATGACGTGAAGACCGGGATCATCACCTACAAGATCGCGGCGCACGCGGCGGATTTGGCCAAAGGGCACCCGGGCGCGCAGATCCGCGACAACGCCTTGAGCAAGGCGCGGTTCGAATTCCGTTGGGAAGACCAGTTCAACCTCGGTCTGGATCCGGACACCGCCCGTTCGTATCACGATGAAACCCTGCCGAAGGACTCGGCGAAGGTCGCGCATTTCTGTTCGATGTGCGGGCCGAAATTCTGCTCGATGAAGATCACTCAGGAAGTCCGCGAATACGCGGCCAACCAGCGGATCGACGCGGTCGACGTGGACGTCGCCCAGGGCCTGGCGGAACAGGCCGAGCGGTTCAAGAAGGAAGGCAGTCAGCTGTACAAGAAGGTTTGATCCCGCACTGACCGTTCCCACGTCTAGGCGTCGGACCGTCCGCACCGATCGTTCCCACGCAGAGCGTGGGAACGATCAACGGGTCAGCACAACAACAAATGTCCCTCTGAGATAACACCCTTGAGCACTCAACCCGGTACTTATTCCCCCGACCTCGCCGTGCCCGCCAACCAGCGTGTATTCGGCGGTCGCGATCTGTTTTCCCTGTGGTTTTCCCTCGGCATCGGCCTGATGGTCTTGCAGACCGGTGCATTGCTGGCGCCGGGGCTGGGCCTGTCGGGATCGCTGCTGGCGATTTTCCTCGGCACCCTGGTCGGCGTCCTGTTGCTGGCCGCCGTTGGCGTGATCGGCAGCGACACCGGCCTGTCGTCGATGGCCGCGCTGAAACTCAGCCTCGGCAGCAAAGGTGCGAGCCTGCCGGCGCTGCTCAACCTGCTGCAACTGATCGGATGGGGCTCGTTCGAAATTATCGTCATGCGCGACGCCGCCAGTCTGCTCGGCACCCGTGCGTTCAGCGAAGGTTCGCTGTGGGCCAGTCCGATGTTGTGGACGCTGTGCTTCGGCGCATTGGCGACGTTGCTCGCGATCAGCGGGCCGTTGACGTTCGTGCGCAAGATCCTGCGCAAGTGGGGCATCTGGCTGATTCTGGCCGCGTGCATCTGGCTGACCTGGAACCTGTTCGCCAAGGCTGATCTCGCCGCCTTGTGGGCACAGGCCGGGGATGGCTCGATGTCACTCGCCGTGGGCTTCGACATTGCGATTGCGATGCCGCTGTCGTGGCTGCCGCTGATCGCCGACTACTCGCGTTTCGGCCAGCGGGCGAAGAACGTGTTCGGCGGCACGGCCATCGGGTTTTTCATCGGCAACTTCTGGCTGATGAGTCTCGGCGTGGCCTACACCCTGGCCTTCGCGCCGAGCGGTGAAGTCAACGCGCTGCTGCTGGCACTGGCCGGTGCGGGTCTGGGTATTCCGCTGCTGCTGATTCTGCTGGACGAGTCGGAGAACGCTTTCGCCGACATTCACTCGGCGGCGGTTTCCAGCGGGATTCTGTTGCGTCTGAAAGTCGAGCATCTGGCGCTGGCCATCGGTGTGATCTGCACCCTGATCGCCTTGCTCGCGCCATTGGCGCAATACCAGAACTTCCTGCTGCTGATCGGTTCGGTGTTTGCGCCGCTGTTCGGCGTGGTGCTGGTGGATCACTTCATCCTGCGCAAGCGCAGTGCCCAAGTGGCGTCGGCCGCGTTGCGCTGGCCGGCACTATTGGCCTGGTTGGGTGGCATCAGCACCTATCACTTGCTGGCCAATCTGTATCCGGATGTCGGCGCGACCCTGCCGGCGCTGGTGCTGGCAGGGCTGCTGCAACTGGTGCTCGGCCGGGCTTTCAGTTACGGCCGGGAAACAGCTCGGGCTTGAGAATGCCGTTCAGGCGCGGGTAAGGGATCTTCAGTTCGACGTGGCCCAGCGCATAAGGCGCGATAGTGGTCACGTCGTACTTGAGGATCACACCGCCGTAGGTCAGCGCCACGTTCGGGGTTTTGACGAACGGCCAGCTCTTCACGAACTCCGGTTCCTGATCGAGCTTGGTGCTGATCAGCCAGCTGTTGTGCGCCACTTGCGCCGCTTTCCAGAACGCCTCTTCCTGACCCGGCAGCAGCATGTCCGCCAGGGTCAGCACCTTGTGCTGCTGACGCGAATAGTTGATGAAACCACGGCCAGGCGTACCGTGGGCACCGCCGGTGTCCAGGTAGCTCGACGTTTCGATGATCACCAGACCGTCATGCTGCTCGCGTACTTTCGCCTGCAAATAGCTGCTGTTGCGCGGGCCGGCGGTGGCCAGGAACTGCTCGCGATACGCTGCTAGCGTCGGCGCCACCGGGGCGTTCGGTGCGGTGCGGGTCATTTGCAGCAGGCGTTTTTCGATGATGCCGTCCAGCGCCGGTTCTGCCGGGAAGCGCAACGTATCGATGTTCACCAGTGGGCAGTCCTGGTTGGAGCAACCCGGTTTCAGCGTTTCCGAGGCGTCGCGGGTGGTTTCCAGCGGCGTGCGGTAGTTGGGCTGGAACAGGCTGGCGCAAGCGCCCAGAGTCAGGGCGATGGCGGCCACGGAGGCGATTTTGAAAAGCGACATGGGCGTCCTTTCTGAAGCAGGGGAAGGCAAAAAGTTACCGCTTCGACTCTCAACGAAGCGGTCAGTTCGCCACTAAGCTAATTAGAGTGGGTTTCGCCTCCACCGTCCATCCCGCTGACAGTAAAGGGGCTGCATCAAACATCACGGGCGCGTTAGGATGGCGCGAAGTCGAGGTCGCAGGTAAGGCGCCTCGTATTGGATTTGCAGTAAAGAGGATGCTCATGACCGATTTTGCCAAAGCCATTCCGACCGCCGTCGATATCGTGCGACGCGAACAGTGCTACAAGGGCTTCTACAAGCTCGACCGTCTGCACTTGCGCCACGAACTGTTCGCCGGTGGCATGAGCCGCGAAATCAATCGTGAAGTGTTCGTGCGCCACGATGCCGTGTGCATGTTGCCCTACGATCCGCAGCGCGATGAAGTGGTGCTGATCGAGCAGTTTCGCGTCGGTGCTCTGGGCAAGACGGACAACCCGTGGCTGGTGGAGCTGGTCGCCGGTCTGATCGACAAGGACGAACAGCCGGAAGAAGTTGCTCACCGCGAGGCACAGGAGGAAGCTGGGCTGGACATCAAGGCCCTGTGGCCGATGACCAAATACTTTCCGTCGCCGGGCGGCAGCAACGAATTCGTACATTTGTACCTGGGGCGTTGTAGCACCGAAGGCGCTGGCGGCCTGCATGGGCTGGAGGAAGAAGCCGAAGATATTCGCGTCACGGTCTGGGCTTTTGAAGATGCCCTGCAGGCCGTACGTGACGGACGGATTGCCAATGCGGCGAGCATCATCGCCTTGCAGTGGCTGGCGCTCAATCGCGCCGAAGTGAGGGGGCTATGGTCGTAAACAAGTTGCGCGATCGCTACCGCGTCGACCTCGTGGGCCTGCAAGCCGCCTGCGAGGCGAACTACGCGCGCCTGATGCGACTGTTGCCGGACATGCGCAGCGACCCCGAAGCGCGGCGCATCGCCGTGACCCAGGGCGACCAGATGCTCGGTGTGCTGACCCTGGAAGTGTTGCAGGCCTGTCCGTACACCACGACCCTGCAGGTGCGTCAGGAACACAGCCTGCCGTGGCTGCCGGTGCCGCAACTGGAAGTGCAGGTGTATCACGACGCGCGCATGGCCGAGGTGATCAGCGCCGAGCATGCGCGACGCTTTCGCGGCGTCTATCCTTACCCGAATGCGGCCATGCATCAGCCGGACGAGAAGGCCCAGCTCAATCTGTTCCTGGGCGAATGGCTGAGTCATTGTCTGGCGTGCGGACACGAATACGCGGCAGTCCGATAACCAGCGCAAGTTGTGAACTGCGTCCGGTTCGCCGGTTTCTCTTTGTGCTGTCCCCCCGCATAATTGCCGCACCTATCCAGTCCCGCGATCCCGGGGGAGAACGCCTTGCCGAGCGTATCGACTTTGACCACCGCCGACACGGCGTTGCTGGTGCAACTCTCTGACAGTCACCTGTTCGCCGAAGCGGATGGAACGCTGCTGGGCATGAACACCCGCGAGAGCCTGCAAAAAGTCATCGATCTGGTGCTCGAACAGCAACCGCGGATCGACCTGATCGTTGCCAGCGGCGACCTGTCCCAGGACGGTACGCTGGAGTCCTATCAGCTGTTTCGCCAAATGACGGCGCAGATCGATGCGCCGGCCCGCTGGATCCCCGGCAATCACGACGAACCGCAGATCATGGCGCGGGCGACGGTGAAGAGTGCACTGCTGGAGTCTGTGGTAGATGTCGGCAACTGGCGCGTGACCCTGCTCGATTCGGCAGTGCCCGGTTCGGTGCCGGGATATTTGCAGGATGACCAACTGCAATTGCTCGCCCGTTCCCTGAGCGAAGCGCCGGATCGCCATCATCTGGTGTGCTTCCACCACCATCCGGTGTCGATCGGTTGCGCCTGGATGGAGCCGATCGGCTTGCGCAATCCGGAAGCCTTTTTCGAGGTGCTCGACCGCTTCCCGCAGGCCCGCGCCGTGCTGTGGGGGCATGTGCATCAGGAAATCGACCGCGAGCGCAACGGTGTACGGCTGATCGCCTCGCCATCGACCTGCATCCAGTTCGAGCCGGGCAGTGAAGACTTCAAGGTCGGCGAGCAGGCACCGGGGTATCGCTGGTTGCGGCTGCTGCCGGATGGGCGGCTGGAGACCGGCGTGGAGCGTGTCACCGGTTTTGATTTTCAGGTGGATTACGGCTCCAACGGTTACTGATTGACGGGTGCAGCGCTGATTTCCTCGGGTGCTGGCCCAACACCCCCTGACTCCCTGTAAACTCCGCTTTCTTCAGCCGACGCCCAGGGAGCTCAAATGTCCGGTTCGATTCTCTATATCCATGGTTTCAACAGCGCGCCGGCCTCGAAGAAGGCCTGTCAGCTGGTCGAGGTGATGGAGCGGCTGGGTTTGAGCGATCAACTGCGTGTCCCGGCGCTGCATCACCACCCGCGCGAAGCCATCGGTCAGCTGGAGCAGGCAATCGCCGAACTCGGCCGGCCATTGCTGGTGGGAAGCTCGCTCGGCGGCTACTATGCGACTCACCTGGCCGAGCGCCATGGCCTGAAAGCCTTGCTGGTCAACCCGGCCGTCAGTCCACACCGGATGTTCGACGGATACCTGGGCACCCAGAAAAACCTGTACACCGACGAAACCTGGGAGCTGACCCACGACCACGTGACGGCCCTGGCCGAGCTGGAAGTGCCGGCGCCGCAGGATCCGCAGCGATATCAGGTATGGTTGCAGACCGGGGATGAAACGCTGGATTATCGCCTCGCCCAGCAGTATTACCGGGCCTGTGCCTTGCGCATTCAGGCCGGCGGCGACCATAGTTTCCAGGGATTTGTTACACAATTGCCGGCATTGCTCAGCTTTGCCGGGATTGGCGCCGATACCTATCAGGCAATCGATTTCACCGCACTGTGAAGTCTTGCCCCATTTTCATTGAATCACTGACGACGAGACCCTATGGCCACTCCCAGCGCTAGCTCCTATAACGCCGACGCCATCGAAGTCCTCTCGGGCCTCGACCCGGTGCGCAAACGCCCCGGCATGTACACCGACACCAGTCGGCCGAACCACCTTGCCCAGGAAGTCATCGACAACAGTGTCGACGAAGCCCTGGCCGGCCACGCCAAATCGATTCAGGTCATCCTCCACGCCGACCACTCGCTGGAAGTCTGCGACGACGGCCGTGGCATGCCGGTCGACATCCACCCGGAAGAGGGGGTGTCTGGCGTTGAACTGATCCTCACCAAGCTCCATGCGGGCGGCAAGTTTTCCAACAAGAACTACCAGTTCTCCGGCGGTCTGCACGGGGTGGGTATTTCCGTGGTCAACGCCTTGTCGACCCAGGTACGGGTGCGGGTCAAGCGTGACGGCAACGAATACGAAATGACCTTCGCCGACGGCTTCAAGGCCACCGATCTGCAAGTGATCGGCACCGTCGGCAAGCGCAATACCGGGACCAGCGTGTACTTCGCGCCGGACCCGAAATACTTTGACTCACCAAAATTCTCCATCAGCCGCCTCAAGCATGTGCTCAAGGCCAAGGCCGTTCTGTGCCCGGGGCTGCTGATCAGCTTCGAAGACAAAGGCACCGGCGAAAAGGTCGAGTGGCATTACGAGGATGGCTTGCGCTCCTATCTGGTGGACGCGGTCAGCGAATTCGAGCGTCTGCCGGATGCCCCGTTCTGCGGCAACCTGGCCGGCACCAAGGAAGCGGTCGAGTGGGCGCTGCTGTGGCTGCCGGAAGGCGGCACCTCGGTCACTGAAAGCTACGTCAACCTGATCCCGACGGAGCAGGGCGGCACCCACGTCAACGGTCTGCGTCAGGGCCTGCTCGATGCGATGCGCGAATTCTGCGAGTTCCGCAGCCTGCTGCCGCGCGGCGTGAAGCTGGCGCCGGAAGACGTCTGGGAGCGCATTGCTTTCGTCCTGTCGATGAAGATGCAGGAACCGCAATTCTCCGGCCAGACCAAAGAGCGCCTGTCATCCCGTGAAGCGGCGGCTTTCGTTTCCGGTGTGGTCAAGGACGCGTTCAGCCTGTGGCTCAACGCCAACCCGGAAACCGGTCTGGCCCTGGCAGAGCTGGCGATCAGCAACGCCGGCCGTCGTCTGAAGGCCAGCAAAAAAGTCGAGCGCAAACGCATCACCCAGGGACCGGCATTGCCGGGCAAACTGGCCGACTGTGCCGGGCAGGACCCGATGCGTTCCGAGCTGTTCCTGGTGGAAGGTGATTCCGCCGGCGGTTCGGCCAAACAGGCGCGGGACAAGGAGTTCCAGGCGATCCTGCCGTTGCGCGGCAAGATCCTCAACACCTGGGAAGTCGACGGCAGCGAAGTGCTGGCCAGCCAGGAAGTGCACAACATCGCGGTGGCCATCGGGGTCGATCCGGGCGCCGAGGACATGAGCCAGCTGCGCTACGGCAAGATTTGCATCCTCGCCGACGCCGACTCCGACGGCCTGCACATCGCGACCCTGCTCTGTGCCTTGTTCGTCCAGCATTTCCGCCCGCTGGTGGATGCCGGTCACGTCTATGTCGCGATGCCGCCGTTGTACCGCATCGACCTGGGCAAAGAGATCTACTACGCCCTCGACGAAGCCGAGCGCGACGGGATCCTCGACCGTCTGGTCGCCGAGAAGAAACGCGGCAAGCCGCAGGTCACCCGATTCAAAGGCCTGGGTGAAATGAACCCGCCGCAACTGCGCGAAACCACCATGGACCCGAACACCCGGCGCCTGGTGCAGTTGACCCTCGGGGGCGACTTCGCCGAGACCTCGGAAATGATGGACATGCTGCTGGCGAAAAAACGCGCCGGCGACCGCAAGACCTGGCTCGAATCCAAGGGTAACCTCGCCGAGGTTCTGGCCTGATGCGGTTTGGCCGGGCCTTGGCGGGTGCGTTGCTGCTGGGTTCGATGACGGTGTCGGCGGAGCCTGCGCAAGAACTGCGCGTGCTCGCCGAACACCCGGTCGAAGGCATGCGCGGCGGCAACCTGTCGGGGCTGGCCTTGTGCGGCAATGACCTGTGGACCGTTTCGGATCGCGACGATGACCAGATTTATCGTCTCGATACTCGCGATCCCGTCTGGCAGGCGACTGCCGTGCGCATCGACCCGCCGCCAGTACCCGACAGCGGTTTGCCGTGGGGCATCAAGTCGCGGACCTGGGCGGCGTCGTTTGTTCGCGGCGGTGATCTGGATTTCGAAGGGATCACCTGCGACAGCGCCGGCAATCGCTACATTGTCAGCGAAGGCCACGCCGCCGTACTGCAAGTGCCGCCGCAGGGGCCGTCGTCGTGGCTGAAAATCTCGCCGATGATGGTTCGCGAAGCGCGGGCCAGTGGCATGTTGCTGCAATTCAACGCGATATTCGAAGGCCTGGCGATCAATCCGGCGGGCGATCAGATGTGGCTGGCCGCCGAGCGGCAAAGCCGTGGCTTGTTGCTGATCAAGCGCCAGCAGACGGTGTGGGATTGTGACGGTCGCTGCGTACTGCTCAGCGAAGGCGGGATGGAAATGCAACCGCCGCAGTTCCCGAAAGCCCGACCGGTCAATCGGGATTTTTCCGACGTGTCCCTGTTCGACGGCAAACTGTTTACCCTTGAGCGCAACGCCTACCAGATCTGTCGCCGTGATGCGCAGACGGCCAAGGTCGAGCTCTGCTGGTCGTATGCGGCCGAGCTGTTGCAGGCCAATCGGCGTTATTCGCAGAACTTCGGGCTGGAAGAGGCGCTGGTGGTCGATGCTCAAGGTGCCTGGATCGGCGTCGACAACAACTTCGGCCCGCGCGCCGATGGCGAGGTCCGCCCGATCATCTGGCGTTTCGCCGCGCCTGAGGGGGGCTGGAGCGCCAAGCCTTAGGTTTCGATCTTGCGTTGCTGATTGTTCGCGATCCGTAGCAGGACCGGAAAACCCTGTAATACTTTGGTCAGGAAAGATTGGCCTGTTACGGAATGACTGGCCGGGCGTTACCGCCGGACAGGCTTGTGATGCGCACGCTGATGATAAGAAGCGCTCAATGATTTACAGCTTTGCTGCACTGGCCAGTGGTTGAAGTCCTTGGCCTCAAGTGCAGGCAATGAAGCTCTGAAGCAATGCTGTCGAGACAGTAGTGAGGTCGTTGAATTCCGACATGTCGTGCAAGGCTCGGGGAAACTTGAAACGCCGACTGCGGGAGATTCAATGATGAAGCTCAATTATGTTGTTGCGGGTATTTTGTTCGTCTGTAGTTCACTGGTACTGGCCGCTGATCCGGAATTACTGATGCTTTCGGAGCATCCGGTAGATGGCATGCGTGCTGGTAATCTATCCGGCCTGGCCAGGTGCGGTGAGCAGTTGTGGACGATTTCGGATCGAGATGACGATCGCCTGTACAAGCTCGATACACGAGCCACGGTGTGGAAGGCCGAGGCTGTTTTGATTAATGTTCCACCAGCGCCTGACGATGCCGGGCGGACTCTGGGCATGAAAACCCAGAGCTTTTTCAGGTCGCTTGCGGGTAATGGTGCGTTGGACTTTGAGGGGATCACCTGCGACTCTGCCCGGAATCTGTACGTGCTCAGCGAAACGTATTCAGCCATTCTCAAGGTCCCATCAAGTGGAGCCTCGGCCTGGTTTTTGACCATCTCGCCGAACATGCAGATAAAGGCGAGGGAAGCCGGGTTGTTGGCGCACGCCAATGCGCTGTTTGAAGGCTTGGTGATTACTGGCATCGCCAGTACTCAAATCTGGCTGGCAGCAGAGCGGCAAAAAAGAGGGTTGGTAAAAATCGAGCGGCGTATTACTCCGATTTATTACACATGGTATTGCGCTGTCGGTTGTGTGGTGATGACAGAGGGCGGGCTGGCGCCGCAACCGCCCCAATTCCCAGGCTCAAAATTAGTCGAGAAGGACTTTTCGGATATTGCTCTATTCAATAACAAGTTGTTTCTGCTGGATCGCAATGCTTTCAAAATCTGTCGGCATGAAATGTTGACGGGCAAGCAGGAGCGTTGCTGGTCATTCGCTGCGGATGCACTGGTTCCGAGCCGTCAATACGACGCCGAACACGGAATGGCCGAAGCGTTGCTGGTCGATGCGCAAGGCGCGTGGATCGGCGTCGACAACAACTCGGCAACCCGTGCCGATGGCGAGTCTCGGCCGATTGTGTGGCGTTTTGCTGCCCCTGCGGGCGGCTGGGATGCGAGCCCTTGAGTCAGCAACCACCAGGCAAGCGCGCCGGTCGGGTGTTGATGATTCTGGCGTGGTGCGCGGCGCTGTTTCTGGCCACGCGGTTTTTTGGACAGTGGGAAGAACGCCAGCGTAATCCCAATGTGGAAGTGGCTTCGCAGCAGGGCAACGGCTTTATCGAAGTGAAATTGATCGGCAACGCCCAGGGACATTTTGTCGCCAGCGGCCTGATCAACGGTCGGCCGGTGGAGTTCATGCTCGACACCGGCGCGACCGATGTGGCAATCCCGGCCGAGGTGGCGAAAAACCTCAGGCTGGAAGAAGGTTTCGGTGTGACCCTGAGCACGGCCAATGGCCTGAGCCAGGGCTATCGCACCCGAATCGACCGCCTGCAACTCGGCGACATCGTGCTGCGGGACGTCCGCGCACTGGTGGCGCCGGGGCTGCATGGCGATCAGGTGCTGCTCGGCATGAGCGCCCTGAACAAACTTGAATTTACTCAGCGCGGCGGCACCATGCTGCTGCGCCAGACAACGAACCGATGAGGCCCGCATGAGCGACAACCTTGCAGACAGCTTAGATGGCGTAGAACGCCGGTCGCTGGCTGACTTCACCGAAAATGCCTACCTCAACTACTCCATGTACGTGATCATGGACCGTGCCCTGCCGCATATCGGCGACGGTCTGAAACCGGTACAGCGGCGTATCGTCTACGCCATGAGCGAGCTGGGGCTGGACGCCGATTCCAAGCACAAGAAGTCGGCGCGTACCGTCGGCGACGTGCTCGGCAAGTTCCACCCGCACGGCGATTCGGCGTGCTACGAAGCGATGGTGTTGATGGCCCAGCCGTTCAGCTATCGCTACACGCTGGTGGACGGTCAGGGTAACTGGGGTGCGCCGGACGATCCGAAGTCCTTCGCCGCCATGCGTTACACCGAAGCGCGGCTGTCGCGTTATTCCGAAGTACTGCTCAGCGAACTGGGCCAGGGCACCGCAGACTGGGGCCCGAACTTCGACGGCACCCTGCAGGAGCCGTTGGTGTTGCCGGCACGTTTGCCGAACATCCTGCTCAACGGCACCACCGGCATCGCCGTGGGTATGGCCACCGACGTACCGCCGCACAACCTGCGCGAAGTCGCCACCGCGTGCGTGCGCCTGCTCGATGAGCCGAAAGCTACGGTTGAACAGCTCTGCGAGCACATTCAGGGCCCGGACTATCCGACCGAAGCGGAAATCATCACGCCGCGCGCAGACCTGCTGAAAATGTACGAAACCGGCAAGGGCTCGGTGCGCATGCGCGCCGTGTACCACGTCGAGGACGGCGACATCATCGTTACCGCGCTGCCGCACCAGGTCTCCGGGGCCAAGGTACTGGAACAGATCGCCGCGCTGATGCAGGCCAAACCGTCGAAAGCGCCGCAGATCGCCGATCTTCGCGACGAATCCGACCACGAAAACCCGTGCCGCATCGTGATCATCCCGGTCAACAGCCGTGTCGATCACGAAGCACTGATGCAGCACCTGTTCGCCAGCACCGAGCTGGAGTCGACCTACCGGGTCAACGTCAACATCATCGGTCTGGACGGCAAGCCGCAGCTGAAAAACCTCCGTGCGTTGCTGGTGGAGTGGCTGGAATTCCGCGTGCTGACCGTGCGTCGCCGTCTGCAATTCCGACTCGACAAGGTCGAGCGTCGCCTGCACCTGTTGGACGGTTTGCTGATCGCCTACCTCAATCTGGATGAAGTGATTCATATCATCCGCACCGAGGAGCATCCGAAAGCCAAGCTGATCGAGCGTTTTGCCCTCAGCGAAATCCAGGCCGACTACATCCTCGACACCCGTCTGCGTCAGTTGGCGCGACTGGAAGAGATGAAGCTGCGCGACGAGCAGGACGAACTGCTCAAGGAACAAGCCAAGCTGCAAGCCCTGCTGAGCAGCGAAGCCAAGCTGAAGAAGCTGGTTCGCAGCGAACTGCTGAAAGACGCCGAAACCTACGGCGATGACCGTCGGTCGCCAATCGTTGAACGTGCCGAAGCCAAGGCGTTGACCGAACACGATCTGCTGCCGAACGAGAAGGTTACCGTCGTACTGTCGGAAAAAGGCTGGATCCGTTCGGCCAAGGGCCACGAGATCGACGCCACTGGCCTGTCGTACAAGGCCGGAGACGGCTTCAAGACTTCGGCGGCGGGGCGTTCGAACCAGTCAGCCGTGGTCATCGACTCCACGGGCCGCAGTTACTCGCTGGCCACCCACACCCTGCCATCGGCACGGGGTCAGGGCGAGCCGTTGACCGGCCGTCTGACGCCACCGCCGGGCGCAACGTTCGAGTGTGTGCTGATGCCTGAGGAGGACTCGCTGTACGTGATCGCCTCCGACGCCGGTTACGGTTTTGTGGTGAAAGGTGAAGACCTGCAGGCCAAGAACAAGGCCGGCAAGGCCCTGTTGAGCCTGCCCAACAACGCCAAGGTGATCGCGCCGCGTCCGGTGGCCGATCGCGAGCACAACTGGCTGGCCTCGGTGACGACCGAGGGTCGCCTGCTGATCTTCAAGATCAGCGATCTGCCACAATTAGGAAAGGGCAAAGGCAACAAGATCATCGGTATTTCCGGTGAGCGTGTGGCCAGTCGCGAAGAATATGTCACGGACATCGCCGTTCTTCCGGAAGGCGCCACCTTGGTGCTGCAGGCCGGAAAACGCACCTTGTCGCTGAAAGCCGACGACCTCGAACACTACAAAGGTGAACGTGGTCGCCGTGGTAACAAACTGCCACGTGGCTTCCAGCGGGTGGATGCGCTGCTCGTCGAAAACCTCAATTAAGCGGCCAGGAAGCGTTCGTACTGTTTTCTCCTTCGGGGAAAATGACTGAGAACGCCTCTCTAGAGCGTCCGATCTACGATTTAACCCGTAGATCGGCGCTTTGGCGCTGGAGTCGGAACGCATATTCACGGATGATATGGCCTTTCCAAGCGCCGGCGTGGCCGAGCGTTCTTCATATTTGTTGAGTATTTTCACTGTGGTCAGCCTTGTGGCGGCCACCTGGACGGGATGATGACTTCTCTGCGCCCCCTTATTTTCCTGCTCGCCGGCGTTCTTGGCCTGGCGGGTTGCAGTGTTCACCAGCCGGTGTCGCTGTATCAGCTGGACAGCGGAAGTCCGGCTCAGCCTGCGCAAAGCGCGGGCATGGCAGTTTTGCTGGGCCCTGTAATCGTTGCCGATTACCTGCAACGTGAAACCCTGTTGCAGCGTCAGCCGGACGGCAGCCTGCAGGCCTCGGTCGATGGCCGCTGGGCCGGCAGCCTGTCTTCGGACATCGATCAGTTGCTTCTGCGTCAGGTTGCCGGGCATCTGGACAGTCAACGCGTAGTGCTGGCGCCAGCGACCCTGGGCTTCACCCCGGATGTGCAGGTGCTGTTGACCATCACTCGTCTGGATTCCGGTGCCAAGCAACCGGCGATTCTGGACGCGCAGTGGCGCCTGATCGACCGTCGTGGTCAGGTGCGGGACAACCGCATCGTGCATCTGCAGGAACAGCATGCCGGCACCACCGCCGCGCAGGTGCAGGCGCAGGGCGTGTTGTTGCAGCGTCTGGCCGAGCAGCTGTCGGTGGCGCTCAAGCCGTTGGCCAATCAGCCACCGGTTGCCGAAGCACCGCGCAAACCGGCACCGAAGCCGGCAGCACCGGCGGCGGAAGCCGAGAAACAGCCGAAGATCCCGATGGCTTCACCTATTCGTACGGATATGGAAGTGTTTCGCTTCTAAGGCTGGATCGAGTCAGAACAGAGCCCGCCTTGTGCGGGCTTTGTTGTTTCTGAGGTCGGAAGATCAAAAGCTACCCTCACCCCAGCCCTCTCCCGGAGGGAGAGGGAGCTGACCGAGGTGTCTGGCGTCATACGTCGACCTGAAAGATCCAAGCGATTATGGATTTTGCGCAGATTGGTCTTTCGATTATGGATTCGGCAAAGCACGTTCAGGTCGGTGTAGATCCCGAGTATCCCCCAATCGGTTCCCTCTCCCTATGGGAGAGGGCTAGGGTGAGGGGGGCTCCAAAGCCGGGCGCAATCACGAAAACACCACGCACAAAAAAGCCCACAGACAATCACTCGTCTGCGGGCTTCTTCACATCAAGGGCAGGGCCTCAGGCCCGACGCTCATGCATCCGCGCCAGTTGCCGCTCAAGCATCGACGGATAAGGCTCCATCAACCGCTCCACGCAGCAAGCCCCCTCAGGGCTGGCAATCGGCCGGATCCGTGCACGTTGGCGGATCAGCGCGTCGTCACCGATCTTGCGCTCCACCAGCAGCAGGTTGCGGCTGTGTTGCGACAGGGCCAGGGCGTCCTGGGCGGAATCGGTCAGCAACAAGTCGATCTGGCTCAGACCGAACAGTTCGTCACCAAGGGTCAGTCCCAGCTGCAATTGCAGGGTGATGCCGCTGTCGGCGACTTCGATCTGCAACTGGTGGCCCAGCGCCCGCAGCAGCTCGCCGCAGCAGATGGCATTGGTCAGGTAATCGTCGCCGCTGTCTTCGGTATGGAACAGCATCAGCGTGCTGCCGTCGTTCAGGGTTTCGATTTCGCCCTGATACAACGAGGCAGCCTGGTCCAGGCAATCGCGATATCGATCCTGCAACTCTTCCAGGCGTGCACGCGGCAAACGGCGCAGTTGTTCCTGCGAGCCCAGTTGTACCGCCAGCACCGCCGTGTGTTGCGGCACGCTTGGGGTCGGTCGGCGCACCGCCGGTTGTGCAGCTTCGCTCAGCGACTCGTCACGCAGGTCGGCGAACGGGTCTTCGTCATCGTCGTCTTCAACGGTGCTGACCACATGGCGTGGCGCAGGCTTCTGCGCGGCCATCGGGCGGCTCTCGTCGAAGCTCGGATCACGCAGGTTGCGCACTTCGAATTCCGGCTCGATGTCGTCGTCCTCGAACTCGGGTTCCGGCTCGGGCTCCGGTTCAGCCGGCTCCGGGGCATAGTTGGCGTGCAACTGGCGGGCAAGATCGCCGATCTCGTCCTGACGCTCGATCCCCGGCGTGTATTCGTCGATCCGGCGCAGCCATACACGCAATTGCAGCAGCGGCGTGGAGATGTGTCGGCCCAGACGCAGGCTCAGGGCCAGGGACAGCGCCAGCAGGATCGCACTCAGAATGCCCATGCTTTGCAGGCTGATGGTCATCGGCTGCTGGAACTGATCCATGTCCAGGCTGATGCGCAGTTGCCCGGCGGTCACGTCCTGGAAGGTGATCTTGCTCTCGTACATGCCCTCGGCTTCGCCGAGCAGGCCGTGCTTGGGCCGCTGACCGGACTCGGCCAGGATGCGGTTGTCCACGCTGTAGATGGCGGCGTGGGCCACCAGCTTGTTCTTGGTCAGGTTGTTGAGCAGCACGTTGAGGCTGAGGATGTCGTTGGACACCAGCAGCTCGGTGGCGGAGGTGGCGGTCTGCGTGGTCAGGCTTTCGCCCAGCGCATCGGCCTGCTCGTGCATGGCCTGCTTGAACTGCAGGCCCATCACGCAGGCATAGATCACCAGGGCCAGAGCGACCAGGATCACGTTATGGCTGGCAATGCGCAATGCAATCGGTACACGGCGGTGGCGCAGTGCACGGAAGATCAGCAGAAAGAAGTTATCGGTTTTAACTGGCGTGGGCCGGTTCACTGAGCTCGGCTCTTTTGTCCGTGAAGTTGACGCGCAGTATAGCGACAGGCCCTAGACCGGCAAAGCGCTGGCGGTGCCCGATGGTCACTGAAAGTGGGTAGAATGCGGTTTTTTTCCAGTTGCGGGGGTGCGCGTTGCGCGAAATCGTCCTGATTAACATCACGGGAGTCGACCGTCCTGGTCTGACGGCGGCCATTACCGGTGTACTGGCCCAGGGTGGTGTGAATATCCTCGACATCGGTCAGGCGGTGATCCACGACATGCTGTCGTTCGGCATCCTCGTGGAAATTCCCGACTCCGAGCAAGGCAAGTCGGTGCTCAAGGACATCCTGTTCAAGGGCTATGAGCTCGACCAGCAGGTGCGCTTCACCCCGGTGTCCGAAGAGGATTACCAGCAATGGGTGGGCAATCAGGGCAAGAAACGCCACATCGTTACCCTGCTGACCCGCAAGGTCACCGCCGGCCAGTTGCAGGCCGTGAGTTCGATCACCGCCAAATACGGCCTGAACATCGACCATATCGACCGTCTGTCGGGTCGTATGCCGCTGGACACCCCGGCTGACAAGGGCAAGGGTTGCATCGAGTTCTCCGTGCGTGGCGAAGCCGCCGATCCACAGGCCCTGCGCGCCGAGTTCCTCAGCGTGGCTCAGGAGCTGAACGTCGACATCGCCTTCCAGGAAGATTCGCTGTTCCGTCGCAACCGTCGTCTGGCGGTGTTCGACATGGACTCGACCCTGATCGAAGCCGAAGTCATCGACGAACTGGCCAAAGCCGCCGGCGTCGGCGATCAGGTTTCGCAAATCACCGAGCGGGCAATGGCCGGCGAGCTGGACTTCCGCGCCAGCTTCAAAGAGCGCCTGGCGCTGCTCAAGGGCCTGGATGTCAGCGTGCTCGATTCGATCGGCGCGTCGCTGCGCCTGACCGAAGGTGCCGAAACCCTGTTCGCCGAACTCAAGCGTCTGGGTTACAAGACTGCGATCCTGTCGGGCGGCTTCACCTACTTCGCCAAGCAATTGCAGGCCAAGCTCGGCATCGACTACGTGTTTGCCAACGAACTGGAAGTGGTCAACGGCAAGTGCACCGGCGTGGCGATCGAGCCGATCGTCGATGCCCAGCGCAAGGCCGATCTGCTGAAACAGCTGGCCGAAAAAGAAGGTTTGCGTCTGGAGCAGACCATCGCCGTGGGCGATGGCGCCAATGACCTGCCGATGCTGGCGATTGCCGGCCTGGGCGTGGCGTTCCGCGCCAAACCGCTGGTCAAGCAGTCGGCGAAGCAGGCAATATCGACCCTGGGGCTGGATGGCGTTCTGTACCTGCTGGGCTTCCGCGATCGCGACGGACAGCTCTGACGTCGGCGCAGGATCGCAGCCCTCGGCTGCGGTCCTGGCTCAAAGGGATTTCCACAACGAGTCGAAATCCTCTTCACTCTCGCCATTTTTGGCGGTCTCCAGCGAGCGATAGGCGAACTGATTGAAACTGTGTGTGCTCGCCACCCGCCGATCCAGCCCGGCGCGGTGTTCTTCACCCTGGGTGTTGATCAGCACTTTATTGCCTTCCTGAAACGGCAGCCGTGGCGCCAGTAACGTCGCCGGCAAGTCGATCGCACTGATTTCCGGCAATAACAACCCTCGCAGGTAATGGCTGTGATCATCCCGGGTGCGCACCAGCTGCAAGCCGCAGGGCTGAGCGTGGGGCGCCACCAGTTCGATGCCCATTTGCGTACCGGCGCCGCGCACCTGGCGGATCCAGCGCACCACGGCAATGCTCCAGCCCTGATTGAGGCTGTCCTGAATCCCGACCATTTCCCCGGCCTGCAATTCGGCAGGTACTTCTTTTGGCCAGGCCAGGCAGTAACCGCCGGGGCTGTGGTTGATGACGGGCAAGGCATAGGTCGGATAATGCGGCGGGCTGTCGGTGCCGCTTTCGTCGTCGGCCAGCGGTTCGTAGCGGATTTCTTCGTAGGGCAACAATTCGTCGGACGTGCCCTGTGGCGCGGCATCGAACGCCTGGCTCCAGCTGTCCTTTTCCCCCTGAACCACCGCGCGGCTGAAATTCGCCGCGCGGGCCCCGGGGTGCTTGAGCAGTTCGCTGAAGGTGCGTTCGCCGCCGAGGTAGAAGTGCAGGGCGCTCATGCCGACGCACACGGTCAGGTTGCCCTGGCCGACGGTGCGCTGAAAGCTGCGCTCGGCGGTTTCGCCCCAGGTCGCGTGCAGGTGTTGCAGGGTGTCGAGGGTCAGGCCGGCCGGCACGGGCAGCGGCGTCGTTGTGTCCTGATGCTGAAGGTGCGCCTCGATGGCGTTCACCAGCGGTTGCGGATCGAAACCGAGCAGACTGGCCTGTTGCTCGCTACGGAATTGGGAGCGGTAGCGCGGGCCGGCGTCTATCTCTGCCGAGACCGCGAACAAACCCTCGCCCGGATGGGCGGGATGCAGTTTCAGCCACGCGCTCCACGGTTCCACTACTTGGGCCAGGCGCGCGATCTGGTTCTGCCGCAACTGATTGCAACGGGCGCAGCCCAGCAGCAGGGCGGCGAGGTAGGTCTGCTCGACACTCAACTCGCCGGTCAGGCTGGCAAGATCGTCGCGTACCCGGCGATGCTGCAGTTGCAGCTCGCAGGCGCAGCGAAACAATTGATGCAGTTCGAACCACAGCTGTTCCGGCGCCGGGCTGTACAGCTGCGTGGCGCGAACCAGTTGCCCTTTCAGCGCGTGGGCCGCCCGCTGCAGCGCTTCGCTCACCAGGGCTGCGCGATCCCGGGAGTACTTGGGCGCGATCCGCAGAATGATGTGTTTGTAACCGATGGCCAACTGACTTTGCAGGGCCTGGCACAGATTGCTGATCTTGCGTGAGCGCTCATCGAGCATGATCGCCTGATGCAGAAAATGCCGTTCCAGATGCTGGCAGACGAAGTAAACCTCGGGTCGCAACAGTTCCAGCAGATGCAGGCGGTTGTCGCTGGGGGTCAGCAGTTGATTGAGTTCGCCGAGGCCTTGATACAGCAGGCGTGCGGTTTCGCCGATGTTGGCCTTGGGCAGGCCGGCGATCCAGCGCTTGAGGTCGCGCGGGGTGGCTTCACAGAAGGACAGGCGCAACTGCGTGGGCGTCGGGGCGCTCAGTTGGGGGCGGGATCGTGGCTCACTCATGCCGTGGCAAGCTCCGGCGGCGAATAGGGCAATGCCAAAAACTCTAGCAGTTGTGGTTTTTTTCGCAGGCGATTGCCAGGCTTTTTTACCGTTGGTCTGCTGGCCTGATGCCATTTCGGCAGGCGCTACTAGGCTCTCAGACGTGCGATCGGAAACGCACGGTTGCACGGCCTGCCGTCAACGTCGGGGCAGGTCTCCCGAAACTTCAAGGAGATGAGGTTCATGTCTAAATACGCAGTGGCAAATCAATGGGGCGGTAGTTCGGCACCTTGGCATCCGGGTGGAACCTGGGTGCTGGGCGCGCGGGACAACCAGAACGTCGTCGCGATCGAGATCAAGTCCGGCGACGGTGGCAAAACCTTTACCGGCACCATGACCTACGCCGGTGAAGGCCCTATTGGCTTCAAGGCTCAGCGCACTGGCCAGAACCAGTACAACGTCGAGAACCAGTGGGGTGGTAACGATGCCCCGTGGCACCCAGGTGGCAAGTGGGTGATCGGCGGGCGGGATAACCAGAATGTTATCGCGTTGAGCGTCACGTCCAGTGACGGAGGGAAAAACCTCAGCGGCACCAATACCTACGCCAACGAAGGGCCGATCGGCTTCCGTGGGCAGATAGAGTAACGGCGCCACTCAGGTCGTGTCCGCCCCTTCGCAGACGTGCGAAAGGGCGGATCAACAGGTTCAGGCGTTCGACTGTGCCAGGGCCTGACCCATCTGTACCGGCGAGCCGGCTTTCAATTCTTCAACCCATTTCACCTGATCCGGCCCGAACAGCACGATCGCGGTCGAACCCAGCTTGAAGCGCCCCAGTTCCGCACCTTTCTCCAGATGAATCGGCGCACGGGCGGCTTCGTCGTAACGGAAGGTTTTCAGTTCGCGCTTCGGTGGCGTGACCAGACCGGCCCACACGGTTTCGATCGAGGCCACGATCATCGCGCCCACCAGCACCACGGCCATTGGCCCGCGCTCGGTGTCGAAGATGCACGCTACACGCTCGTTGCGGGCGAACAGTTCCGGAACGTTTTCTGCGGTGGTCTGGTTGACCGAGAAGATCCGGCCCGGGATGTAGACCATTTCTCGCAGGGTGCCGGCCAGCGGCATGTGCACGCGGTGGTAGTCCTTCGGCGACAGGTAAACAGTGGCGAATTCACCGCCCATGAACGGTGCAGCATTGGCTGCATCGCCGCCCAGCAGTTCCAGCACGCTGAAGCTGTGGCCCTTGGCCTGGAAGATACGACCGTGTTCGATCGGGCCGAGCTGGCTGATCGCACCGTCGGCCGGGCTGAGGATCGCGCCCGGGGTCTGATCCAGTGGGCGAGCGCCGTCTTTCAAGGCGCGGGTGAAGAAGGCGTTGAAGTGCTCGTAAGCGGTCACGTCTTCAACCAGTGCCTGCGACATGTCCACTTGATAACGCTTGGCGAACCAGGTGGTGAAGGCATTCTTGAACCAGCGCACGCGGCACTCGGCAATGCAGCCGGCAAGGCGCGACAGCAAGTGATGCGGCAGCAGGTATTGGCTGATGATAAACAAACGCTCTTTCATGACTGTCCTTAAAAATCCTTAAAGCTCGACGGGGGTGTCGGGGTGGTTGCCCCATTCGCCCCAGGAACCGGCGTAGCCCTTGACCCGCGGATAACCGAGAGCCTTGGCCACCAGATAAGTGAAACCGGACCGGTGATGGGTCTGGCAGTGGGTAATGATCTCTTTGTCCTTGGTGATCCCGAGGTTTTCGAGGATCTGCGGCATGTCGGTACGGATGCGCAGTTGGCGCGCCTGATCCATGCCCGCCGTCCATTCGAAATTGACCGCGCCGGGGATGTGCCCGCCCTTGGCCGCCAGGACCTTCTCACCGGAATACTCCAGCGGCCCGCGAGCGTCCCAGATCGCCAGGTCAGCGGCGCCGAGACGGCTTTGCAGGTATTCGCGGGTGGCGGTCGGTTCCTCGTGCAGGGTCAAGGCAACCGGGCCGCCCACCGCCGGAGGAATCTGGATCGACATCGGTGAACCCTCCGCCAGCCACGCCGGCAGACCGCCGTCGAGGTAGTGATATTTGTCGTGACCGATCACATCGAGCAGCCAGATGAAGCGCCCGGCCCAGCCGCCGCCTTCGTCGTCATAGACCACGTAAACCGAATCTTTGCGATGGCCCAGCTCACCGAACAGTTCTTCGATTTTTTCCTTGCTCGGCAACAGCCCCGGAGCCGGCGCCTGACCCAGCTGGGTGCGTTTCGGATCGACAAAACGTGCGCCGGGAATGTGTCCTTCGGTGTAGCGGGCGGCACTGGTCAGATCCACCAGAATCAGATCGCGGGATTCGAGGCGCGGCAGCAGATCGCTCGGCTCGATCACCAGGGCCAGGCCAGAGAAATCAGACATGTGAGGTCTCCAGAGCACAAAGGGGAGGGATTGTAGCTGTCATTGGCCGCGCTGGCTAAAACTGTGCAGGGCTTTCTCGATGCACTGCGCGGTTTTGCCGAAGGCTTGCACGGTGATGTCGGCGAACGGACCGCCACCCTGGTCGGCGACCACAATCATGATCACCCGGCCGTTGTTCACCAGTGAACGCAGGAACAGGTGTTCACCACGGAAAAGGGCGCGCAGCGAGGGCGGCAGCAGGGCGGAAAACTGGGCGTTGTTGTCCGGGGTGATCCGCACTTGCGCCTGCTGCGCGAGCAAGCGTTGCAGCACCGAACTCTGGCTGACGACGAAATTCAGCGCAGCGGCGTCCTTCGGCAACCCGGAGGTTTGATGGACGCGCAGATTGGCGTGGCCGCGGTCGGCCATCAGGATCATCACCCGACGCATGCCGCTGGCGACCAGCGCGTCGCGGGCGGCGACGGTCAGGCTCATGGCGTTGGTGAAGCGACTTGGCACCGCCAGCAGTTCGGCGCATTGCCGGCGCCACTGGCTCAGGTCTTCAGCGGACGGCGCGGCAGCCGGCAGCATTCCGGCTGGAAGGCGACGGGTACCCCACGGCCACAGCAGCGAAAGCGCCGGGTGCCAAAGGTCCGGCATGAAATGATGGCGAGCGCTGACGGCGGCCTGTTGGTGCAATTGTTGTTGCACCTCGTCCATCGAGATTTGCAGGTAGAGGCTGGTCAGGAATTGCCAGCGCTCACTGTGCGGACTGTCCCAGGCCTGTTGCGCCGACAGTGCCAGTCCGTTGGCCAGCAACACGGTGTTGGCCGGCTGGTTGAGCCAGCGGCGCAGGGTCGGGTCGTCATCGAGGCGATTCTGCTGGCGCAACGGATGATCGACGTCGCGGGCAATGCGCAGGACTTTGACCAGTTCGCGCTGTTCGGTCAGCAGCAGCCGATAACCTTGCTGCACCCAGACCGGCAGACGCCAGACTTGCACCAGCGCCTCGCCGATCTTCAGCAGGCGTACGCCGAACAGCTGCTTTTCCACGACTCGCGCCGATTCACCCTTGTGGATAACCCGCACTTCCCACTCTTCAAGCAGTTGGGGAAAGGTCAGCGCCAACGGCCACAGCGGCGACAGAAACAACAGGCTGCCCCAATGAATGTCCTGCCACAGTCGCGCCAGGCGACTGGCGAAAAAACCGTTGGCCTGTTGCGTGGCGTGCTGGCTGATCATCTGCAACTGGCGCAGGGCCTGGGGGATCTGCGCGGCAGGTTCGGCGGGCAGGCGGGCGAGCAGTTCTTCGGTACGGGCAAGGCCGAGGCGATTGATCGCCACTTCGAGGTTTTCCGCAGGCGCAGTCATGTTGCCGTGGGTGTGGCGGTTGGCTTCGCGGATGATGCTCAGGGCCAGCGCCGGGCTGTCCTGCATCAGGTCGGCGATGTCGCGCAGCGAGCTGCGGTCATCGCGAATCGCCCGGCAGACCCGGTCATGGGCGTCTTGCGGCACTGGCAGACGAACGCTGTCGAGCAGCTTCACCCAGCCATCGAGTGTGGTCGGTTTTACGTGTGGGACGTTCGTTTCATTAGCCATGTCTGGACGAGATCTTCACTGACTGTAGACGCGCCCGGCATGGGCTAAATTGGCTTTTCGCCTGAACTGGCTATAGTCTGGCGCAGTTTTGCCGATAAGTAGAAGAAGAGATTTTTTAACTTCCGAATATGACCTTGAACCCGACTTAAACAAGTACCTTTCTACCTATGGCTAAAATTATCGGCATCATCGTCGTATTCGCGAGCGTGCTCGGCGGATACGTGCTCTCCCACGGCAAGATTGCCGCCCTGATCCAGCCCTTCGAGGTGATGATCATCGGCGGTGCGGCACTCGGAGCCTTCCTCCAGGCCAACCCCGGCTACATGACGATGCACGTGCTCAAGAAATCCCTGAGCATGTTCAGTTCGCGTTTCAGCCACACGTTCTATCTGGAAGTGCTTGGCCTGATCTACGAGATCCTCAACAAGAGCCGCCGTGAAGGCATGATGGCCATCGAAGGCGACATCGAAGACGCCGCCGCGAGCCCGATCTTCGCCAAGTACCCGGCGGTACTGAAAGACGAACGCATGACCGCGTTCATCTGCGACTACCTGCGCATCATGTCCTCCGGCAACATGGCTCCCCACGAGCTGGAAGGCCTGTTCGACATGGAACTGTACAGCCTGAAGGAAGACCTTGAGCATCCGTCCCACGCGGTGAACGGCATCGCCGACGCCATGCCGGGTTTCGGTATCGTCGCGGCGGTACTCGGTATCGTGGTGACCATGGCCTCGCTGGGTGAAGGCGATCAGAAATCCATCGGCCTGCACGTGGGTGCGGCACTTGTGGGTACCTTCTTCGGTATTCTCGCGGCGTACGGTTTCTTCGGTCCTTTGGCGCACTCCCTGGCGCACGATGCCAAGGAAGAGCTGAACGTCTACGAAGCCATCAAGGCCTCTCTGGTGGCTTCGGCTTCCGGCATGCCGCCGTCGCTGGCTGTCGAGTTCGGTCGCAAGGTGCTGTACCCGGCTCACCGTCCAAGCTTTGCCGAGCTGGAACAAGCCGTTCGCGGTCGTTAAGTCATGGAAAATAACCAGCCGATAATCATCAAGCGCGTCAAGCGCATCGCCGGCGGGCATCACGGCGGGGCGTGGAAGATCGCCTTCGCCGACTTCGCGACGGCGATGATGGCGTTCTTTCTGGTGTTGTGGCTGCTGTCCACCGCGACCCCGGAACAGAAGATCGCCATCGCCGGTTACTTCAAGGACCCGGTCGGTTTCTCCGAGAGCGGCACGCCGTACATCATCGACCTGGGCGGTACGCCGACCCTGGCGCCGGAAAATACCCTCAACCCCGAAGTGAAGTCGCAGCCGCAGCCGGACAAGGTCACGGTCGACACCGAACAGGTTGAAGGCATGGCCGAGCAGGTCGAGAAAGAACGCCTGGAACTGTTGCTGCAAGAACTGCAGAACAAGGTCGACGAGAACCCGCAGTTGCAGAAGTTCAAGGATCAGATTCTGTTCGAAATCACGCCGAACGGCTTGCGTATCCAGATCATGGACGCCGAGAACCGGCCGATGTTCGACTCCGGTTCTGCACGCCTGAAGCCGTACTTCGAAGACATCCTGCTGGCCATGGCCGACACCATCAAGGCGGTGCCGAACAAGATCAGCATCAGCGGTCACACCGACGCCAAGCCTTACGTGGGCAACGGCGATTTCGGCAACTGGGAGCTTTCGGCCAACCGCGCCAACGCCGCCCGGCGTGCGCTGGTGGCGGGCAGTTACCCGGACTCGCAAGTGGCGCGTGTGGTGGGTTACGCCTCGTCGGCGCTGTTCGACAAGGAGAACCCGTTCAACCCGGTCAACCGCCGTATCGACATCGTGGTGCTGACCAAGAAGGCCCAGGCCGCCATCGAAGGTGCGCAAGGTGCCGACCCGTCGAAACCGGCGGATCAAGGCCAGAACGGCGCCGCCCCGGCCACCCCGGTCGACCCGAACGCCTTGCCGGCGGATCAGCAGCCAGTGCCGGCCCACGAGTTGCGCGAACGGCTGAACCTGTTCGACGACCCGCTGCCGAAACCGACCGAACCAGGCAGCGCGGCGCCAGCCCCGGCGCCTGCTGCACCGGCTCCCGCGCCGAAACAGTGACCCACAAAAAAGCCGACAGCGATGTCGGCTTTTTTGTGTCTGGTTACTTGAAAGCCTAGTAACCGTTTTCCGGCAGGCTGGCGATGATCGAGCGGTAGCTGTTCATTCGCTGCTGCTGCACGCGGCCGTCTTCCAGGGCTTTGAGCAGTGCGCATCCCGGTTCGCGGTCGTGCTTGCAGTCGCGGAAGCGGCAGGTGCCGAGCAGATCGTTGAACTCGATGAAGCCGGCTTCGACGTCGGCGCGGCTGACGTGGCCGAGGCCGAATTCACGGATGCCCGGGGAGTCGATCAGCTCGCCGCCGCCGGGGAAGTGGAACAGGCGTGCGGTTGTCGTGGTGTGCGTGCCTTGGCCCGACAACTCGGACAGCGGGCCGACGCGGGTTTCGACTTCCGGCAGCAGGCTGTTGACCAAGGATGACTTGCCGACACCGGACTGGCCGACGAACACGCTGATGCGCCCGTCGAGCTGCTTCTGCAATTGCTCCATGCCGTTGCCGTGGTGCGCCGAGACTTCCAGTACCGGATAACCCAGCGTGCGATAGACCGCCAGCAGGGCATTCAGCGCCGGGGCGTTCTGTTCGTCGATCAGGTCGAATTTGTTCAGCAGGAGCAACGGGCGGATGCCGGCGTGCTCGGCGGCGACCAGATAACGATCGATCAGGTTCGCATGGGGCTCGGGCAGCGGGGCGAAGACGATGACGATCATGTCGACGTTGGCGGCCACCGGTTTGAGCTGGCCACGGCTGTCCGGGCGGCACAGCTCGGTGGTGCGCGGCAGTTGCGCGACGATCACGCCGATGCCCTGGTTGCCGGCGCGCCAGACCACCTGGTCGCCGGTCACCAGCGCTGGCAGGTTGGCGCGCAGGTGGCAGCGGAAGACCTGGCCGGCCAGTTCGCCGTCAACGGCCTCGACCTCGACCTGCACACCGAAGTGGGCGATCACCAGACCGTGCTGTTCCGGGCCCAGATCGCCGCCTTCGAGGGCCTCGACGGCCGAGGACTCGCGTTTGGCGGCGCGGGCGGCGCGCTCGCCCTGAATCTTTTCGATGCGCCAGTTTTGACGACGATTGAGTTGGCGTTTGGCCATGGGTGTTCCGTCTGAAGAATACAGCGATTAGGTAAAACGGCCGCGAGTTTAGCACGCCCGGCAGGCTGCCTAGGCTAAACTGCGCAGCATTGCTCAGGAGCCGAAATATGCAAAACCCGCAGAATCTGATCTGGATCGACCTCGAAATGACCGGTCTCGATCCGGAAAACGACGTCATCATCGAGATGGCCACCATCGTCACCGACAGTGACCTGAACACTTTGGCCGAAGGCCCGGTGATCGCCATCCACCATAGCGACGAAGTCCTCGCCCGCATGGACGAGTGGAACACCCGCACCCACGGCAACTCCGGCCTGACCCAGCGCGTGCGTGAAAGCCGTGTGAGCATGGCCGAGGCTGAAGCCGAAACCATCGCCTTCCTCGAACAGTGGGTGCCGAAGGGCAAGTCGCCGATCTGTGGCAACAGCATCTGCCAGGATCGCCGCTTCCTTTATACCCACATGAAGGCGCTGGAAAGCTACTTCCACTACCGCAACCTCGACGTCTCCACGCTCAAGGAGCTGGCCGCGCGCTGGGCGCCGGACGTGCGTGACAGCTTCAAGAAGGGCAGCACTCACCTCGCACTGGATGACATCCGCGAGTCGATTGCCGAGCTGCAGCACTACCGCAAGCATTTCATCAAGTTCTGAGATCGGCACCCTCGCCGGGGCGCCCTCTTTTGGTGCCTCGGCGAAGTGAGTAGACTGCGCGCCTTCCTGCCAGGATCGCCACCATGTTGCTGATGCTCTACCTCGTCGCCATTACTGCCGAAGCCATGACCGGCGCCCTGTCTGCGGGCCGCCGTGGCATGGACTGGTTCGGCGTGGTGCTGATCGCCTGCGTCACCGCATTGGGCGGTGGTTCAGTGCGCGACGTGCTGCTCGGGCATTACCCGCTGACCTGGGTCAAACACCCGGAATACCTGGTGCTGACGACGATTGCGGCGATGATTACCGTGTTCACCGCACGCTGGATGCGTCACCTGCGCTCGCTGTTTCTGGTGCTCGACGCGGTCGGTCTGGTGGCGTTCACCCTGATCGGCTGCATGACCGCCCTGGAAATGGGCCACGGCATGTTGGTGGCTTCGGTCAGCGGCGTGATCACGGGTGTGTTCGGCGGCATTCTGCGCGACATCTTCTGCAACGACATCCCGTTGATCTTCCGCCGTGAGCTGTACGCCAGCGTCTCGTTCGCTGCGGCGTGGTGCTACATGCTCTGTCTGTTCCTGAATGTGCCGAGCGAACAGGCGATCCTGATCACGTTGTTCGGTGGCTTTCTACTGCGGCTGTTGGCGATTCGCTTCCACTGGGAAATGCCGAAGTTCGTCTATAACGACGCACCTTGACGGTCGGCGTGTTGTTTCAGCGCCCATTCCACATGTTCACGCACCAGTTCTGACGGGTATTCGCGCCGGGCCTTGAGCGCTTCCAGCACTGGAATGCTCGATGGCGCATTACCCAATCCAACCGCCAGATTGCGCAGCCAGCGTTCGTATCCCGCACGGCGCAATGGTGAACCCTCGGTGCTGCTGAGGAATTTGTCTTCACCCCACATAAACAGTTCGGCCAGTTCGGCGTTGTCCAGGTTGTGCCGTGGCTTGAAATCGCTTTCGCCGGACGGGCGGGAGAAGCGGTTCCACGGGCAGCAGATCTGGCAATCGTCGCAGCCGAACACACGGTTACCGATCAGCGGTCGCAGGTCTTCGGGGATGGCGTTCTTCAGTTCGATGGTCAGGTAGGAAATGCAGCGTCGCGCGTCCAGCACGTACGGGCCTACGAAAGCGTTGGTCGGGCAGATGTCGAGGCATGCGGTGCATCGGCCGCAATGTTCGGTGCTATGGGGTTCATCCACCGGCAGGGGCAGGTCGACGAACAGTTCGCTGAGAAAGAAGTAACTGCCGGCCTTGCGGTTCAGCACCAGGGTGTTTTTGCCGATCCAGCCCAGGCCGGCCTGTTCGGCGATGGCCTTTTCCAGCACCGGGGCGCTGTCGACGAAGGCGCGGAAACCGAACGGGCCGATCTCGGATTGAATCCTGTCCGCCAGTTGTTGAACGCGCTTACGGATCAACTTGTGATAATCGCGGCCCAAGGCATAACGCGAGATGTAGGCCTTTTCCGGTTTGGTCAGCAATTGCGCCATTTGCGTGTCGCCCGGCAGGTAGTCCATGCGCAGTGACACCACGCGCAAGGTGCCCGGCACCAGCTCTTCGGGGTGCGAGCGTTTGCTGCCGTGGGCGCCCATGTAATCCATTTCGCCGTGATAGCCGGCCTCAAGCCAGCGTTGCAGGTGCTGTTCATGCTCGGCCAGGTTCAGACCGCTGATGCCGACTTGCTGGAAGCCCAGCTCGCGGCCCCAGTCCTTGATGGATTGGGCGAGGGCAGGCAGATCTGTGGTGATGGCGGACATGAGGCGAGAGAAACCGGAGCTGAGGTGCGTATAATTCTGCCAGACATCGGAGCCCGAAGACGCATGCCGCACACTAAAGATCAATTACCCGACGCACTGTACCGTGCCGCGCAGGTGCGCGAACTCGATGCACGGCTGATCGCCGGGGGCACGCCGGGCTTCGAATTGATGCAGCGTGCCGCCCATGCCACATGGCGCGCGCTGGTGCGCCAATGGCCGGCCGCGAATGAAATGACGGTGTTCGCAGGGCACGGCAACAACGCCGGCGATGGTTATCTGGTGGCGGCGCTGGCCCACCGGGCGGGTTGGCAGGTTCAGGTGCTGGCTGTCGGTGAGCCGCAGCGTTTAAAGGGCGATGCTGCCGTGGCGCACGCCGAAGCCGTGGCCGAGGGTGTCTCGATTGCAGCATGGGATCTGTCCTGCGAGTTGCGCGGCATCGTCGTTGACGCGTTGCTCGGCACCGGCCTGAACGGCGAAGTGCGTGAGCCTTACGCCGCTGCGATTGCGGCGATCAATGCCAGCGGACTGCCGGTGGTGGCGGTCGATATTCCTTCCGGGTTGTGCGCCGATACCGGTCATGCGCTGGGTGATGCAGTGCACGCCGACCTCACCGTGACTTTTATCGGGCTGAAACTCGGGCTGTTCACGGGTGCGGCGGCGGATCACGTCGGCGAACTGCGGTTTAACGATCTGCAGGCCACGGCCGAAAACTTCAGTGACATTCCTGCTGCCGCTCAACGGCTCAGCGCGATTAACCTGCCGCGTCTGGCGGCCCGCGCGCCGGCGGCGCACAAGGGGCGTTTCGGCCATGTGCTGCTGATCGGCGGCGATCACGGTTTTGGCGGGGCGATTCTGCTGAGCACCGAAAGCGCGTTGCGCAGTGGTGCCGGGATGGTCTCGGTCGCGACTCGCCCGGAACATGTGCCAGCGGCGTTGAGCCGGGTGCCGGAAGCCATGGTGCTGGGTACTTCTTCGGCCAATCAGTTGATGGGGCTGCTGGAAAAGGTGTCGGTGCTGGTGGTCGGGCCGGGACTGGGGCAGGCCGCTTGGGGAAGGGCGCTGTTGTCGGCCGCTGCCAATGCCTCGCTGCCGCAGGTGTGGGATGCCGATGCGCTGAACCTGCTGGCCCGCGGTTTTGTCAGTTTGCCCAAGGATTGCGTGATCACGCCGCATCCGGGGGAAGCAGCGCGTTTATTGGGGATCAGTACCGCCGAAGTGCAGGCTGATCGTCCCGCGGCGGCGCTGGCGTTGAGCAAAAAATATACAGCGGTGGTGGTGCTCAAGGGCGCGGGCAGTCTGATTGCTCATCCCGATGGTCGTCTGGCGCTTTGTCATCAAGGCCATCCGGCCATGGCCACTGCCGGGCTCGGCGATGTGCTGGCGGGCCTGATCGGCGCGCTGCTGGCCCAGGGCATGGACGGTTTCGATGCCGCGTGTCTGGCGGTCTGGCTGCACGCCAGCGCCGGGGCGCAACAAGGTAAATTCGGCCGTGGGCTGGCGGCCAGTGATCTGATTCCAGCCATTCGTCAGTTGTTGGAGGAGCATGCACCGTGTCTGAAGTAACCCTGTACCTGGCCGATGAACAGGCCATGAGCGACTTTGGCGCACGCATCGCCCGTATCACCCAGGGCCATGGCCTGATCTTTCTCGAAGGCAACCTAGGGATGGGTAAAACCACGCTGTCGCGGGGCATCATTCGCGGCCTGGGGCACGTCGGGGCGGTGAAAAGTCCGACCTTCACGTTGGTCGAGCCCTACGAGATCGGTGACGTCCGGGCGTTTCACTTTGACCTGTATCGCTTGGTCGATCCGGAAGAGCTGGAGTTTCTCGGGATTCGCGACTATTTCGAAGACGACGCCCTGTGCCTGATCGAATGGCCCGATAAAGGTGCAGGCTTTTTGCCAAAGCCTGACCTGACCATTACCATTAGCCCGCAAGACAGCGGACGTTCGCTGACCATTTTATCCCAGGGCTCGCGCGGCGAGGCCTGGTGTGCCGCTTTGGCATTGGAAACCAATTGAATGATGGGGTTAGGTATGCGCTTTCGCGCGTTGGTGGCTGCCGCTGGACTGATGTTGATGGCAGTAACCGTCAACGCTGTGGCCGAGACGAAGGTCAACAGCGTGCGCCTGTGGCGGGCGCCGGACAACACGCGACTGGTGTTCGACCTGACAGGCCCGGTGCAGCACAGCGTCTTCACGCTGACCGCGCCGGATCGTCTGGTGATCGATATCAACGGCGCCACCCTCGGCGCGCCGCTGAATGTGCAGACCGCCAACACGCCGATTACCGCCATGCGTTCGGCCCAGCGCACGCCGACCGACCTGCGGGTGGTCATCGACCTGAAAAAAGCCGTCACTCCGAAAAGCTTCTCGCTGGCGCCGAATGCGCAGTATGGCAACCGTCTGGTGGTCGACCTGTTCGATAACCCGGCTGACGCCGCACCAGCGCCTACGCCTGCGTCGACCCCAACGGTTGCGACCGTTCCTGCGGTGCCGGTGACGCCGGCCGAGCCTGCGATCAAACTGCCACCAGCCCCGGCCGGCAAACGCGACATCATCGTGGTCATCGACGCCGGCCACGGTGGCGAAGACCCGGGTGCATCGGGCTCGCGCGGTCAGCGCGAAAAAGACGTGGTACTGCAGATCGCCCGTGAGCTGCAGCGTCAGGTCAACGGCATGAAAGGCTTCCGCGCCGAACTGACCCGTACCGGTGACTATTTCATCCCGCTGCGCGGCCGTACCGAGATTGCTCGCAAGAAGGGCGCCGACCTGTTCGTCTCGATCCACGCCGACGCCGCGCCGTCAGCGGCCGCGTTCGGTGCGTCGGTGTTCGCCCTGTCCGACCGTGGTGCCACTTCGGAAACCGCCCGTTGGCTGGCCGACAGCGAAAACCGTTCCGACCTGATCGGCGGTGCCGGCAACGTCAGTCTCGATGACAAGGACCGGATGCTGGCCGGTGTTCTGCTCGACCTGTCGATGACCGCCTCGCTGACCTCCAGCCTCAACGTCGGCCAGAAAGTCCTGACCAACATTGGCCGGGTCACCCCGCTGCACAAACAGCGCGTGGAACAGGCCGGGTTCATGGTGCTGAAATCGCCTGACATCCCGTCGATCCTGGTGGAAACCGGCTTCATCTCCAACGCCAACGAAGCGAACAAGCTTTCGGCAGCGAGCCACCAGCAGGCGCTGGCGCGTTCGATCAGCAGCGGCGTGCGCCAGTTCTTCCAGCAGAATCCGCCACCGGGCACTTACATTGCCTGGCTGCGCGATTCGGGCAAGATCGCTCAAGGGCCGCGTGACCACCGGGTAGGTCCGGGTGAGACCGTGGCAATGATTGCCGTGCGTTATCAGATTTCGCCGGCCACGCTGCGCAGCGCCAACAATCTGAAAAGCGATGATCTGAAAGTCGGTCAGCACCTGACCATTCCTGGCACCGAACTGGCGTCCAAAGAATGAATCAGGTCCTGAACGCTGCCCGCATCGAACTGCTCAGCCCGCGGCTGGCGAACCAGATCGCCGCCGGTGAGGTGGTCGAACGCCCGGCCTCGGTGATCAAGGAGCTGCTCGAAAACAGCCTCGACTCCGGCGCCAAACGTATCGACGTCGATGTTGAACAGGGCGGCGTCAAACTGCTGCGTGTGCGTGACGACGGCAGCGGTATTTCCGCCGATGACCTGCCGCTGGCCCTGGCCCGTCACGCCACCAGCAAGATCCGTAACCTGGAAGATCTCGAGCAGGTGATGAGCCTGGGTTTCCGGGGCGAGGCTTTGGCATCGATCAGCTCCGTGGCACGTCTGACCCTGACCTCGCGCACCCGCGATGCCGATCAGGCCTGGCAGGTCGAGACCGAAGGCCGCGACATGGCGCCGCGCGTGCAGCCAGCGGCGCACCCGGTCGGCACGTCGGTGGAAGTCCGTGACCTGTTCTTCAACACCCCGGCTCGGCGCAAATTCCTCAAGACCGAAAAAACCGAATTCGATCACCTGCAAGAAGTGATCAAGCGTCTGGCGCTGGCGCGTTTCGACGTGGCGTTCCATCTGCGCCACAACGGCAAGACCATCCTCAGCCTGCACGAAGCCCACGATGACGCGGCCCGCGCCCGGCGCGTGGCGGCGATCTGCGGTTCGGGCTTCCTCGAGCAAGCGTTGCCGATCGAAATCGAGCGCAATGGCCTGCATTTGTGGGGCTGGGTCGGACTGCCGACCTTCAACCGCAGTCAGGCGGACTTGCAGTATTTCTTCGTCAACGGCCGCGCGGTACGCGACAAACTGGTGGCTCACGCAGTGCGTCAGGCTTATCGCGATGTGCTGTTCAATGGCCGGCATCCGACGTTCGCGCTGTTTTTCGAGGTCGACCCGGCAGCGGTCGACGTCAACGTGCACCCGACCAAACACGAAGTGCGCTTCCGCGATGGGCGCATGGTGCATGACTTCCTGTATGGCACCTTGCACCGTGCCCTCGGCGATGTGCGGCCGGAAGATCAGCTTGCCGGTTCGGTCACCACCGCGATCGTCCGGCCAACCGGCCTTGAAGCCGGTGAGTTCGGGCCGCAGGGCGAAATGCGTCTGGCCGCCAACGCGCTGCTGGAGCAACCGCAGGCGCAACCGGCGTTCAATACAGCGTCGGGCGCCAGCGCTGGCGGCGCCTATCAGTATCAATACACGCCGCGTCCGCAATCGACCGTGCCGGTTGCCGAGGCTCAGGCCGCGTACCGCGAGTTTTTTGCGCCGCTGCCCGAGGCCAACGCCAATGCGCTGCCGGCCGGTCAGGAAGACATTCCACCGCTTGGCTATGCGCTGGCGCAGCTCAAGGGCATCTATATTCTGTCCGAGAACGCCCAGGGCCTGGTTTTGGTGGACATGCACGCCGCTCACGAGCGGATCATGTATGAGCGCCTGAAAATTGCCATGGCCAGCGAAGGCCTGAGTGGCCAGCCGCTGCTGGTGCCGGAATCGCTGGCGGTCAGTCAACGCGAGGCCGATTGCGCCGAAGAGCATGCGGCGTGGTTCCAGCGTCTCGGTTTCGAATTGCAGCGCCTCGGCCCGGAAACCCTGGCCATCCGGCAGATCCCGGCCTTGCTCAAGCAGGCCGAAGCCAACCGACTGGTGGGCGATGTCTTGTCGGACTTGATGGAATATGGCACCAGTGACCGGATCCAGGCACATCTGAACGAACTGCTCGGCACCATGGCCTGCCACGGCGCAATCCGCGCCAACCGGCGCCTGGCCCTGCCGGAAATGAACGGCCTGCTGCGTGACATGGAAAACACCGAGCGCAGCGGTCAATGCAACCATGGCCGACCGACCTGGACCCAACTGGGCCTGGACGATCTGGACAAACTGTTCCTGCGCGGTCGTTGATGAGCCAGCTTCCTCCAGCGATTTTCCTGATGGGCCCGACCGCTGCGGGCAAGACCGATCTGGCCATCGAGCTGACCAAGGTGCTGCCGTGCGAGCTGATCAGCGTTGACTCGGCGCTGGTCTATCGTGGCATGGACATCGGCACCGCCAAGCCTTCCAAAGAGCTGCTGGCCGAATTTCCCCACCGCTTGATCGACATTCTCGACCCGGCCGAAGCGTATTCGGCAGCGGATTTCCGCCGTGATGCGCTGGAGGCCATGGCCGAGATCACCGCACGTGGAAAAATTCCACTGCTGGTGGGCGGCACGATGCTCTATTACAAGGCTTTGATCGAAGGTCTGGCCGATATGCCGGCGGCCGATCCCGAAGTTCGTGCGCAGATCGAAGAAGAGGCTGCACGCCTTGGCTGGCAGGCCCTGCACGATCAACTGGCAGCAATCGATCCGGAATCGGCGGCGCGCATCCATCCGAACGATCCGCAACGACTGAGTCGTGCGCTGGAAGTTTACCGGGTCAGCGGTCAAAGCATGACTGAACTGCGGCTGAAACAATCTGTACAAAGTACCGAAGCGGCCGCATCGGGACTGCAACAATTGCCCTATACTGTCGCGAACCTGGCGATTGCTCCAACTAATCGGCAGGTACTGCACGAGCGCATTAAACAAAGATTCACAAATATGCTGGAACAGGGATTCATCGACGAGGTCGTAGCCCTGCGTAATAGAAGTGACCTGCATGCCGGGTTGCCGTCTATACGTGCGGTAGGCTACCGCCAGGTCTGGGACTTCCTGGATGGCAAGCTGACGTCGGCCGAGATGCAGGAACGGGGCATCATCGCCACGCGCCAATTGGCCAAACGCCAGTTCACCTGGCTGCGCAGCTGGAAAGATTTACACTGGCTCGACAGTCTGGATTGCGACAATCTGCCACGCGCCTTGAAATACCTTGGGACGATCTCCATATTGAGCTGAGTCCTTGCAATTGCCGTCTATCCTTGGGGGTGTGGCGGCAAAAGCCATCTGTTTACCTATTTTTTATATTGAATCCTTAAAGGAGTGCGGCACATGTCAAAAGGGCATTCGCTACAAGACCCTTACTTGAATACTTTACGTAAAGAGAAAGTGGGGGTTTCCATCTACCTGGTGAACGGGATCAAACTGCAAGGCACGATCGAATCGTTCGACCAGTTCGTTATCCTGCTGAAGAACACCGTCAGCCAGATGGTTTACAAACACGCTATCTCTACAGTCGTGCCGGTTCGTCCAATTCGTCTGCCAAGCGCAACCGAATCCGAAGCAGGTGACGCTGAGCCAGGTAACGCCTGATAGGAGTCTCCTTTGTTCTTTGAGCGCCACGGTGGTGGTGAACGAGTCATCCTCGTTCACTTGGATGGACAGGACCCTGAGGCGCGCGAAGATCCGCAGGAGTTTCAGGAACTGGCAAATTCGGCTGGCGCCGAGACCGTTGCGTTTTTTAACGTGCCGCGTCATCGGCCAACCGCCAAATACCTGATTGGCAGCGGCAAGGTCGAGGAACTGCGCGACCTGGTCCACGCCGAAGAAGCCGATCTGGTGATCTTCAATCACACCCTTACACCCAGTCAGGAACGTAACCTCGAACGTGTTTTCGAGTGTCGCGTGATCGACCGTACCGGTCTGATTCTCGATATTTTCGCCCAACGCGCCCGTACCCATGAGGGCAAGCTCCAGGTCGAACTGGCCCAGCTTGACCACATGAGCACCCGGCTGGTTCGCGGCTGGACTCACCTTGAGCGTCAGGGTGGCGGTATCGGCATGCGCGGCCCGGGTGAAACCCAGCTCGAAACCGACCGGCGACTGCTGCGGGTTCGCCTGCGCCAGATCAAGCGGCGGCTGGAAAAAGTGCGCAGCCAGCGCGAACAGTCGCGTCGCGGCCGCTCGCGTGCGGATATCCCTACCGTTTCTCTGGTGGGATACACCAACGCCGGTAAATCCACGCTGTTCAATAATGTGACGAAGTCCGAGGTGTACGCGGCTGACCAGCTGTTCGCCACGCTCGACCCGACCCTGCGCCGTCTGGATCTGGACGACCTGGGGCCGATTGTCCTGGCCGACACCGTGGGCTTCATCCGCCACTTGCCGCACAAACTGGTCGAGGCATTTCGGTCTACGCTCGAAGAGTCGAGCAACTCCGACCTGCTGTTGCACGTGATCGATGCGGCCGAACCGGATCGCATGTTGCAGATCGAGCAGGTGATGGTGGTGCTGGGCGAGATCGGTGCCCAGGACTTGCCGATCCTCGAGGTCTATAACAAACTCGATTTGCTTGAAGGCGTTGAGCCACAAATCCAGCGCGATGAAAACGGCAAGCCCCAGCGGGTCTGGCTGTCGGCGCGTGATGGCACCGGTCTGGAATTGCTCGAGCAGGCGATTGCCGAGTTGTTGGGCAGCGACCTGTTCGTGGGGACCTTGCGCTTGCCTCAACGGTTCGCGCGTCTGCGTGCGCAGTTCTTCGAACTGGGCGCGGTACAGAAAGAAGAACACGATGAAGAAGGGGTCAGCTTGCTGGCCGTTCGATTGCCACGCTCGGAGCTCAATCGACTGGTGAGTCGTGAAGGCGTTGTGCCGACGGAGTTCATCGAGCAACACACTTTGCAATAAAAGCCTGACAAAGCGGTTGTGCCGCAACGGCAGGCATTCTGTAGCATTGGTCGGCGCGCCGTGGGTGCGTCTTTGCTTTATCAGATGGAGAGCGCTATGGCTTGGAATGAGCCGGGTGGCAACTCGAACAATCAGGATCCTTGGGGTGGCAAGCGTCGCAACAACGGCGACCGCAAGGGACCGCCGGATCTCGACGAGGCCTTCCGAAAGCTGCAGGAAAGCCTGAACGGGTTGTTCGGTGGTGGAAAAAAACGCGGTGATGACGGTGGTGGCTCGGGCAAGAGCGGCGGCTTCGGCGGCCTGCTCGGCATCGGCCTTGTCGTGCTGGCGGCCGTCTGGCTGTACAGCGCGGTGTATGTCGTGGACGAGCAGGAGCAAGCCGTGGTGCTGCGCTTCGGCAAGTACTACGAGACTGTCGGTCCCGGCCTGAACATCTACTTCCCGCCGATCGACAAGAAGTACATGGAGAACGTCACGCGTGAGCGTGCCTACACCAAGCAGGGCCAGATGCTGACCGAAGACGAGAACATCGTCGAAGTGCCGCTGACCGTGCAGTACAAGATCAGCAACCTGCAGGACTTCGTGCTGAACGTCGACCAGCCGGAAATCAGCCTGCAACATGCGACCGACAGTGCGCTGCGCCATGTGGTGGGCTCCACCGCGATGGACCAGGTGCTGACCGAAGGTCGTGAGCTGATGGCCAGCGAGATCAAGGAGCGCCTGCAGCGCTTCCTCGATACCTATCGCACCGGTATCACGGTCACCCAGGTCAACGTACAGAGCGCAGCGGCACCGCGTGAAGTGCAGGAAGCCTTCGATGACGTGATCCGCGCCCGTGAAGACGAGCAGCGTTCGCGCAACCAGGCTGAAACCTACGCCAACGGCGTGGTGCCGGAAGCCCGTGGTCAGGCCCAGCGTATCCTCGAAGATGCCAACGGTTACCGTGACGAAACGGTCTCGCGCGCCAAGGGTGAGGCGGATCGCTTCACCAAACTGGTTGCCGAGTATCGCAAGGCGCCCGAGGTCACTCGTCAGCGTCTGTACCTGGACACCATGCAGGAAGTCTTCAGCAGCACCAGCAAGGTACTCGTGACCGGCAACAAGAACGGCCAGAGCAACCTGCTTTACCTGCCGCTGGACAAGATGATTCAGAACAGTTCGGGCAGCAATGCACCGGTCACCGGTTCGGCTGCCGCCAGCAACAACACGGACGCTACGCCGCATGTCACTGACCTGCCACAGTCGCGTACAAGGGAGACCCGCTGATGAGCAATAAATCGCTGATCGCCCTGATCGTTGGCGTTGTTGTGGTACTGGTTGGCTGGAACTGCTTCTACATCGTCGCTCAGACCGAGCGCGCGGTGTTGCTGCAATTCGGTCGCGTGGTTCAGGCTGACGTTCAGCCGGGTCTGCATGTGAAGGTGCCTTACGTTAACCAGGTGCGTAAATTCGACGCACGTCTGATGACGCTGGATGCGCCGACGCAACGCTTCCTGACGCTGGAAAAGAAAGCCGTGATGGTCGATGCCTACGCCAAGTGGCGCGTGAAGGATGCCGAGCGCTTCTACACCGCAACGTCCGGCCTCAAGCAGATCGCCGACGAGCGTCTGTCCCGTCGTCTGGAATCGGGTCTGCGTGACCAGTTCGGTAAGCGCACCCTGCACGAAGTGGTGTCGGGTGAGCGCGATGCGCTGATGGCCGATATCACCGCGTCGCTGAACAAGATGGCGGAAAAAGAGCTGGGTATCGAAGTGGTCGATGTCCGGGTCAAGGCCATCGATCTGCCGAAAGAAGTGAACCGCAGCGTGTTCGAGCGCATGAGCACCGAGCGTGAGCGTGAAGCTCGCGAGCACCGCGCCAAGGGTAACGAGCTGGCCGAAGGCATCCGTGCCGACGCCGATCGTCAACGCCGTGTGCTGCTGGCTGAAGCCTATCGTGAATCCGAAGAGATTCGCGGTGACGGTGATGCCCAGGCCGCTGCGATCTACTCCAAGGCCTACGGTCAGGATCAGGAGTTCTACGGTTTCTACCGTAGCCTGCGTGCCTACCGTGAAAGCTTTGCGAACAAATCCGACGTCCTGGTCCTCGACCCAAGCAGCGACTTCTTCCGTTACCTGGAAAAGTCCAAGCCTTGATACGACGTTGACCTGAATCATTCCGCCCGGCGGCTAAAACCTCGGGCGGGGTGATCCTTTGGGAAAACGTGTGTATGATGCGGCAGCCGGGAAATTCCCGGCTTTTTTGCGTCTGCACGTTTGATTGCTGTTTTTGTTGCAGAAGATCGGGTTGAATGGCCCGACAGTTTTTCGAGGAAAGTGATGGGCGAAGCCGGTAACAGGCCTTTCGCCGCGTCGTTCATGCGCGTGCGTTTTGAACGGGCCGGTCATTTTCTGCTTCACTCAAGGCTCGCCCTCGGGCTGGCCGCCCGGATCTAAGGGGAATGGCGTAATGGCAACGGTAGACCGCTGGCTGCTGCCAGATGGCATCGAAGAAGTACTGCCACCGGAAGCGGCGCGCATTGAAGTCGCGCGTCGTCAGGTGTTGGATCTGTTCCAGAGCTGGGGTTACGAGTTCGTCGTGACTCCCCATATCGAGTACCTGGAATCCCTGCTGACCGGCGCGGGCCAGGACCTGGATCTGCGTACCTTCAAGGTCATCGACCCGCAATCGGGCCGGCAGATGGGTTTCCGTGCCGACATCACGCCGCAAGTGGCGCGCATCGATGCGCACACCCTGCGTCGCGAAGGCCCGAGCCGTCTTTGCTACGCCGGCAGCGTGCTGCATGCCCAGCCGCGTGCCTTGTCGTCCTCGCGCAGCCCGATCCAGTTGGGCGCCGAGTTGTACGGCGATGCCAGCCCGAGCAGCGACGTCGAAGTCATCAGCCTGATGCTGGCCATGCTGCAACTGGCCGATGTGCCGGACGTGCACATGGACCTCGGGCATGTCGGCATCTACCGCGGTCTGGCCCAGGCGGCCGGTCTGTCGGGTGAAGTCGAGCAGCAGTTGTTCGATGCGTTGCAACGCAAGGCCATCGACGAGGTCATTACCTTGACCGAAGGCCTGCCGGCCGATCTGTCCGGCATGTTACGCGCGCTGGTCGACCTGTGCGGCGGCCGTGAAGTACTGAGTGCTGCCCGCGAGCGTCTGGCCAATGCGCCGGCGCCAGTACTGGCGGCGCTGGAAGATTTGCTGGCGATCGCCGAGCGTCTGTCGGTGCGTTTCCCGGAGCTGCCGCTGTACTTCGACCTCGGCGAGCTGCGCGGTTATCACTACCACACCGGTGTGGTGTTCGCGGTGTTCGTGCCGGGTGTTGGCCAGTCCATCGCCCAGGGCGGTCGCTACGACGACATCGGCGCCGACTTCGGTCGCGCCCGTCCGGCCACCGGCTTCTCCACCGATTTGAAAACCCTGGTGACCCTGGGGCGTGCTGAGATCGAGCTACCGTCTGGCGGTATCTGGATGCCTGACAGTACGGATGCGGCACTCTGGCAGCAGGTTTGCCAGTTGCGCAGTGAGGGTCAGCGTGTCGTTCAGGCATTGCCTGGACAACCTTTGGCCGCCGCCCGTGATGCGGACTGCGACCGGCAATTGATCCAGCAGAACGGGCTTTGGCAAGTATCGCCACTGGCTTCTTGAGTTTTCCTGCCGGCTGACGCCGGCACCAAGTTTGCGCGAATGAGGACAAGTGTTATGGGTAAGAATGTCGTAGTCCTGGGCACCCAATGGGGTGATGAGGGCAAAGGCAAGATCGTTGATCTGCTGACCGAACATGCTGCCGCCGTAGTGCGCTACCAGGGTGGCCACAACGCCGGTCACACTCTGGTGATCGATGGTGAAAAAACCGTCTTGCACCTGATCCCGTCGGGCGTGCTGCGCGAAGGCGTGCAGTGCCTGATCGGCAACGGCGTGGTGGTTGCACCTGACGCCCTGCTGCGCGAGATCACCAAGCTGGAAGAGAAAGGCGTACCGGTGCGCGAGCGCCTGCGTATCAGCCCTTCCTGCCCGCTGATCCTGTCCTTCCACGTGGCGCTGGACCAGGCCCGTGAAAAGGCCCGCGGCGAGCTGAAGATCGGTACGACCGGTCGCGGCATCGGCCCGGCTTACGAAGACAAGGTTGCACGTCGCGGCCTGCGTGTTGGCGATCTGCTCAACATGCCGCGCTTTGAAGACAAGCTGCGTGAACTGGTGGACTACCACAACTTCATGCTGGTCGGTTACTACAAAGAGCCTGCCATCGAGTTCGAAAAGACGCTGGCCGAGTGCAAGGAATACGCCGAGCTGCTCAAGCCGCTGATGCTGGACGTGACTGCCGAGCTGCACGACCTGCGTCGCGCCGGCAAAGACATCATGTTCGAAGGCGCCCAGGGTTCGTTGCTCGACATCGACCACGGTACCTATCCGTACGTGACCAGCTCCAACACCACCGCGGGTGGCGTTGCTACCGGCTCGGGCGTGGGCCCGATGTTCCTGGACTACATCCTGGGCATCACCAAGGCTTACACCACTCGCGTAGGTTCGGGCCCATTCCCGACCGAGCTGTTCGACGAAGTCGGTGCGCACCTGGCCAAGCAAGGTCACGAGTTCGGCGCTACCACCGGCCGTGCCCGTCGTTGCGGCTGGTTCGACGCCGTTATCCTGCGTCGTGCTATCGATGTGAACAGCATCTCGGGCATCTGCCTGACCAAGCTGGACGTACTCGACGGCCTGGAAACCATCAACATCTGCACCGGCTACAAGGATGCGCAAGGCAACGCGGTTGCCCCGACTGACGCTGACAGCTACGTGGGCCTGCAGCCTGTGTACGAAGAAGTGCCGGGCTGGAGCGAATCGACCGTGGGCGCCAAGACTCTGGAAGAGCTGCCGGCCAACGCTCGCGCCTACATCAAGCGCGTTGAAGAGTTGATCGGCGCGCCGATCGACATTATTTCGACGGGCCCGGACCGCAACGAAACCATCGTGCTGCGTCATCCGTTCGCTTGATAAGTCGTTGATGTAAAAACACAAAGGCCCCTTCATCGGGGCCTTTGTCGTTTATGCCTGTTGGACGGCATGACCTTTGCTGTGATTCTGTCTACAAGAGTGCCATCAAATTAATGGCGTCAGAAGTAGAGGGATTCAAAGTGTCAGCCGTTCTCTCACTGTTACAAAGCCGTTTGTTGCGGCCTGTGTTCGTTACCCTTGGTATCGCCCTTTTGGTGCAGGTGCTGGTGGCCGTCGCCCTGACGCGGAGCACCGTCACCGCGCTGGAGGCCGATCTCGGCACTCGCCTGGGCGCCGACAGCCAGAAGTTGTCAGGTGAGCTGGAGCAGGCCGGGCGTGAAGTCACGTCGAGTCTCGACAACCTCTCCTCGAGTACCCGTCAGCGTCTTACCGCCGGTCTTTCCTCGCGTCTGAAGGAAGAGCAGGCGCAGCTGCGTGCGACGTTGGAAAAAGACCTGAAGGATTCAGCCAATGACATGGCCCAGTTGCTGGCCTCGGTGGCGCCCCGTGCCATGTGGGACAGCGACGTGCCGACCCTGTCCGAATTCGCCCGTCGGGCCCAGCGCAATCCCAACGTGCTGTTTGTGGTGTATGACGACGCCACCGGCCAGCATCTGACCCGCTACCTCAACCGCGAAAACCCGATCAACAAGGCCCTTTTGGAAAAAGGCCAGGGCGAGCGGGCGCTGGACAAGGTGCTGGATGCGGCGAAGAACGATCCGTCGGTCTACTACCTGGAAGCCTCGATCAACCCCAATGGCGTGGAGATCGGCAAGGTGTTGATGGGCGTCTCCACCGCTTCGGTTGAAACCGATCTGGCGGCGCTCGACCAGCGCTTCTCGGCGTTGATTGCCAGCAGCGATCAACTGGTCGGCGACAGTCTCAAAGGTGCTGCTGCCGACAGTGCCACCGCCATGCAGGCTCGCCTGCAATCGGCGCAGTCCACGGCTGCCGAGATGAAAGCCAACACCACCAGTACCGTGCAGGATGCTGCTGCAACGCTGCGTTGGCGCATCGGCATGGGCCTGGCGCTGGTCGGGGCTGGGGTGCTGTTGCTGCTGGCCGTGGTGCTCGGTCATCGGGTCGTCAATCGTCTGAAAATGCTGAATGCCGCCATGGATGATCTGGCAGCAGGCGAGGGCGATCTGACCAAGCGCGTGCAGATCAACAGCAAGGACGAGATCGGCGACATGGCGTCGGCGGTCAACCGCTTTGTGGACAAGTTGCAGCCGATCGTGCGCGAGGCCGGGGATGTGGCTCAGCGTACCGGTGTGGAAATCGGCGCCATGACCCTGCGCAACGCCGGTGCCGATGCGGCGGCCGGGATGCAGCGTGATGAAGTGGCCGAAAGTCTGCGGGCGCTGTCGCAAATGGCCGATGAAGCGCAATCGGAAAGCCATGCGATGCAGGCCGCGTTGAAGCAGGTGGTGGATATTCGCCAGGCCACCGACGAGAACACTCGCACCTCGGCCAAGGTCGGCAGCCTGATCGAGGCGCTGGCGGGGCAGGTCGATACCGGGGCGAAAGTCATCGAGCGGCTGGCGCAGCAGAGCGAGCAGATCGAGGTGGTGCTGACGGTGATTCACGGCATCGCCGAGCAGACCAACCTGCTGGCGCTCAACGCGGCCATTGAAGCGGCCCGTGCTGGTGAGACCGGTCGCGGGTTTGCGGTGGTGGCGGATGAGGTCCGGGCGCTGGCGAGCAAGACCCAAAGCTCCACCGGCGATATTCAGGCGCACATCGTGGCCTTGCAGCAGGGCGCCCGTGAAGCGGTCGAGGCAATCGGTCAGGCCGGGCGTCAGGCCAGCGAAGGCTTGCTGGTGCTGCGTGACAGTGCGCGTTTGCAGCAGTCGGTGCAGGCGTCGGTCGAGCAGGTGCATGCGGCGATTGGCCTGGCGACTCAGGCCGCGGCGCATCAGGCGCAAGGCGCGCAAGCTGTGCGTGGGCGCGTCGAGACGATTCATGCCCAGGCCGAGAAAGCCGCTCAGGCCGTGGTCGAGACCACGGCCAGCGGCAAGGTGCTGGATGGTCTGGCGGCGCAGCTCAAGGCCAGTCTGGGGCAGTTCCGGGCCTGATAGTCCGGGCAAAAAAAATCGCAGCCTCGGCTGCGATTTTTTTATCGGCTCAAATACATCCGGGTCGTCAGCAGATACACCGGCAATCCCGACACCACAATCAACAACGCCGCATAAGGCGCCGCCGCTGCGAACTCGACATTCGCGGTGTGTGCCCAGACTTCCGTCGCCAATGTGTTGAGCCCTGTGGGGCTCAGCAGCAACGTCGCCGTCAGTTCCTTCATGGCATCCAGAAATACCAGCGCAAACGCTGCGCCCAGTGCCGGGAAGATGATCGGTAGAGTCACCCGGCAGAACGCCGTGAACGAAGAGGCGCCGAGGGTGCGGGCGGCTTCTTCAAGTTGCGGTGCCGCCTTGTTCAGCGCCGTGCGGATCGGTGCCTGAGCCAGCGGCAGAAACAGCAGCGCATAGGCGATCAGCAACAGCGCGGAGGTCTGGTACAGCGCCGGCACGTAATGCAGGGCGAAATACACCAGCGTCAATGCGATCACCAATCCCGGCAGGGCGTGCAGCAGATAGGGCAGGCGCTCGGCCCAGATCGCCAGTTGGCCTTTGTAGCGCACTACCAGCAATCCGACCGGCACCGCCAGCACGAGGCACAATCCTGCGCCGCCCAGCGATAGAGCCAGCGATGACAGCAATGCTTCGGTGATTGCCGCCACCGGGAAGGCTGCTGACGATCCCACGGCAAGCCAGTAGGCCAGCATGCCCAGTGGGATCCCGCTGCCAACAATCGCCAGCATCAGGCAATACAACTGACCGGCGATCGCCCAAGGGCCCAGTCGCACTTGTTCAGCTCGACGCGCCGCACCCTGGCCGGTGCGTACGTGCCGGCCCTTGCCGCGCACGCGCAGCTCCAGCCACAACAGCATCAAGCACAGCGCCAGCAATACCGCCGACAGCATCGCCGCGTTGGCATTGCTGAATTCCAGTTCGAATTGCTGATAGATCGCGGTGGTAAAGGTTTGCAGGCCAATGATCGACAGTGCGCCGAATTCCACCAGCATGTGCAGCGCAATCAGCAGCGAACCGGCCAGCAGCGAAGGCCAGAGCAGTGGAAGGGTGACGCGGAAAAACACGCCCCAGCGATTCTGACCCAGCGTCCGTGCCGATTCTTCAAGGGAGGGATCAAGATTGCGCAGTGTGGCGGCCACCGGCAGAAAGATCAGCGGGTATTTCGACAGGCTCATCACAAGAATCGCCCCGCCGAGTCCTTCGAACTGCGCGCTGAGCGAAACCCAGGTGAAGCTGCTGACAAATGCCGGCACCGCGAACGGCAGGCAAAGAATCACGCCCCACAGCCGTCGGCCCGGCAGATTGCTGCGCTCCAACAGCCAGGCCAGCGACAGGCCGATCACACCGCAAGTCACGGTCACGCCAACCATCAGTGCCAGTGTGTTGCGCAGCAGGCCAAACACATACGGGCGCCACAGCAAATGCAGCGCTTCAGTCCAGCCCGCCTGCCAGGCTTTGAGCCCGACGTAGGCCAGCGGCAACAGGCTCATGACCACCAACAGCAACACCGGCAGCACCAGCCAGATCGACGGCCGCTTGCGCCGTGGTACGTAACCCTCGCGTGTAGCGGGGGCGGATAACGATGCGGTCATCAGTTCAGGCCAACTTCGCGTTCCAGTTCCAGCGCTTCCTCGGCGTTGCCCAGGTCGGCCGGCGTGACGTCCGGCGCTTCCAGTTCGCTGAACGGCTTGAGACCGCGATCCGATTTCATGCCTTTATGCAGCGGGTATTCGGCGGTGGTCTGGGTGATCACGCGCTGGCCTTCTTCGCTGGCCATGTAGGCGAGAAATTGCTGGGCTTCTTTTGGGTGTTTGCTGGATTTCAGCACGGCTGCGCTGGAAACGGTGATCAGGCCGCCAACGTCACCGCCGGTGAAGTAATGCAGTTTCGAATCAAGCTGGCCTTTTTCTCGTTGCAGGGCAAACCAGTAATAGTTGTTCACCAGCACCGTGGCGACTTCGCCGTTTTCCACAGCCTTGAGGGCGACCATGTTGTTGCTGTAGGTCTTGCCGAAGGCACGCAGACCAGTCAGCCATTCTTCGGCGGCTTCGCGGCCGTGTTTTTTGATGATGGCGACGGCCTGTTCCTGGAACGCGCCGCTGGTCGGTACGAAACCGACCTTGCCTTGCCACTGCGGGTCGGCGAAATCCAATACCGATTTCGGCAGGTCCTTTTCGTCGATCAGTTTCGGGTTGAAAGCCACCACGCGAACCCGGGCGGTGACGCCGATCCAGGTGCCGTTTCCGGCGACATATTCTTTCGGCAGAACGGCCAGGGTCGCGTCGTCAGCCTTGGCCAACAGACCTTGTTCGCCGAGGTTGTTCAGCGGTGGGGATTCTTCGGTGTAGATGACGTCGGCGGGGGAGCGGTCGCCTTCTTCGATGATCTGGCTGGCCAGCTGATTGCTGCTGCCCTTGCGCACGTTGACGTGAATGCCGGTCTTGGCTTCGAAGGCTTTGGCGATCGCGTCGCCGACTTCCTTGTGTTGACCGTTGTAGAGAGTCAGGGAAACCGCGTCGGCAGCCTGGGTGAGGGGGGTGGCGAGTGCCAGGCCGAGCAGGGTGAAGGTCAAGCCGCGGCGCAGGGTATTTCGAAACATCATTCGCAGGGTTCCTCACTGTCGCATTGCAAAAACTTGCAACAATGATAAACGATATTGTTTCTCAAGTGCGCTTTGCGAGGAGAGGTAGTGTTTGCCAGGTGTCGGCTCTCAAGCTTTTCCAAACCCCGGAAACGCAAAAAACCGCTTTCGCGGGTTTTTGTGAGATTCAAGATCGTGACCTTGAATTTGAATTGGTGCCCAGAAGAAGACTCGAACTTCCACGACCGTAAGGTCACCAGCACCTGAAGCTGGCGTGTCTACCAATTTCACCATCTGGGCTTCATCTTCAGCGTTGCCGCTGTTGATGTGGCGCACTATACGGAGCGCCTTTTGATCTGTAAACCCCTGATTTGATTTTAATAAATCAATTTCAGAAAAAGTCCGGGGCGCAGAATGCAAAAAACCCGCTTTCGCGGGTTTTTGTGTGAGTCTTGAAACTGATCTAGTCTCAAACTCGAAATTGGTGCCCAGGAGAAGACTCGAACTTCCACGACCGTAAGGTCACCAGCACCTGAAGCTGGCGTGTCTACCAATTTCACCACCTGGGCATCTCGTCAACGTGTGTACGTCGTCAATGGCGCGCACTATACGGAGCGCCTTTTTAACTGTAAACCCCTGTCAGCAAAAAAAATGATTTTTTTTACCGGCGGTGTTCAAAACGCCCTTCAGGCGACGATACAAGGCCCCAGACGTGCCTTATATAGTCGGAAATTTCCCGTTTGATGGCGCCTATGCCAAACTAACCCGCATATAGACAAGGTGAAAACTCTCTAATGGCCGATTGGCAGTCCCTCGATCCCGAGGCCGCTCGTGAAGCGGAAAAATATGAAAACCCTATTCCCAGCCGCGAACTGATCCTTCAGCACCTTGCTGATCGGGGTTCGCCTGCTGCCCGCGAGCAACTGGTCGAAGAGTTTGGTCTGACCACAGAAGACCAGATCGAAGCCCTGCGCCGCCGCCTGCGCGCCATGGAGCGCGATGCTCAACTGATCTATACCCGCCGTGGCACCTATGCGCCAGTGGACAAACTCGACCTGATCCTCGGTCGCATCAGCGGTCACCGCGACGGCTTCGGTTTCCTGGTGCCGGATGACGGCTCCGATGACCTGTTCATGAGCCCGGCGCAAATGCGTCTGGTGTTTGACGGCGACCGTGCTCTGGCCCGTGTTTCCGGCCTGGACCGTCGAGGTCGTCGCGAAGGCGTGATCGTCGAAGTGGTGTCCCGTGCCCACGAGAGCATCGTTGGCCGCTATTTCGAAGAAGGCGGTATCGGTTTCGTCGTTGCGGACAACCCGAAGATTCAGCAGGAAGTGCTGGTCACCCCGGGCCGCAACGCCAACGCCCAGATCGGTCAGTTCGTCGAGGTGAAAATCACCCACTGGCCGACCCCGCGCTTCCAGCCGCAAGGCGATGTGATTGAAGTCGTCGGCAACTACATGGCGCCGGGCATGGAAATCGATGTCGCCCTGCGCACCTACGACATTCCGCACGTTTGGCCTGAAGCCGTTCTGAAGGAAGCCGGCAAGCTCAAGCCGGAAGTCGAAGAGAAAGACAAAGAGAAGCGCGTCGACCTGCGCCATCTGCCGTTCGTCACCATCGACGGCGAAGATGCCCGCGATTTCGACGACGCGGTCTACTGCGAAGCCAAACCCGGCAAACTGCGCCTGTTCTCCGGCGGCTGGAAGTTGTACGTGGCGATTGCCGACGTTTCCAGCTACGTGAAGATCGGTTCGGCTCTGGACAACGAAGCCCAAGTGCGCGGCAACTCGGTGTACTTCCCCGAGCGTGTGGTGCCGATGCTGCCGGAGCAGCTCTCCAACGGCCTGTGCTCGCTGAATCCACATGTTGATCGTCTGGCCATGGTTTGCGAGATGACCATCTCCAAGTCCGGCGAAATGACCGACTACTGCTTCTATGAAGCGGTGATCCATTCCCACGCCCGTCTGACCTACAACAAGGTCAGCGCGATGCTGGAAACGCCGAAGGCTACCGAAGGTCGCAAGCTTCGCGGTGAATACACCGACGTTCTGCCGCACCTGAAGCAGCTCTACGCGCTTTACAAGGTTTTGCTGGCTGCCCGTCACGTGCGCGGCGCGATCGATTTCGAAACGCAGGAAACCCGGATCATCTTCGGCTCCGAGCGCAAGATTGCCGAGATCCGTCCGACCACCCGTAACGACGCGCACAAGCTGATCGAGGAATGCATGCTGGCGGCCAACGTGGCCACCGCCGAATTCCTGAAGAAGCACGAAATTCCTGCGCTGTACCGCGTCCACGACGGCCCGCCACCGGAGCGTCTGGAAAAACTGCGCGCGTTCCTCGGTGAACTCGGTCTGTCCCTGCACAAAGGCAAGGATGGTCCGTCGCCGAAGGACTATCAGGCCCTGTTGGCCAGCATCAAGGACCGTCCGGATTTCCACCTGATCCAGACCGTGATGCTGCGCTCCCTGAGTCAGGCGGTGTACAGCGCCCAGAACGAAGGCCACTTCGGCCTGAATTACGAAGCCTATACCCACTTCACCTCGCCGATCCGTCGTTACCCGGACCTGCTCACGCACCGGGCGATCCGCAGCGTGATCCATTCGAAACAGGACACCCCGCACGTTCGCCGTGCCGGTGCGATGACCATTCCGAAGGCGCGCATCTATCCGTACGACGAAGCAGCGCTGGAGCAACTCGGCGAGCAGTGCTCGATGAGCGAGCGCCGTGCCGACGAAGCGACCCGCGACGTAGTGAACTGGCTCAAGTGCGAGTTCATGAAGGACCGCGTGGGCGAATCGTTCCCGGGTGTGATCACTGCCGTGACCGGTTTCGGCCTGTTCGTCGAGCTGACCGATATCTATGTCGAAGGTCTGGTACACGTGACGGCGCTGCCGGGCGACTACTACCACTTCGACCCTGTGCATCACCGCCTGGCGGGCGAGCGCACCGGTCGCAGCTTCCGTCTTGGCGATACCGTTGAAGTGCGGGTCATGCGCGTCGATCTCGACGAGCGCAAGATCGACTTCGAGATGGCTGAAAAAACCATCAGCGCGCCGATCGGCCGCAAGAAGCGTGGCACCGAGACGACCGCTCCTGCAGCCAAGGTTGTGGAAGAAAAGGCTCCGGCAAAAACCGCCAGCCGTCGTCCGGCCAAGGAAAAGGCTGTCGAGGCTTATCGCCCAAGCGATGCCGTGGCGAAAAACGCCGAGCTGCGCAAAAGCCGTGAAATGAAGAAGGCCTTGCTGGCCGACGCCAAAAACGGTGGTAAAGCGGCGTCCGGGGGAAAGACCGGACGGTCGGCGCCTGACAAGGCCTCCGGCGGCAAGCCAGCCAAACCGAGCAAACACCGTAAAGGCCCGCCGAAAGCGGGTTCCGCTCCAGCCAAAAGTGGCGGGGCGCGTAAACCGAAGGCGAAGTCATGAGTCAGTTGGAAAAAATCTACGGCGTTCACGCGGTAGAAGCGTTGCTGCGTCACCACCCGAAACGCGTCAAACAGATCTGGCTGGCTGAAAGCCGCAACGATCCGCGGGTGCAGACGCTGATCGAGCTGGCAAACGAAAACCGGGTCCAGATCGGTCAGGCCGAGCGCCGTGAAATGGATGCCTGGGTCGAAGGCGTGCACCAGGGCGTGGTGGCGGACGTCAGTCCGAGCCAGGTCTGGGGCGAAGCGATGCTCGACGAGTTGCTCGATCGCACCGAAGGCGCGCCGTTGCTGTTGGTGCTAGACGGCGTGACCGACCCGCACAACCTCGGCGCCTGCCTGCGTTCGGCGGATGCTGCCGGTGCGCTGGCGGTCATCGTGCCGAAAGACAAGTCGGCCACTCTGACGCCCGTGGTGCGTAAAGTGGCTTGCGGCGCTGCGGAGGTGATTCCTCTGGTGGCGGTGACCAACCTTGCTCGCACATTGGAAAAACTCCAGCAGCGCGGGTTGTGGATTGTCGGCACGGCAGGTGAGGCCGAGGTCAGCATCTATGACCAGGACCTGACCGGCCCGACCATCCTGATCATGGGCGCCGAAGGCAAAGGCATGCGTCGCCTGACCCGCGAGCATTGCGATTACCTGGTGCATTTGCCGATGGCCGGTAGTGTCAGCAGTCTCAACGTCTCGGTTGCGACCGGCGTGTGCCTGTTCGAAGCCCAGCGCCAGCGCGGTGCCAAGGCCAAGGCGGCTGCCAAAAAAGCTTGAGCCTTACGCAGTCCAAAATGTGGGAGCGAGCCTGCTCGCGAAGCGGAGTTACATTCAGCATCATTGTTGGATGTTAAGCCGTCATCGCGAGCAGGCTCGCTCCCACAGTGTTTTCTGGTGTGGCAGAAAGTGTGACTGTTCAAATAATCACCAATTGCCTTGCACCTCTTCAGTCCCTTCTCTACAATTGCGCCCCTTGCTGTGACGGCAGGCATTCATGTGCCCCGCGCCAGCAAGTCCATAAGTGTCATTCACTCCTTGTCTGACCGTTTTTGAGCGGCAGGCTACAACCCGTAAGGAGCATTCATGCGTCATTACGAAATCATCTTTCTGGTCCACCCTGACCAGAGCGAGCAAGTCGGCGGCATGGTTGAGCGTTACACCAAGCTGATCGAAGAAGACGGCGGCAAAATCCACCGTCTGGAAGACTGGGGCCGTCGTCAACTGGCCTACGCAATCAACAATGTTCACAAGGCTCACTACGTGATGCTGAACGTTGAGTGCACCGGCAAGGCCCTGGCCGAGCTGGAAGACAACTTCCGCTACAACGATGCTGTGATCCGTAACCTGGTCATCCGTCGCGACGAAGCCGTTACCGGCCAGTCCGAGATGCTCAAGGCTGAAGAAAACCGCAGTGAGCGCCGTGAGCGTCGCGAACGTCCTGAGCACGATGGCAGCGCCGATGGCGATGACAGCGATAGCGACAGCGACAACAGCGATAACGCTGACGAGTAATCCACGGACCTTTTAAGGAGCCTATCAAATGGCACGTTTCTTCCGTCGTCGTAAATTCTGCCGCTTCACCGCTGAAGACGTGAAGGAGATCGACTACAAAGATCTCAACACTCTGAAAGCCTACGTATCCGAGACCGGCAAAATCGTTCCAAGCCGCATCACCGGTACCAAAGCTCGTTATCAGCGTCAGCTGGCCACCGCTATCAAGCGCGCCCGCTTCCTGGCCCTGCTGGCCTACACCGACAGCCACGGCCGCTGAGACCGGGCAGTCGACAAGTAGCAAAGGATTGAATGCATGCGTGCCTTAGCTGAGTTCATCATGCGCGGCCGTATGCAGGCCACTCTCGTAGTGGCCGGGTGTGCAACATTGCCGTTGTTGTATTGGTTGGGTGCTGCCGCCGGGAGCCTGGTGCTTCTGCGGCGCGGATTGGCCGACGCCCTGGGCGTCGTGTCACTGGGACTGCTGCCGGCATTGATCTGGTGGTTGTATGCCGATGACCCACGGGCACTTCTGGTGCTGCTGGGGTCTTCGGGGCTTGCGTTGGTGTTGCGCGCAAGCGAGTCTTGGGTCCGCACGCTGCTGGTCAGCGTAGCCATGGGGCTAGTGTTTTCAGTGGTGCTCGGGGCGGCGTTTGCGCCCCAGATCGAGATGCTGGCGCAGGCCTTGGTAAAGGTCATGCCCGCGCTTCTCGGTGATGCCTACCAACAATTGTCGGTAGACGAGCAGGCGCGTTTCGCGTCGCTGATCGCACCGGTCCTGACCGGCCTGATTGCGGCCTTGTTGCAGATCGTCAGCGTGCTGAGCCTGATTGTCGGGCGTTACTGGCAGGCGTTGTTGTACAACCCGGGTGGTTTTGGTCGCGAGTTTCGCGCCATCCGGATCCCGCTGGGACCGGCGATGTTGCTGCTGGCGTTAATGCTTCTGGGCCCGAATCTCGGTGCACAGATGGCCATGTTGACGCCGTTGTGCAGTGTACCGCTGGTGTTCGCCGGGCTGGCCCTGATTCACGGGCTGGTGGCGCAAAGGCGACTGGCCGGTTTCTGGCTGGTGGGGTTGTACGTAACGCTGTTGCTGTTCATGCAGCTGATCTATCCGTTGCTCGTGGTTCTGGCCATTGTCGACAGCCTGATTGATTTTCGCGGTCGGGTGTCGAAAGACACCGATAACGCGAACGGTGAAGGTTAAAAGTTAAGAGGATTTCCACATGCAACTGATCCTTCTGGAAAAAATCGCCAACCTGGGCAACCTGGGCGACAAAGTAAACGTTAAGGCTGGTTACGGCCGTAACTACCTGCTGCCTTTCGGCAAAGCCACCGCTGCGACCGCTGCCAACCTAGCTGCGTTCGAAGAGCGTCGCGCTGAGCTGGAAAAAGCCGCCGCAGACCGTAAAGCTTCGGCTGAAAGCCGTGCTGCCCAACTGGCCGAGCTGGAAGTGACCATCACTGCCACCGCTGGCGACGAAGGCAAGCTGTTCGGTTCGATCGGTACTCACGACATCGCTGACGCACTGACCGCCTCCGGCGTTGAAGTGGCGAAAAGCGAAGTTCGTCTGCCGAACGGCACCATCCGCAACGTGGGTGAATTCGACGTGGCCGTGCACCTGCACGCCGAAGTTGAAGCCACCGTACGCGTTGTCGTGGTAGCAGCTTAAGCAACACCCTGATCGACTGGCGGCTTGTCCGGCAGACGGTTAACATCGGGCACGATCCTGTTTACAGGTCGTGCCCTTTGTCTTTCTGCACTCCCTGCTTTTCCTGATTAAAAAGTGGCCATGAACGAAATCTCCGCTCCCGAGCAATACGATCTGCAAACCGCCGCGCTGAAGGTGCCGCCGCATTCCATCGAGGCCGAACAGGCCGTGCTCGGTGGTCTGATGCTGGACAACAACGCCTGGGAACGCGTGCTCGATCAAGTCTCCGACGGCGATTTCTACCGACATGACCACCGTCTGATTTTCCGTGCGATCGCCAAACTGGCCGATCAGAACCTGCCGATCGATGTCGTGACCCTTGCCGAGCAACTGGACAAGGAAGGTCAGACTTCGCAGGTCGGCGGCCTCGGTTACCTGGGTGAGCTGGCGAAAAACACGCCGTCCGTCGCCAACATCAAGGCCTATGCGCAGATCGTCCGCCAGCGCGCGACGTTGCGTCAGCTGATCGGTATCAGCACCGAAATTGCCGACAGCGCCTTCAATCCCGAAGGCCGCACCGCCGAGGAAATCCTCGACGAAGCCGAGCGGCAGATCTTCGCGATTGCCGAGGCCCGGCCAAAAACCGGCGGCCCGGTGGGTGTGAATGACCTGCTGACCAAGGCCATCGACCGCATCGACACCCTGTTCAACACTGCCGACTCGATCACCGGCCTGTCCACCGGCTACACCGACCTCGACGAGAAGACCAGCGGCCTGCAACCGGCCGACCTGATCATCGTCGCCGGCCGTCCGTCGATGGGTAAGACCACCTTCGCGATGAACCTGGTGGAAAACGCCGTGTTGCGCAGCGACAAAGTGGTGCTGGTGTACTCCCTCGAGATGCCAGGCGAATCGCTGATCATGCGTATGCTGTCGTCCCTCGGCCGTATCGACCAGACCAAGGTACGTTCCGGCCAGTTGGAAGACGACGACTGGCCGCGTCTGACCTCGGCGGTCAATCTGCTCAACGACCGCAAGCTGTTCATCGATGACACCGCCGGCATCAGTCCGTCGGAGATGCGTGCCCGGACCCGGCGGCTGGTGCGCGAGCACGGCGACATCGGCCTGATCATGATCGACTACCTGCAGCTGATGCAGATCCCGGGTTCCAGCGGCGACAACCGGACCAACGAGATTTCCGAGATCTCCCGATCCCTGAAAGCCCTGGCCAAGGAATTCAACTGCCCGGTGGTCGCCCTGTCGCAGCTCAACCGCTCCCTGGAACAGCGTCCCAACAAGCGCCCGGTGAACTCCGACTTGCGGGAATCCGGAGCGATCGAGCAGGACGCCGACGTGATCATGTTCGTGTACCGGGATGAGGTGTATCACCCGGAAACCGAACACAAGGGCATCGCCGAAATCATCATCGGCAAACAGCGGAACGGTCCGATCGGCTTCATTCGCCTGGCTTTCATCGGCAAATACACACGTTTCGAAAACCTCGCGCCGGGCAGTTACAACTTCGACGACGACGAGTAACGCAATTGATCACGTCAGCTGATCAAACAGTTTCTGGGCAACCCTGGGGCTGATGAACTCCCGCCATATCCGTTGGTGGGGCCGACCAGCCTGTTCTTCGCGCTGTTGAAACGAGCTGCCGAGCCTGCGCTGTTCAAGGGTTTTCAGGTGTGCGCCCTTGACGGTGTAATCCAGCGCAGCGCGGTCCTGCCTGTCGTAGTGAAAGTGGGCCTCCCACAAGGGCGTGTTATCCGAGCGGTCGATGATCGAGTAAACGTCCAGGAATGACTTGTCTTTACCCTTGCCCAGTTGCTTGCGCTCCACCGTTTTGACCACCTTGAGTTGAGCATGCTCAAGCAGGAAGTTCAGGCGCGGGACGTCCAGCACATCCTTGTTTTTGTACATCCGTATCAAAATATCCTGGCCTTTGGCGCCCATTGAGTCGGCGGCAGCTTTCAGTCGGCTGATCAAGTGGGAGGTTTCAGCGCCTGCTGCCGTTTGCCCGAGGAGCTCGAGGTGTTTCGCCAGACCTGCGAGTCGATCCGTCTCGGCACCCAGATATTCGACAATGGTGGTCGGGTTGTCCTTTCGGCTTTCCATCAATCGAGCCTGGGCCAGGTACGCCTCCACGTTACCAAGGCGCGCCAGCGCTTCGCTGACCAGCTGAGGTCTGGAGGTCGGGGCCGGGGCGGAACGTACGGGCTGCCACTCACCTTCTTTCATTTCGTAGCGTTGAGGGGGATCGTTCGGTTTGAACAGGTCGGGAACGCTGAGGGTGATGCGGCCGTCGGCAGCGGTGTCCGGCACGCCGACCAGCACACGGTAAGTGCCATTTTGACGGGTTCGGAACAACTTTCGCGGCGCCGCGTCTCCGGCGGCTCCGGTAACTTGTCCAGGGAGGAAGTCGAAATCGATTTCCTGATCGTAGCCGGGCAGTTCTTGGTTGTTGTCAATCCGGTCAAAGATATCGTTCAGCCGGGTTTCGATTTTCGATTCAAAGGCATCGAGCAGGGTCAGTGCCTTCCTGACGTACTCTGCCTTGGCCGGCGTTGTCGACGCGAGCAATGCCTCCAGGCCTGCTTTGTCGCTTTTGATGTTTTCGATCGTCAATTGCAATGCAAGAGGTTCGGAGTACCCGAAGACTTCGTTCAGATCCTGCTTGAGCAAGTGCATGGCCATGGCACTGCGCATGCCGTGATCCTGCGGATTCTGCGGATCGTCGGAGATCAGGCGCAGGCAAATGTTGTATTGGCTGGATTGGATCTGATCCACCGTGGGCACTTTGCGATTCATCTCCTCCAGAACCGCCAGGGCGCTGCGGTCAGCCTTCTGAATCTGATCCATCACGGTCTGACGCTCGTCCATGATCTTCAGCTTTTTGTCGAGGTGGACGAGGTTGCGCTTGAGCGACTCGACGGTGATTGCATGCAGGGTTGGCAGAGCTCTGCGGTCCATGACTGCAAGCAGTTTGTTGAAGTAGTCGATTCTGTTGATCTGCTGAGCATGAAGCTCGGCTTTATAGAGTCCGCCTGCCTTGAGCAATATCAGCCAGTCCCGGTTGTCGATGAGTGACTTGACGTAATCGGCCTGCATTCTTGTGTGCTTGATCACATGCACTTCGATCTCGATCAGCGCGGCCTTTTCGGCGTCACTGCCCTCAGGCAAGGGTTGGGCACGGCGCCAGAGTTCGCCATAGCGCGTGTTGGAAGCGGTCAGGGCATCGAAGGCATTCCTGATGGGCTCATGCCGTTGGAGCAGATAGGTTTTGTTGTGCTGAGCGATTGCACTGCGACGCATGCCTCCCTTGAGCCCATGCAGACTGGGAACCCAAAAACCTTCGGCAGTGCGAGTGATGGCCAGGGTGGAGCCGGCCCGACTGGCGCGGTAGGTGTTTTCGCTGTCGGAGGCGACCGGATCCTTCGACGCGACGATGCGCCAGACGGTGTGCGCGGGAGAGGAGGCGTCAACGTCGCGCATCACCTGATAGGCGCGGCTTTCAATGACCACGTAGCGCTTGCCTTCGAAGTTGTGCAGCCCCTCGCTGTCCGGCGCGATGCCAGAGAAATCCAGGCCTGTCCGGAATGCGTCCAGTCGACTGGAAGTCAGTGCAAGGGGCCCGGCTTGGAACTCATCCAGTGGATACCAGCGTTTGCTCTGGGGATCCTGCAAGAGAACAGGGCCCGAGGGGTTCAACTCATTGCTGAGTCTGATGCGGTAGATGCGGCTTTCAGGGTCCAGGCCAACTTGCACAATGCTGCCATCGTACGCTTCGACGAACAGTCGCCCCTTGAAGGTTCTGAAACCCTGTGTGTCGGCCTCCGGCAGTCGGACACCGGAAGGAATGCCATAGGTTTCGAGCCTGAGTCTTCTCGGTGAAGCCGTCGGGTTTGAGAGGCTTTCGGCGAATGTCACGGACGGTGCGGGAGAGATCGTGTCCGGGCCGTCGATTGCCGGGAGGCTGGCGTGTGCGGGACGCGGCGTGAACAGGCGGGTGTCCGCAGGAACCGGAGGCGAAGTGGAGTGCTCCGGAAAATGTCCGGTCACAGGTCTCGAAGGCGGATTGTGCACTTCGACGGTCGTGACGCCTATGGAGGGTGGTTTTGCAGGCATGCGTATTCATCCTTGAATAAGTGAACCCGTTTGTTGAACAGAGAGCGTGGCGGCGGGCGGTGCGACGAGAAACCGACCACAGTCGTCGGAATTGGTCAAAATTTGTGCTATATTCCGCGCCCGCGAAATTCAATGAAAGCCAACACCGGTCATCGACATGCAAGCAGCCAAGCCGTTATTTGACTATCCAAAATATTGGGCCGAATGTTTCGGGCCAGCGCCGTTCCTGCCGATGAGCAGGGAGGAGATGGATCAGCTTGGCTGGGATTCCTGCGACATCATCATTGTCACGGGTGATGCCTACGTCGATCACCCGTCGTTCGGCATGGCGATCATCGGCCGGCTGCTGGAGTCGCAAGGCTTCCGCGTCGGGATCATCGCGCAGCCGAACTGGCAGTCCAAAGACGACTTCATGAAGCTCGGCGAGCCGAACCTGTTCTTCGGCGTCGCGGCCGGCAACATGGACTCGATGATCAACCGCTACACCGCGGACAAGAAAATCCGTTCCGACGACGCCTACACCCCGGGCGGCATGGCCGGCAAACGTCCGGACCGCGCGAGCCTGGTTTACAGCCAGCGCTGCAAGGAAGCCTACAAGCACGTGCCGATCGTGCTCGGCGGCATCGAAGCCTCCCTGCGCCGCATCGCCCACTACGACTACTGGCAGGATCGCGTGCGCAACTCGATCCTGATCGACGCCAGCGCCGACATCCTGCTGTACGGCAACGCCGAGCGGGCGATTGTCGAAGTCGCCCAGCGTCTGTCCTACGGTCACAAGATCGAAGAAATCACCGATGTACGCGGCACCGCGTTCATCCGTCGCGACACGCCGGCGGGCTGGTACGAAGTCGATTCCACGCGCATCGACCGTCCGGGCAAGATCGACAAGATCATCAACCCGTATGTGAACACCCAGGACACTCAGGCTTGCGCGATCGAGCAGGAGAAAGGCCCGGTTGAAGATCCGGAAGAAGCCAAGGTCGTACAGATCCTGGCCAGCCCGAAAATGACCCGCGACAAGACCGTGATCCGCCTGCCGTCGATGGAAAAGGTGCGTAACGACCCGGTTCTGTACGCTCACGCCAATCGCGTGCTGCACCTGGAAACCAACCCGGGCAATGCCCGTGCGCTGGTGCAGAAGCATGGCGAGGTCGACGTCTGGTTCAACCCGCCGCCGATTCCGATGACCACCGAAGAAATGGACTACGTGTTCGGCATGCCTTACGCACGTGTTCCGCACCCTGCGTACGGCAAGGAAAAAATCCCGGCCTACGACATGATCCGCTTCTCGGTGAACATCATGCGTGGCTGCTTCGGTGGCTGCACCTTCTGCTCGATCACCGAGCACGAAGGCCGGATCATCCAGAACCGTTCCGAAGAGTCGATCATTCGCGAAATCGAAGAGATCCGCGACAAGGTGCCGGGCTTCACCGGCGTCATCTCCGACCTCGGCGGCCCGACCGCGAACATGTACCGCATCGCCTGCAAGAGCCCGGAAATCGAATCCGCGTGCCGCAAGCCGTCCTGCGTGTTCCCGGGCATCTGCCCGAACCTGAACACCGACCACTCGTCGCTGATTCAGCTGTACCGCAGCGCCCGTGCGTTACCGGGTGTGAAGAAGATCCTGATCGCCTCCGGCCTGCGTTACGACCTTGCGGTCGAGTCGCCGGAGTACGTTAAGGAGCTGGTGACCCACCACGTCGGCGGTTACCTGAAGATCGCCCCGGAACACACCGAGGAAGGTCCGCTCAACCAGATGATGAAACCGGGGATCGGCACCTACGATCGCTTCAAGCGCATGTTCGAGAAGTACACCAAGGAGGCGGGGAAAGAGCAGTACCTGATTCCGTACTTCATTGCCGCGCACCCGGGCACCACCGACGAAGACATGATGAACTTGGCCCTGTGGCTCAAGGGTAACGGCTTCCGTGCCGACCAGGTCCAGGCGTTCTATCCGTCGCCGATGGCTACCGCCACCGCGATGTACCACTCGGGCAAGAACCCGCTGCGCAAGGTCACCTACAAGAGCGACGGCGTGACCATCGTCAAGAGCGAGGAGCAGCGCCGTCTGCACAAGGCGTTCCTGCGTTATCACGACCCGAAAGGCTGGCCGATGCTGCGTGAAGCGCTGACCCGCATGGGCCGCGCCGACCTGATCGGGCCGGGCAAGCACCAGTTGATCCCGCTGCACCAGCCGGCCACCGACAGCTACCAGAGTGCCCGTCGCAAGAACTCGACCCCGGCCGGCAGCCACAAGGTCGCGAAAGAGAAGACCACCAAGATCCTCACCCAGCACACCGGTCTGCCTCCACGCGCCAGCGACGGCGGCAATCCTTGGGACAAGCGTGAACAGGCCAAGGCCGCGGCATTCGCCCGTAACCAGCAGGCCGCCAAGGAGCGCAAGGAAGCCGCGAAAGGCAAAGGGCCGAAACCGGCACGCAAGCCGGTCGTACCGCGCTGAAACACACTTGAGCTAAAACAGAACGCCAACCTTCGGGTTGGCGTTTTGCGTTGTGCCTCGCAACATTTGCGTGCAACTGTGCCAAAGCATTTCACCGCATCGCCCGATTTTGGTGCTGTACTGCCCTAAGCATTCCGGGAAAGCGCCCAAGCCTCTGCATGGCATAAGTCTTGCGCGCTTTCGAATACGCTTGGGCTCGCAGGAGGCACGCCGTGTCGATTCATGTCGCATTGCATCACGTCACGCATTACCGCTACGACCGCGCTGTCGAACTCGGCCCGCAGATCGTGCGTCTGCGCCCGGCTGCTCACAGCCGCACGCGGATTCTGTCCTATTCGCTGAAAGTCTCGCCCGAGCAGCACTTCATCAACTGGCAGCAGGACCCCCAGGGCAACTACCTCGCACGGTTGGTGTTCCCCGAGAAAACCGCCGAACTGCGGATCGAGGTCGATCTGCTGGCCGAAATGGCGGTGTTCAACCCGTTCGACTTCTTCCTCGAGCCCTACGCCGAGAAAATCCCCTTCGCCTACGCCGCCGACGAACGCAAGGAGCTGGCGCCGTACCTCGAAACCCTGCCGCTGACGCCTAAATTCAAGGCCTATCTGGATGCCATCGACCGCACGCCGTTGCCGGCCGTGGATTTCCTGGTGGCGCTCAATCAGCGTCTGAGCGAAGACATCAATTACCTGATCCGCATGGAACCGGGTGTGCAAACCCCGGAGCATACCCTCGAACACGCCTCCGGCTCCTGCCGGGATTCGGCGTGGCTGCTGGTGCAACTGCTGCGAAACCTCGGGCTGGCGGCGCGTTTCGTCTCCGGTTACCTGATTCAACTGACCGCCGACGTGAAAAGCCTCGACGGCCCGTCCGGCACCGAAGTGGACTTCACCGACCTGCACGCGTGGTGCGAGGTGTATCTGCCCGGCGCCGGCTGGATCGGCCTTGATGCGACGTCGGGGCTGTTCGCCGGTGAAGGGCATATCCCGCTGGCCTGCAGTCCCGATCCGTCCTCGGCGGCGCCGATCAGTGGTCTGGTGGAGCCTTGCGAGTGTGAATTCAGCCACGAAATGTCCGTGGAGCGGATCTGGGAAGCACCCCGGGTCACCAAGCCCTACACCGATGAGCAATGGCTGGCGATCCAGTCGCTGGGCCGGCAGATCGATGCCGACCTGCTGGAAGGCGATGTGCGCCTGACCATGGGCGGCGAACCGACCTTCGTGTCCATCGACGACCCGGATGGCGCCGAGTGGAACACCGCCGCGCTGGGCCCGGACAAGCGTCGGCTCTCCGCCGAACTGTTCCAGCGCCTGCGCAAACATTACGCGCCCAAGGGGTTGGTGCATTTCGGTCAGGGCAAGTGGTATCCGGGCGAGCAACTGCCGCGCTGGTCGCTGAATTGCTACTGGCGCCGCGACGGCGTGCCGATCTGGCATAACAATGCACTGATCGCCGATGAGCAGCAGGATTACGGCGCCACGGGTGAACTGGCCGGGCGCTTTCTGGCGAGTGTCGCCGAACGCCTGAAACTGCCGACACGCTTCGTTTTCCCGGCCTACGAAGACAATTTCTATTACCTCTGGCGCGAGGGCGCCTTGCCGAGCAACGTCAGCGCCGAAGACTCGCGTCTGGAGGAGCCGCTGGAACGTGCGCGACTGCGCAAGGTGTTCAGTCAGGGGCTGGACAAGGTCATCGGCCAGGTGCTGCCGCTGGCGCGCACCGCCAAGGGCGATCAGTGGCAGAGCGGGCGCTGGTACCTGCGCGATGAGCATTGCCGGTTGGTGCCGGGGGATTCACCGCTGGGCTATCGCCTGCCGTTGGGTTCACAGCCCTGGGTGAAGGCGGCGGAGTACCCGTTCATTCATCCGAACGACCCGAATCAGGATTTCCCCGAGCTGCCCGAAACAGCGCAGCTTAACCAACACGGTGAGCCGGCTCCGGCGTACGATCGTGTGCCGAAAATCGACGAGTCCGCCGACTGGCTGACCCGCACCGCCTTGTGCGCCGAGGCCCGAGAGGGCCGGTTGTACCTGTTCATGCCGCCACTGGAGCGGGTCGAGGATTATCTGGAGCTGGTGGCCGCCATCGAAGCCACCGCCGAGGAGCTGCATTGTCCGGTATTGCTGGAAGGCTACGAGCCGCCGAGCGATCCGCGCCTGAGCAATTTCCGCATCACCCCGGATCCCGGCGTGATCGAGGTCAACGTGCAGCCGTCGGCGACCTGGGACGAGCTGGTCGAGCGCACCGAATTTCTGTACGAAGAGGCGCGCCAGACCCGACTGTCCACCGAGAAATTCATGGTCGACGGGCGACATACCGGAACCGGCGGCGGCAACCATTTCGTCCTCGGCGGCGCGACACCGGGCGATTCACCGTTTCTGCGCCGCCCGGACCTGCTGCGTAGCCTGATCAGCTACTGGCACAACCATCCTTCGCTGTCCTACCTGTTTTCCGGTCTGTTCATCGGCCCGACCTCTCAGGCGCCGCGAGTCGATGAAGCGCGCAACGATGCGTTGTATGAGCTGGAAATCGCTTTCGCGCAGATGCCGGCGCCGGGAGAAGAGTGCGCCCCATGGCTGGTGGATCGGCTGTTGCGCAATCTGCTGATCGACGTTACCGGCAACACCCATCGCGCCGAGTTCTGCATCGACAAGCTGTATTCACCGGATGGCGCCACCGGGCGCCTCGGGTTGCTGGAGTTGCGTGGTTTCGAGATGCCACCCCATGCGCGCATGAGCCTGGCGCAGCAGCTGTTGTTGCGAGCGCTGGTGGCGCGGTTCTGGCGCGAGCCCTATGCGCCGCCGAAACTGGCGCGCTGGGGTACGGAGCTGCACGACCGCTTCATGCTGCCGCACTTCATCGAGCAGGACTTCGCCGACGTCATCGTTGAGCTCAACAGTGCCGGTTATCCGCTGCGTGCCGAATGGTTTGCGGCTCATCTGGAATTCCGCTTTCCCAAAGTCGGCGATTACGCCGTCAACGGCATCGAGCTGGAATTGCGTCAGGCTCTCGAACCCTGGCATGTGCTGGGCGAGGAGGGCGCAGCGGGCGGTACGGTGCGCTACGTCGACTCATCGCTGGAGCGCTTGCAGGTCAAACTCACGGGGCTGCCGCCGCAGCGCTATCTGCTGACCTGCAATGGCATCCCGGTGCCGCTGCAACCGACCGGACGGGTTGGCGAGTTTGTCGCGGGTGTGCGTTTCCGCGCGTGGCAACCGGCCAATTGCCTGCAACCGACGATCCCGGTGCATGCGCCGCTGGTGTTCGACCTGCTCGACACCTGGATGCAACGTTCGCTGGGCGGTTGCCAGTACCACGTCGCCCATCCCGGCGGGCGCAATTACGAAACGCTGCCGGTCAACGCCAACGAAGCGGAGAGCCGGCGCATGGCGCGTTTCTTCCGCATCGGACATACGCCGGGGAAGCTTCCGATACCGAACCTGACAATCTCCGACGAGCTGCCGATGACACTCGATTTACGACGTTTCTAAGTCGTACGCGACGCCCGGATTTTTCGTATATCCGGGCGTCATGTGCCTGCGTTAGTCTGACCGTTCCTTGCCGGCTGCCGAGCTTTCCATGCCTGACCTGCTTGACCGCTACCCGCTGACGGCGGGCACCTATCACGAACTGCTCGACGACAGCGGAGCGGTGCGCCCGCACTGGCGGCGACTGGTCGACCATTTGCAGCGCAGCACCCCGGCGCACCTGGTGCAGCGTCAGGCGTTGCTGACCCGGCAGATTCAGGAAAACGGTGTCACCTACAACGTCTATGCCGACCCCAAGGGCGCGGACCGTCCGTGGGAACTGGATCTGCTGCCCCACGTGATCGCCGCTGACGAGTGGCAACAGCTGTCGGCCGGAATCGCCCAGCGCGCGCGGCTGCTCAATGCGGTGCTGGCGGACCTGTATGGCCCGCAGCAGTTGATCCGCGAAGGCTTGCTGCCGGCGGAGCTGGTGTTCGGTCACAACAACTTCCTCTGGCCCTGTCAGGGCATTGCGCCACCGGACGGGGCCTTTCTGCATCTGTATGCCGTGGATCTGGCGCGCACGCCGGACGGGCGCTGGTGGGTGACGGCGGATCGCACTCAGGCGCCATCGGGTGCCGGGTATGCGCTGGAAAACCGCACCATCGTGTCCCGCGCCTTCCCCGAGTTGTACCGGGATCTGAAGGTGCAGCATCTGGCCGGCTTCTTCCGCACCCTGCAGGAAACTCTGGCCCGTCAGGCCCCGTGCGACGATGACGCGCCGCTGGTGGTGCTGCTCACCCCGGGGCGTTTCAACGAGAGCTATTTCGAACATCTTTATCTGGCGCGCCAGCTCGGTTATCCGCTGGTGGAGGGCGGTGACCTGACGGTGCGTGATGCCACGGTCTACCTGAAAACCCTCAGTGGCCTGCGCCGGGTGCACGCGATCATGCGCCGCCTCGACGACGACTTCTGTGATCCGCTGGAGTTGCGCACGGATTCGGCGCTGGGCGTTCCGGGATTGCTGGAGGCGGTGCGTCAGGGCCGGGTTCTGGTCGCCAATGCACTGGGCAGTGGAGTACTGGAGTCGCCGGGGCTGCTGGGGTTCCTGCCGAAGATCAATCAGTACCTGTTCGGTGAAGATCTGATCCTGCCGTCCATTGCCACGTGGTGGTGCGGCGAAGCGCCGGTGCTGGCCCAGGCCCTGGAAAAATTGCCGGAGCTGCTGATCAAACCGGCGTTCCCTTCGCAAAGCTTTACGCCGGTATTGGGTCGGGATCTGAGCGAAAAACAGCGTGAAAGCCTCGCTGCGCGCATGCAGGCCCGCCCTTATGCGTATGTCGCGCAAGAACTTGCGCAGCTGTCTCAGGCGCCGATCTGGCAGCCCGAGGACGGGCAACTGCAACCCCGGGCAATCGGCATGCGCATGTACGCGGTGGCCAGTCACGACGGTTATCGGGTGCTGCCCGGTGGCCTGACCCGGGTCGCGGCCGAAGCCGATGCCGAAGTGGTGTCGATGCAGCGCGGTGGCGCGAGCAAGGACACCTGGGTGCTGGGGGATCGACCGCCGAGCGGGGAACAGTGGAAAGCCCAGCGCAATATCGGCGTGCCTGATCTGGTGCGGCGCGATCCGTACCTGCCGTCGCGGGTGGTGGAGAATCTGTTCTGGTTCGGCCGTTACTGCGAGCGCTGTGACGACAGCGCGCGGTTGTTGCGGATCATGCTGGCGCGGTACGTCGACGGTGATGATCCACAGGCCTTGCAGGCCGCTGTGGATCTGGGCGAGCGGCTGATGCTGCTGCCGGATGAAGGTGAACTTCCGGAACGCTTGCTCGCGGCACTGCTCGGCGAGGACTGGTCGTTCAGCCTGCGCTCCAACCTGCAGCGCTTGCAGTGGGCGGCTTCGCAGGTGCGCGGCAAGTTGTCCCGGGAAAACTGGCAGGCGCTGGTGGAGTTGCAACGTGAGGCTTCGGAACTTGACACCGACGAACCGGACTTCGGCGAGCTGCTGGATTTTCTAAACCGGCTGGTGATGTCGCTGGCGGCGCTGTCCGGGTTTGCCCTCGACGACATGACCCGTGACGAAGGCTGGCGCTTCCTGATGATCGGCCGGCGCATCGAACGCCTGCAATTTCTCAGCAGCAGCCTTGCGGGTTTTCTGCGCGGCGCCGGGGCGTTCGATCAGGCCGGGCTTGAGTGGTTGCTGGAGCTGGGCAACAGCAGCATCACCTATCGCTCGCGTTATCTGGCAGTGGCGCAGTTGATTCCGGTGCTTGACCTGTTGCTGCTGGATGAGCAGAACCCCCATGCGGTGTTGTTCCAGTTGAAACTTGTGACTCGCACCCTCAAGCGTTTGAATGATGACTTCGGAGTGCCGAGGGAGGCAGGATTGCCGACGCTGGTCGAGCGTCTGGCGCGTTTCGACTTGAGCTGTCTGGAGAATCCTTTGTTCGGCGAACCCAGCGTGCGCGCGGCCCTCGACGGTCTGGCGGATCTGCTGCAGGAGATCGCCGACGCCAGCAGTCAGGTGTCGGATCGTCTGGCCCTGCGCCATTTCGCCCATGTCGATGATGTCAGCCAGCGCACGGTGTCCGTCTGATGAGCGCCCATTACCAGATCCTTCACGACACGTGCTATCGCTACGACAGTCCGGTGTCCCTGGCCCAGCAACTGGCGCACCTGTGGCCGCGCGAATGCGAGTGGCAGCGTTGCACCGAACAGCAATTGCTGATCAGTCCGGAGCCGACCACCCGCCGTGACGAGCAGGATGTGTTCGGCAATCCGCTCACCCGCCTGGCCTTCGAACGGCCGCATGATGAATTGCAGGTCAACGCACGGCTGACGGTGGAAGTGCTGGCGCGACCCGTGGTGGATTTCCAGCAGTCACCGGCCTGGGAGTTGACGCGCAACGTGCTGACTTACAGCAGTCAGCCGTTGTCTGCCTCGTTGCTGGAAGCCTGTCGCTATCGATTCCAGTCGCCCTACGTGCACCTGAAGCGCAGTTTCGTCGAGTTCTCGGAGAGCTGTTTCCCGGCCGGCCGGCCGTTGATGCTGGGTGTGCAGGCCCTGATGCAGAAGATTTTCAGCGAGTTCACCTTCGATGCCGAAGCGACGCAAGTCGCGACGCCGCTGGTGGAAGTGCTGGAGCGCCGACGCGGGGTCTGTCAGGACTTTGCGCATCTGATGCTTGCCTGTGTGCGCTCACGCGGGCTGGCGGCGCGTTACGTCAGCGGTTACCTGCTGACGCAACCGCCACCGGGGCAGCCACGGTTGATCGGCGCCGATGCGTCCCATGCCTGGGTCTCGGTGTTTTGCCCGGTGCTGGGCTGGGTGGATTTCGATCCGACGAACAACGTGCAGCCGGCGCTGGAGCACATCACCCTGGCCTGGGGCCGGGATTTTTCCGATGTCTCGCCGTTGCGCGGGGTGATTCTGGGGGGAGGGAGCCATGATCCGGAGGTGCGGGTCACGGTGATGCCGCTGGAGTAAGTGCGATCCATTGTGGGAGCCAGTCAGCTCCCACAATGGAGTGTGTTCAATTTCGCGATTCAGCTCAGGCGTCAGGTGCCTGGTCTTTCGGTGCCTCAACATCATCATCGGTCGCCACTTCACCGTCAGGATTCAGTGCCGCTTCTTCAGCCATCTGTTTCTTGCGCTGAAGCTTTTCCTCTTTCTTCTGTTCCTTGGCCAGGTCACGTTGACGTTTGGCGAAGGAGTAATTGGGTTTGGCCATGGGCGATCCTCTGGGGTCGAAGGTGAGGTTGAGCGGCGCGTATTCTGCCCTGTATCGGTGCCCGGGGGTTAACCGGGTTTCTGGTCGACCCACTTTGGCGTGACGGTCGGCTGCCATTGATCGAGGGCTTCGAGCAGCGTTTGCGGCGATTCGCTCACTTGCAGCATGTCACGGTGTGGCGCGCGAACGAAGCCTTCGCCGACGATGTGATCGAGAAATGCAGTGAGTTTGCTGTAGAAACCGTTCACCTCGAGCAGGCCGAGCGGCTTGCCGTGGTAGCCGAGCTGGCCCCAGGTCCAGACTTCGAACAGCTCTTCCAGGGTGCCGAGGCCACCGGGCAGGGCGATGAACGCATCGCTGAGTTCGGCCATCCGCGCTTTGCGCGCGTGCATGCCGTCGACCACTTCCAGGCGGGTCAGGCTCTTGTGACCGATTTCCTTGTCCATCAGGCTCTGCGGGATGATGCCGATCACTTCGCCACCGGCCGCCAGCGCAGCGTCGGCGACAATCCCCATCAGGCCGACAGCCCCGCCGCCGTAAACCAGCGTCAGCTTACGCTCGGCAATGGCGGTACCGAGGGCGATGGCGGCTTCGGTGTACGCCGGAGTGGTGCCGGCGTTGGCACCGCAAAATACACAAACGGATGTGAGAGACATGCCTTGCTCCTGTGTCGATCAGTCGCACAGGGTAAAGGCTGGCGGGTCTCGATCCAAGGACTAGACTTCGCGTTTCGGGGTTTCATAGGTGCCGCTGGCACCACAGGCGTAGGCGGCAAGCAGACTGCACAACAGGCTGTTGAAGGACATGACGGATGCTCCAGATTAACGTTGAGCCCTGAAGATACGGCCCGGCCAAACGTCTGGCTGTTAGATTGTTTCGATGAGTGTCATAGCCTGAAAGTTGTATACAATTTTTGACTCAAGTCATAGGAACTTGCGAAGATTTCAGGCAGTCTTCCAACCATTCGTGTTTTTGTTAACCCTGCCTTGGAGATTCACCATGTTTTCCAAAGTTGTTGCGGTATCCCTGCTGGCGCTGGCCAGCAGCCAATTGATGGCTGCCGAGTGCAAAACCACCGTTGATTCCACCGACCAGATGTCCTTCAACACCAAGGCCATCGAAATCGACAAGAGCTGCAAGACCTTCACCGTCGAATTGACCCACTCCGGCAGCCTGCCGAAGAACGTCATGGGCCATAACCTGGTGATCAGCAAAGAAGCCGACATGCAGCCGATCGCCACCGACGGCCTGGCCGCCGGCATCGACAAGAACTACCTGAAGGACGGTGACGAACGCGTGATCGCTCACACCAAGATCATTGGCGCCAAGGAAACCGATTCGTTGACCATCGACGTGTCCAAGCTCAAGGCTGACGAGAAGTACGGCTTCTTCTGCTCGTTCCCGGGCCACATCTCGATGATGAAAGGCACCGTAACCCTGAAGTAAGCAACACAAGGTCAAAAAAAAGCGTCCCGAAGGACGCTTTTTTTATGCCCTGGATTCAAGGTGCAAACGGCATGACCCGCTTGTGATGAGTCTTTTTGTAGGTGTTGACGATGATGTCGAACGCCTCCTGACGCACCGGCTCTCCGTGCAGGAAAGCGTCGATCTCGGCGTAGGTCACGCCGTGTGACGCCTCGTCCGGCTTGCCCGGCGACAGGTCTTCCAGATCCGCCGTCGGCACTTTTTCCACCAGTGATTCCGGTGCGCCGAAGCTGCGGGCGATGGCCCGGACCTGGTTTTTCACCAGACCGCTGAGCGGGGCCAGATCGCAGGCGCCGTCACCGAACTTGGTGAAGAAACCCATCACCGCTTCCGCCGCGTGGTCGGTGCCGATCACCAGACCATGAGCCGCGCCGGCGATCGTGTACTGGGCGACCATGCGCATCCGCGCCTTGGTGTTGCCGAGCACGAAATCCACCGACACCGCGTGCTTGCCTTCGAAGGCTGCGACTTCGCTGGCCAGCGATTTGACCGCCGGGCCGATGTTGACGGTGTGGCGTTCGTCCGGGGCGATGAAGTCCACCGAGGCCTGGGCGTCGTGTTCATCGAACTGCACGTCATACGGCAGGCGCACGGCGATGAACTTGTAGGCCTCGTCACCAGTGCGCTCGCGCAACTCGCGCATCGCACGCTGGGCCAGAAGGCCGGCGGTCAGGGAATCGACCCCGCCGCTGATGCCCAGCACCAGGGTCTTGAGTCCGGAACTGGTCAGGCAATCCTGGATGAAGCTGATGCGGCGGGCGACTTCCGCTTCGAGGGCCTGGTCATCGGCGAACGGCGGCTGAACGTTGAGCTGTTCAGCAATCTCACGCTGTACGGCTTGCATGAATTCACTCCTTGCTGGAAAGGCTGGAAACGGCAGGAACCTGGAAAACGTGTCGCAAATAGGCGACGAAATTCGGGTCTTTGCAGTGGGTCTTGCCCGGCTCGTCGGAGATCTTCGCCACCGGTTGGCCGTTGCAGGCGGTCATTTTAAGCACGATGCTCATCGGTTCGACACCCGGAATGTCACAGGTCAGGTTGGTGCCGATGCCGAAGCTGACATTGATCCGGCCGCGCAACGCACGGAAGATCTCCAGCGACTTGGGCAGGGTCAGGCTGTCGGAGAACACCAGGGTCTTGCTCATCGGGTCGATGCCGAGCTTGTGATAGTGGGCGATGCATTTTTCGCCCCACAGCACCGGGTCCCCGGAATCGTGGCGCAGACCGTCGAACAGCTTGGCGAAGAACAGATCGAAATCGCCGAGGAAGGCATCGGTAGTAATGCAGTCTGTGAGGGCGATCCCCAGCAGGCCGCGGTACTCGCGAACCCAGCAATCGAGGGCGGCGATCTGGCTGTCGATCAGTCGCGGGCCGAGTTGCTGGTGGGCCATGATCCACTCGTGGGCCATGGTGCCCAGCGGTTTCATGTCCAGTTCGCGGGACAGGTGCACGTTGCTGGTGCCGACGAAGCGTCCGGGGAAATCGTGCTTGAGCACGTTCACCACTTCTTCCTGCACGCGGTAGGAAAACCGCCGGCGTGTGCCGAAATCGGCGACCTGCAACTGCGACAACTCTTCGGCCGAGGCATTGGCGGTCAACCAGTCGAACTTGCGATACAGCTGTTCGCGGGCCTGTTCCAGCACCGTTTCACGGTAGCGATAGCGGTTGCGCACTTCGCTGACGATCGCCAGCAGCGGCACTTCGAACAGAATCACATGCAGCCACGGCCCGCGCAGGCGGATGAACAACTCGCCGTTCTCGATACCGGTGTGCAGGTAGCGCAGGTTGAAGCGGAACAGGCCGAGGAAACGCAGGAAGTCAGGTTTGAGGAAGCTGATGCGCTCCAGGAAACTCAACTGATCGGCGCTCAGGCTCAACTCGGCCAGACGCTCGACCTGGAAGCGGATCTCCGCCAGATACGGGCGCAGATCTTCACTGTTACGGCAACGAAACTCCCATTCGACTTCGACGTTGGGGTAGTTGTGCAGCACCGCCTGCATCATCGTCAGTTTGTAGAAGTCGGTGTCGAGCAGGTTCTGCACGATGCGATCGGCAAACACACTCTCGCTCATAACGGGGTCTCCAGGCGGGCCGCGCTCTGGCGCGGTATCAATCAATGGCGCTAGTGGCGCATATCCGGGGTGGGGATTGCCAGCGATTTTTATCCCGGCACAGCGCCTCAGACCGCATCAGGACTGTCGATCTGCTCCAGCATCCACTTCACGAAATCCCGCACCTTGGGCACTTCCGCCGCGTGTTCCGGATAAGCCAGGTAATACGCATCGGTGCTGGGCATTGCATGCTGCCAGGGAATGACCAGTTTGCCGTCGGCCAATTCCTCTTCCACCAGAAACCTCGGCAGCAGGGCGACGCCACAGCCGACCTGGGCGGCGCGGATGCACATATAAAAGGTTTCGAAGCGCGGGCCGTGGTAGCTGTGTTCGGTCTGGTAACCCTGGCTGTCGAACCAGTCGTGCCACGCTTGCGGGCGCGAAGCATTCTGCAGCAGGACCAGATCGGTGAGTTGCGTTGGATCAGTCAACGGAGTGTCCGGCAGGCTGCCCGGCGCGCAGACTGGCACCAATTCTTCGCCGAACAGCTTCAGGCATTCGGTGCCGGGGCGAGAACCCTGGCCGAAATAGAACGCCAGGTCGCTGCGCCCTTGCAGCAAGTCATCGGCCTCCTGCTCGTTGCACAGGTCCAGATGAATCGATGGATGACGCAGACGCCAGCCCTTGAGGCGCGGCACCAGCCAGCGGGCGCCGAAGGTCGAGGGCGTGGAGACCCGCAGGACTTCGGTTTCGCCGCCGTAGGAGCGCAGGTAATGGGTCGACATCTCGACCTGGGTCAGGATTTTTCTGACTTCCACCAGATACAGATCGCCGGCCGGGGTCATCTGCAAACGGCGGCGCACCCGGCGGAACAACAAGTGCTGCAGCAATTCTTCAAGCTGCGCCACCTGCTTGCTGACGGCGCTCTGGGTCAGGTTCAGTTCCTCGGCGGCCCGGGTAAAACTCAGGTGCCGGGTCACGGCCTCGAAGCACTGCAACGCGGTGATCGACGGCAAGTGGCGTTTGTTCAGCATGGGCGATCCTTTTCTTGTCTTTCTGCGCAGCATGAATAAACGGAATGATATCTCGCGTAAAGGTCGTTTGTTGCCCAGCCTTCCTGACGCTACAACTAAAGGTCTGCCCGGTCGTGAAAACGCGCCCGCACACATTCAGTTTTTTGCTTGAGGAGTGACCCATGGTTGCCGCATTGCTTGATCGTCTAGGTGTGAACCCGGCCCTGTACCAGAACGGCAAAGTGCCGGTGCATTCGCCCATCGACGGCAGCCGCATCGGCGCCGTGAACTGGGAAGGCCCGGCCGAAGTCGAGCAGCACATCAGTCGCGCAGATCATGCGTTCGAACAATGGCGCAAGGTGCCGGCCCCGCGTCGCGGCGAGCTGGTGCGTCAGTTCGGTGAAGTGCTGCGTGAATACAAGACCGAACTCGGCGAACTGGTGTCCTGGGAAGCGGGCAAGATCACCCAGGAAGGCCTCGGTGAAGTGCAGGAGATGATCGACATCTGCGATTTCGCCGTCGGTCTGTCCCGCCAGTTGTACGGTTTGACCATCGCCTCCGAGCGTCCGGGCCACCACATGCGTGAAACCTGGCACCCGCTGGGCGTGGTCGGCGTGATCAGTGCGTTCAACTTCCCGGTCGCGGTGTGGGCGTGGAACACCACGCTGGCGCTGGTCTGCGGCAACCCGGTGGTGTGGAAGCCGTCGGAGAAAACCCCGCTGACCGCGCTGGCCTGTCAGGCGCTGTTCGAACGCGTACTGAAGAATTTCAGCGATGCCCCGGCGCACCTGAGCCAGGTGATCATCGGCGGTCGCGATGCCGGCGAAGCGCTGGTGGATGACCCGCGTGTCGCGCTGATCAGTGCCACCGGCAGCACCCGCATGGGCCGCGAAGTGGCGCCGAAAGTCGCCGCGCGCTTCGCCCGCAGCATCCTCGAACTGGGCGGCAACAACGCGATGATCCTCGGCCCGAGCGCCGATCTGGACATGGCCGTGCGCGCCATTCTGTTCAGCGCCGTCGGCACTGCCGGCCAGCGTTGCACCACGTTGCGGCGCCTGATCGCCCATGAATCGGTGAAAGAAGAAATCGTCACCCGCCTGAAAGCTGCGTACTCCAAAGTCCGTATCGGTCACCCGTTGGAAGGCAACCTGATCGGCCCGCTGATCGACAAGCACAGCTTCGAAAACATGCAGGACGCGCTGGAGCAGGCCTTGAGCGAGGGCGGTCGGGTGTTCGGCGGCAAGCGCCAACTGGAAGATCAATTCCCTAACGCCTACTACGTGTCGCCGGCCATCGTTGAAATGCCGGAGCAGAGCGACGTGGTGTGCAGCGAGACCTTCGCACCGATCCTGTACGTGGTCGGCTACAGCGATTTCGAAGAGGCGCTGCGCCTGAACAACGCCGTGCCGCAGGGCCTGTCGTCGTGCATCTTCACCACCGATGTGCGCGAGGCCGAGAAATTCATGTCGGCGGTCGGCAGCGACTGCGGCATCGCCAACGTCAACATCGGCCCGAGCGGTGCGGAAATTGGCGGCGCGTTCGGTGGCGAGAAAGAAACCGGTGGCGGTCGTGAGTCGGGCTCGGATGCATGGCGCGCGTATATGCGTCGGCAGACCAATACCGTGAACTACTCGCTGGAATTGCCGCTGGCGCAGGGCATTACGTTCGATTGAGGATTGAGCGGTAAGTCCCTTGCGGGAGCGAGCCTGCTCGCGATAGCGGTGTGTCAGTCGACACCAATGTTGGCTGAAACGCCGCTTTCGTCGGAGCGCCGCCCGGAGCAGGCTCGCTTCCACATTGTTGAACTGTGTGTTTGTTAGGTTTCTGTTGGAGTCTGGCAATGCCGTTACGCGAAGAATGTCTGTGGGAAAAACTCACGCCGCAACGACCGGATAACACGGCGCTCAGGGGCGAGGTCAAAGTCGATGTCTGCGTGATCGGCGCCGGGTTTACCGGGCTGTCGGCGGCGCTGCATCTGCTGGAGAAAGGCAAAAGTGTCTGCGTGCTCGAAGCCCATCGCGCCGGGCATGGTGGCTCCGGGCGCAACGTCGGGCTGGTCAACGCCGGGATGTGGATTCCGCCGGACGAGATAGAGGCCGGCTTCGGCGAGGCGGTCGGCAGTCAGCTCAACCGCATGCTCGGTGCGGCGCCGGCGCTGGTGTTCAGCCTTGTGGATAAATACAACATCGATTGCCAGTTGCGCCGCGAAGGCACCTTGCACATGGCGCACAACGCCAGGGGTGAGGCGGACCTGCGCAGTCGCGAAGAACAATGGAAACGCCGCGGCGCACCGGTCGAACTGCTGACCGGCAAGGCCTGTGAACAGGCGACCGGCACACAGAAGATTGCCGCCGCACTACTGGACCGGCGTGCCGGTACGCTCAATCCGATGGCGTATGTCACCGGGCTGGCCAACGCTGTAATGCGCCTTGGCGGGCAGATGTTCGATCACTCGCCGGTCGCGCGTCTTGAACGCCAGGGGCCGAAATGGTCGGTGCAGACCGAGCAGGGTTCGGTGCTCGCCGAACAGGTGGTTATCGCTTCCAACGCCTACACCGAAGGCGACTGGACCGAACTCAAGCGCAATTTCTTCCCCGGTTACTACTATCAGGTCGCTTCGGTGCCGCTCACCGAAGACGCCGCTCAGGAAATCCTCCCGGGCGGGCAGGGCTCGTGGGATACCCGCCAGGTGCTGAGCAGCATCCGCCGTGACAAGGATGGTCGTTTGCTGCTGGGCAGTCTCGGCAACGGCAATCAGAAACCGACCTGGTTCCTCAAGGCCTGGGCCGACCGGGTGCAGCAGCATTACTTCCCCAATCTCAAGCTTGTGGAATGGGAATGCACCTGGACCGGGCGCATCGCGTTCACTCCCGATCATTTGATGCGCCTGTTCGAGCCCGCGCCGGGACTGGTGGCCGTCACCGGTTACAACGGCCGTGGCGTAACCACCGGCACTGTGGTCGGCAAGGCCTTCGCCGATTACCTGTGTAACGGAAATCCTCAGGCATTGCCGATTCCCTTCGCCCCGATGCAGCCGCTGGCGGGGGTGGGCTTGCGCAGTTGTCTGTACGAGGCCGGGTTCTCGCTGTATCACGCGGGCCAGTGCCTGCGGATCGTCATCTGAGTGTTGAAATATGTTGCCGGAAGCGGCGCTTTTCGATGTAGCGACTAGCCTGTAATGGTGCGGGTTGTAGCAGTCCCGCACCAGCAGTGTGCAGTTCGGTGACGCGGGCTGTTACAGGCTGGTTGCACGTCGTTTGGCGCCGCGGTTGCAATGATGGCGCGTGCGGGTTGCGCCTGAAAAAATAATTGGTTTCACCTTCCGCGGTTTAGACGGTTGCACGCCCAATGAAAATGGGAACGAAACAGTCGAAATAACAAGAAAGCAGCGACTTTTTGAAGAATAAAAAACCGATGGCACGGCCCTTGCTCTGAGCATTCAAGTGAAGTCGCAGTGCCAACTAAAAAAAACCTTGGAGCACCACCTCATGTCCCAGACGTTTTACAAGAAAGGCTTTCTGGCCCTCGCAGTGGCTACTGCGCTGGGTGTTTCTGCGTTTGCACAAGCTGATGTGAAAATCGGTGTGGCGGGTCCGATGACGGGCGCCAACGCGGCATTTGGCGAGCAATACATGAAAGGGGCACAAGCGGCGGCCGACGCGGTCAACGCGGCGGGCGGCGTCAACGGGGAGAAAATCGTCCTGGTCAAGGGCGATGACGCTTGCGAGCCGAAACAGGCGGTGACGGTCGCCAAGGACCTCACCAACCAGAAAGTCGCCGGTGTGGTCGGCCACTTCTGCTCGTCCTCCACCATTCCTGCGTCCGAGATCTACGATGAAGCCGGCATCATCGCCATCACTCCGGGTTCCACCAACCCGCAAGTGACCGAGCGCGGCCTGAGCGCCATGTTCCGTATGTGCGGCCGTGACGACCAGCAAGGCATCGTCGCCGGCGATTACATCGTCGACGTGCTCAAGGGCAAGAAAGTCGTCGTGCTGCACGACAAGGACACCTACGGTCAGGGCCTGGCCGATGCGACCAAGGCTCAGTTGGAAAAACGCGGCGTGAAGCCAGTGTTGTACGAAGGCCTGACCCGTGGCGAGAAAGACTTCAGCACAATCGTCACCAAGATCCGTGGCGCCGGCGCCGATGTCGTCTACTTCGGTGGCCTGCACCCGGAAGCCGGCCCGCTGGTTCGCCAACTGCGTGAACAAGGCCTGAAAGACGTCAAGTTCATGTCCGATGACGGCATCGTGACCGACGAACTGGTGACCACCGCCGGTGGCCCGCAGTTCGTCGACGGCGTGCTGATGACCTTCGGTGCCGACCCACGCCTGCTGCCAGACAGCAAGACCGTGGTAGATGCATTCCGCAAGGCTGGCACCGAGCCTGAAGGCTACACCCTGTACGCCTATGCATCGGTTCAGGCCCTGGCCGCCGCCTTCAACGGCGCCAAATCGAACAAGGGCGAGGAGGCCGCTGCGTGGCTGAAGAAGAACCCGGTCAAGACCGTCATGGGCGAGAAGACCTGGGATTCCAAAGGCGACCTGAAGGTCTCCGACTACGTGGTCTACCAGTGGGACAAGGACGGCAAATATCACCAGCTGGAAAAACAGAAATAACGGCACCTGATCAACCGGACGCCACATTCCCTGTGGGAGCGGGCTTGCCCGCGATGACGGCCTGACAGTCGACAATTTTGTTGAATGTTCTACCGCTATCGCTGGCAAGCCAGCTCTCACAAGGGGGCTGCGGTTTCCTGTCTGACATTGCTCCGACGTAAATCTGTATTTTTCCTAGAAGAACCGCGCGCCTCAGGGTGTGCAGGTTCTCACTGCGTGAGATTGCGTTATGGATGGTATTTTCCTGCAGCAACTGGTCAACGGCCTGACCCTCGGGTCGGTCTATGGCCTGATCGCCATCGGCTACACAATGGTCTACGGCATCATCGGCATGATCAACTTCGCCCACGGCGAGGTTTACATGATTTCTGCTTACCTGGCGGCAATCAGTCTGGCTCTGCTGGCTTACTTCGGTATTGAATCCTTCCCGCTGCTGATGCTCGGCACCCTGGTATTCACCATCGTGATCACGGCGGTGTATGGCTGGGTCATCGAGCGAGTGGCTTACAAACCCCTGCGCAACTCCACCCGACTGGCACCGTTGATCAGCGCCATCGGCATCTCCCTGATTCTGCAGAACTACGCACAGATCGCCCAAGGCGCCAAACAACAGGGCGTACCCACACTGCTGACCGGTGCATGGCGTGTCGAAGTCGGTACCGGCTTCGTGCAACTGACCTACACCAAAGTCTTCATCCTGGTGGCCGCATTCGTCGGCATGGGCCTGCTGACCTACGTCATCAAGTACACCAAGCTCGGGCGCATGTGCCGTGCGACCCAGCAAGACCGCAAAATGGCTTCGATCCTCGGCATCAACACCGACAGGGTCATTTCCTACGTGTTCATCATCGGTGCGGCCATGGCGGCGTTGGCCGGCGTGCTGATCACCATGAACTACGGCACCTTCGACTTCTATGCCGGCTTCATCATCGGCATCAAGGCATTTACTGCGGCAGTACTGGGCGGGATCGGTTCGCTGCCTGGCGCCATGCTCGGCGGGATCATCCTCGGGATATCCGAGTCGCTGTTCTCGGGTCTGGTCAACTCCGACTACAAAGACGTGTTCAGCTTCTCGCTGCTCGTACTTGTTCTGGTCTTCCGGCCTCAGGGCCTGCTGGGCCGTCCTCTTGTGTCGAAGGTGTAAGCGATGTCTTCAACCACTACAAAATCCATTGATGTCAAAAAAAGCCTGGTTGAGGCGATTCTCGCCGGACTGATCGCCCTGATCGTGTTCGGGCCGATTGTCGGCGTGGTACTCGACGGCTACAGCTTCAACCTCGAACCGACCCGCGTGGCGTGGATCATCGCCATCGTCATGGCCGGCCGTTTTGCCCTCAGCCTGTTCCTGCAAACCCCCAAAGGCCTGCGCATTCTCGACGGATTCGAGAGCACCGGTTCCGGCGTGCATGTGCTGCCCCCGGACTACAAATCGCGCCTGCGCTGGATCATCCCGCTGATGATCGCCATCGCCGTAGCGTTGCCGTTCTTCTCCAACTCCTACCTGCTGGGTGTGGTCATCCTCGGACTGATCTACGTGCTGCTGGGGCTGGGACTGAACATCGTGGTCGGTCTGGCCGGCCTGCTCGACCTGGGTTACGTGGCGTTCTACGCCATCGGCGCCTACGGTCTGGCGCTCGGGTATCAGTACCTCGGGCTGGGCTTCTGGACCGTGCTGCCGCTCGCAGCGATCACCGCTGGCCTTGCCGGTTGCATCCTCGGTTTCCCGGTACTGCGCCTGCACGGCGACTACCTGGCGATCGTGACCCTGGGTTTCGGTGAAATCATTCGTCTGGTGCTCAACAACTGGCTGTCCCTGACCGGCGGCCCGAACGGCATGCCGGCGCCACTGCCGACCTTCTTCGGTCTGGAATTCGGCAAGCGGGCGAAGGATGGCGGGGTGCCGTTCCACGAGTTCTTCGGCATCGCCTACAACCCGGACGTGAAGTACTACTTCATTTATGCGGTGCTGTTCCTGGTGGTGCTGGCGGTGCTGTACATCAAGCATCGTCTGGTGAAGATGCCGGTTGGCCGCGCTTGGGAAGCCTTGCGTGAAGACGAGATCGCCTGCCGCTCGATGGGCCTCAATCACGTACTGGTCAAGCTCTCGGCGTTCACCATCGGTGCGTCCACGGCAGGTCTGGCGGGTGTGTTCTTCGCGACTTATCAAGGCTTCGTCAACCCGACCTCGTTCACCTTCTTCGAATCGGCGCTGATCCTCGCCATCGTGGTGCTCGGCGGCATGGGCTCGACCATCGGTGTGGTGATTGCAGCGTTCGTGCTGACGGTTGCTCCGGAACTGCTGCGCGGCTTCGCCGAATACCGCGTGCTGCTGTTCGGCATCCTGATGGTGTTGATGATGATCTGGCGACCTCGCGGGCTGATCCGCATCAGCCGTACCGGGGTCACTCCACGCAAAGGTGCCATTCACTATGAGAGGACTGCGCCATGAGTGAGGTCGTACTCTCTGTTGAAAAACTGATGATGCACTTCGGTGGCATCAAGGCCTTGAGCGACGTCAGCCTGAAGGTCAAACGCAACTCGATCTTCGCCCTGATCGGCCCCAACGGCGCCGGCAAGACCACGGTGTTCAACTGCCTGACCGGGTTCTACAAGGCTTCCGGCGGCAAGATCGAACTCAACGTGCGCGGCCAGCAGACCAACGTCATCCAGCTGCTGGGCGAGTCGTTCAAACCGACCGACTTCGTCTCGCCGAAAAACTTTGCCAGTCGCCTGTATTACAAGATGTTCGGCGGCACCCACCTGGTGAACCGCGCGGGCCTGGCCCGGACGTTCCAGAACATTCGCCTGTTCAAGGAAATGTCGGTGCTGGAAAACCTGCTGGTGGCCCAGCACATGTGGGTCAACCGCAACATGCTGGCCGGCATCCTCAACACCAAGGGTTACCGCAAGGCCGAAAGCGACGCGCTGGACTGCGCGTTCTACTGGCTGGAAGTGGTGGATCTGGTGGACTGCGCCAACCGTCTGGCCGGTGAACTGTCCTACGGCCAGCAACGCCGTCTGGAAATCGCCCGGGCCATGTGCACGCGGCCGCAGATCATCTGCCTCGACGAACCGGCCGCCGGCCTCAACCCTCAGGAAACCGAAGCGCTGAGCGCGATGATCCGGCTGCTGCGCGACGAGCACGATCTGACCGTGGTGCTGATCGAACACGACATGGGCATGGTAATGAGCATTTCCGATCACATCGTGGTGCTGGACCACGGCATCGTCATCGCCGAGGGCGGTCCGGATGCCATTCGTAACGATCCGAAAGTGATCGCTGCCTACCTGGGCGCCGACGAAGAGGAAGTCGTATGACGCAACCCATCCTCGAACTCAAGGATCTGGACGTGTTCTACGGCCCGATCCAGGCCCTCAAAGGCGTTTCGCTGCAGATCAACGAAGGAGAAACCGTCAGCCTGATCGGCTCCAACGGTGCCGGCAAATCCACGCTGCTGATGTCGATTTTCGGCCAGCCACGGGCGGCGGGCGGGCAGATCCTCTATCAAGGCGTGGACATTACCCACAAGTCATCGCACTACATCGCTTCCAACGGCATCGCGCAGTCGCCGGAAGGGCGGCGGGTGTTCCCCGACATGACCGTCGAGGAAAACCTGCTGATGGGCACCATTCCGATCGGCGACAAGTACGCCAAGGAAGACATGCAGCGTATGTTCGAGCTGTTCCCGCGGCTCGAAGAGCGCCGTAATCAGCGGGCCATGACCATGTCCGGGGGCGAGCAGCAGATGCTCGCGATCGCCCGGGCGCTCATGAGCCGGCCCAAGCTGTTGCTGCTGGACGAGCCGAGCCTCGGTCTGGCGCCGATCGTGGTGAAACAGATCTTCGCCACCCTGCGGGAATTGGCGCAAACCGGCATGACCATTTTCCTCGTCGAGCAGAACGCCAACCACGCGTTGAAACTGTCCGACCGGGCGTACGTGATGGTCAACGGCGAGATCCGCCTGACGGGCACCGGCCAGGAACTGCTGGTGAACGAGGAAGTGCGTAACGCTTACCTTGGCGGTCATTGATCGTTTGACGTTGTCCACAAGCCCCGATGCGTGAGTGTCGGGGCTTTTTTGCGCCTGCTCGTACTCGGAAAACGAGGACTTTCGGGAAATTGTGGAAAACAAAATCGCCAACCTGCCAAAGCGCGACATAAAGCCGCTGCAAATGGCTGTTTTTCCACAGTTTTGACTTGTCCCCGTTTGCTGTGGAGCTGGCTGTGAATAACGTGGGTGTAGCTGGCTGTAAGCCTTTGAATACGTGGCTTGCAGCGCTGTGGTTGTTTTTTGAGCAGTGTGTTTTTGCTGAGAGGAAGGCTTGTTTGTCAACCTTTTTGTGGAGGCGCAAAACAGCGCCGACAGCTGTGGTCAATCCTGTGGATAAGTCTGTGATTAAACTCTGGAAAGACTCGGCTGAGGGCCGTAATTGCTGGCCTCGCGCAATCATGGCCATGACCGGTCGGTCGTGCAAAATGCCCTGCCCGGCACAACTGGTTGTTCAGGGTCAAGCAAAAAACTTTCTGAATCGCTCGCAAAGCCTTGTGTGGCGCGGCTTTGCGCTTTTCCACTTGCCCCCGAAAACTGTGGAAGGGCTTGTGGATAACGTGCGTGCACATGGCTACAGGCCACGGCGCATAGGGTGTAGCGGCCGTTGATCAATTAATGAGCAGGATTCGGTGGTTGCCGGTTAAAGCAGGGCCGGGCATGCTGCCCGCTGATTTTCTATTCCAATGGCCGCCCCGGCGGCCGAAGCAAGGAGAACACGATGTCCAACACCCTGTTTATCACCGGCGCGACCTCCGGTTTTGGTGAAGCCTGTGCCCGTCGTTTTGCCGAGGCCGGCTGGAAACTGGTGCTGACCGGTCGTCGTGAAGAACGCCTCAACGCGCTGTGCGCCGAGCTGTCGAAGCAGACCGAAGTGCATGGTCTGGTGCTGGACGTGCGTGATCGCAAGGCGATGGAGGAGGCGATTGCCAACCTGCCGCCATCGTTCGCCAAGCTGCGCGGCCTGATCAACAACGCCGGCCTGGCGCTGGGCGTGGACCCTGCACCGAAGTGCGACCTCGATGATTGGGACACCATGGTCGACACCAACGTCAAAGGCCTGATGTACAGCACTCGCCTGTTGCTGCCGCGCCTGATCGCCCACGGTCGCGGCGCCGGTATCATCAACCTCGGTTCCATCGCCGGTAACTACCCGTACCCGGGCAGCCACGTTTACGGCGCGACCAAGGCGTTCGTCAAACAGTTCTCGCTGAACCTGCGCTGCGACCTGCAGGGCACTGGCGTGCGCGTCAGCAACATCGAGCCGGGCCTGTGCGAGAGTGAGTTCTCGCTGGTGCGTTTCGCCGGCGATCAGGCGCGTTACGACGCCACCTACGCCGGTGCCGAGCCGATCCAGCCGCAGGACATCGCCGAGACCATCTTCTGGGTGCTGAACGCGCCGGCGCACATCAACATCAACAGCCTGGAACTGATGCCGGTGAGCCAGACCTGGGCCGGTTTTGCCATCGAGCGCAACAAGGCTTGATACGGTTTTGCCCTCTTTGTCAGTGGGCTGGCAAAGAGGGCAAATCGGCCAAAATCTGGCAGTAAGGTAGACTCACTCCTCAACAACCCGCCGCACCCAGCGGTTTTCAAGGTTTTTCGAGGAGTCAAAGTGAGTAACCGAGGTGAGCAGTCGCTGCTCAAACAATCGACCATCCTGATGTTCGCCGTGTCGATCGCCGGGATCGCCACCGGTTTTGTTTCGGGTTCCCAGTCCATCCTGTTCGATGGTTTTTTTTCGTTGATTGCAACGTTCATCAAAGTCCTGATGCTGATCACCGCGAAGCTGATCGCCAAGCAAAGCAACCAGCGTTTCCAGTTCGGTTTCTGGCATCTGGAGCCGATGGTGCTGTTGATCGAGGGCAGTTTTCTGTTGCTGATCGCGATCTACGCGTTTCTCAACGGTGTGTTCGGCATCATCAACGGCGGTCGTGAAATCGAGCTGGGGCTGGTGATCATTTACGCGGCGGTGTTCACCGTTGTCGAGTTCGCCTACTTCTTCTACGTGCGCCACCGTAATCGCAAGTTCAAGTCGAGCCTTATCCAGTTCGACAACATCAGCTGGCTTGTAGACGCGATGCTGTCGGTGGGCCTGTTGATCAGTTTTCTCGCGGCGCTGCTGCTCAAGTCCCAGGGCTATGGCGAGTGGGCGAAATTTGTCGACCCGCTGATTCTCATCGTGCTGGCCCTGACCATGCTGCCGCCGGCCTTCAAGATCCTCGGCCCGGCGCTGCGGGACGTACTCGGTATTGCGCCGGACACGCTGGACGATCAGGTGCGCCAGGTGATGGATGCGGCCAAGGTCGAGCATGGTTTCGACGACTACGTGTCCTACGTGCAGAAGCACGGGCGGGCGCGGTTCATCGAAATTCATGTGGTGTTGCCGGCGAATTACCGGCTGCAGAGCGTCGGTCAGCTGGATGTGCTGCGTGAGGAGATTTCCGCGAAGCTGGGCAAACCGGATGCGGCGCGCTGGCTGACCATCAGCTTCACCGGCGACAGGAAGTGGATTGCCTGATGTTGCGTGGCGAGGGAGTCGCCTCCCGCGCCACGGCTGTCAGCTCAGATAGTCGGCGAGGCCGCGGGAGCAGGTCGCCAAGTGATACGGCGTGGTCGACGGCATGTCCTTGCGGCTGACCTCGCCCTGTTCGTCGCGGCATTCATGCCAGCCACCGGCATGCAGGAAGCGCTGCTGCAACGCCTGCAACTGGCGCAGCACGGCGGCTTCGCTGTCCGGACGCAGCGTCAGCGCGCGCAGGTATTCGGCCTGGGCCCAGATGCGTTGGGTCGAATCCTTCGGACGCCCGCCCATATTCAGATCGAGCATGGCCCGCACCGCGCCGGACGGCTGCACCACGCCGTACTGCTCGGTGAACGCAAAGGCCCGGTCCAGCGCGGCATGCAGTTTCGAGCCGCGCAGCAGGGGCGAGGATTCCAGCAGGAAATACCACTCGAACTGGTGGCCCGGCTCATACCAGTTATCCACAGCACCCAGCGGTTTTTCCATCAGCACACCGGCCTGAGGATCGACGAAACGCTTGTGCATGGCTGTGCATAACTCGCTCAGCGCTTGCTTGACCTGTGCATCTTCGCGCACGGCCAGAGTGGCCAGGAACGCTTCGGCCAAGTGCATCAATGGGTTTTGCAGCGGGCCGGTTTCCAGCGTGATCCAGTCGCGGTCGAGGCAGGCTTCGTAGAGGCCGTCACCGGTGGCGAAACGTCGGCCGATGACTTCCAGCGCGGCATTCAGGGTCGATTCGACCAAGGGCTCGCGGGACTTTTCCCAGTAATGCGCGCAGGCAAACAGGATGAAGGCGTGGGTGTAGAGATCCTTGCGCTTATCCAGCGGTTTGCCCTGCGGATCGATGCTGTAGAACCAGCCGCCGTGCTCGGCATCGTGGAAGTGCCGTTGCAGGGAACGGAACAACGCAGCCGCGCGGACTTCGGCGTTATCCACAACCCCGATCAGGCTTGAGAACAAGTACAGCTGCCGTGCGCAGGCCATCGCCCGGTAGCGCTGTGGTGGCAGCGGCTGATGTGCAGCGTCCAGCGCCTCATAAGGCAACGCCATGTCGGCGTTCCAGCCCGGCCCTTGCCAGAGGGGCACGATCACGTCGAGAAAGTGCTGTTGCACTTCACCGAACAGGGCGGTCAGTTCAGGCAGGGAGGTGGAGCGGGAGGCGTGGGGCATGGGCGGACGTCGTCACGGCAGGGGCGATTGCGCGACATGGTAGCAGAGAGTGGCGATCGATCGTTCCCGCGCCATACGCGGGAACGATCAGAGGTGCAATTCAGCCGGCCAGCAACCACGCGCCCGTCACCGCCGAAGCGGCGCCGGCCAATCGCACCAGCGGCGCGGCCGCCTGAGGCAGAAAACGCACGACCGCATAACCCGCCGCATGCAGCGCAGCCGTTGCGACCACGAAACCGGCGGCATACGCCCATGGACTCGACATGTCCGGCAGCTCCAGGCCATGGGCCACGCCATGGAACAGTGCAAACATCGCCGTCGCCGTTACCGCCATCACCAGCGGCGGACGCACCGCCAGTGCCACCGCCAGGCCCAGCGCCAGCACCGAGGCGGCAATCCCGCTTTCCAGCGCCGGCAGCTCCAGCCCTTCAAAGCCGAGCAAACCGCCGATCAGCATGGTGCCGACAAAGGTGCACGGCAGCGCCAAGCGCGCGGCGCCTTGCTGCTGCGCGGCCCACAGACCGACGGCCACCATCGCCAGCAAATGGTCGAGGCCACCGATCGGGTGGCTGATGCCGGCCACCAGGCCAGAGTCGCCGTGGCCGGGGTGAGCGAAGGCCAGGGCCGGGGTCAGCAGCAGCGCGACGGCGCCGAGAATGCGTTTGAGTGTCATGGATAAGCTTCCTTGTTGATCAGTGAATCAGGCTGCAGTCAGCAGGCCCTGGCGTTCGATGAAGGCGATGATTTCTTCCAGGCCTTGCCCGGTTTTCTGATTGCTGAACACGAACGGCTTGCCGTTGCGCATGCGCTGGGTGTCGCTGTTCATCATCTCCAGCGAGGCGCCGACCAGCGGTGCGAGGTCGATCTTGTTGATCACCAGCAGGTCGGATTTGCAAATGCCGGGCCCGCCCTTGCGTGGGAGTTTGTCGCCGGCCGACACGTCGATCACGTAGATGGTCAGGTCGGACAGTTCCGGGCTGAAGGTCGCGGACAGGTTGTCGCCGCCGGATTCCACCAGAATCAGGTCCAGCCCCGGAAAACGCCGGTTCAGCTGATCCACCGCTTCGAGGTTGATCGAGGCGTCCTCCCGAATCGCGGTGTGCGGGCAGCCACCGGTTTCCACGCCGATGATGCGCTCCGGTGCCAGGGCCTCGTTGCGCACCAGGAAGTCGGCGTCTTCGCGGGTGTAGATGTCGTTGGTGACCACCGCCAGGTTGTAACGCTCGCGCAGGGCCAGGCACAGGGCCAGGGTCAACGCGGTCTTGCCGGAACCGACCGGGCCGCCGATGCCGACGCGCAGGGGTTGTGTGTTCATGTGATTCTCCTGATAAAAGGCCCTAGGAACGGAACAGGCGGCTGTACTGGCGCTCATGGGCCATGCACGCCAGGGACAGACCGAACGCGGCGCTGCCGAGGTGTTCGGGATTGATTCGGGTGGCGTCCTGCTGGGCCTGTTGCAGTAGCGGCAGCAGTTCGCTGGTCAGGCGCTGGGCGGCTTGCTGGCCCAGCGGCAGGGTTTTCATCAGCACCGCGAGCTGGTTTTCCAGCCAGCTCCACAGCCACGCGGCGAGGGCGTCCTGCGGGGTGATCTGCCAGGCGCGCGCGGCCAGAGCCCAGCACAGGGCCAGGTGCGGCTCGGCGCAATGTTCGAGAAAATCCCGCGCTGGCTGATCGAGTTCGGGCAGGCCGTTGAGCAATTGCTGCAACGAGTAGCCCATCTGCCGGCTCTCCAGATGCAGCTCGCGGGTTTCGCGGCTGGCGCGGTGGCTTTCGCAGAGCTTGCGCAATTCATCCCAGTGTTCGTCCGCGGCGGCCTGGCAATGGGCGAGCAGCAGGGGCGCTTCAAACCGCGCGAGGTTGAGCAGCAATTGATCGCTGATCCAGCGGCGGGCGCTGTCCGGGCTGTCGACACGGCCGTTATCCACAGCCATTTCCAGGCCCTGGGAATAGCTGTAGCCGCCAATCGGCAATTGCGGACTGGCCAGGCGCAGCAGCGCCCAGGCCGGGTTCACAAACGGACGCCGAACTGATGGAGTTTCGGCGCGTAGTTGAAGTCTTCGTCACCGTGCCGCGAATGATGATGGCCGCCACCGTAGGCGCCGTGTTCCGGCTGGAACGGGGCTTCGATCGATTCGACCTGCGCACCCAGTTGTTCAAGCATCGCCTTGAGCACGTAATCGTCGAGCAGCCGCAGCCAGCCGTCACCGACTTGCAGCGCGACGTGGCGATTGCCCAAGTGATAGGCCGCGCGGGTCAGTTCAAAGGCGTTGGCGCAGGTGACGTGCAGCAATTGTTCAGGGCGGGCACAGACCCGGACGATCCGGCCATCTTCGGCTTGCAGGCACTCGCCGTCATACAGCGGCGGCCGACCGCGCTCCAGAAACAGCCCGACGTCCTCGCCTTCGGCACTGAAACAGCGCAAGCGGCTTTTGCTCCTGGCTTCAAAGGTCAGGTGCAACTCGGCGGCCCAGACGGGGTGGGGCTCGATTCTGCGATGAATCACCAGCATCGGAAAGCTTCCAGCAGTGGACAATGCTCAGGCTAGAGCAAGGGGCTTGCCAATCGGACAAGACGTAGGAAATCCCTGTCGGAGCCTAGTGGATGTTTCAAGATGTTGCAGGATTGTGGGGCGTTTTGGTGCATGAAGTTTTTTACATGCACCAATTTGCGGCGCAAAAAAAATCGCAGCTCCAGGCTGCGACTTTTTTTGCTTTCTCACTCGGTACTGCCGAGCCCTTGCCAGTGCTTCAACCCGATAAAGATGAAGCGCAACTGCTGGGTGATCTTCGCCTGTGGCGTCAGATGCTCCGGCAGAGCTTCGGCGGGCGGGTCGATGATGTCCGGCAGGGTGGCGAACACCGATTTGACGATCAGGTCGGCCATCACGCTCAGACCCTCGCGATTGAGGTGCTGAAGTTTGGGCATCAGGGCCAAGTCCGCCGCCAGGTCGGAGCTGATGTCCTCACGCAAGCGGCCAATGGCCTGACGCACCGGCAACGATCCGCCGTACTGCTCGCGGGCCAGAAACAGAAATTGCGAACGGTTGGCGCTGACCACGTCGAGGAAGATCCGCACCGACGCATCGATGATCCCGCCCATGACGAATTCGTTGTGGCGCACCAGGCGGATGGTTTCGCGGAAGGTCTGGCCGACTTCGCTGACCAGTACCAGGCCGAGTTCGTCCATGTCGGCGAAATGCCGGTAGAAACCGGTGGGCACGATGCCGGCGGTTTTTGTCACTTCACGCAGGCTCAGGCTGCCGAATCCTCGGCCGCTTTCCATCAAGTGGCGGGCAGCGTCCATCAGGGCGTTGCGGGTCTGTTGTTTCTGTTCGGCGCGGGGCAGCATCGCAAGGGTGTGTTCTTAGGCAAGACAAGCGCCGCACTCTAGCAAATCGGCTTTGTCGGCGTCGAACGGCAGCGGGGGAGATGGAGCAGGGAAATCGCGACTTCTTTATACCGGCTTATGAAAAGTCAAAAGCCCAATCCGGGGATTGGGCTTTTTTTCCAGGCCGCCATGGGCTTAGCTCAAAGCGCTGTTGCGTTCGATTACACGGTCACCACCACCTTCGGCCAGGGTTTGACCTTGTGGGGTTTTGTCGTAACCGTCAGCAGCGAGGGTCTGGCCTTGTGGGGTGCGGTCGCCACCGTCAGATGCCAGGGTTTGACCTTGTGGAGTGCGATCCGAACCGTCTTGCACCAGACCTTTTTCTTCCAGACGATCACGGCCGCCTTCAGCTACGGTTTGACCTTGTGGGGTTTTGTCATAGCCATCTTGAACCAGACCTTTTTCTTCCAGGCGGTTACGACCGTTTTCAGCCAGGGTCTGGCCTTGTGGAGTGCGGTCCGAGCCATCAGCGGCAACAGTCTGGCTGAACACCGAGTGGCTGGTTTTGACTTGCGGAGTGGCTTGATCGGCAGCTGGCAGGGCGAAAGCGGTGCTGGCCAGCATCGAGAGGGTAAGACTGAACAGAAGTTGGCGTTTCATGATGGGTTGCTCCTTGGGAGGGCGATAAAGTGGGTACGAGGGCAATGCTACTCTCGATAAGTCGATATAAAAGTTCATAAACACAATGGTAATAATCAACAGAATTGATTGTTCGCTCGGGAGGCTCTAGCTCGGGCGTTTCAGGCGGGCGGTTTTGCACTGGAGTGGGTATTTTCCACCCACTTGCGCTCCGCAAATGTGCGGGCCCGGTAACGCCAACTCGACCGATCGGTCAGAATGGCGACCGTTTTTCCCCCTCGATGGGGCTTTGGATTAAACCTGCGGGCTGTTTGTCAGTCACAGATTTCATGAGGGCCATCGCGGCCCGTCGTTTCAGCTGCGTCGTGCCAATGGATGCAGTCGTCTTCAGGAGCTTTGTGCAATGACGCGCACGCGTAAAATCTTCGTCTGGACCTTCGCCACCCTCGTGCTGCTTCTGGCGGTGTTGGTTCTGATCATCGTGTTTTTCGACTGGAACCGGATCAAGCCGCCGCTCAACGCCAAAGTCTCGGAAGAATTGCACCGACCGTTCGCCATCAACGGCAACCTGTCGGTGGTCTGGCGGCGTGAGCTCGACGAGGGCGGCTGGCGCGCCTGGGTGCCGTGGCCGCATGTGGTGGCCGAAGACCTGACACTGGGCAATCCCGACTGGTCGAAGCAGCCGCAGATGGTCACCCTCAAACGGGTCGAGCTGCGCATTTCGCCACTGGCCTTGCTGGCGCAACGGGTCGCGATCCCGCGCATCGACCTGACCGAACCCAACGCGCAACTGCAGCGTCTGGCTGACGGCCGCGCCAACTGGACCTTCAAGTTCGATCCCAAGGATCCGAATGCCGAGCCCTCGAACTGGGTGGTCGACATCGGCGCCATTGGCTTCGACAAGGGCCACGTCACTCTGGATGACCAGACCCTCAAGACCAACCTCGATCTGCTGATCGATCCTCTGGGCAAGCCGATTCCGTTCAGCGATATCGTCGGTGACAAAGCCGCGAAAACCGCACAGGACAAGGGCGGCGCACCGCAGGATTACGCCTTCGGCCTGAAAGTCACCGGCCAGTACCACGGCCAGAAACTCGCCGGTCAGGGCAAGATCGGCGGTCTGCTGGCCCTGCAGGACGCGAGCAAACCGTTCCCGTTGCAGGCCCAGGCGAAGATTGGCGATACCAGCGTCGAACTCGCCGGCACATTGACCGATCCGCTGAATCTCGGTGCCCTCGATCTGCGCCTGAAACTGGCGGGTGCCAGCCTCGGCAACCTGTATCCGCTGACCGGCGTGACCCTGCCGGACACCCCGCCGTACGCCACCGACGGTCACTTGATCGCCAAGCTGCATGAGCCGGACGGCGCGCAGTTCCGCTACGAACAGTTCAACGGCAAGATCGGCAGCAGCGACATTCATGGCGATCTGGCCTATGTCGCCAGCCAGCCACGGCCCAAGCTGAGTGGCGCGCTGCTGTCCAATCAACTGTTGTTCGCCGACCTCGCACCGCTGATCGGTGCAGACTCCAATGCCAAGCAGAAGGCCCGTGGCGGCGAAAGCAAACAGCCGGCAGACAAAGTGCTGCCGGTGGAAGAGTTCAAGACCGAGCGCTGGCGCGACATGGACGCCGACGTCGAATTCACCGGCAAGCGCATCGTCCACAGCGAAGAACTGCCGTTCACCGACCTCTATACCCACCTGAAACTCAACGACGGCGAACTGAGCCTGGAGCCACTGCGCTTTGGCGTGGCCGGCGGCAATCTCGATGCGCAGATTCGGCTCAACGGACGTACCGAGCCGCTGGAAGGCCGGGCCAGACTGACCGCGCGCAAGTTCAAGCTCAAACAGCTGTTCCCGACCTTCGAACCGATGAAGACCAGTTTCGGCGAGCTCAACGGCGATGCCGACATCGCCGGTCGCGGCAACTCGGTGGCCAAGTTGCTGGGCGGCGCCAACGGCAACCTGAAGATGCTGATCAACGACGGCGCGATCAGTCGTGAGTTGATGGAGCTGGCAGGCCTCAACGTCGGCAACTACGTGGTCGGCAAGATCTTTGGCGACAAGGAAGTGAAGATCAATTGCGCGGCGGCGGACTTCGATATCAAGACCGGTCTGGCGACGACAAGACTGTTTGTGTTCGATACCGAGAACGCAATCATCTACATCGACGGCACGGCGAACATGGCCACCGAGCAACTGGATCTGACGGTGACGCCGGAATCCAAGGGCTGGCGCCTGATTTCCCTGCGCTCGCCGTTGTATGTACGGGGCAAGTTCATCAAGCCGGATGCGGGGGTGAAAGCGGTGCCGTTGATGTTGCGCGGGGCGGGGATGGTGGCGCTGGGCGTGATCGCTGCGCCGGCGGCGGGGCTGCTGGCGCTGGTGGCGCCGAGTGGTGGCGAGCCGAATCAGTGCGCGCCGTTGCTGGAGCAGATGAAGGCGGGCAAGGCGCCAGCGACTGTCAAACCGACCAAATGATTTTGTAGCGTTTAGAAGAAAGCAATCGCGGGCAAGCCCGCTCCCACACGTTAAGTGAAATCCTGTGGGAGCGGGCTTGCCCGCGATTGGATCTGGAGGACTCAGAGGTCTTTCAGAATATCCGCCATGTCATCCGCATGCTCTTCCTCCTGAGCCAGGATGTCTTCGAAGATCCGGCGCGTGGTCGGGTCCTTTTCACCGATGTACTGGATGATTTCGCGGTAGCTGTCGATGGCGATCCGCTCGGCCACCAGGTCTTCGTAAACCATTTCCTTCAAGGTGTTGCCGGCCACGTATTGCGCGTGGGACATCTTCGACAGCAGGTCAGGGTTGAATTCAGGCTCGCCACCCAGTTGCACGATGCGCTCGGCGAGACGGTCGGCGTGTTCGGCTTCCTGAGTGGCGTGCTCGAGGAACTCGTCGGCGGCGACGTTGGCTTTCAGGCCGTTGGCCATGAAGTAGTGGCGCTTGTAGCGCAAGACGCAGACCAGTTCCGTGGCCAGCGATTCGTTGAGCAGGCGCAGCACTTCTTCACGGTTGGCGCTGTAGCTTTCGGTCACCGCGCCATTTTCCACGTGCTGGCGGGCGCGCTCGCGCAGGGTTTGAACATCAGACAATTGCAGGTCACTCATTTCAGTCTCCTGGAGGCTAATCCGATTGGCGTCACGTTCTGCTGACGTGATCGTTACCAGGTTGTGAGTGATGAATGCTGCAAAAAGTTTTGTCGGATTCAGCGCGGCACATGCCCGGAAAGCTGTGCCTCTTCGCGCAGCCAGGCAAAAAACGCCTTCACCGGTGGATGCCGCTCGCGACCCGGTACGCAAAGTGCGCTGTAACCGGCGCCATCGACCTGGACCTCGCCCTTGTACGGCACAAGCAGACCGCTGGCGACGCTTTGCGACACCAGGATGTTGCTCGCCAGCACCAGCCCTTGTCCGGCAATGGCCGCTTGCAGGGCGTAATGCTCTTCATCGTATTCGCGGACGGCCGGGTGCTGATTCAGCCAGTTCTCGCCCGACTGCGCGCACCAGGCCTCCCAGCCGTGGGCGTAGAGCTTCGAATTGTGCCAATGCACGCTGATCAGCGCCGGAGTGCGGCGGGCGGCCAGCGCCACCTGTTCCGGCGAGCCGTATACGCCGAACGATTCATCGAACAGGCACAACCCATAGAGGTTCGGGTAATCGTCGAGGCTGTAGCGCAGCACCAGATCGACGCTGGCGTCCTGATGCAGGTCGATGACTTCGCAATGCGTGTCCAGCCGCACATTGATGTTCGGATGCTTCGCATAAAACCGCCCCAGCCGTGGCACCAGCCACAACGCGGCGAACGCGGCGGTGGTCGACAGCGTGAGGCTGCTGCCGCTGCGTTGCGGGCGCAGGGTGTCGACGCTTTGCGCCACCTCCAGAAATGCGCCGTGCAGGCTGCGGAACAGCCGCTCGCCGCCCTCGGTCAGGCGCACCTGACGCGGCAGGCGTTCGAACAGCGCCACGCCGAGCCAATCCTCCAGCGAGCGGATCTGATGGGAAATCGCCGTCGGCGTCACCGCCAGCTCTTCGGCGGCTGCCTTGAAACTCAGCAGACGGGAGGCGGATTCGAACGCGCGCAGGGCGGTCAGCGGCAATGAAGCGAACATGGAAACTCCACGGATGAAATCAATTCATCCCGACTGATTTTTGCTCATTTGAGGCGATGAGGTGATGCCTGCAATCTGGCGCCACACAGTCACTCAAGTCTAGTCCCAAGGAGATTCAGATGAGCAAGATTCTTGCGATCCATGCCAGTCCACGCGGTGAGCGTTCTCATTCGCGGCGTCTGGCAGAAACCTTTCTCAGCGCCTGGCAAGTCCGCCATCCCCAGGCGCAGGTTACCCGCCGTGAAGTCGGGCGGGCGCTGATTCCGGCGGTTAATGAGGCGTTTGTCGCGGCGGCGTTTTACCCGGAGCCCGAAGCACGACCGCTGACGATGCAGGCCGATCTGGCGCTCAGCGATCAACTGGTGGGCGAGCTGTTCGATCACGACCTGCTGCTGATTTCCACGCCGATGTACAACTTCAACGTGCCCAGCGGCCTCAAGGCCTGGGTCGATCAGATCGTCCGGTTGGGCCTGACGTTCGACCACACCCTGGACAACGGCATCGCCCAATACACGCCGCTGCTGCACGGCAAAAAAGCGCTGATCGTCACCAGTCGCGGCGGCTTCGGTTTCGGCCCGGGCGGCGAACTGGAAGCGCTGAACCACGCCGATCCTTGGTTGCGCACCGCGCTTGGCTTCATCGGCATCAACGACGTCACGGTGGTCGCCGCCGAGGGCGAGGAATCCGCCGAGCGCACCTTCGCGGTGTCGGTGGCCGAGGCCGAGCAGCGCTTGCTCGACCTGGCCCGGGCGTTCTAGGTGGCCTGGCTGTTTCTGCTGATCGCCGCCGGGTTCGAGGTCACCTTCGCCATGGGCATGAAGTACGCCGAGGGTTTCACCCGGCTCTGGCCGTCGCTGATCACCGTGGTCGCGGCGGTGGGCGGGGTGTACTTCCTGACCCTGGCGATGCGCGAGTTGCCGGTGAGCATCGCCTATCCGATTTGGACCGCCATCGGTTCATTGGGCACGGTGTTTCTCGGTTTCGCTCTGCTGGGCGAGAGCCTGACGCTGGTGAAGTTGCTGTCGGTGGGGCTGATTGTGGCGGGGGTGGTGGGGCTGAAGTAGGCTGGTCGTGGAGTTGTCATCATCGAGGCGGATGCTTGGCGGGCGTTTTGCACGCCCTGCATCCACTTACCGACCACAAGGATGTTTGCCCATGTCGCAAGATTCGGCCACACGTTATCCACTGGTGCTGGTGCCGGGAATGCTCGGTTTCATCCGTCTGGTGCTGTACCCGTACTGGTACGGGATCATCAAAGCGTTGCGCCGGGGTGGTGCGACGGTGATTGCGGTGCAGGTGTCGCCGCTCAACTCCACCGAAGTGCGCGGCGAGCAGTTGCTGACGCGCATCGATGAAATCCTGCGTGAGACCGGTGCGGCCAAGGTCAATCTGTTCGGCCATAGCCAGGGCTCGCTGACGGCGCGATATGCGGCGGCCAAGCGTCCGGATCTGGTGGCGTCGGTAACGTCGGTGGCCGGGCCCAATCACGGTTCAGAACTGGCGGACTATCTGGCGAAATACTATCCGGCGGACAGCGCCAAGGGTCGCATTCTTGAGGCGTTGTTACGCTCTGTCGGCTGGCTGATGGCGCTGCTGGAAACCGGCTACCACGGGCCGAAACTGCCGGTCGATATCCACGCCTCGCACCATTCCCTGACCACTGAAGGCGTGGCGCTGTTCAACCAGCGTTATCCACAGGGCCTGCCGCAAACCTGGGGCGGGCACGGGCCGGAAGAGGTCAACGGCGTGCGGTATTACTCGTGGTCCGGCACCTTGCAGCCGGGTAAAACAGACCGTGGTGGCAACCTGTTTGACGGCACCAACCGCAGTTGCCGGTTGTTCGCCAAAACCTTCGTGCGTGAGCCGGGGCAGTGCGACGGCATGGTCGGCCGCTACAGCTCGCACCTGGGCACGGTCATCGGCAATGACTACCCGATGGATCACTTCGACATCGTCAACCAGTCGCTGGGACTGGTCGGCAAAGGCGCGGATCCGGTGCGGCTGTTCGTCGAGCACGCCGCGCGGTTGAAAGCCGCCGGGGTCTAGGCGGCGCTCGGAGTGCGGGAGCGACCGAGGACGGTGGTCCAGCGCTCGGAAAGAATCACCCCGCCCAGCGTCAGCAAGCCACCGACCAGGTGATACAACGCCAGTTGTTCCTTCAGCACCACCGCGGCAATCAGCGCGGTGATCAGCGGCAGCAGGTTGAAGAACAGCGTGGTCCGGCTCGGGCCCAGGCGCTGTACGGCCTGCATCCAGGCCAGCGGCGCGAGCATCGAGGCCAGCAGGCACGCGTACAACACCAGCGGAATGTTCTGCAGAGTCAGGCCGGTTTTCGGCGACGCGGCGTACAGCGGAAACAGCACCACCACCGCCACCAGCACCTGCAAATACAGCAACACCAGCGGCGGCAGGCGCAGCTGCCATTTTTTCAGCAGGGTGCTGTAGATCGCATAGGCGAGGGTGGCGATCAGCATCATCGCGTCACCCAGGTTCACCCCGTGTTGCAGCAAAGCGCCGAGGCTGCCGGACGACACCACCACCAGCACACCGGCGAACGACAGCACCGCACCGACCAGCGCACCGGCAGTCAGTCGCTGGCCGAGGCTGATGATCGCCATGGCCAGCGACATCAACGGCATCAGCGACAGGATGATGCCCATGTTGGTGGCGCTGGTCAGGGTCGCGGCGAAGTAGGCCAGGCTCTGATAGACCGCCATGCCGAGCACGCCGAGGATGAAAATCTTGCCCAGGTTCGGGCGAATCTGCGGCCAGTGCGCGATCACTTTCTTGAGCATGAACGGCGTGAACAGCAGGCCGGCGAGCAGCCAGCGATAGAAGCCGATCTCGGCGGGGAAGATCGCACCGACCGCAAGCTTGTTGATCACGGTGTTGCCGGCCCAGATGAAAATCGCCAGCAGGGGAAACGCGTATTGCATGGGAGGAGAAACCAGAACGTTGATGAACGGTGATTATCCCCTGTCTGGATGCAGGCCTATACTGCGAACCGGACAACCCGCCCCTGATTCCGGACAGCATGAACAGTAAACACATCGATCTGCTGGATTTCAGCGAACTGCCGTCAGCGGTGTATTTCCGCTATGCCGACTTCAACGCCCACGAATACGCCGCGCCGCATCGCCATCCGTGGGGCACGCTGGAATACGCGGCCCACGGCGTGCTGCATATGGATGTCGATGGCAGCCGCTTCATGTCGCCGCCGCAATACGCGGTGTGGGTGCCGCCGCAGGTCGAGCACAGTTTCTACAGTCATCAGCCGGTCAATTATCGGGCGGTGTGCCTGGCGCCGGATGTGTGTTCCGATTTGCCGGCGCAGGCCTGCACCCTGGCGATCAGCGACATTCTCAAGGCGATCCTCAAGGACTTCGCCGCCCGCGATGTGAAGATCCCGGCGTTCGAAGCCGACCAGCGCCTGGCCCAGGTGCTGGTGGACCAATTGCGCCAGGCCCCGGTTCATCAATGCTATTTGCCTTACGCCAGCAGCCCCGGTTTGCTGACCATTCTCGAAACCCTGCAGGCCGAACCTGGCAATAATGAACCGCTGGCGCATTGGGCGGCGCAGGTGCATGTCAGCGAGCGCACCCTGGCCCGGCAATTCGTGCGGGAGCTGGGGATGAGTTTCGGCGAGTGGCGTCAGCGCCTGCGGTATCTCGCGGCCATCGAGGCGCTGGAAAGTTCGCGCAGTGTGCAGGAAATCGCCTTCGATCTCGGCTACAGCAGCGGTTCGGCCTTCATCGCCATGTTTGCCCGGCAGGCCGGATGTACCCCGGAACAGTATCGGCGCAGCCATCTTGAGGCTAGGAAGGTGTAACAAGCTTTGACTACACTCCAGCAGAGGCCACCTCCATCGAGGCGGCGCCAAGGAGAAAACTCCATGAAGATGTTGCGTGTCCCTTTGTTGATGATCGGTCTGCTGCTGTGCTCCCAGGGTTTCGCCGCCACGGCGCAACAGAACAAAATGACCACCTGCAACGCCGACGCCACGGCCAAGAGCCTCAAGGGCGACGAGCGCAAAGCCTTCATGAGCACCTGCCTCAAGGCAGCTCCGGCGGCCAACGACGCCAAGGCCCTGACCCCGCAGCAACAGAAAATGAAAACCTGCAACGCCGATGCGGCCACCAAGGCGCTGACGGGTGATGCGCGCAAGACGTTCATGAGTGATTGCCTGAAGAAAAAATAAAGCGGGTTTGAGTGGTGACCGGCAGATGTGTCCGGCTTGGGATCCAGGCCCTCACCCTGACCCTCTCCCAGAGGGAGAGGGGACCGATTCGGGGATGGCTGGTTTTTGCGCCGACCTGAACGTGCGGCGCTGAATCCGGAATCGACCAGGTCTTTCAGGTTACGGGAGTTCTCTAAATCTACTCGGTCAGTTCCCTCTCCCTACGGGCGGTCCGACGTTTCGGGAGGGCTAGGGTGAGGGGTGGTTCTCAAGCCGAGCCCCAAACCTACAAACACCGCATATCCCTAGTGCTCCCCAAGGATCGCTGGCAGACTGCCAATCCTTTTACGCCGTTCGTTTTGAGGCTGTATGCCAACGTTTTCTGAGCGTCATGTTGTGTTCTGGGTCAGTTGCATCATCATTTTCGGCGGTCTGTTGCTGGTGTTGCCATTGCGTTTGCTGCCCAGTCTGCTGGCCGGGTTGCTGGTGTTCGAACTGGTCAACATGCTCACCCCGCAACTGCAGCGGCTGATCGAAGGCCGCCGCGCGCGCTGGCTGGCGGTGGCGCTGCTGGGCACGCTGGTGGTGAGTGTGCTGACGCTGATCTTCGCTGGCGCCATCAGTTTCCTGCTGCATGAGGCGGAAAACCCTGGCGCTTCCCTCGACAAATTCATGGGCGTGGTCGACCGAGCGCGTGGACAGTTGCCGCCGTTCATCGACGCCTACCTGCCGGCCAGCGCTGCCGAATTCCGGGTGGCCATCGGTGAATGGGCGAGCAAGCATTTGTCCGAACTGCAACTGGTGGGCAAGGACGCGGCGCATATGTTCGTGACCTTGCTGATCGGCATGGTGCTGGGCGCGATCATCGCCTTGCAGCGCGTGCCGGACGTCACCAAGCGCAAGCCGCTGGCGGCCGCACTGTTCGATCGTCTGCACCTGCTGGTTCAGGCGTTTCGCAACATTGTGTTCGCGCAGATCAAGATTTCCCTGCTCAACACCTTCTTCACCGGGATCTTCCTGGCGGTGGTCCTGCCGCTGTTCGGGATCAAGCTGCCGCTGACCAAGACCCTGATCGTGCTGACCTTCCTGCTCGGTCTGCTACCGGTGATCGGCAACCTGATGTCGAACACGCTGATCACTATCGTCGGCCTGTCGCTGTCGATCTGGGTAGCGATTGCGGCGTTGGGTTACCTGATCTTTATCCACAAGCTCGAATACTTTCTCAACGCGCGCATCGTCGGCGGGCAGATCAGTGCCAAGTCCTGGGAGTTGCTGCTGGCAATGCTGGTGTTCGAGGCCGCGTTCGGCCTGCCGGGAGTGGTGGCGGGGCCGATTTATTACGCATATTTGAAGAGTGAGCTGAAGCTGGGCGGGATGGTTTAGAAGCCGCAATGATCGTTCCCGCGCGGAGCGTGGGAACGATCAACTGTGTCAGTTTACTGAGCCGTAACGTTTCATGGCCTCAATCGCCAGACCGCTACCAATGCTGCCAAAAATATTCCCTTCCACATGCCGCGCGTTCGGCAGCATCGCCGAGACGCTGTTGCGCAGTGCCGGAATGCCGCTCGAACCACCGGTGAAGAACACCGTATCGACCTGACCCACCGCCACGTTGGCGTCTGCCAGCAACTGGGTGACGCTGCCGCGCACGCGCTCGAGCTGCGACTCGATCGCCGATTCGAACAGCGCCCGGGTCAGTTCCACGCTCAGGCCCGGCTCGATGCGATCCAGCGGCACATGGCGGCTGTCGTTGTGGGTCAGGTGGATCTTGGTTTCTTCCACTTCCATCGCCAGCCAATGGCCGGCGCGCTGTTCGATCAGCTTGAACAGACGGTCGATGCCGCCCGTGTCTTCGATGTCGTAGCGCATGCTGCCCAGGGCCAGGGTCGATTTCTGCGAGTACACCGAGTTGATGGTGTGCCAGGTCGCCAGGTTCATGTGGTGGCTGGTCGGCATGAACGCGCCGCTTTTCATGCGGCTGCCGTAGCCGAACAGCGGCATCAGGCCTTGCAGGCTCAACTGTTTGTCGAAGTCGGTCCCGCCGATGTGCACGCCGCCGGTGGCGAGGATGTCGTCGTGGCGGTTATCCACACCACGACGCTCGGGCGACAGGCGCACCAGCGAGAAGTCCGACGTACCACCGCCGATGTCGACGATCAGCACCAGTTCTTCCTTTTCGATGGTCGACTCGTAGTCGAAGGCCGCGGCAATCGGCTCGTACTGGAACGACACGTCCTTGAAACCGAGTTTGCGCGCCACTTCCACCAGGGTGTCTTCGGCTTCCTGGTCGGCCAGCGGATCGTCGTCGACGAAGAACACCGGACGGCCCAGCACCACTTGCTCGAACTCACGACCAGCGGCGGCTTCAGCGCGGCTCTTGAGCTGGCCGATGAACAGCCCGAGCAGGTCCTTGAACGGCATTGCGGTGCCGAGAACGCTGGTGTCGTGCTTGATCAGCTTGGAACCCAGCAGGCTCTTGAGCGAGCGCATCAGCCGGCCTTCGTAGCCTTCCAGGTACTCGTGCAGCGCCAGACGGCCGTATACCGGACGGCGCTCTTCGATATTGAAAAAGACCACCGATGGCAGGGTGATCTTGTCGTCTTCCAGCGCGATCATCGTTTCCATGCCGGGGCGTAGCCAGCCGACGGTGGAGTTGGACGTGCCGAAGTCGATGCCGCAGGCACGGGCTGGAGAGGCGTCTTTCATGGTCTTTCGGTTCCGGTCAAAAAAACGGCCGCGCAGTGTATGTCAGTGCGCGTCAGATTCGAAGGCCGGTCATCTGCTATTTCACGACTAAGCTTGCTTGAAACTCGGCGGTTTGCCCCAAACTTGCTGGCATGGGCCGGCAGACATACCGGCGGTCGCAAGAACCGCCGTCCACTGCCGATAAACTTCTGCTGCGCCACCCGGTCACAAACTTGAGATCGGTCAACCCGGCACGCGCGAATAGGCGCATGCTGGGATCGGCGCGAAATCGATAACGGATGGTGATTCCTTCGATGGACTTCAAAGACTATTACAAGATACTCGGCGTGGAGCCGACGGCTGACGACAAGGCAATCAAGGCTGCCTATCGCAAGCTGGCGCGCAAATACCACCCCGATGTCAGCAAGGAAAAGGACGCCGAGGCCAAGTTCAAGGACGCCTCGGAAGCCTACGAAGCGCTGAAAAGCGCCGACAAGCGCGCCGAATACGACGAACTGCGTCGTTATGGTCAGCACGGCCAGCCGTTTCAGGGCCCACCGGGGTGGCAGAGCCGTGGCGGCTTTGGCGGCGGCGGTGGCGACACCGGCGACTTCTCGGACTTCTTCAGTTCGATCTTCGGCAATCGCGGCCCCGGTTTCGGTGGCGGCGCTGGCCGGCAATCCCGCAGCGCCGGACGGCGAGGGCAAGACGTGGAACTGGAACTGCCGATCTTTCTGGAAGAGACGCTTTCGAACGAATCGAAAAAGATCAGCTTCCAGGTGCCGCAATACAACGGTTCGGGCCAGCACGTCAGCAACACCAGCAAGAGTCTGAACGTGAAGATCCCGGCGGGCGTGACCGACGGCGAGCGCATCCGCCTCAAGGGTCAGGGCGCACCGGGCATCGGTGGCGGTGCCAATGGCGATCTGTACCTGACCATCCGTTTCGCGCCGCACCCGAAATTCGACGTCGAAGGCGAAAACCTGATCATCACCTTGCCGCTGGCACCGTGGGAGCTGGCGCTGGGCGCCGAAGTCGCCGTGCCGACCCTGACCGGCAAGATCAATCTCAAGGTACCGGCCGGCAGCCAGAACGGCCAGCGCATGCGTGCCAAGGGCCACGGTCTGCAGAACAAGGCGGGCGAACGCGGTTACCTGTTCGTCCAGCTCAAGGCCGTGATGCCGAAAGCCAACGGCGATGACGTCAAGGCGCTGTGGCAGGAACTGGCGAAGAAGGCCGCCTTCAACCCGCGCGAGAACTTCTGATACTGACGACGGAGTAGCCCATCATGAGCAGCCCCCTGATCGTTCAACTGGACATGGCAGAATTCTGTGAGGCGGCCGACCTGTCGGACGTCTACGTGATCGAAATCGTCGAGCACGGCATCCTCGAACCTCAGGGCACGCAGCCCAGGGAATGGCGCTTCACCGACTACGAACTGGCCCTGGCCAAACGCGCCGCCAAGCTGCGGCGCGATCTTGAGCTGGAGTGGGAGGGCGTCGCCCTGGCGCTGGACCTGCTGGAAGAAGTGCAGGAGCTGCGGGCCGAGAACCGGATGCTCAGGCAGCGCCTGGCGCGGCTGGTGGTCGAATAGTTTCTCTGCTTAAACCTGTCGGGGCAGCATCACGCTGAACAGCGTGCCGTTGGCTGCGCTTGAGCTGACTTCGATCGTCCCGCCATGGGCGGTCACCACTTCCTTGACGATGAACAGGCCCAGACCCAGGCTGGTCGACGGCTGGCCGAGTTCTTCGTCGGCGCTGCGTACCAAGGGGTCGAAAATGGTGCCGATGGCCTCTTCGGAAATGGGGGGGCCGTAATTGTGCACGGTCAGAAGCACCTGCCTGGCTTCCCCCTTCAACGTCACGATCACTTCGCGCGGATCAGAGCCATGCTGCAAGGCATTGCCGATCAGGTTCTGCAGCAGTTGATCGATCCGACCAGCGTCCCAGACACCACGGGTGTCACCCTCGGTGTTCAATGTCGGGTCACTGTCCGGATTGCCGGCGCACGCTTCGGCAATGGCTGCTCGCGCCGCGTCGGCCAGATCCATTGGCGCCGGTTCGATCGGCAGGCTTCTGCCCAGGCGGCTGCGTACCAGTTCCAGCAGGTCGCTGACCATGGCCGCCATGTGCCGCGCGCCCTGTTTGATGTTCAGCGCACAAGTCAGCGCATCGCCTTCCAGCGTGGTTTTGCGCATCAGCAACTCGGTGGACATGCTCACCGCTTGCAGGGGCGCGCGCAGGTCATGGCCGAGAATGGCGAGAAAAATGTCCCGTGAGCGGTTGACCTGTTCGGCATAGGCGGCGGTCGATTCGGCCAGGGCTTCGTCGATGGCTTCGTTGAAGCGGATCATGTCCTGGAAGCAGGTGGTGTCCGGTAATTCGATATGCTCGACCCAGCGTCGGATCACCACGGCGCGCAGGTGGCGAAACTCCGAGGTCATCTGTACCAGATCGAAACCGACGGTGTGGCGCAGCTCGCCATGGCTGGCTCCGGCTTCATCCAGGCTCGGGCTTTTCTCCGGGCCTTCGCCCTTGGCCTTGGCGACCTGTTCGTCGCGGCTTTGCGGTTTGCTCATGTCGCGAGCGGCGGCCCGCAGGATGGCGCTGGCGTGATCGCGCAGACCGGCCGAGTCCAGATGGTCGGCGGGCGGGGTAATGGTAGCGGCAAACTTTTCCCATTCATCGACGATTGCGTCGATATTGGCCAGGATGAACTCGGAAAGACGCATGGGCAGTTCCTGAATAAAGGCGACAGCGAATCGAATATTAGTCCCTTTGGCGAGAAATACACGACCCATTGCCCAGTGGTTTTCCAGCATCACGAAAAAGGCCCCGAGACCGTGCGTCAGGCAGGTGCTCGGGGCCTTTTTTGCGTTTGTCGGTTGTCAGAACAGGAAGTAACGCTGCGCCATCGGCAGGGTTTCGGCCGGTTCACACCAGAGCAGCACGCCATCGGCCTTGACCTGATAGGTCTGCGGGTCGACGTCGATGTTCGGCAGATAGTCGTTGTGGATCAGGTCGGTTTTCTGCACGTCGCGGCAACCTTTGACCACCGCGATTTTCTTCTTCAGGCCCAATGCTTCGGGCAATCCCGACGCCTGCGCCGCCTGACTGATGAAGGTCAGGCTGGTGGCGTGCAGCGAGCCGCCGTAACTGGCGAACATCGGGCGGTAGTGCACCGGTTGCGGGGTCGGGATCGACGCGTTGGCGTCGCCCATCAGGCTCGCGGCGATGGCGCCGCCCTTGAGGATCAGCGTCGGTTTCACGCCGAAGAATGCCGGGCGCCACAGCACCAGATCGGCCCACTTGCCGACTTCCACCGAACCCACTTCATGGCTGATGCCGTGGGTGATCGCCGGGTTGATCGTGTACTTGGCGATGTAGCGTTTGGCGCGGAAGTTGTCGTTGCCTTCGCCGTCCTGCGCGAGCGGGCCGCGCTGCTTTTTCATTTTGTCGGCGGTCTGCCAGGTGCGCGTGATGACTTCGCCGACGCGGCCCATGGCCTGGCTGTCGGAGCTGATCATCGAGAACGCGCCGAGGTCGTGGAGGATGTCTTCGGCGGCAATCGTTTCGCGGCGGATGCGGCTTTCGGCGAACGCCACGTCTTCGGCAATGCTCGGGTCGAGGTGGTGGCAGACCATCAGCATGTCGAGGTGTTCGTCGATGGTGTTGCGGGTGAACGGCCGGGTCGGGTTGGTCGAACTCGGCAGTACGTTGGCGAAACCGCAGGCCTTGATGATGTCCGGCGCGTGGCCGCCACCGGCACCTTCGGTGTGATAGGTGTGGATGGTCCGGCCCTTGAACGCGCCGAGGGTGGTTTCGACGAAACCGGACTCGTTGAGGGTGTCGGTATGGATTGCCACTTGCACGTCGTACTGGTCGGCGACGCTCAGGCAGTTGTCGATGCTCGCCGGGGTGGTGCCCCAGTCTTCGTGCAGCTTGAGGCCGATGGCGCCGGCCTTGACCTGTTCGATCAACGGCTCCGGCAGGCTGGCGTTGCCCTTGCCGGTGAGGCCGATGTTCATCGGGAACGCGTCGGCGGCCTGGAGCATCCGCGCCAGGTGCCACGGCCCCGAAGTGCAGGTCGTTGCATTGGTGCCGGTGGCCGGACCGGTGCCACCACCGATCATGGTGGTGACGCCGCTCATCAGCGCCTCTTCGATCTGCTGCGGGCAAATGAAGTGGATGTGGGTGTCGATGCCGCCGGCGGTGAGGATCATGCCTTCGCCGGCGATCACTTCGCTGCTGGCGCCGATGGCGATGGTCACGCCGGGCTGCACGTCCGGATTGCCGGCCTTGCCGATCGCGGCGATGCGTCCGTCCTTGAGGCCGACGTCGGCTTTGACGATGCCCCAGTGGTCGATGATCAGCGCGTTGGTGATGACGGTGTCGACCACTTCGGCCGCCAGCAACTGGCTCTGGCCCTGGCCGTCGCGGATCACTTTGCCGCCGCCGAATTTCACTTCTTCGCCGTAGGTGGTGAAGTCCTGTTCGACCTCGATCCACAGCTCGGTGTCGGCCAGGCGCACCTTGTCGCCGACGGTGGGGCCGAACATGTCGGCGTAGGCTTGTCTGGAAATCTTCATCTGGCGTCCTTCAGGAAAATAGCGGTGAGCCATCGACCCTCACCCTAACCCTCTCCCAGAGGGAGAGGGGACTGATCGCGGTGGGGCAGTTATCGGTGGTTGGCTCCCTCTCCCCTGGGAGAGGGCTGGGGTGAGGGGCTGCGGTACACGCGGACTCAGAGGTCACCCATGACCCGCCCGGCAAACCCGAACACCCGCCGGTGCCCGGCGTAATCCACCAGTTCTACCTCGCGGCTCTGGCCCGGTTCGAAGCGTACTGCGGTGCCCGCCGGAATGTTCAGGCGCATGCCACGGCTGGCGGCGCGGTCGAAGGTCAGGGCGTCGTTGGTTTCGAAGAAGTGATAATGCGAGCCGACCTGGATCGGTCGGTCGCCGCTGTTCGCCACTTTCAGGCTGACGGTACGGCGACCGACGTTGAGTTCGATCTCGCCGGGCTGGATCCGGTATTCGCCGGGAATCATCAGTTCGCTCCTTGCAGGACTTTGTAATAGAGGGCCGTCGGGCGATAGGTGCCGTTCGGGTCGCAGGCGTAGTCGGGGATTTCCCCGGCGCGGGTGTAACCCAGGGCCTTGTAGAAATCTTCGGCGGGGGAGCCGGCCTCGGTGTCGAGGTAAAGCATGCCGCGCTTGTACTGGCGGGCCGTCAGCTCCAGCGCTTCCATCAATTGCTGACCGAGGCCGCGCCGCCGGGCGTGTTCGCGAACCAGCAGTTTCTGCACTTCGGCGCGGTTCAGGCCGTTGGCCTTCTGGCACAGGCCCAGTTGCACGCTGGCCTGCACCTGTTCGTCCTTGACCACCACCCACAGCAAGACGTTGCCCTTGTTCAGGTTGTCCTGCACTTCATCGAAATAGGCGCGAGCCTGGGTGGCATCCAGATCAGCCATGAAGCCGACGCTGGCGCCATAACCCACGGCGTCCAGCAGCAGCTCGATCAGGCCCTGACGATAGTGCGCAAAACTTTCCGCATTGACGCGTCGCAGTTGGGCGGGGTTCATCGGTGTCACTCCTTGTTGGCGGGCGGCGGCTCCGCGCCAGGATTGAGGGTCAGTTGCATGAACGTCAGGTCGAGCCAGCGGCCGAACTTGGTGCCGACCTGGGGCATCTGCCCGGTGGTGATGAAACCGGCGCGCTCGTGCAGGCGGATCGATGCGGCGTTGCCGCTTTCGATGGCGGCGACCATGACGTGCTTGTCGCAGGTTTTCGCGCGTTCGATCAGCGCGGTCATCAGTTGCGGGCCGAGGCCGTTACCGCGCTGGTCGCTGCGCACGTAGACCGAGTGCTCGACGGTGTGGCGGAAACCGTCGAACGGCCGCCAGTCGCCGAACGAAGCGTAGCCGAGGGTGGTGTTGTCGGCGTTGACGATCACCAGGATCGGATAGCCCTGGGCCTGGCGTGCGCTGAACCACGCCTGACGGTTGCCGAGGTCGACGGCGGATTCGTTCCAGATTGCCGTGGTGTTGAGCACCGCGTCGTTGTAGATGTCGCGGATCGCCGGCAGGTCAGCGTGCAGGGCATCGCGGATGGTGTAGGTCATGGCACGGCCTCAGACGATCGGTTGGTGGACGGTGACCAGTTTGGTGCCGTCGGGAAACGTCGCTTCGACCTGGATCTCCGGGATCATTTCCGGGATGCCTTCCATCACCTGCTCGCGGGTCAGCAGGGTGGTGCCGTAGTGCATCAGCTCGGCCACGGTCTGGCCGTCACGGGCGCCTTCGAGCAGCGCCGCCGAGATGTAGGCCATGGCTTCGGGGTAGTTGAGCTTCACGCCACGGGCCAGTCGCCGCTCGGCCACGAGGCCGGCGGTGAAGATCAGCAGCTTGTCTTTTTCGCGTGGGGTCAGGTCCATCGTTTGAAATCCATTGTCGGCAGTTGAAGAAAATCAGGTGTTCCAGATTCGGGGGGGCAGGGCTTCGCGGCCAAGCAGCGCAGGCCTGAGCAATCGCCACAGATCGATCAGCCACGCCCGCGCCAGCAACGCTTCACTGGCCAGGCAACGGGCGACCAAAAGACCGGGCAATTGCGTCAGATCCCCGCGCACTTCGTGGCCCAGCGAGCGGCAGCGTTCCAGCAATTCAGCATCGATCTCACCGGTCACCAGCAAGGTCGCAAACACCGGATGGCCATCCAGCCCGATCGGCGAATCAAGCAAGCCGTCAGCGCCAACGATGCGCTGGCGCTCATGCCACAACAACCGGCCATCACGGCGAATATCCAGATGTGCCTGGAAATGCCCGAGGTCGAAACGCTCGCCACTGGCCGGCCGCCCGAGGGCTACCACGTCCCAGTAGAACAGCCGCGCATCGCCTTCAAGCTCAATCGATGTCGTGAGTTCAGCCTGGGCGGCGCTGTAGACGATGGTTTCCTGGGGCAGCCATTCCAGTGTCGCGCCATCAGCGACATGCAGGTTCAGTGACTGATAAGCGGGCCCCGCCGCGCGATACCACTTGGCCGCGCCGGGGCTGGTGATCTGTGCCCAGGCGCCTTGTGCGACGCGGGCGCTGATGTCGAGCCGGTCACCGCCGGCAATCCCGCCCGGCGGGTGGACAATGATGTGCTGGCAGACCTCGGGCCCTTCGGCGTACAGATGCTTTTGCACCCGCAGCGGACCGAGGTGGCGACGACGGGTAGGGCGCGTGCAATCGCCGAAGCGGGCATAGGCCAGCTCAAGCTCGGCATGCCAGCTCGGGGTAAACAGGGCAGTCGCAACAGGTAAGTTCATGTTTTCTGATTATCGTTAGGACGCTACAGGTTAGATCGTAACCAGTCCGCGTACACCCTCGCTTTCCATATTTTCTCCACGGCCCTGCTGCACGATCTCGCCCCGGGACATCACCAGGTACTGATCGGCCAGTTCGGCGGCGAAATCGTAAAACTGCTCCACCAGCAGAATCGCCATGTCGCCACGGGCGGCGAGCTTCTTGATTACTGCGCCGATTTCCTTGATCACCGACGGCTGGATGCCTTCGGTGGGTTCGTCGAGGATCAGCAGACGCGGACGGCTGGCCAGTGCACGACCGATGGCCAGCTGTTGTTGCTGTCCGCCGGACAGGTCGCCGCCGCGCCGCTGTTTCATTTGCAGCAGCACCGGGAACAGCTCGTAAATGAACGCGGGAACCTCTTTGGCTTCGCTGCCGGGGAAACGCGACAGGCCCATCAGCAGGTTTTCTTCCACGGTCAGTCGGCCGAAGATCTCCCGGCCCTGGGGCACGTAGGCGATTCCGGCGTGCACCCGTTGATGCGGCTTGTACGTGGTGATCGGTTGGCCTTCCCAGTTCACCGCGCCTTCCTTGGCCGGCAACAGGCCCATCAGGCATTTGAGCAGCGTGGTCTTGCCCACGCCGTTACGGCCGAGCAGGCAGGTCACTTCGCCGACCTTCACGTCGAAGCTCAGACCACGCAGGATGTGGCTACCGCCGTAGTACTGGTGCAGCTTGTCGACTTGCAGCATGTTCAAACTCTCCCCGGTGATCGTTCCCACGCTCTGCGTGGGAATGAATCCCGTGACGCTCCGCGTCACATAACGGCGGACGCGGAGCGTCCATGGCGGCATTCCCACGCAGAGCGTGGGAACGATCCGATTCCTCTTCAGCGACCGAGGTAAACCTCGATCACGCGCTCGTTGTCCTGCACCTGTTCCAGCGACCCCTCGGCCAGCACGCTGCCCTGATGCAACACGGTGACGTGGTCGGCAATCGAGCCGACGAAGCCCATGTCGTGTTCCACCACCATCAGCGAATGCTTGCCCGCCAGCGACTTGAACAGCTCGGCGGTGAACTCGGTTTCGGCGTCGGTCATGCCCGCCACCGGTTCATCGAGCAGCAGCAATTGCGGGTCCTGCATCAGCAACATGCCGATTTCCAGAAACTGTTTCTGTCCGTGGGACAGCAGCCCCGCTGGGCGATTGACCGAGGTGGTCAGGCGAATGGTGTCGAGCACTTCGCTGATCCGGTCTTTCTGCTCGCCGCTCAACTTCGCCCGCAGGCTGGCCCACACTGACTTGTCGGTTTTCTGCGCCAGCTCCAGGTTTTCGAACACGCTCAGCGCTTCGAACACCGTCGGTTTCTGGAACTTGCGACCGATGCCGGCCTGGGCGATCTGCACTTCGCTCATCTGCGTCAGGTCGAGGGTTTCACCGAACCAGGCCTTGCCGTGGCTCGGCCGGGTCTTGCCGGTGATCACGTCCATCAGCGTGGTCTTGCCCGCGCCGTTGGGGCCGATGATGCAGCGCAGTTCGCCGACGCCGATGTACAGGTTCAGATTGTTCAGCGCGCGGAAGCCATCGAAGCTGACGCTGATGTCTTCCAGGGTCAGAATCGTGCCGTGACGGGTGTCGAGGCCCGGACCGACGCGCTGCCCGAGGCCGATCGAGTCGCGGCTGGTGCCTTCGTCCTTGTTCGGTTCCACCGGGAAAAACGCCGGTTCCAGCATGAATTCAGCGCTCGCCGTGACTCTCATGATTCACCTCGTTTCTTCAGCAGACCGATCACGCCCTTGGGCAGGTACAACGTCACGACGATGAACAGCGCGCCGAGGAAGAACAGCCAGTATTCGGGGAACGCCACGGTGAACCAGCTCTTCATGCCGTTGACCACGCCGGCGCCGAGCAGCGGGCCGATCAGCGTGCCGCGCCCGCCAAGGGCCACCCACACGGCGGCTTCGATCGAGTTGGTCGGCGACATTTCACTCGGGTTGATGATCCCCACTTGCGGCACGTATAACGCACCGGCCAGGCCGCACAACACTGCGCTCAAGACCCAGACGAACAGCTTGAAACCGCGCGGATCGTAACCGCAGAACATCAAGCGGTTCTCTGCATCGCGCAACGCGGTCAGCACCCGGCCGAACTTGCTGCGGGCCAGGCGCCAGCCGATGAACAGGCTCGCCACCAGCAGCAGTACCGTCGCCAGAAACAGCACCGCGCGAGTTCCGGGTTCGGTGATGCCGAAGCCGAGGATCGTGCGGAAATTGGTGAAGCCGTTGTTGCCGCCGAAGCCGGTCTCGTTGCGGAAAAACAGCAGCATCCCGGCGAAGGTCAGGGCCTGGGTCATGATCGAGAAATACACGCCCTTGATCCGCGAGCGGAAGGCGAAGAAACCGAACACCAGTGCCAGCAACCCCGGCGCCAACACCACCAGGCACATCGCCCAGAGGAAGCTGCCGGTGCCGCTCCAGTACCACGGCAACTCGGTCCACGACAGGAAGGTCATGAACGCCGGCAGACCATCACCGGCGGCCTGACGCATCAGGTACATGCCCATCGCATAACCGCCGAGGGCGAAGAACAGACCGTGGCCCAGCGACAGCAGGCCGGCATAACCCCAGACCAGATCCAGCGCCAGGGCAACGATGGCGTAGCAGAGAATCTTGCCGACCAGCGTCAGGGTGTAAGCCGAGACATGCAGCGCGCTGTCTGCCGGCAACAGCGACAGCAGCGGCAGGGCGATCAGCAACGCGAGAACGACCACGCCGACGGCGAGGGTGACTTTGGGGCCGGCCTTTTGCGTGGCCGTGACTAGTAGAGGCTGGTTCATCAGTCGATCACCCGTCCTTTCAGTGCGAAGAGGCCTTGCGGACGTTTCTGGATGAACAGAATGATCAGCGCGAGGATCAGGATCTTGCCGAGCACCGCACCGATCTGCGGTTCGAGAATCTTGTTGGCGATGCCCAGGCCGAACGCGGCGAACACGCTGCCGGCCAGTTGGCCGACGCCGCCGAGCACCACCACCAGGAACGAGTCGATGATGTAGCTCTGGCCGAGGTCCGGGCCGACGTTGCCGATCTGGCTCAGCGCCACGCCGCCGAGCCCGGCAATGCCCGAGCCGAGGCCGAAGGCGAGCATGTCGACGCGCCCGGTGGGCACGCCGCAGCAGGCGGCCATGTTGCGGTTCTGGGTGACGGCACGCACGTTCAGACCGAGGCGGGTCTTGTTCAGCAGCAGCCAGGTCAGCACCACCACAAACAAGGCGAAGGCGATGATCACGATGCGGTTGTACGGCAGCACCAGATTCGGCAACACCTGAATCCCGCCGGACAGCCATGCCGGATTTGCCACTTCCACGTTTTGCGCACCGAACACCAGACGCACCAGCTGAATCAGCATCAGGCTGATGCCCCAGGTGGCGAGCAGGGTTTCCAGCGGGCGGCCGTAGAGGTGACGGATCACCGTGCGCTCCAGGGCCATGCCGATGGCGGCCGTGACGAAGAACGCCACCGGCAGCGCAATCAGTGGATAGAACTCGATGGCCTGCGGGGCGTAGCGCTGGAACATCAACTGCACGACGTAGGTCGAGTAGGCGCCGAGCATCAGCATCTCGCCGTGGGCCATGTTGATCACGCCGAGCAGGCCGAAGGTGATCGCCAGGCCGAGTGCCGCGAGCAGCAGAATCGAACCGAGGGACATACCGCTGAACGCCTGGCCGAGCAGTTCGCCGACCAGCAGTTTGCGCTTGACCTGGGCGAGGCTGGTTTCGGCGGCGGTGCGCACGTTGGCATCGGTTTCGATGCCGGGTTCGAGCAAGCCTTCGAGGCGGGTGCGAGCCAGCGGGTCGCCGGTTTCACCGAGCAGACGCACGGCCGCGAGGCGCACCGCCGGGTCAGTGTCGACCAGTTGCAGGTTGGCCAGTGCCAGGCTCAGGGCGGCGTGGACGCTTTCATCGATTTCGCCAGCCAGTTGCCGGTCGAGGAATTTCAGCTGCGCCGGTTTGGCGCTTTTCTGCAATTGCTGCGCGGCAGTCAGACGGGTTTTGGCGTCGGCGGCGAGCAACTGGTGGCTGGCCAGCGCGGTGTCGATCAGACCCCGCAGGCGGTTGTTCAGGCGCAGGGTCTTGGGTTGGCCGTCGACGGTCAGTTCGCCTTGTTGCAGGGCGTTGATCAGTTCGCCACGCGCCGGATCGGGCTGCGCGGCCCAGGCTTCCAGCAGTTTGGCCTGTTGCATCGGGTTGGCGGCGACGAAGTCTTCCGCATCCCCGGCATGGACGGCCATCGGCAGCAAAAGTGCGACGGCCAGGATCAAGCGGTAAAGGGCAGTGGGCATATGAAATGGCCTTGCGTAGTGATCGTTCCCACGCTCCGCGTGGGAATGCAGCCCGGGACGCTCCGCGTCCCAAAAGCGGACGCAGAGCGTCCATTGAGGCATTCCCACGCAGACGGTTCGACGCCTCGACGTGGGAACGATCAGGTTGAGCGGGTTAACTCAGTTGCTCTTCACCGCATACTCCGGCTTCTTGTCATTACCCGGAATGAACGGACTCCACGGTTGCGCCCGAATCGGCCCCTCGGTCTGCCACACCACGTTGAACTGACCGTCGCTCTGGATCTCGCCGATCATCACCGGTTTGTGCAGGTGGTGATTGGTCTTGTCCATGGTCAGGGTGTAGCCCGACGGCGCGGCAAAGGTCTGGCCGCCGAGGGCTTCGCGGACCTTGTCGACGTCGGTGGATTTGGCTTTCTCCGCCGCCTGCGCCCACATGTGAATGCCGACGTAAGTGGCCTCCATCGGGTCGTTGGTCACGGCCTTGTCGGCGCCCGGCAGGTTGTGTTTCTTCGCGTAGGCTTTCCAGTCATCGACGAACTTCTTGTTCACCGGGTTCTCCACCGACTCGAAGTAGTTCCATGCCGCGAGGTTGCCCACCAGCGGCTTGGTGTCGATGCCGCGCAGTTCTTCTTCGCCCACCGAGAACGCCACCACCGGTACGTCGGTGGCTTTCAGGCCCTGGTTGGCCAGCTCTTTGTAGAACGGCACGTTGGAGTCGCCGTTGACGGTGGAGATCACCGCGGTCTTGCCGCCGGCCGAGAATTTTTTGATGTTGGCGACGATGGTTTGATAGTCGCTGTGGCCGAACGGGGTGTAGACCTCTTCGATGTCTTTGTCCGCGACGCCTTTGGAATGCAGGAACGAACGCAGAATCTTGTTGGTGGTGCGCGGGTAGACGTAGTCGGTGCCGAGCAGGAAGTAGCGCTTGGCGCTGCCGCCTTCTTCGCTCATCAGGTACTCAACCGCCGGGATCGCTTGCTGGTTCGGCGCGGCGCCGGTGTAGAACACGTTCGGCGACATCTCTTCGCCTTCGTATTGCACCGGGTAGAACAGCAGGCCGTTGAGTTCTTCGAACACCGGCAGCACCGATTTGCGCGATACCGAGGTCCAGCAGCCGAACACCACCGCGACCTTGTCCTGAGTCAGCAACTGGCGGCCCTTTTCCGCGAACAGCGGCCAGTTCGACGCCGGGTCGACCACCACCGGTTCCAGCATCTTGCCGTTCACCCCGCCCTTGGCGTTGATCTCGTCGATGGTCATCAACGCCATGTCCTTGAGCGACGTTTCGGAGATCGCCATGGTGCCGGACAACGAATGCAGAATCCCGACCTTGATGGTCTCGGCGGCCTGTACGGTCCAGGTCATGCCCATCGCGGCAATGGATGCCGTGAGTGTGAAAGCCTTGATCAAACTGCGACGCTTCATTGTGCGATCTCCATGAACGTTAAAGTTTTTTATGGTTGGCAGATGCGAACGACTGAAGGCTGTTTTGCAAGGGCTGTGCCCGGTCGGGTTTGGGCAGGGAAATGTCGGTTTAGAGCGGTCGCGCGCGGAGACGGCGCACCATGAGGGGACGTGTTGCATGCAAAGGTGCAGCGGGGTGCGCCAGATTGGGGCGCACCCGCAGGATTCAGCGGCGGCGCATCAGGCCGATGAAGAACAGGCCGCCAAGAGCTGCGGTAGCGACGCCGATGGGCAGGTCTTCGGGGGCGATCAGCGTCCGCGCCGCGACGTCGACCCAGACGAGGAAAACGCTGCCGAGCAACACGCACACCGGCAGCAGACGCCGATGCTCGGCACCGATCAGGCGCCGGGCAATGTGCGGCACCATCAGCCCGACAAAGCCGATGGAGCCGCTGATCGACACCAGCACTCCGGTCATCAACGAAGCAATCACGAACACCCGCAGACGCACCGCCCGGGCATTCAGGCCAAGGGTGACGGCGGTCTGTTCGCCGGCCATCAAGGCGTTCAGCGGACGGGCCATGCCGATCAGCAGAATCAATCCGAGCAGGACGCTCAACGCCGGCACCGCCAACAATTCCCAGCGGGCCAGTCCGAGGCCACCGAGCATCCAGAACATCACCGCCGAACTGGCCCGGTGATCGCCCATGAACAGCAGCAGATTGGCGATCGCCATCATTACGAACGACACCGCCACGCCACACAGCAGCAGACGATCACTGTCCAGCCGGCCCTGACGGTTGGCGATGCCCAGTACCAGAAACATGCTCAACAATGCGCCGATGAATGCGGCAATCGGCAAGGTCAGCAGGCCGACGATTTCACCGACGTGCAGCACCACGATCACTGCGCCGAGGGTGGCGCCGGAGGTGACGCCAAGCAGATGCGGATCGGCCAGCGGATTGCGCGTAACTGCCTGCAGCACGGCGCCGATCAACGCCAGCCCTGCGCCGACCAGCGCACCGAGCAACATGCGCGGCACGCGGATCAGCCAGACGATGTGTTCCTGGCCGGCGCTCCAGTCCGGCACGCCGAGGCCGAACAGTTTGTGCAGCAGAATCTGCCACACAACGTCCACCGGCACCCGCGCCGGGCCGAAGCCCAGCGACACCACGCACGACACCAGCAGCACGGCACCGAGGGCGATCAGCAGCAGCGCATAGCGACGATCGATCATTCGCCGTGAAACCCTTTGGCCAGGGTTTCAACCGCCAGCACGTTGTCGATCCCCGGCGTGGCCTGCACGTAAGGGATGACGATGAAGCGCTGGTTCTTGATCGCGTCCACCGATTGCAGCGCCTTGTTCTTCAGCAGGAATTCAATCTTCTGCTCGGCGGTGATTTCGCTGTAGTCGACGATCACGATCACCTGCGGATTGCGCTCGACCACGGTTTCCCAATTGACCCGGGTCCAGCTCGCTTCGACGTCATCGAGCACGTTGCGCCCGCCGGCGGCGTCGATCAGCGCTTGCGGCATGCCGAGGCGGCCGGAGGTCATGGCGCGGTCTTCGCCGCTGTCGTACAGGAATACCCGTGGTTTTTCGGCAGGCAGGTCTTTGCGAATTTCCGCGACCTGACTTTGCATGTCTGCGATCAATGCGTTGGCACGGTCCTGCACGTCGAAAATCTTTCCGAGGTTGCGCAGGTCGTTGTAAGTGTCGTCCAGCGTGGCGGCCGGGCGTTTCATCACGAAGGCGCAGGACTCGGTCAGCTCATAGACGTTGATGCCCAGCGGTTGCAGGGTCTGCGGGGTGAGATCGCCACCGACGCGCATGCCGTAATCCCAGCCGGCGAAGAAGAAATCGACGTTGGCGTTGAGCAGGGTTTCTACCGACGGGTACTTGGCCGCCAGTTCCGGCAAACCGTCGAGCAGCGACTGCATTTCAGGCGTCACCGATTTCCAGCCACTGACGCCGCTATAGCCGGCCATCTTCGATTTGAGGCCGAGGGCGAGCATCATCTGGGTCATGTTGATGTCGTGACTGACCGCGTGTTTCGGCGCTTGCTTGAAGGTCACTTCGCGATTGCAGCTCTGGATCGTCAGCGGGTACTTCGTGGCCTCGGCAAAGGCTTGGGTGGTGCCCAGCAACAGGGCGAGGCAAAGCAGGGAGCGCACAGTCATGGTCGGGTTATCCAGGTGATTCGCGGGTAGCCGTGGAGGGGGTGTGGATCGATCAATGCTTCGACGCCGAACACGTCGCGCAGCAGTTCTACGGTGAGCACTTCCTGCGGCGTGCCGCTGGCGACGATCCGGCCGTGGTTGATCACATACAAACGGTCGCAGAACGCGGCAGCCAGGTTCAGGTCGTGGATGCTCGCCAACGTGCCGATCTGCAAGCGCTTGACCAGTTGCAGCAGCTCCAGCTGATAGCGCGGGTCGAGGTGGTTGGTCGGCTCGTCGAGGATCAGCAGTTGCGGTTGTTGGGTCAGGGCCCGGGCGAGTATGACGCGCTGTTTTTCACCCCCCGACAGCGTGGCGAACGCGTGATCTTCGAAGCCATCGAGGCCCACGGATTTGAGGGCCTGGGTAGCGAGATTGCGGTCTTCCAGCGTGTCGCCATCGAACAGGCCTTTGTGCGGCGTGCGGCCCATGGCGACCACTTCTTCGACGGTCAGGCCGAAGGCGTCGGGGAACTCCTGCAGCACCACAGCGATGCGTTGCGCGCACCAGCGCGAGGATTGTTTCCACACGTTGTGGTGATCGAGCCTGACCTCACCGTGTTCCGGCTGACTGAAGCGATAGGCGCAGCGCAACAGGCTGGTCTTGCCGCTGCCGTTGGGCCCGATCAGCCCGACGAACTCACCGGCGGCCACTTGCAACGAGGCGTCACGCAGCTGGAACTGGTGATGGCAATGGCCGTGGCCCAGAGGTGTCCAGGCGAGATCGGTGAGGGACAGTGAGCTCATTTCGTTCCTGTTCTAGAAGGTGTAGTCAGCGGTGACAAAGAACGAACGAGGCTCACCCAGAATCCACTGCTGGCCCTCATTGTATTGGCTTTGCGCGTACGTCCGGTCAAACAGATTGTTCACCTGCAAGCCCAGCGTGGTGTTGCGCAGGGCTTTCCACGACAGCGTTGCATCGACCACGGTGTAGCTCGGCAGCTCGTTGCGGTTGGCCATGTCGGCGTAGCGCGCATCGACATAACGCACGCCGGCACCGGCTTTCAGGTCATCGGTCAGCGCCTTGCTCAGCCACAGATTGGCAGTGCGGCGTGGCACGTCCACCGGGCGATTGCCGTTGCGCGACACGGGCACGCCACCGACCACTTCTTCGAAATCGTCGTACTTGGCCTTCACGATTGCAGCGTTGGCTTGCAGTTGCCAGGCGTTCTGCAGTTGCAGGTCGAGGCTGGCCTCCACACCGTTCGACGATTGCTGGCCGACCTGCTGCTTGAGCGTCGGGTTGCCCGGGTCGTCAGTCAGCAGCTTCTTCTTCACGATGCGATACGCCGCCAGGGTGAACTCACCACGCTGATCCCAGAACAACTGCTTCAGGCCGATCTCGGTTTGCCGCGCGGTCGACAGGTCATATTGCTGCTGGCTCGGGCTCAGGGAAATCAAACCGCCGATGCCATCGGTGCTGGTGGCGACCTGGCCGTAGAACGAGGTGTCCTGGGTCAGCGCGAACACCAGACCGGCCTTCCAGTTGTTGCCGGTCAGGGGCTTGTCGCTCTGGCTGCCGTCGACCAGGTTGTTGCGATCCACGTGTACGTAGTCGCGGCGCACACCGGTCACCAGCGACCAGCGTTCGCTCAGTTGCGTGCGGTTTTCGGCGAACACCGACATCTGTTTGGTGGTGCTGTCGAACTGATCGCGATACGGATCGGCGCTCTCGAAATAGCCGGTCTGCGGGTGATAGCGATCCAGCGGCTGGCCGTTCGGCAATACGTCGTTGAACGGCGAGTTGCTGTCGAGCTGGAAGCGGATGCGGTTGTAATCAACGCCGGTCACGGTCTGGCTGTCGAGGCCGAACAGCGAGTGCTTGAAGGTGAAGGTCTGGCGGTCGCCGACCTGTTCCTGCTTATGGCCGATGCCAAAATAGCCGCTGCGGCTGAGCTGCTGACTGTCAACGTCGAAGTTGTAGTTCTCGGCGTTCTGCCAGCGGCGCTGGGCCTTGAGGTAGTACAGCTCGTTGTTGGCGCTGACTGCATCGTTGATCTGCCAGTCGCTGGTCAGGCGCGTCCATTGATCGTTGTAGTGCTGTTTGTCGTCGCGCACGTTGTAGTTCTTGTTGCGCAGGCTGTCCTTCAACTGGCCGTTGATCAGTGGCGTACCGAAGTAGTTCTGCGGGCGCTGATCGCCGTAATCGTGAGCGAGGGTGAAACTCAGATCGTCGGTGGCCTGCCAGCGCAGGGCGGCGCTGATGAAGTCGCTGGATGAATCACCGCGATCGACCCAGCCATTGCTGCGCAGGCGGTTGAGGTTGAGGCGATAGCTCAGGGTGTCGGTCAGCGAGCCGCCGCTGTCGAACGCCTGCTGCTGGCGGTCGAACGAGCCGTAACCGACGCGCACGTGGTTTTCGATTTCGCCTTCGAACGGCTTTTTCGGGATCGCGTTGACCACCGCACCGGTCGCGCCTTCGCCGTACAGCACCGAGGCCGGGCCGCGCAGGACATCGACGCGCTCCACCGACCAAGTGTCGACCGGGAACGTCACGGTGCCCATGCCGGTGTACAGGCGGTTACCGTCATACAACTGCATCACCGAACTCTGCCCAGTAAAACCCCGGGCTTGCAACGAAGTGCCGCCATCGCCCGGCGTGCCGGTGCGGCTGATGCCGGTGCTGCGCGACACCGCGTCCTGCACGCTGCGATCGCCACGGGCGCGGACTTGCTCGCCGCTGAGGCTTTCGACGCTGGCCGGGGTTTCCATCGCGCTGAGGTTCAGGCGCGAGCCGGCGCTGGTTGGCGTGCTCAGGCTGACGGTCTGGTCGTCATTGGCCAGGGCGGTGATGGTGCCGGTGGGCAGCGTCAGCGGGGCGTTGTCGGCGTGGGCGCTGTGGTTCAAGGCGAACAGACAGAGGCTGGACAAGAGGTACTTGTTCATCGGGACGGTGAATCACTTCTTCAAAAGAAAAGCCCGCAGCCTCATGACAGTGCATGGCTGCGGGCAGAGCAGCAAATTTGCGTTATACAGTAACACTAAAAATTGCCGGAGATTAAGCCTCGGCAGTTTAAAGATCTGTCTGGATCGCGCATCTCGCGAGATTCACGATGAAGTTGAAGCAGATTCAGTTTGCCGGGCCAGACGCGACAACAGCAGCCGATCCAGCAACCACACCACCACCAGCGAAGCCCCCACCAGCGGAAACACCACCGCCAGCACCAGCATGATCGCCACCCCGGTTTTCCACTTCGGCAGATCATGACGCAGCGGCGGCACGCCGAATTTTCCTTGCGGGCGGCGCTTCCACCAGATCACCACGCCGCTGACGGCGCTGAGCAGGATCATCAGGCAGATCAGCAGCACGATGATCTGGTTGAAGGTGCCGAACATCTTGCCTTCGTGGAGCATCACGCCGATCTCGGTGGCCCGGGCAACCGCGCCGTACTGCTCGAAGCGCACATCGGCGAGAACCTTGCCGGTGTACTGATCGATGTGCAGGGTCGCGTCGTTGCGTGGGTCGTCGGCGAACACGGCGATGGTGAACACGCCGGCGGCGGTGGTCGGCATTGTGATGCTGTAGCCCGGCTCGACCTTGCGCTCAACGGCGATGTTTTGCACGTCCTGCAGGCGGATGGTCGGTGCAGCGGGGCCGTGTTGCATACCGCCGTGGGCCATGTGTTCGGCGTGGTCGCCGGACATCGGCATCGGGGTGTTTTCCATCGCCCACGGCACGGTCTGGCGCGCGGCGTTATTGAGGCTGCCGGCCTCGACATCGGAAGTCGGCACGTTGTCCCACATCGCCGCCGGGAACACGTTCCACACCTGCGCGTACTGCTTGCCCCAGAAACCGGTCCAGGTCATGCCGCTGAGCAGCATCACCAGCAGCAACGCGGCGCCCCAGAATCCGGTAACGGCATGCAGGTCACGCCACAGCACGCGGCCGCGACTGCTCAGGCGTGGCCACAGAATCCCCGCTGCCTGACCTCGCGGCCACCACAGGAAAACCCCGGACACCACCAGCACCACGCCCCAGCCGGCGGCCATTTCGATCAGTCGGTCACCGACGGTGCCGATCATCAACTCGCCGTGAATCGCCCGGGCGATGGCTTGCAGGTTCTGCCTGGCATCCTGCTCGCCAAGGATGTCGCCGTGGTACGGATCGACGAACACGTTCAGCTCATGGCCGGCATTGGCCACGACAAACTGCGCGCTGCGCTCGGCATTCACCGGCGGCAGGTACTGGGTGACCTGGCCCTGTGGATAAGCGCTTTTGACCTTTTGCAGCAAGTCATCGGCCGGCACCGTGTGATGCCCGGCGGGGACGTTCAGCAGGCTGCTGTACATCAGCGAATCGAGCTGCGGCTTGAACAGGTAAATGATGCCGGTCAGGGCCAGCATCACCATGAATGGGGCGACGAACAATCCGGCATAAAAATGCCAACGCCAGGCCAGGTTGTAGAAATTCGGTTTGGGCTGTTTCATCACGTGTGCTCCGCTTGGCTTGGATCTTCTCGTTGTCTGTTGCCGCCCGCTCCCTGAAGGGAGCGAGCGCCCTTCAGGGTTAGAAACTCATGTCCACCTTGGTCCAGAGCGTGCGCCCCGGTTCATTGATCGCTTGCGGGTCGTTGGCCGGGTAGCCGAACCCGGCGTTGCCCGCCAGGTTCAGGTGTTCGGCGTAAGCCTTGCCGAACAGGTTGTCGACGCCGGTACTGACCTTCCAGTGTTTGTTGATCCGGTAGGCGCCGTTGAGCGAGAACACGCCGAAGCCCGAACTCTTGTCGTAATCCTTGCCGACCACGTTGCCCTTGTTCTGGTCGATACGGTTTTGCGCGGCAACCACCCTCCACAGTGCGCCGGCGCTCCAGTTGTCTTCGCTGTAGGTCAGGCCGAAGCGGGCATCCAGCGGCGGCATCTGCGGCAGTGCCTTTCCGTCGCTGCTGTTTTTGCCCCAGGCGTAGGCCAAGGTCGCATCGGCTTTCCAGTTGTCGGTGAGTTTGTAGGCGGCACCGAGTTCACCGCCCATGATCCGCGCGTCGATGTTCTCGGCGCGGGAAGTGCTCATGCCCATCATCGTCGGGGTGTAATCGAACAGGATGTAGTCGCGCACCACGCCGATGTAGCCCGAGGCCCAGGCTTCGAGATTGGCGTCCTTGTAGTTCACGCCGAAGTCCAGCTGAGTGGTCTTCTCCGGTTTGATCGAATCGAACGCATTGACCGAACCCGCCGGGCCGGACTTGGGCGAAAACAGCTCCCAGTAATCCGGAAACCGTTGGGCGTGACCGAGGCCGGCGTAGAGCGTGGTCGGGCTGTCGGCCAGGTCATGCTCGTAACGGACGAAGCCGCTCGGCAGGGTGTCGGCGCGGGTATCGCCGGCAGTCGGGTTCGGGCGCGACATCATTCCCGAACCGGTGGTCTGCCGGAAATCCCTGGCCGAGGCACGGTCGACCCGGGCGCCGGTGATCAGACGGTCGCGGTCGGCGGCGTACCAGGTCATTTCGCTGAACACCCCGTAGTTATGGAAGTCGGCGTCCTTGGTGTACGGCTGATCCTTGTAGGTATCGATGCCCATGCCGCTGCGCTGCCGGTGTTCGTTGGTCTGCGCGTCGAGGCCGGTGATCAGCTGGATATCGGCCCAGCGCCAGGTGGCCTTGATCCGCGCGCCGAGGGTGCGGCGGTCGACGTTGGATGCCATGGGACCGGCCATCATCCCGGTGCCGGACGGCGTGCGCAGGGTGTAGTTGTCCATCACGTGGTCGGCGTAGTTGTAGTAGACCTGGGCTTCGAGCTTCTCCAGCACATCGGTGATGTTGGATTTCTCGAAACGCAGACCGAGGCTTTCGCGCAGGAATTGCGAGCCGTCCATGCCGCGTCCGGCGTAGCGCGCTTCGCCGTCGCCCTTGCCGGCAGTGAGTTCGATCAGGGTGTCGGCATCCGGGGTCCAGCCCAGCGCCACGTCGCCGTTCCACTTGTCATAGCGCGAGGCAACGATGTCGTTGTTGCCGTCGCGGTAGTCGTCGGAATGCGCGGTGTTGCCGATCACCCGCACATAGCCCAGCGAGCCGCCGGCCGCCGCATCAACGACCTTGTCGAAGCGCCCGTGGGAGCCGGCCAGCACGCTGGCGTTCACCCGGGTGCCGAGTTCGCCGAAGCTTTCTGGCTCGCGGTCGAACAGGATCGTGCCGGCCGACGCGCCCGGTCCGTAGAGCACGGTTTGCGGGCCTTTGATCACGGTGAGTTTGTCGTAGGTTTCGGGCGAGATGTACGAGGTCGGCGCGTCCATCCGGCCGGGGCAGGCGCCGAGCATCATGCTGCCGTTGGTGAGGATGTTCAGGCGCGAACCGAACATCCCGCGCAGCACCGGATCACCGTTGGTGCCGCCGTTGCGCACCAGGGCGAAGCCTGGAATGGTCTTCAGGTAGTCGCCGCCGTCGCTGGCGGGCACCGGTTGGCGCGGGTCTTTCGGGTTGGTGACGATGGTCAGCGGCGAGCTCGGAGCGATGGCGGTAATCACCGTCGGGCTCAGTTCGTCAGCATGGCCGGCGTGTTCGTCGGCGTGGACCAGCGGGGACAGCAGGACGCCGCAAAGGACGGCGGTAGCGTGCCTGAAACGAACGCGGGATTCGTTCAGGGCAAAGGACGCCGGGGCAGAACCCGGGCGTGGGACAGCAGAAAACCTGGACATGACAATTTCCATCGAACAGTCGTAAACGACACGGCCGGCAGCCTGAGGCTGTCTTCTCAACCGTGTGCAATCAGAGGTGGGTGTTTACGCTGCGATGGGCGGGGCGCGGGTGCGGGCGCCGGGGAAGAAAGTCTGCCGGGCATGGCCCAGGCGCGGGGAGGGTGGGGTGAAGGTGTTGACCAGTGGAATGCTGAAAGTGGCGAAGCTGCCACCGCCGGTCAGCGCCGGGCAGTTGAACAGCAGGCTGCAATAGCCGCACTTTTCCCACAGCACGTGGTGTGCGGATTGCGGCGGACAGTGTTCCGCGGAGGGCTGTGCACCGTGCCCGGAATGATCCATGCCCGGCATGTCCATCGACATGTCCATGCTCATCGGCATGGAGGTCGAGGCGTGCTGATCCATCGGCATCGACTGGGAAATCAGCGGGCCGATGAAGATCATCAACATGGCGAACAGGGCGATCCAGCTGCCGCGGGTCAGGTGTTCAGTCTGACGGCGTTGCAGGGAGGGCCTGGCGCTCAGGGGGCGCATGGGCGGGGTCTGCCGGAACGGTTACTGGGCGTGCGCGTGGGCTTGCGTGGCTTCCGGCGGCTTCTTCTGCACGGCGACTTCGACGGTCACGTCACCGGCCTTTTCAAAGTGCATCGTCAGGGGAAAGCGCTTGCCGTCGGTCAGCAGACTGCGGTCGGTCGGATTCATCAGCATCACGTGATAGGCCATCGGCGCGAAGGTCACGTTTCCACCGGCCGGGATGGCCACGTTCGACACCTGTTGCATCTTCATCAGATCACCCTGCATCACGTGCTCGTGCAGTTCGGCCGTCGGGGCGATCGGCGAATCGACGCTGAGCAGGCGGTCAGCCGTCTTGCCGGCGTTGTGAATGATGAAATACGCGGCAACCGTCGGCGCATTCGGCGGCAGTTCCTGCGACCACGGGTGGGCGATTTCCAGCTCGCCGGCCTTGTATTCGTGGGCATGGGCGAAGCACGCAGGCAGCAACAGCGCAGCGATGACGATGAGTTTGTTCAACATGGCAGTTCTCCAGAACGATTTGAAACGCAGGTCAAATGCGGGAACAAATCAAACCAGAGGAGAGGCGCGGGGATTGAGGCTCGGCCATTGCTGGCGCGGTGTCGGGGTTTGCAGCAAGGCGGGCGCCACGCTGCGGTTGCTTTCGTATCGGGCGAAATACAGCTGCGGCGAATGCCCCGGCAACGCCACCACCGGCGCCGATCCGGAACAGCACCAGCAATGCTGCATGGTCGAATGATGGTCACCACTCTGCGGCGCTTTCTGATCGAGGCTGCCGATGTCGATCGCCACCATCTTCGTCCCGCTGCCGGTGCAGAAACTGCTCCACAGCAACTGCTCGGCCGGCGTCTGCGCCGCCTGCGCCATCGCTCCCGTCAACGGCATGGCGAGCATGTTGAACAGCACTGCGAAGCAGGCGATCCAGGCAAATGCGAGCCGGTGTCGGTTCATGGGACAGATCCGTAGGGTGGGCGATCAGGCGCGGCTATTTAGCCTGATCAGGGCCGATAAGTAAAAAAGCGTCGTGCGGTTTGGTGTCGCAGCGCTACATGCAATTGTGCGAGTAGCATGCTTGCCAGTTCCGTCTCGCCGTTATGAAAGAGTGTAGCGGCTTCGATTCGCAATGCCTGTGCGAAATCCGGATCAGATTGAATTCTCAATCGGATGGTCTGCTTATAGTCTCGGAGCGCCACGCGGTTGAATCGTCCATCGCCTGAGTCCAGTTCCGAACATGCCTTGACGTAGTGCACCAGTTCAGCAGGCGTGTGGAGAAAGTCCTTGATGTCGAAGCGGGTGAATTTTCCGGTCATTGGAACGTGCTCACAAATTCGATGAAACGCTAAACGTAAGCCTGGGCCGCTCGTGCAGATAGTCAGCGATTCTTTAAGTTCTTGTGGGCAGTGTCCTAGCACTCAGTAGGACTTGAGCTTTTTGTTTTTCACGGTCGGACTCCGGCCGCGAGGGCAGCGATGGCGTCAGCAACCGTCCAAAACTCCCGATCAACCCCCGCCAACACCGGCCGCTTCAACACCATCACCGGCACCCCAAGCGCCCGCGCCACGTCCAGCTTCGGCTCGGTTGCGGTGCTGCCGCTGTTCTTGCTGATCAGCACGTCGATCTGCCGGCTTTCGAACAGCGCCCGCTCATCTTCCAGTAGAAACGGCCCACGGGCGCCGATGACTTCGCAGCGTTCGTTGCCGGGGTAGACGTCGAGGGCGCGCAGGGTCCAGAACTGGTGCGCGGGGATTTCATCGAGGTGTTGCAGCGGTTCGCGGCCGAGGGTGAACAGGGGGCGGCGGAAGGGTTCGAGGGCGGTGATCAGTTCGGCCCAGTCGGCGACGTCGCGCCAGTCATCGCCCGGTTGCGGTTGCCAGGCCGGGCGGCGCAGGGCCCAGCAGGGGATGCCGGTGAGTTGCGCGGCGGTGGCGGCGTTCTGGCTGATCTGTGCGGCGTAGGGATGGGTCGCGTCGAGTAAAAGCGTGATGCCTTTAGCGCGAATGAACTGCGCCAGACCTTCGGCGCCACCGTAGCCGCCGACGCGCACCTGACAGGTCAGATCGGTCGGCACCCGGCCGACGCCGGCCAGGCTGTAAATGTGTTCCGGCCCCAACGTGCGCGCGATGGCCAGCGCTTCAGTCACACCGCCCAGCAACAAGATTCGCTTCATACAAAGGCTCCCGCATGGCCGACGATGCCGCCCTGACGATCTATCGCAAACACTTCGACCTGGACCTGCGCCGGTACCACGCTGCGTGCGAACTCCAGAGCATGGCGACAGACCTCATCACCGAGGGCAACGCCAGCCGCACTGGCGATCGCCAACGCCTGCTGACTGGTGTTCGCCCCACGAATGGCTTGTTGCAAGGTGTCGTCGGCGCCAATCGCCGCCGCCCATTCGGCCAGTTGCGGCAGGTCGATGCTCGAATGACGCGAATGCAGGTCCATGTGCCCGGCCGCCAGTTTGCTGATTTTGCCGAAGCCGCCGCACAGGCTGAGTTTATCCACAGGTACTTTGCGCAGGTGCTTGAGCACCGCGCCGACGAAGTCGCCCATTTCGATCAGGGCAATTTCCGGCAGGTTGTAGACCCGGCGCATGGTGTCTTCGCTGGCGTTGCCGGTGCAGGCGGCGATGTGCAGGAAGCCGTTGGTTTTCGCCACGTCGATGCCTTGGTGGATCGAAGCGATGTACGCCGCGCAGGAAAACGGCCGGACGATGCCGCTGGTACCGAGGATCGACAGCCCGCCGAGGATGCCCAGGCGTGGGTTCATGGTCTTCAGCGCCAGGGCTTCGCCGCCCTCGACGTTGACCGTCACCTCGAAGCCGCCGCGATAGCCGGTTTCTTCGGCGAGCAGCGTCAGGTGATCGCTGATCATCTTGCGCGGCACCGGGTTGATCGCCGGTTCGCCGACGGGCAGCACCAAACCCGGACGGGTCACGGTGCCGACGCCTTTGCCGGCGATGAAGCGAATTCCCGGCTCGGCCATCAGCTGCACGCGGGAATAGAGCAATGCGCCGTGAGTCACGTCCGGGTCGTCACCGGCATCCTTGATGGTTCCAGCCTCGGCGCCGTCCTTGGTCAGCCGACAGAACTCCAGGCGCATCTGCACCTGCTTGCCCTTGGGCAAGACGATCTGCACGGCGTCCGCCACCACTCCACCGAGCAACAGGCGCGCGGCGGCGAGGCTGGTGGCCGTGGCGCAGCTGCCGGTAGTCAGGCCGCTGCGCAGGGGCGCGGGTTGTTCGGCGGTTTCGTCACGCATCGAGGGGTTTGACCAGATCGAGCAGGGTGATCGGCAACGCCTGGCGCCAGGTGTCGAATTCGCCCAGCGGCTGTGCCTGGGCGATGTGGATGCGGGTCAGTTCGCCGCCGTGGCGTTCGCGCCAGCTCATCAAGGTCATTTCGCTTTGCAGGGTCACAGCGTTGGCGACCAGTCGGCCACCGGGTTTGAGTTGTGCCCAGCAGGTTTCCAGCACGCCTTCGCGGGTCACGCCGCCGCCGATGAAAATCGCGTCCGGTCGCTCCAGCCCGGCGAGAGCTTGCGGGGCGCTGCCACGAATCAGTTGCAGGCCGGGCACACCCAGCGCATCGCGGTTGTGTTCGATCAGCTGCTGGCGACCATCGTCAGCCTCGATGGCCAGTGCGCGACAGCTCGGGTGCGCGCGCATCCACTCGATGCCGATCGAGCCGCTGCCCGCGCCGACGTCCCAGAGCAATTCGCCCGGTGTCGGGGCGAGGCGGGCGAGGGTGATCGCGCGCACGTCGCGCTTGGTCAGTTGGCCGTCGTGCCGGAAGGCCGAGTCCGGCAGGCCGGCGAGGCGCGACAGGCGCGGTGTCTGCGGATCGGCGAGGCACTCGAGGGCGATCACGTTGAGGTCGGCAATGAGCGGATCGTTCCAGTCGTTGGCGCTGCCGTCGATCCGGCGTTCGGCGCTGCCGCCCAGATGTTCCAGCACGCTCAGGCGACTGGCGCCGAATCCGCGTTCACGCAGCAACGTGGCAACCGCCGCCGGGCTCTGGCCGTCATTGCTCAGCAGCAACAGGCGCACGCCGCCAAACAGTTGTGCATTGAGAGCCGCCAGCGGGCGAGCCACCAGCGACAGCACGCTGACGTCCTGCAACGGCCAGCCCAGTCGGGCCGCCGCCAGCGAGCAGGACGACGGGGCCGGCAGGACCAGCATCTCGGCTTCCGGAACCTGACGCGCCAGACTCGCGCCAACGCCGTAGAACATCGGATCACCACTGGCCAGCACACACACGGCTTCACCGCGACGCTCGAGCACCGGGGCCAGGGAAAACGGGCTCGGCCACAACTGGCGCTCGCCACGGATGCACACCGGCAACAGATCCAGCTGACGCTGACCGCCGATGATCCGCGAAGCGTCCATCAAGGCGCGCCGGGCATTCTTGCCCAGGCCTTTGAAGCCGTCTTCACCGATTCCTACTACTGTCAGCCAGGGTGACATCTGTAGCCCCTCAAAAAAGTGTCCGCAAACGCGCCGTTCCGACGGGCAGACTTTTCATGCCGTCGGACAAAGCAGGCATAATACCGCGCCTTCGCCCGCGAAGCGCCTTTCCCACAGAGCTGTCAGCCCTTGAACGAACGTCCGATGTCCAACGCCATACGCCCCTCGGCCTGTCCGGGGTTGCTGCGTATCGTCCAGGCGCTGGATGGTGGCATCTGCCGGATCAAGCTCGATGGAGGTTCGATCACGGCCGATCAGGCCGATGCGGTGGCCAATGCCGCCGAGCGGTTTGCCGGCGGGGCGATCGAGGCGACCAACCGGGGCAATCTGCAGATTCGCGGGATCGGCGACCAGTCCGCCGCGCTGATCGACAGCCTGCTGGCCGCCGGTCTCGGGCCGCGAACCGCCGCCGGCGACGACGTGCGCAACCTGATGCTCAGCCCCGCCGCCGGCATTGACCGACAGATGCGCTTCGATACCCGTCCATTGGCCGGGCAGATCCTCGAGACCCTGCAAAGCCATCCGCGCTTCCACGAGCTGAGCGCCAAGTTCGCCGTGCAACTGGATGGCGGTGAAGCGCTGGCGATGCTCAAACATCCCCATGATCTGTGGTTGTCGGCATTCGAAAGCGGTGAAAACACGCTGTTGGCGTTTGGCCTGGCGGGTTGCCCGACGGAGCGACCGTTGGCCGCCGTGGCGCTTGTGGACGGACATGCGCTGGTGGTCGCGGTGCTGGAGTTGTTCCTTGATCTCGCCCGACCGGAGCAGACGCGGATGCGCCATCTGCTGGATGAATGCCCGGCGCCGCTGTTCCTGGAAAAACTCGGTCAGCGGATCAGCCTGAAAGCCGCTGGTGATTGGCAGCGGGCAGCCGGACCGGAAGGGTTGCACCTCGGCATTCACCCTCAGCCATCGGCCGGTCAGGTCTATGTCGGTGCCGCACCGCCGCTCGGCCGCCTCGGTCCGGACATGCTGCGTGGCGCTGCGCAACTGGCCATAACCTTCGGCGACGGCAGCCTGCGCTTCACCCCTTGGCAGAGTCTGTTGCTGCCCAATGTGCGGGAAACCGATGCGGTTCAAGTGCTCGACGAATTGGGCAAGCTGAACCTGCTGACCCATGTCGAAGAGCCTTTAACGCACCTGATCGCCTGCACCGGCGCCAACGGCTGCGGCAAAGGCCTGGCCGACACCAAACACGATGCCCGCCTGCTGGCTACGCTGTTGCCACATGCCGTGGATGTGCACCTGTCCGGCTGCCCGCGTTCCTGCGCCGCCGCACATCGGGCTGCGGTGACTCTGCTGGCGGTCGGCCCCGGTCACTACGATCTCTATTTTCGCGATGCAGCGCTGCCGGGTTTCGGCGCGCTGCACGCTCACAACCTTACTATCGAAGCGGCCGCGACCTTGCTCGCCGCCCGCTCACGGAGCCCCCTTGATGCTTGATTACATCCGCGACGGTCAGGAGATCTATCGCAACTCCTTCGCGATCATTCGCAGCGAGGCCAACCTGGCTCGTATCCCGGCCGACCTGGAAAAACTCGCGGTGCGGGTGATTCACGCCTGCGGCATGGTCGAGGCCATCGACGGGCTGCAGTTCTCCGAAGGCGCCGGCAAGGCCGGGCGCGATGCGCTGGCCGCTGGCGCGCCGATCCTCTGTGATGCGCGGATGGTTTCCGAAGGTGTGACCCGCGCGCGCCTGCCGGCCAACAACCAAGTGATCTGCACCTTGCGCGACGACAGTGTGCCGGAACTGGCGCGCGAGCTGGGCAACACTCGCTCGGCAGCTGCGCTGGAACTGTGGCGTCCGCATCTGGAAGGCAGCGTGGTGGTGATCGGCAACGCGCCGACGGCGCTGTTCTATCTGCTGGAAATGCTCGACGCCGGCGCCCCGAAACCGGCGCTGATCCTCGGCTTCCCGGTGGGCTTTGTCGGCGCTGCCGAATCCAAGGCCGAGCTGGCCGCCAACAGCCGTGGCGTGCCGTTCGTGATCATGCAGGGCCGCCTCGGCGGCAGCGCCATGGCCGCCGCTGCGGTCAATGCCCTCGCCACGGAGATCGAATGATGCAGGCTCAAGGACGTTTGATTGGCCTGGGCGTCGGCCCCGGTGATCCGGAACTGATTACCGTCAAGGCCCTGCGCCTGCTGCGCGAATCGCCGGTGGTGGCGTACTTTGTGGCCAAGGGCAAGAAGGGTAACGCGTTCGGCATCATCGAAGCGCACCTGCAGGACGCGCAGAATCTGCTGCCGCTGGTGTACCCGGTGACCACCGAAGTACTGCCGGCACCGCTGTCCTACGAACAGGTGATCAGCGACTTCTACGATGACGCCGCCGAGGAAGTGGCCGCGCATCTGGATGCCGGTCGCGATGTGGCCGTGATCTGCGAAGGTGATCCGTTCTTCTACGGCTCCTACATGTACCTGCATGACCGCCTCGCCGGCCGCTATGAAGCCGAAGTGGTGCCGGGCGTCTGCTCGATGCTCGGCGGCGCGTCGGTGCTCGGCGCGCCGCTGGTGTATCGCAATCAGAGCCTGTCGGTGCTGTCCGGCGTGCTGCCTCACGAAGAACTCAAGCGCCGTCTGGCCGATGCCGATGCGGCGGTGATCATGAAACTGGGGCGCAATTTCCCGAAAGTGCGCGACGTGTTGGCAGAGCTGGGTCTGGCCGAACGTGCGCTGTACGTCGAGCGCGCGACCATGGCCAACCAGAAGATCGTGTCGCTGGATGAGGTCGAGCCGATGTCATCGCCGTACTTCTCGCTGATCATTGTTCCCGGCGAACGGTGGCAAGGCTGATGACCCATTCCACACCGGCCATCGTCATTCTCGGCCAGGGCGCGCTGGCCACGGCCCGTCGCCTTCAGCAGGTCTATCCGGCTGCAAAGATTCACGGCCTCAATGGACGCGTCGAAGGCGCCGACCTGACTTACAGCGACTTCGGCGCGACCCTGCGCGAGTTGTATCAACAGGACACGCCGATCATTGCCCTGTGCGCGGCCGGCATTGTCATTCGCACCCTGGCGCCGCTGTTGCTGGAGAAAGGTGTCGAGCCACCGGTGCTCGCCGTGGCTGAAGACGGCAGCGCCGTGGTGCCGCTGCTCGGCGGCTTGGGCGGGGTGAATGTCATGGCCCGCGAGATCGCAGCTGCGCTTGAAGTGGCAGCGGCGATCACCACCAGCGGTGAGTTGCGTTTCGGCACCTGCCTGCTCAACCCGCCCGGCGGTTATGCCCTTGGCGATCTGGAGCAGGGCAAGCGTTTTGTCTCCGATCTGCTCGCCGGCCACAGCGTGCGCATCGACGGCGCTGCGCCGTGGCTTGAGCAGGCGCAACTGCCGGAAGATCCACAGGCACAGCGCTCGATTCATGTGGGTAGCGCCGCTCGCGCGGCGAATACCAGTGAGTTACTGATTTATCCGCGCAGCGTGGCGGTGGCGGTGGGTTCGTCAGTGACTGACGTGCCGGGCACCCTTCGCGATGCATTGCAGCAGGCCGGTGTGGCGATTCAATCGCTGGCCTGTCTGGTGGCGGCCGATGCTCAGATGGCCAGTCCGGCATTGCGTGAAGCAGCGCTTGAACTGGCAGTGCCGCTGCGCTTTGTCGTGCCGGCGAATGACATCGGTGAGTTGGTTCGCGATGCAGTCCCCGGCGCTCGAATCATCACAACATCCCGAGACATTGCCATCGCCGTGGCCGAACAGCCGCTGGATGTTTCGCAGATCGGTCGTCCGCGCGGCCGTCTGGCCGTCATCGGCCTCGGCCCGGGCGCGGCAGAGCTGATGGTGCCTGCGGTGAAAGCCGAACTGGCCCGCGCCACCGACGTTCTCGGTTACGAAACCTACGTGCGCATGGCCGGCCCCTTCCGCGACGATCAGGTGCAGCATTGCACCGACAACCGCGAAGAAATGCAGCGTGCCCGTCACGCCTTCAGACTGGCCGCTCAGGGACGTTCGGTGATTGTGGTTTCGTCGGGCGATCCGGGCGTGTTCGCCATGGCGGCAGCGGTGCTCGAAGCGTTGCACGAGTCGACGGACCCGGCGTGGCACAGCGTCGATCTGGAAATCCTGCCGGGTGTTTCGGCGTCGCTCGCCACCGCCGCTCAGGCCGGTGCACCGCTGGGCCATGACTTCTGCGTGATGTCGCTGTCGGACAACCTCAAGCCGTGGTCGATCATCGAAAAGCGTCTGGATCTGGCCGCCGAGGCGGATCTGGCGCTGGCCTTCTACAACCCGATCTCTCGTTCGCGACCGTGGCAGTTGGGCCGAGCCCTGGAAATCGTTGCGCAACACCGTACATCGCAGACACCGGTGGTGCTCGGGCGTGACATCGGCCGGCCGGGGCAGACGTTGCGGGTGACGACGCTCGGCGCGTTGACCCCGGATCAAGTGGACATGCGCACTATGGTGTTGATCGGTTCGTCCACCACCTGCACGTTCCCCCGCGCCGAAGGCGGGAAGTGGGTCTACACGCCACGTTGGTACGGTAGCAAGCCAGCGGGCTGAGCCTCTCGCTCCGACGTATCAGGAAGCTGGAGCAGTACTAAATAAAACAGGGCGCGAACAGGAGTTCGCGACCCTGTTTTTTTGGGGACAAGGAAAGTTTCTATTTCGACCGTGTTCAATTTTTAAATTGAATGTCTTTGGATGTTTCCATTGACATTGTTTGAATGGTTTCGTGTTTGTCTGGGTTGGTTGTTTTTTTCTATATTGGTTTCGCGCTTTTGGTTGGCGTGTATTTGGGTTTTTAACATGCGTTTTATATCGCTCTGGAGACTTTCTCCTGGCGAGGCATTCATGTGTGCGTTTGTTTTTTTTGAACGAGTTGTTACTTAAAGAGTATTTAAAAATGCAAGGTGCTGAAAATTCAAAAGTTGAGAAAGGCTTTGTAAAGTTCGTCGACTTGTTCAAGCTGGCCGACCTGGAGCGGGCATTATTGCCGCATAAAGGAACTGAGCAGTACGACGCAGTGATTCGTTATTACTTCGCCTGCATCGGTCTGCTCGATTCGCCACGCCTGCTGCAGCCGCTGACATTGTTCAAGCAGGCTCTGGGAGAGCTGGGAAACCATCGAGTGCGCCGTGAAGCGGAAAATGCACCGGCCCCGAGCCCGGACAGCGAGGCGGCCCTCAGCCTTGCGCAAGTAAGCGACCGGGTCGAGGGTTTTGAGGCGCGTCTGCGCTACGGCGTTGAACTGATGAAGGCTCCTGCCACCCAAGTGCCGAAAATCCTGCACTTTGTATGGCTCGGTGGCGGGCTGGGTGATATTCAGCGTGATTACATCAATGTCTGGAAAAAGGTACTTGCCGGGCAGGGTTATAAAATCAATGTCTGGTATGACAATGATGCTTTGCTCGCATATCGAACCAACCAGCTTGTTGTAGAAGCTGCCAAAGCCGATGCCATGCAGCACGGTGGTGTCGACAGTGCGACCGAGCGGGAATTGGGGGAGCTCTATGTCGCGCGTGTCATTGCGCTAAAACAGCAGATGTACCAATACATTAATGATGCGGTCGCCAAGGGCGAGTCGGCCGATGCAGCGCGAATGCAGTTACTGGTTCGAGGATACGGGCAGGACGCACAGGAACTACGGCGTCTGAAAACAACTAACCGTGACAGTATCCAGGCGCTTGTCGACGGTGATGTGCAGGTGCGCGATCTGGCTGGCGCCGAGAAGCCTTTGCAGCTGCAGGCCCTTTACCAGCGTGAAATGCGTTTGCGCGGCAATTTCGCCGCAGCGTCGGATGTTGTAAGAGCCGAGGTGTTGCACCTGGAGGGTGGCAGTTACACCGATGTGGATAATTTGCCGCCACTGTTGAAGTCGGTTGGGGGGGTCGATATCAGTGGCTTCAGTGACGATGCCCGATTGGGTCTGTTGCAATTGTTGCTCAACGAAAACCCGGAATGGATGCCGGGGCGGCAAGCGCTGAAAAGCCGCTATGTGGACAGAACCGACCAGATTCCCGAAGCGCATCGGCAGGCACTGCAAGCGTTTGCCAAAGGCAAACCGCTGCTAGCCCAGGTTTTTCAACCACCTCAGGATTTGCTTGTCCGCCCCTACGCTTTGCGAGCGGTGGCGGTGAGATCGACGATCAGTAACGGGTACATGATGGCGCACCCGGGCTCGGCGGTGCTGGAGTCTGTACTCAAGCGTCTTGAGTTCAACCTCGGACTGGTGGATGCCACCGCTCGACTGGCTGTGCAGAGGGGGGTCAAACCCGAGGATTCCGAGGCAATGCAATCACTGGCGCTCGAAGAGCTCGAGCGCACCTACGGGTCTATCAATGACCTGCCGGACATGGAGTCGGTCTTTGCGACCTACCTGGCCGATGCGGCCGCCAGTTACTACAACGATGGCATTCGCCCGCAGAGTGAAGGGACGATTTATCTGACCGGTCCAGTGGGGATAAAGGATGGCACGAGTGATTTCGAGAAGGCCCGTTTAACGCCTCGGGGGGCGCAGGTGTCACGCGAGGAAATGGCGATCGAACCCTTGCTCGTCGTCAATCGAGCCACCGAGGAAGAGTTGGATCACTCGTGGAAAGATAACGAAACCGACTTCGACAAGTGGGTGGAATCCGAAAAGCAGCGCTGGCGCGACGGTCAATTCAAGACCCGCTACGCCGGCAATATTGACGAACTGCTCAAGCACTCCACCGTTGAATTCGAACTTGGCTGGCCCTTGATCGAGGGGCGCCATGTGATCAATACCGAACTGTTGCAACGCATGGCTGACCATCTTGGCGAGCCCTTCACCCGAGCAATGATGAGCGGCCATGATGGCCCGGTCACGTTTGCCGATAGGATACCGCTTGATTTCAATGATCGTCAGTTGATCCGCAATCAGGACACCAGGCGGCGCCCGCCCGCGTCACGGAGTCATGAGGTGACACGAAGTCTTGCGCTGGATGAAATTCTCACAGGTCTGGGTACAGGCGCATGGCAACTGGCGCACCTCAGCCCGCTGCAGCGTCTGACGCTCGGGGCATTGCTCGGTGCAGAGTCACTGGATGAGCAGAGTTTTGCCGCACTGGGCGGCGCGCTGGACAACCTGATCAACAGCCTCAGCGAACGCGGGACTTCCGGGCGTTACGCTGCGATCGAGCAGCATCTCTACCAGCGGCGCCCAGCCGAGTTCGTTGCCGGGCTGAAAAGTGTCGCCGACGTGTTGCCGACGAGTTCGAGCAATGCGCTGAGCCTGAAGAAAACAGCATTGTCCACCGCGGTGACCCTGCATGACTGGGGACGTCAGGTCGCGCTGATTCAGTATGTCGCCACCCAGGAACACCGTCAGCAAGTTCAGGAACGGGTGGAGCAGGTGCTCAACCAATTCGAGGCCGGTACCGTCAAGATGGTACCGCAGGATCTGTTGCTGCACGGGGCGGGTGACACGGTCGCCGGTCGCTGCTTCCCTCTCGTGCTGGCGATGAGTGCGGCCCTGACGCAAGGTGAAGCGGCCAGCCGACGCTTGCGCGAAAGGTTCTTCCTCGCGGTACTTGAGCCGGATCAGGCTGACTCCCAGGCGTTTTTGCAGGCTGTGGAGGAAATGCACGGGGTCAAGGCCGGCGACGTGGGTACCGTTCTGGGGCGGCTGGATCTGGAGACAGTCGCCGCAACGCTGGAGGCATCAGTCGGTACCCGAACCCTGATGCTCAACTCCGACAATCACTCGATGCTGGTAGCCAGAACCGAGAGCGGCACCAACGTTACGTATCACTTTTACGATCCAAACTTTGGTGTGTTCGAATTCGACAGTTCCGTCTCGTTTAAAGTGGCGCTGGGAAAATTCTTCCGGTTGGGGATGGCCAGACATTACGCTGCCTACGGTGAGGCCGACCATCCGCGGTTCGATTTGATCGACATAAAGGGCCAGCAGGTCTCGGAGCAGATGCTGTCGACAGGCGTCAAAGTGGCACACTTGTTCACGGAGGACACCTTGCCGAACGTACCGTTGCGCAAGGTTCGCCAGCGGCTGAACAGTGCGCACGGTCGAGCCTTGATGGAAAATCCGCGCCTGGGCCGCGCGTTGTTTGATGCCGACCATCACTGGTGGGCCGAGCAGATTGCCAGCGCGACGTCGCGCTTGCAGGAAGGGCATGACTCGGTGTCGCCGCTGGTGCCATTGTTCAGCTCGCTGGAGTTCACACACGAGGGCCCGTACCGGCTTGGCATGCTGGACCCGAATACGGGTGAGCTCGTGGCGACGGTGACCAGCATCGACGGGCGCCTGTTGCGTATCAGGAACTATCTGTCCGAGCTGTTCTCGACCCTCGGACGCAAGCCGGTCAAGGCGGGTGCAACGCAGCAAGCCACAGAAGCGGCGGCTGTTCACACCCTCAATGCCGGATTCGCAGTTCAGGCATTGATGAATGCCCTGCGTGGACGCGAAGGCGACGACCGGACCATGACCACTGCCGTGCGCTGGCATGCGTATGTCAACTATGCACAACTGGCACATGGCACTCTGTTCGACGCGGCGGGACTGATCGCGCTGGTAAAGGAGGCACTGCGCGATGAAAAAATCATTGCCCGGACCAGTGCGCGGGTCGTCGGCGAAGCGCTGGCGCCATTGACAGGTAAAACCATCGGGGCGGTGGCTGGACATGTGGCCAATGAGGGCGTGGGGGCTGTGCTGGGGCTGGCCAACGTCGGGTTCGATATTTATCAGTTGGCGACGGCGCAGAACGATCTCGAAACCGTGACCTACGCCACCCAGCTGACATTCGATGCCACCAGCCTCGCCCTGACCGGTGCCGGAATGGGCGCGGGGCTTGCCGGGGCCGGAACGGCGGCAGCAGTGCTGGGTGGCGCGGGCGTGATTATCGGCGGGCTGGCGGTGGGCGTGACTGCATTGGCACAGGCGTACGCGATCATTGCGGAGGAGGCGAAAGCGGTCGGTCTGTTTTTCAACGAGCTCGAACAGGCTCACCGCGGCCAGGCCTACCACTACAAACCCACGCAGGATGTCTGGCTGCCGCGCGCGTCTCTGATAGTCACTGACATTGACATGGACACTGGAGAGGTGTCGCTGGAGAGCACCAAACTCTACCCGCTGCGCGATCATTTCGGTGTGCCGGAATTCGAGGCGGACTACGCGCGTGCAATCAACCTCAGCAAGGAACTGGGTTATCCCGACCGCATGCGTTTCGTTCCCCCGGCCGACCAGGCGATCGTTTTGCCGTGTACGCCCCAGGCCTGCTATCGCTACGAATACCAGACATTGCCTTTCTCCTCGCAACGCCATGACACGGGCTTCGATATCGCCCGGCGTCTGGAGAAGAGGAAGCCGGATGGCAAATGGCTGTTCCTGCATTCGTTCTACTCGTTCCCCAGCCACTACATCGTCAATCGGCTGTGGCCGGATTACCGTGCGACCCAAATCAGCGTCAAGCTCGATGCGCGGGAGCGCAAACTGGTGGTGCCGAATATCCCGCCGGCGTGGCAGGACAAACTTTCCTATCGACTGCAAGGTGGCGCAAGCCTCTGCACCTTGGTGCTCAGTCCCGGTGCCAATGTCGAACTGGTGTCAGCGGGCACACAGAACAATCGCTGGATTCTGGTAGCACCCTGGGCGAGTGAAAGCGACATTCAATTCGGCAAGACCGGCGCGTTCAGTGTGAAGGACTGTCAGTTCAAAATGTCGGGAACCGGACCGTCCGAGGTGTTTCTGGTCATCGACGGTGGCCGCCTGCTGAAGGTCGAGGGCAGTCAGCAACGCCGGTTGGTGGTGGTACAGGAACAGGCGCCGAAGGGCATCGACGGTCAGGTGTTGCAGGATCATCTGCTGGCGTTGGCCAGGGACCATCGATTGGCGCTGCCCTATACGCGGATCAACAACTATCCGATCCCCTTTGAAAAAGCCGAAGCGCCGCGTTACACCACCGGTTGGTATGACGCCGCAGAGGATCGTGTTCTGCACATCCGTAACGACTACGATCTCTCGGAAGAGGATCTGATGTTGTCCGCCGTAGCCGGCGAGTTTGCGTATTTCCATGAAAAAGACGGTTTCGACATCTTGCAGGTCGATGCGAGCACCGGACTGCTCAGCCATCGCTATCGCCTGCTGGTCAGGAAGCAGGGGACCGGTACGATTCGCAGTGTGGAAGCCGACGGCCATGGGGTTCTCCACGTCGTGCAGGAATATGTCCAGCCGGACGCAACGGTTGAGCGCTTCAATTACCTGATTCACGACGGACAGATGTGGCTGAGTTCGGTGAACCGCGGTCTTGAATTGCAATTCGAGGCGTTGCTCGATGACCGTCATGCCCTGACTGACTGGGTGCCTGTGCTGGGGGACAGGTTTTTGTTCCCGCCGGTTCTCGGCGAGCGGGAATACACGACGGTCGACTGGCAGTTCGCGCCTTACGTTTCCATCTGCTGGAAAATGGATGAGACACTGCGCGACATGGCGTGGATTCGTTCCCGGGACAACCTGATCATCCGTCCGGTGCCACGTCGTCATCATCTGCGCGGCTGGCGTGACTCTGTGCAGAATCTGAATGATCTGATGTTGCTCACCGTTGCTGGTGACAACGATGTATTCGTCATCTACGACCGACTCTTCCAGAAGTTGTGCCGGGTGGAGCGCACCGTGGTGCAGGGCGAGAATCGCTGGTCGCATCGTTGGGTCCAGCCTGATCGGCTCAAGGAGGTAATCGCCGAGCAGAACAGTTATCTGGCGAAGACCGAAGACGGGCTGGTCTTCGAGATGGGGGCCGATGGCAACGCGCAGTTTGCCGGAGTCGGCGAGCGCTGGCTCAAGGGCCGTGCACAATGGTGGCTGGCGCTGGAATCTCTGGCCCTTCAGCACGAGGCTGAGCAGTTCTCCATCGTTGGCATTGCAAATGTCGCCGCCGATGCAGGTGTCCACGGTTGGTTCGTGGGCAACCGCCTGTTGTTGAGTGAGGTGGGTAGCGCCGATGTGCGTCTGCTGGGACTGACTCCCGATAATCAGTCGGCCTGGTTGTTCGATCCGGCGGCGGGAGCGGTCTGGCGGCAGGCGTTCGTTGATCCGCAGCGACTCGGCCCGGCATTCGGAAGTGGCTCGCAGTTGCGTCAGGCTGACGCCGTGCCCAAGCCGGAACGGGAATGGGAGCGGCAGAGTTTCACCGATGTCTGGATTGAGGGCGCCGGTCTCATGGGAACGACCCGCGATGGCGTGGTGTTTGAATTGCATTATCAGGAACAGCCGATGATTGTCGCGGTGGCGCCTGACTGGGTGGCGGCGCAGGGCGAGTCCGTGACCGAGAGTCTGCATGCCCTTCTGGCGACGGAAGCGCATCGTCCGTTCATTTCCGTTGCGTCCCGAGACCCCATCGAGCAGTGGTACATCGTCGACAGCGGGCGATTGGTCCGCGTCGCCGCTGCGGATTTGCCCAAGGACTTCCAGTTGCTGGGAACCCGTCGATACGCCGACGTCTTGCTGCACGAGCCTGAGGCGCGTTTAGTCCAGGGCTTCCCGAGCAAGCATCGGATCGGCCCTCTGGATTACGTCCGGCGCGTCGGCGAGGTGCTCGTGATCCAGGGACGGATGGATGCGAACGACCTCATGCCGTTGATCCCCGACGACGTGCTCATGTTGGTGGTGCGCATGGGCCGTGGCTCGATGAAATGTCATCTGACGCCGGCGCTGGCGCGCAAGCTTGATTCTCTGGTGGTCGATTGCCGTTTCCCTTTGGGCGGCACGCCTTTGGTTCCGGGCCGATTGATCTGGTCGCCGGATTCGCCACAGAAGCTTGAGGCAAGTCTGGTCGGGGATCATTTGATCGTGGTGGATCCGGACAGCGAGCACAATCTGATCTGGCGCAATGCGTGTGCGAGTGATACCAGTCTGCGTGGCGATGCGATGCTCGAGGTTCAGGGCTTGCGACGTTGCAAGGTATCGTCGCTCGTGCGTTGGTTGATGGAGCGCAGAGGTGGGAGCAATAGTGTGAAACTTAAAGAACTGTTGGATGAGGCGAAGGGTAAAGTCACTGCCGACTCTACGCTTTAACGTCGAGGACTTGCGTCTGCCGATTCGTGAACACTGACAAAAAAGACCGCCGATACGAACATCGGCGGTCTTTTTGTTTGTGCGCGCAACAGGCTGTTTGCCAATGCCGAAACTTAATTTGTGGTGCGGAAAGTTTATTGTTTTTTTTTGTTTTCAGGTCGGCAGGCGAGAGTTTTTTGGTAGTTAGTGTGTTGTTCTTCGAGTTGGTGTTTTTTAATGTTTCGATTGTAATGTTTGGAATTTCCATGGTTTTGCCATGTTTGTGTTGTTTGGGTAGTTTTGAACCGGACTTCAATGGATGGTTGGTTAAAGGTGGTTTTTATGGAATATGTCCCAGGGGATGTTGCAGAATTGTCCTGGTTTTCTTCAGTGTCCGAATTTAAGACAATAAAGGCAGCGTTCGCCGAGTATTCGGCGAGTGCCGAATACTCGGCGCTGGAACGTTATTTTCAATCTGTCGTTGCAACTGCGCCGATCGCCGAAAAGCAGTTGCCGGTCAAACTCTTTCTGGAAACCTTCGAATCGTTGGCCGGGCGAATGGAAGGGCCCGCCTCGCCGGTCATCGAACGGGCGCGTGTCGGTATTAAAAGTTACGCATCGCGGCTTTCCGCAACCGTTTCCATGCTTTCGGGTGTCGCTCGTCCCGTGCCGAAAATCATGCACTTCGTCTGGGTAGGCGGCAGTGAAGTCGGCAACATCCAGCGCGACTACATGAATATCTGGCGCGCCTTGCTGGGCCCGGAGGATTACCGATTCAATCTCTGGTACGACAGCGATGCGCTGCTGGCTTTCGAGATGAACCGCGTCATTCTCGACAGCGCCAGGGCGCATGCGATGGAGTCCGGGGGAGATCAAGTCAGCAAACCTTCGCAGCTGTCGCAAATGATTGAAGACCGCGCGCGTATCCTGAAACTCCAGATGTCGGATTACATCAACCAGCCACAATGGGCCGGACGCAGGGATGACGCCCGCATCCAGTTGATGGTCAGCGCTTATGGCAAGGACCGGACGGTGCTGGAGGCGTTCCGCCAGAAGTGTCTGGATTCGCATCTGGCGATGGCAAGTGACGATCTGCATCTGCGTGACGTTGGCCATGAGTTTGCCGGACATTTTCTGCAGGATGTCTATCAGCGGGAAGTCGGCATGCGCGGAAATTTCGCGGCAGCCAGCGATGTCGTCAGGTTGCAGGCCGGGTTTCTGGAGGGCGGCCGCTACAGTGACATGGACTATTTGCCTCCGTTTGCCGACGGGCTGGGCGGGGTGGACATCAGCAAGTTCAGCGCAGATGCGAAGGTCGGCGTTCTACAACTTCTACTCAACGAAGATGCCGCGTTGATGCCCGGTCGAGATCGGTCCCGATACACAGACAGAACCGACAAAATTCCTGCGGAGCATAAAGATAAACTGCTCGCGTTCGCCCGCGAGAAGCCGGGTCTTTCTAGAACATTCGTTGCCCCGAAGGACCGCTCGGTACCGCAGGACGCTGTTCGCCTGGGGGTCGCGCGAGGCATTGCATCCAACAACGAAATGAACGCGCATTTTCTGGCCCACCCGCGCAGCGCAATGACCATGGCCTACATGCAAGCGATCCGTTTGAATTATGACTGTTTGTATGAAGTCGAACGTCGTCTGGACGCAGCGGGCATCGTGGCGACGGATGATAGCCGTGTTATCAGCGTCATTCAGAACGTCGTCAATGAAAAACAGGCTGAAGGAAGATTTCCAGGTTCAAAAAATCACTATTCATCGGCGAGTCTCATTGAAGCCATTGCTACGTATTATCAAGACGGAATTCGTATCGGCGCACGAGGAACTATCACGCTGACCGGGCCGGGTGGGGCGGTGGCGGGAGTGGCAAAGTATATAGAAGATAAATTATTGCCCGATCATGTTGATGATGTCCGTAATCATCTCAAGTTGGTAAGTGGTTATAACGTCTATACCGAAGAGGAAATGATCTCTGGCTGGACCGTCAATGATGATCCAGAACAATGGCTGACGAAAGAACACAACAAGTGGAAGGATGGAAAGCTCCTGTCACGTTATGGCGCCAACCTGACGGAGTTGCTCAATGAGCACCATATGACATTCAAGCAGGGCTGGCCGGTTATTGAAGGTAAACCGGTTTTCTTGACCGATGTATTGCAGAAGCTGATGAATGATCTGGGCGAGCCCTTGATCAATGCCATGCGAGACAAACTCAGTGGTGAAATCGATGTCGGCAGGCGCGTCGACCTGGGTTTCGATGTTCGACAGCAAATCCTTGCGCAGCCTGACAGCGCCCTGCCTGTTTCCAACGGGGAACAGGTCGCCGGCAATCTCAATGATTTCCTGACCCGGCTTGCCCACGGATCGGTTGCACTGGATCAATTGAGTCCTTTGCAGAGGGCTGTCATCGGGGGATTGTTCCGCGCACCGAACGTGGATGCCCAAGGTTTTGCCGAGGCCTGGGAAAAAGTCCAGGAGGTCGCCCTGGGAACCGCCGATGAGAGTTTTTTCAAACGCTACAACGCTATCGAAAAGGTCCTCCACGAGAGCAAGGCTCCCGCGTTTGAAGCAGGCCTTGCCCATGGGGGTACACCTGGCGTGGAGACAGCGGGCGAACTGAAAGTGCGTGCATTGGCCGAGCCGCTGACCCTGTACCAGTGGGGGCAGCGCATTGCACAGATCAACAGCACCGCGCGCCGCGACTATCAGACGAAAATCCTTGAAAGTGCCGCGCGGGTCCGGGAGCGGTTTTACAACGCGGGGGCCATTTCGGCGCGACAGTTTCCCCAGGATCTGTTGAGACTGGGCACCGACGATCCCGGCCGCCGCTGCTTTCCCTTGGCATTGCTGATGGCCGCTGCGCTGGGGCTCGGGGACGAGGCCGAGCGTGCGCTGGTCGGCCGGATTGCCAATGCCAGTCTTGACCCCACTGACGCCGAGTCCCGAGCCATGTTTGCCGCGCTGGATGATTTGTCGGACGTTGCAACGACCGAGATCGGGCGCTCGAACGGGGTACTTGGGCTTGACGTGATTGTCCGCAATCTTGAGATGAAAACCGGATCTGCTGTCTACCTGCTCGACACCGGCAAGCATGCATTGCTGGTAGCCAGGATTCACATTGACGGTAAACCGGCCTATCGCTTTTTCGACCCGAATTATGCGATTTACGGATTCTCTCGGGCGGATCAACTCCAGCGAGCCATACAGGGTCACCTCGCCAGTGACGGTGATTTGGCAGCGCTCTACGGTCTGGCCGGTTCGACGGACTCCGTGTTCACGGTGATCGAACTGGATACGAAGGCGATTGCCGACAAGGTATTGCCTTCGAAACTACTCGTGAACGACCTTCTGAAGAGCGAACGGGTTACCGTCGGCCGAACGGTTTCGGTATGGGATGAACAGGCGTCGGCACGCATGCGCTCGCTTTCTGAAAACGTGCGGATGGGAGAGGGCCTGGCGCAACTTGATGCGCGCTACCAGGCAGGCGAGTTCGAAGAAGCAACCCGGCGTTTGCGCAGTGACAATAAACTTGGGGAGCACTATCTGCCATTGCTTGAGACGGTGAAGGAAACATCGAAAACGCACTACACGCTGACCCTGGTTGACGCTCGCAATCCCCAGGTCTCGGTCGAGGTCAGTACCGTCGACTCACGCTTCATCAAACTCGCAAGGCACATCAAGCGTCTGGCAAAAAACCTTGCGGGTCCGGCGCGAGGTCCGGCGGATTCTGACGGCGGCAGCCGCTTGAGTTTTGCCTTCGCTATCCAGGCCATCATCAATGAGATGCGCAGTCGAGAGTATCAACGTCAAGGGGGGCAGATTCCTGCATTGACCACCGCTTTGCAGGTCCAGGCATACGTGAGCTATGCGCAACTGAGTTTCGGTGTCGCGACAGATGCACTGCAGATGGTCAGTCTGGTGCGACAAGTGGCGGCGAGTGAACGGGCTCTTGCCGCGGGTCACGCTTCACTGTCCTCGCGTCTGCTGGGTCGCGCCGCGTCGGGAGTGGGCCTCGGGTTCTCGGCGGTCAACATCGGTTTCGACATCCATGGCCTGACCGTGGCCACCAATGATGAGCAACGCTCGCGATTCGCCACCCAGCTTGCCTTCAATGTGGCGGCGTTGGGTCTGGATATAGCTGCGCTGGCTGTCGGCGGTACGGTGGGGGCAGCCGCCGCTGTGCTGTCGGTTCCTTTGTTGGGCATCGGTATCGGTGCAGCGGCCATTGCCAGCAACCTGGGACAAATCAGCGACAAGGCCAGAGCGGTCGGACGGCACTTGTTTCTGATCAATGAAGCCTACACCGAGTCGGGGCACAACATAGAGGAGGGTGTCCTGAGGTTCGAACCTGAAGCCGTCATTACAGCGCTGGATCTACGGCGGGGCAGCGTGGAGTTCGATAGCCAGAAGTTCTTTCCGACGATCTTTCAGGCTGTAGGGCTTCCCTCCTTCGATGCAAGAGACCAGGAACAGCACCGGGCGATCAATATTCGCGAAGCGCTGCGCCTCCCATCAACTCTGAGAATCGACAGGCAGAATAAGGTCAATGCAGTTGTATTGCCCTGCACGCCAACCTGTTACTACGGATATGAATACCAATTGGGCTCGTCCGGTTTTGCTCCCGACGAGGATGTGTCAGAACGCCTGACGGCTTATCAGCGTTTCTGGGATTACGGGGACTATCCATTACCGGTTGCGCAAGACAGCAGCGGACTGCGTACGTCCTATCCCAATATCATCGACGGGTGGAAGAAACGCCTGGAGTTCGATGAGCGGGGCGAGCAACGGTTCCAGTTCTTTTCCACGGCCCCGTTCCCTCATGTCCTCTACAAACTGCATCCGTTCAACAAGCCGACCACTGTCCGCATCAGCCTGAATGAACACTGCCGCCAGTTGGTCGTACCTCAATTGCCGGCCGAATGGAACAACCTGATTTCCTATGAGATCACCGCCCATTCTGGACAAGTGCAGCTGACGCTCAGTCCGGGTGTGGTATCGGTTGTCCTCAATTCGCCGCCTCTGGTTGACGGACCTTCCGTCGTGGCGTTTTCGCCTCGTGCCACAGCCGACTGGGTAATTTCCGCGCCTTGGGCCGGTGAGGAACAGGTCCGGTTCGAGGACGCTGTACTTATCGTCGACGGCATCCGGATCGATGGCTTTGAAGGTTTTATACGGCTCAAGGGCGGCGAACTGTTTCAGGTCGATCGCAGCAAAAACAATGCGTTGCTGCTGGTTCGCATGGATCTGGAAAGCGACAGGGTTTGGCAAACAAGTAAATCCGCTGTTGGCATCACAATCGATCCGCCGGACGTGGATCGGATTTCCGATACCGTTCTGGCAAGGCTCAGGAGCCTGCGCCGGGCGAATCGACTGGCGTCGTCACACATTCCAGTATCCGGTTTCCATGTGCCTTTGACCGTCTCGAACAGGCCTGTCTCGACCACCGGGTACTACGACGCCGGGCGGGATCGCATGCTGTATCCGCGCAATCTGCCGGACGCAGTGAACACAGGCATCGTTCTGGGGGCTGTCGTCGCAGAGCATGCGTGGTTCTACCATCCCGACCACCCGACGATATGGCGTGTCGATGCCCTTTCCGGAACGGTCAATCATCGCTATCGCCTGATGAATCCTGCGCAGGGTTCAAGAATCAAGGGTTTCGAAGGCACAGTCGGCGGAGATCTGCGTGTCGTTCAGGAAATCACCGGGTCGGGTGAGACCGACTATTCGCTGGAATATCTGATTCGCGGACAAAAGCTGACATTCACCCACTTCCATGCCAGTAGTCACTCTGAAGATTTACTTCAAAGGACACTGGAGTACTGGAAACAACCTTTGAGTCAGTTCATGCGATCCAGGCCGTATGCCGATGACTCCAGCGAAATGTCCGCGTCGCTGAGCTCCTGGAAATCCGCGCCGTTTATTGGGTTGCGCTGTATTGACCACGGTGAGTTTGCGTACTCTGGATGGCTTCGGCCGCATGACAACCAATTCATCCTCAATGATTTCGATGTCACGCAGCGGACGATGTTGATGTGGGACCGGGTCGATAATCAGGACGCGATTATTTATGACAAGGAAGATGAAACGCTCATTCGAGTTGCGCTGAGCCGGATCGAAGACAGGGAGACCCTGGACGACGTTATCGAAAACGATGTCGTCGAGATGACTTCCACCGCAGGTCGTTACATTGCCACCAAAAAGGACGGGCGTCTGTTCGAAGTCGACAGGGACGGCGAACTGCGGTTCATCGGTGTCGGTCAGCGCTGGTTCGAACTGAATCCGCAATGGATCGATGCATTGGCGAAGCTGGCTCAAGCGTATAAGGCCGCGCCGTTTGCGGTCATTGGTCTGACTCGTACTTCCAGTCCCGGATTCCTGGCGGCTTGGTGCATCGCCGGGCAGTTGTTGCTGGTGGACGGCGGCTCTGGCGGGGAACTGACGTTGCTCGCCATGACGCCGGAAGGAAAGGCAGCCTGGGTGTTCGACAAGGAGGCGGGCAAGCTCTATCGCCAGGCATTTGTCGATTTCGCAGCCGTTCGGGTCGCCTTTGCCGAAGGCTCGAAGCTGTTGAACCGGGAGCATTTGCCGAAGGTGGAGCCCGTCTGGGATCAGTGGCAGGTTGCGGAGGTCGAGGTTCATGGTCAAGGATTGCTGGCGCAGACTCTGGACGGTGTGAACCTGGCGTTGATCGAGGGCCGGCCGGCCAGAATCCTCGGTGTCGAAAATCGCTGGTCCGCCCTTGATCATTCAACCGACGTCCAGCTGCGCGGCCGTTTGCAAAAGCTGGTCTCGGCATTTCCTCATGCCGCCTTCATGCCGGTCGGAGAGAAGGATGGTCGCTATCGGTACTATGTCCCCGAGTCCGATCAGCTGTTTGACGTTCGCAAACCGTCAGACGGGCAATGGCCGGCGTTTCTGGGCATTAAAAGTGGATCTGTGCCGCTGACGTTTGACTCCGCGGATAACGTTGTCTTCACTCAGCGCTTTGATCCGGCCCCTTCAATCTCGGTCTGGATGCAGGATTGCCTGGCGAAACGGGATGAAGAGGTCATGTTCATTGCATCTCGCGGTGACTTTCCGGGTTCGCAGGCAGTAGTGCCGCAGGGCGTTGAAAGGCTGTTGCTGACATTCGGCTCGCCGCAACAGGTCTGTCGCCTGAACGACGAGGACTGGCAGCGTATGGACTGCATCGTGCTCGAATGCCAGCCTTCCCCGGACATTCAGCCTTCAAAACTGCCCGTCCTGATCCTTGAGATGTCTGCGAACGAACATCTGTTGCTGACGGTGCAGGACGGACAACTGGTGTTGATCGATCCGGACAACGCTCACAGTCTGATAGTGCGCGATATGTACGCCTCGGAAGGCGGGCCGGTCATTGCGATGGAGATCCATGTCAGGACCGGAACAAGTGACCACCGGTTCAGTCTTGAACGGTTGCTGCTCACGGTCATGGCTGATCAGGTCGACAAAGGATACGTGGAAATGAAGGCGTTGATCGCAACGAGTGAATCGTTCACCCGCTGATTCGATGGCCACCAAAAAAGGCCGCTGATGTCTGCATCGGCGGCCTTGTGTATTTCTGCTTCACGGCACCAGATAACCTTTCACACCGGTAAAGATGATTTGCGCAGCGAGGGCGCAGACAAACAGTCCCATCAGGCGGCTGACGATCTGCAGACCCTGATCGCCAAGAATCCGTTCGATGCGGTTGGACAGATACAGCACCACGCCCACCGTGAAGCTGGCGAGGGCGATGCTCATGATCGCAAAGAGCTTGTCGTCCCAGTGTGGCTGGCTGACGCCCATCACCAATAGCGCACCGATGGTGCCGGGGCCGACGGTCAGCGGAATGGTCAGCGGGACAATCGTCACGTCCTGCTGCACGTTGTCGGTCTGCACGGCGGACTTGCCCTGCGCCATGCCCAGCGCCGAAATGAACAGTACGCTGCCGGCACCGATGCGGAAGGCATCCACGGTGATGCCGAACACATCGAAGATTACCCGCCCGAACAGGTACAGCAATACGCTCGAGACCAGGGTGGCGACAGCCACTTTCCAGGCCAGGCGGCGTTGTTCCTTGCGCGAGTAACCACGGGTCAGGCTGATGAAGCAGGACAACACGAAGAACGGGCTGTAGAGCACCAGCATCTTCAGGTAAACACTGAATAACACGTGGAGCATGGCGCGGGCTCGCTGGCGGGGAAAGTCGGGGGAGTCTAACAGGCGCTATCGTGTCTGTCGGCTCACGACGGTTGCGTCGTCGCTCGGTTCTGCTGATCACGCTGGGCCACCCAGTGCTCGATCAGCTCGCGCAGTTGCGACAGCTCCACCGGTTTGGCCATGTGCCCGTCCATCCCGGCCTGGCGCGCGCGTTCCTTGTGCTCGGCGAGGATGTGCGCGGTCAGCGCCACGATCGGCGTGCGGATGCGCTGGTTGCCGACTTCCCAGGCCCGCAGTTGCTGGGTGGCGGAGAAGCCGTCGAGGATCGGCATTTCGCAGTCCATCAACACCAGGTCGTAGCGCTGGGCTTTCATCGCCTGCAAGGCTTCTTCGCCATTGCTGGCGGTGTCGGGCTGCAGGTTGAGTTTGCCGAGCATGCCCCGGATCACCTTGGTCGAAATGGTGTTGTCTTCGGCCACCAGAATACGGAAATCACTCGGCACCTTGACCGGCGCGGCGGGGCTCGCAACCTGTGGCTGGAACACCACCTGGCCACGATTGCGCTGGTTCAGTTCATCGGCGAGCGTGGTCTTGAGGGTGTAGCCGGCCACCGGTTTGGCCAGGATGCGCTTGATCCCTGAGTTGCGCGCGATGATCTTGCTCGGCGCATTGCTGATGCCGGTGAGCATGATCAGCAGGATGTCGTGGTTCAGGCTCGGGTCTTCCTTGATCTTGGCCGCCAGTTGCATGCCGGTCATGCCGGGCATGTTCTGGTCCAGCAGGACCACGTCGAAGTAATCACGCAAATGCGCTTTGGTGCGCAGCAGGGCCAGCGCTTCCTTGCCCGACGGCACGGCGCTGACGTTCAGGCCCCAGGCGCTGCATTGCTGCACCAGCACCTTGCGGCAGGTGTCGTTGTCGTCCACCACCAGCACGCGCGCGCCTTGCAGCGGGCTGTCGAGATCCGAGGTCGGATGCTCCAGGCGATCTGGGTCCAGCGGCAGAGTCAGCCACAGCGTGCTGCCCTGGCTGGCGCCGCTCTTGATGCCGAACTCGCCCTGCATCAGGCGGATCAATTGGCGGGCGATCACCAGACCGAGGTTGCCGCCCAGGCGGTTGGCCGACAGGAAGTGCTTGCTGTGCAACTCGGCGTGCATCAGCGCGTCGCGCTCTTCCTGATCCATCGGCTGGCCGCTGTCCTGCACGGCAATGCGCAGGCGTGGGCCGGCGCTGCGTTCGTCGAGGGCGACCACCACCAGCACTTCGCCTTCTTCGGTTTTCTTCAGGGCGTTTTCCAGCAGGCTCAGCAGCGTCTGACGCAGGCGCGTCGGGTCGCCACTGATGACCCGTGGCACTTGCGGCTGGATGAAACTGATGAGCTCGACGTTCTGCTGTTCGGCCTTGGCGCGGTAGATGCTCAGGCAATCGTCGATCAGCGCGTTGAGATCGAACTGTACATCGTCGAGTTCGATCTGCCCGGACTCGAGCCGCGAGATGTCGAGTATCTCGTTGATCAGGGTCAGCAGTTCGTTGCCGGCGCTGTGGATGGTCTGCACGTAGTCGCGTTGTTTGACCGACAGTGGCGTGCCGAGCAGCAGTTCGGTCATGCCCAGTACGCCGTTCATCGGCGTGCGGATTTCGTGGCTGATCTTGGCCAGGAACTCGGCCTTGGCGTTGATTTCGGCGTTGCTCGCTGCGAGGTCGCGGCTGATGCTGAAACGGCTTTCGGTGATGCTGCGTTGACGCTCGCCGAGGGCGATGCTCATCAACAGGCCGCTGATGCAGATGAAACCCATCAGGGTCATGATCAGGCCCTGCGGCGCCACCAGGGTCAGCCCCAGCAAGGCCGGGAGGATGATCAGCGTGCCGATGTTGAACACCACCATTGCGGCAACGAACAGCCGGGCAGGGCGGTAGCCTTTCTGCCAGTGGTAGAAACCCACCAGCAGCATGCTCAGGCCGGCCAGGGCCACCAGCGCGTAGGTGATGATGTTCAGCGGCAGGGTGTTGACGAACAACAGCAACAGGCTGCAGATCACGATGAACAGGATGTCGCCGATCAGCAGCTTGTTCAGCGGATGCGGGCCGAGCGGGGCGAAGAAACGGTAGGCGAACATCAGGCCGGCGGGCGCGGTCAGCAGCAGGGCCAGATAGGCGCCGGGAGTCTGGATCGCGTGCCAGTTCGGCAACCACGGGCCGGCGAGGTTGAGCAACAGCAACAGGCTCAGGCTCAACAGACCTTCACACACCGCGAGCCACAGGCTGCTGCGCGAGCGGGTGTAGGCATAGCGGATCAGGTTGTGCAGGATCAACATCGCCAGACAGCCGAACAGCAGGCCGTAGATCAGCGTCTGGTTGTGATTGGCCGCGGCCATCACCGCCGCTTGCAGGGTGATGTACGGGCGCAGCTGGTGGTCTGAGACCAGTCGCAGGTAGACATCGAGGGGCTTGTCACTCTGGGGCAACGGCAGCATGAAATCGCTGCTGGGCAGCGGTCGCTCCGCCTGGGGCTGAGCGGTGCCGGTGTCGCGTTGTTCGATCAGTCGATCACCGTCGAGTACATACAGATTGAGGTGCGACAGGTCGGGGGCGAAGATCCGCAGCACTTGTTCGTGCTTGCCGGGCGCCAGTCTGAAACGCAGCCACAAGGCGCCATCGGGTTCGGCCGCGGTCAGGCGGTCAAGCTCGATGGGGCTGAATTGATTGGTGTAGCGGGCGGAGCGGATGTCGCTCAGCTGGAGGTTGCCCTGATCGTCAAGCAATACCGACCAGCCACTGCCTTGCGCGGCCTGGGCCGGGAGCATGCAGAGCAAGGTCAACAGCGTAACGGTGAAGCCTATGGCAATCCTGAGCCAGCGCACGGCGAAATCCCTTCGTAGGTTGATGCCAGAATATAACGATGCGCAGCGTCGGAACAGTCCGGCAGGGGCGATGGGCCCCTGCCGGAAACACAGCGTAGCTTATTACTGAGACTCACCGCGTTCACGGGCAATGGCGCGGTAGCCAATGTCGGTGCGGTAGAAGCAGCCTTCCCAGTCGATGGCCTTGGCCAGTTTGTAGGCCTGCTCCTGGGCGGCGCCGACGCTGGCGCCCATGGCGGTGGCGCAAAGCACCCGACCACCGGCCGTCACGACGTTGCCGTCCTTGAGCGCAGTACCGGCGTGGAAGACCTTGCCTTCCAGTGCGGCGGCTGCGTCCAGACCGTTGATCGGCGCGCCCTTGGCATAGTCGCCCGGGTAACCGCCGGCGGCCAGCACGATGCCGACGCTCGGGCGTGGATCCCACTGCGCTTCAACCTTGTCCAGCGCCTGAGCCAGCGCGGCTTCGACCAGCAGTACCAGGCTTGATTGCAGACGCAGCATCACTGGTTGGGTTTCCGGGTCGCCGAAGCGGCAGTTGAACTCGATGACCTTCGGATTGCCGGCCTTGTCGATCATCAGACCGGCGTACAGGAAACCGGTGTAGACATTGCCTTCGTCGGCCATGCCGCGCACGGTCGGCCAGATCACCTGGTCCATCACGCGCTGGTGCACCTCGGCGGTGACCACCGGTGCAGGGGAGTAAGCACCCATGCCGCCGGTGTTCGGGCCGCTGTCGCCGTCGCCGACGCGTTTGTGGTCCTGGCTGGTGGCCATCGGCAGGACGTTCTTGCCGTCGACCATGACGATGAAGCTGGCTTCTTCGCCGTCGAGGAATTCTTCGATGACAACGCGTGAACCGGCGTCGCCAAAGGCATTGCCGGCGAGCATGTCGCGCACGGCGTCTTCGGCTTCGGCCAGGGTCATGGCAACAATCACGCCTTTACCGGCGGCCAGGCCGTCGGCCTTGATCACGATCGGTGCGCCTTTTTCACGCAGATAAGCCAGGGCCGGCTCGATCTCGGTGAAGTTCTGGTAGTCGGCGGTCGGGATCTTGTGGCGTGCCAGGAAATCCTTGGTGAAGGCTTTCGAGCCTTCCAGCTGCGCGGCGCCAGCGGTCGGACCGAAGCAGTCCAGGCCACGGGAGCGGAACAGGTCGACGACGCCGGCCACCAATGGCACTTCCGGACCGACGATGGTCAGGGAAACGTTTTTCTCGGCGAAGTCAGCGAGCTGCTCGAGGGCCAGCACATCGATGGCGACGTTCTCGCACTTGGCTTCAATCGCGGTGCCGGCGTTACCCGGTGCGACGAAAACTTTCTGCACACGCGGATCTTGAGCCACTTTCCAGGCCAGGGCGTGTTCGCGGCCACCGCTGCCAATGATCAAAACATTCATTTCAAAAACCTCGGATGACGCTAATTCTGTTGAGCGCCGTTGGGGCGCTTTTCTGTGGGAGCTGGCTTGCCAGCGAAGGCATAACTGCGGTCTATCTGAAGAACCGAGGTGTCTGCATCGCGGGCAAGCCCGCTCCCACAGGGAATCGGTTTATCAGTGACGGAAGTGGCGCATGCCGGTGAATACCATCGCGATACCGGCTTCGTCGGCAGCAGCAATCACTTCAGCATCACGCATCGAGCCACCCGGCTGGATCACCGCCGTGATACCGACCTTGGCCGCATTGTCCAGGCCGTCGCGGAACGGGAAGAACGCATCGGATGCCATCACCGAACCGGCCACTTGTAGACCGGCGTGCTCAGCCTTGATCGCGGCGATACGCGCCGAGTTCACGCGGCTCATCTGGCCGGCGCCGACACCGATGGTCTGGCGGTTCTTGGCGTAGACGATGGCGTTGGATTTGACGAACTTGGCCACTTTCCAGGCGAAGATCAGGTCGTGGACTTCCTGCTCGGTCGGTGCGCGCTTGGTCACCACTTTCAGGTCGTCGGCACCGATCATGCCGATGTCGCGGCTCTGTACCAGCAGACCGCCGTTGACGCGCTTGTAGTCCCAGGCCGGAACTCGATCCGCCGACCACTCGCCGCAGGCCAGCAGGCGCACGTTGGCCTTGGCGGCGACAATGGCGCGGGCTTCTTCGCTGACACTTGGGGCGATGATCACTTCAACGAACTGACGCTCGACGATCGCCTTGGCGGTCTCGGCATCCAGTTCACGGTTGAAGGCGATGATGCCGCCGAACGCGGATTCGGTGTCGGTGGCGTAGGCCAGTTCGTAGGCCTGACGGATGCCGCCTTCGGCGTCCGGGCTCACGGCCACGCCGCACGGGTTGGCGTGCTTGACGATCACGCAGGCCGGTTTGACGAAGCTCTTCACGCATTCCAGCGCGGCGTCGGTGTCGGCCACGTTGTTGTACGACAGTTCCTTGCCTTGCAACTGGGTGGCGGTGGCGATGCCGACTTCGGCAGGCTTGGCCTCAACGTAGAACGCCGCGCTCTGGTGCGGGTTCTCGCCGTAGCGCATTTCCTGGGCCTTGATGAACTGGCTGTTGAAGGTGCGCGGGAATTCGCTGCGACCTTCGGTGCTGAGGGTTTCGGCGGCCTGGTTCACGGTGCCCATGTAGTTGGCGATCATGCCGTCGTAGGCGGCAGTGTGTTCGAACGCCTTGAGCATCAGGTCGAAACGCTGAGCGTAGGTCAGGCCGCCGGCCTTGAGGTTTTCCAGAACATTGGCGTAGTCGCTGGCATTCACCACGATGGCCACGTCTTTGTGGTTTTTCGCCGCCGAACGGACCATGGTCGGGCCGCCGATGTCGATGTTCTCGATGGCGGTCGGCAGGTCGCAGCCTGGCTTGCTGATGGTGGCTTCGAACGGGTACAGGTTGACGGCTACCAGATCGATCGGCTTGATGCCGTGCTCGTTCATGATGGCGTCGTCGATACCGCGACGACCGAGGATCCCGCCGTGGATTTTCGGGTGCAGGGTTTTCACCCGACCGTCCATCATCTCTGCGAAACCGGTGTAATCCGCGACTTCCACTGCGGCCACGCCGTTGTCCTGCAGCAGTTTGAAGGTCCCGCCGGTGGAAAGGATTTCCACGCCCAGGGCTTCCAGCTCCCTGGCGAATTCGAGGATCCCGGTCTTGTCGGAAACACTGATCAAGGCGCGGCGGATCGGCAGGCGGGTAGTCTGGTCGGTCATCTCAATTTCCATCAAAAGCAAGGGAAGTCAGCAAAAAAGGCGACCGGTTTTACGCGGGCGCCTTTCTGGTTTGATTGAATGCTTACAGCAGATCGTACTGCTTGAGTTTCTTGCGCAGCGTGCCGCGGTTCAGTCCGAGCAGCTCGCTGGCCTTGGTCTGGTTGCCCTTGACGTAGTTCATCACGCTTTCGAGCAGGGGAGCCTCGACTTCGGAGAGCACCAGGTTGTACACGTCCGTGACGGACGCGCCCTCAAGGTGGGCGAAATAATTGTGCAGCGCCTTCTCGACACTCCCGCGAAGGGTCTGGCCTTCTTCGCTCGGGGTATTGAGGTGCTGTTTCAAATTCACGTTGTCGCTCACGGGTGTTGTTCCACTCACTAAAGTCTCGGTCATCATCGTCATGCGGCCACCCCTTCTCCGTCCCCTGTCAGGCTCTTGTAACGTTCGGCGAAGAACTCCCGAACGTTGGCGCATTGTGTTTCCGTACCATCCAAACGATTGAAGTGGGCGCGAAATTCCCTGGCGCCCGGCAAGGTTGCGAGATACCAGCCCACATGCTTGCGGGCAATTCGCACACCCATCACGTCCCCATAGAAGGCGTGAAGGGCGGCCAGATGCTCAAGCAGAATGCGTTCCACCTCGATCAGCTCCGGCGCCGGCAGTTTTTCGCCGGTACGCAGGAAGTGTTCGATCTCGCGAAAAATCCATGGCCGCCCCTGGGCAGCCCGGCCGATCAACAGGCCATCGGCACCGGTCGCGTCGAGCACGTAGCGGGCCTTTTCCGGCGATACGATGTCGCCGTTGGCAAAGACCGGAATCGACACCGCCTGCTTGATCGCGGCGATGGTGTCGTACTCGGCTTCACCGGTGTACAGGTCGGCGCGGGTGCGGCCATGCACCGCCAGCGCCGTGATCCCGGCCTGCTCGGCGATCTTCGCCACGGTCAGGCCGTTCTTGTTGTCGCGATCCCATCCGGTGCGGATCTTCAGGGTCACCGGCACATCAACCGCCGCCACAACGGCGTTCAGGATCTCGGTAACCAGTGCCTCATCCTTCAACAACGCGGAGCCGGCGGCCTTGTTGCAGACCTTCTTCGCCGGGCAACCCATGTTGATATCAATAATCTGTGCGCCCAGTTCGACGTTCGCCCGGGCCGCATCCGCCAGCATCTGCGCATCGCCACCGGCGATCTGCACCGAGCGCGGCTCGGGATCGCCTTCGTGGATCATGCGCATGCGCGACTTGCGGGTGTTCCACAGGCTCATGTCACTGGTGACCATTTCCGAGACTACAAGCCCTGCGCCCAGACGCTTGCACAACTGACGAAAGGGCTGGTCGGTGACACCCGCCATCGGGGCGAGGATCAAGCCGTTCTGCAATGTATATGGGCCGATGCGTACCGCCGACATAGGACTTCCCTGAAGTGGGGCCGGATCATGAGAGTTCGAAAAAGGGTTGGCATGATACCCGCTCTCGATGACTGGATAAAGGCTGAATTGAACAAAATCTGAACAGTTATTCTGTTATTACCGCCGGTTTGGTCGTGCGCTGCGCAGTCAGAAAACTGCCGTCAATCCGGGAGCGATGAAGCGTTTCACTCGGGCGAGTGGAAACTCAGGCTGTAGTTCACGGCTTTCGGGCCTGGATCGAGGATGTCCAGGGCGATGTGGATCGGCGTCTGCGGCGGCATTTCCGCCATGCCTTCGAGGTCGCCGTTGAGGTATTCGCCGGGTTTGAAGCGACGACTGGCGATCAGGTGGCCGTTGAGGTCGGCGAAGCGCAACTCCAGCAGCGGAAACGGCTGCGAGAACGGCGCGCGGTTATAAATGATCGCGTCCACCACCAGCGCACCGCTGAATTCCGGGTGGCTGCGCACCACCAGATTGCTGCTCTTGATCTTGGCGATATCCACCTTGGACGGCACCGTGCAGCCGACTTGCGGGCACAGTTGCTGGAACCATGGCCGGTATTGATCCTGGCGGGCCAGTTCATCGAAGTGATAGGCGATGTATTGTCCACCCAGACCGGCAGCGGCGAGTACGATCAGCAACAGCCAGAGCAGGCGACGGCCCCAGGGCGAGCGGCGTTTCTGCCAGTCCAGTTGCAGCGGATCGTCGGTCAGATCCTGCAAGGCTTCGGCGCGAACGCTGGATTCGACGCGTTCGCGTTTTTTGCGTGCAGGTTCGATCAGTGGCAGTTCGTCGTCGACGTCGTCGCTGGCCGACAGGCGTTCGCGACGGGCATTCGGGTCGATCGGATCGTGCAGGCGCAGTTGCGGGATCGGCGGTTCGTCGTCGAGATCCACCGGTTCCAGCGACAGCGAGGGTTCGGTGCGCTCTGATCGAATCGGCTCGGGCTCGATGGCTTCGGGTTCTTCTTCGACTTCGGGTGCGCGCTCATCCGCCGGCTCGCTGAACAGGCTGTCCGGCCATTTCGTGTCTTCCGGTTCGTGGCTGTCACGGCGAGCGCTCAGGGCGTCTTCGCGCGGGCGGCCGAACTCGGTGGTCGGCTGGATTTCCCGTTGTTCGAGGCGGGCCAGTTCTTCGTCCAGATCCAGACTGTCCAGATCCAGCTCGGCGGCGCTCCATTGCTTCTGGCTGACGGCGCGCGGTTCGGGCGTTTCGACGATGGCCGGTGGCTCGGCAGGCGCAGGCTCGCTGATCGGCGGTGGCTCGCTGATTAACGGCGCCACCGGCGTGACAGCTTCCTTGCCAGCGTGTTGCTCCAGCAATTGCTTGGCGGCATTGAACACTTGCAGACAGGAGCCGCAACGAACCACCCCGCGGGCCACGCTCAACTGAGCGTGGCTGACACGGAAACTGGTTTGGCAATGCGGGCACTGGGTGACGAAGCTGTCGGTCATGCGGCGATCCGGATTGAGCAGGCGGTCATTCTAGCGCCGACGGCCGGTGATGCGCACCCAGCCATCACGATTGGCGATCGGGTCGAGATCGAAGTCCTGCGCGTAGGCAGCGGCGACTTCGTCACCTTGTTCGGCGAGGATCCCGGACAGTGCCAGACGCCCGCCGGACTTGACCAGGCCGGACAGTTGCGGCGCCAGGGAAACCAGCGGGCCGGCCAGAATGTTGGCGACCAGTACGTCGGCTTTGACCTGCGGCAGTTCTTCCGGCAGGTACAGCGGGAACAGTTCGTCAGCGATATTGTTGCGCCCGGCGTTGTCGCGGGACGCTTCCAGCGCCTGCACATCGATGTCGGTGCCCACGGCTTCTTTCGCGCCGAGCAGCAGGGCGGCAATCGCCAGAATCCCCGAGCCGCAGCCAAAGTCCAGCACGTTGCAGTCTTTCAGGTCCTGGCCGTCCAGCCATTCCAGGCACAGGGCGGTGGTCGGGTGGGTGCCGGTGCCGAACGCCAGGCCCGGGTCCAGCAGCAGGTTGACCGCGTCCGGCTCCGGGGCGGCGTGCCAGCTCGGCACGATCCACAGACGCTGGCCGAAACGCATCGGCTGGAAACCATCCATCCAGCTGCGTTCCCAGTCCTGGTCTTCGATTACTTCGCTGTGGTGCTCGGGCAGTGGGCTGCCGGTCAGCAGTTCCAGATGGGCCAGTACCGGGGCGGCTTCGGTGCCGCCCTCGAACAGGGCCAGCAGGTGGGTGTGCGCCCACAGCGGGGTGGTATTGAGTTCCGGTTCGAAGATCGGCTGATCTTCGGCGTCCATGAAGGTCACCGAAACGGCGCCCACTTCAAGAAAAGCGTCTTCGTAGGTTTCGGCTTGTTCTGGGCTGATGGCGAGACGGACTTGCAGCCAAGGCATGGCGGGCACCTGTGAAAAAGATTGATTGCAGCCTAGCGGCCTGCGAGAAGCGCGCAAGTTTACGCGAGCGCGACGGTTTTGTGGGAGCGGGGAATGTGTGAGCAGATGAAACCTTCGGAAACAACAAAGCCGCCCGAAGGCGGCCTTGTCAGGTGCGGGCTGAAGCTTAGTGCTTCTCGCCAGCCAGCTTGTGCTCGAGGTAGTGAATGTTCACGCCCCCTTTGCAAAAGCCTTCGTCGCGGGTCAGATCACGGTGCAGCGGGATGTTGGTCTTGATCCCGTCGACCACGATTTCGTCCAGGGCATTGCGCATGCGGGCCATGGCTTCGTCGCGGGTCGCGCCGTAAGTGATCAGCTTGCCGATCAGCGAGTCGTAGTTCGGCGGAACGGCATAACCGCTGTACAGGTGCGAATCGACGCGAACGCCGTTGCCGCCTGGTGCGTGGAAATGCTTGACCGTGCCCGGGCTCGGCATGAAGGTTTTCGGGTCTTCGGCGTTGATCCGGCATTCCAGCGAGTGACCGCGGATCACCACATCATCCTGGGTATACGACAGCTTGTTGCCAGCGGCGATGCTGAGCATCTCCTTGACGATGTCGATACCGGTGACCATTTCCGAAACCGGGTGCTCCACCTGAACACGGGTGTTCATTTCGATGAAGTAGAAACGGCCGTTCTCGTACAGGAACTCGAAGGTGCCGGCGCCACGGTAGCCGATGTCGATGCACGCCTTGACGCAGCGAGCCAGGACTTCCTTGCGCGCGTTCTCGTCGATGCCCGGTGCCGGCGCTTCTTCGAGAACCTTCTGGTGACGGCGTTGCAGCGAGCAATCGCGGTCGCCCAGATGGATGGCGTTGCCCTGGCCGTCGGACAGAACCTGCACTTCGACGTGACGCGGGTTGGTCAGGAATTTTTCCAGATAGACCATCGGGTTGCCGAACGCCGCGCCAGCTTCGGAGCGGGTCAGTTTCGCCGAGGCGATCAGGTCTTCTTCCTTGTGCACCACGCGCATGCCGCGACCACCACCGCCGCCGGCGGCCTTGATGATCACCGGATAGCCGACTTCACGACCGATGCGCAGTGCCGTTTCCTCGTCTTCCGGCAGCGGGCCGTCGGAACCTGGAACGGTTGGCACGCCCGCTTCGATCATCGCGTGCTTGGCCGATACCTTGTCGCCCATCAGGCGAATGGTTTCGGCTTTCGGGCCGATGAAAGCGAAGCCGGAGTTCTCGACCTGCTCGGCGAAATCAGCGTTTTCCGCGAGGAAGCCGTAGCCTGGGTGAATGGCGGTAGCGCCAGTCACTTCGGCGGCAGCGATGATAGCCGGGATGTGCAGGTAGGACTGAGCGGCGGACGCCGGGCCGATGCAGACGGATTCGTCTGCCAGACCCAGGTGCATCAGCTCTTTGTCGGCCTTGGAGTAAACGGCGACGGTCTTGATGCCCATCTCTTTGCAGGCACGCAGAATCCGCAGGGCGATCTCACCGCGGTTAGCGATCAGAACTTTTTCCAACTTCGCAGTCATCAAAGGCTCTCCGCAGTTCAAACGATGGTGAACAGCGGTTGGTCGTACTCAACCGGCTGGCCGTCTTCGACGAGGATGGACTCGATCACACCGCTGGTTTCAGCTTCGATGTGGTTCATCATCTTCATGGCTTCGACGATGCACAGGGTGTCGCCTTTCTTCACGGTCTGGCCGACTTCAACGAAGGACGGCGAGGTGGGCGAAGATTTGCGATAGAAGGTGCCGACCATCGGCGAACGGGCAACGGTGCCGTTCAGCGCTGGAGCAGCAGCGGCAGCCGGAGCAGCTGCAGCAGCAACCGGAGCGGCAGCGGCGGCAGGTGCAGCGGCCGGAGCCTGCATCGGAGCCGGAGCGTAGTACTGCTGCGCCGGGGTCTTGCTGTGACGGCTGATGCGTACGGACTCTTCGCCTTCCTTGATCTCGAGCTCGTCGATGCCGGACTCTTCCAGCAATTCGATCAGTTTCTTAACTTTACGGATATCCATGAATCATCAACTCCCAAGGGTCGGTCAGGGGCGTTTAGCTTGGTGTTCAAGCTGCTCTAGTGCAGCCTCCAGGGCCAGTCGGTAACCGCTGGCGCCAAGGCCGCAGATCACTCCTACCGCTACATCGGAGAAGTAAGAGTGATGGCGGAAAGGTTCGCGTTTGTGCACGTTGGACAAATGCACTTCGATGAATGGGATGCTCACTCCCAGCAGCGCGTCACGTAATGCGACACTTGTGTGTGTAAATGCTGCCGGGTTGATCAGAATGAAGTCCACGCCCTCGCCGCGTGCGGCGTGGATGCGATCGATCAATTCGTACTCGGCATTGCTTTGCAGATACAGCAGATGATGGCCGGCTTCACGGGCGCGGCGTTCCAGATCCTGATTGATCTGCGCCAGGGTGGTCGACCCGTAGGTCCCGGGTTCCCGGGTGCCGAGCAGGTTCAGGTTGGGGCCGTGCAGCACCAGTAGCGTTGCCATCTGCGTGTTCCTTGTTATGGGTGAGCCTTCGTCAGAACCCGGCGACTATGCCGCAAAGACTTTGTGACTGTCCAGTTCTCTGCAATAGCCAGCACGATGTCCGATGTTTGCGCAAAATATGTGACTGACTGATTAAATCCGGTCATTCGCTTTGGCAACGCGTTCGGCGAAGTCGCCGGCGTTGATCTCGCCGATCACCCGAACATCGCGACGTTCCACCCCGTCCTTGCCGAAGAACATCAGCGCCGGTGGGCCGAACAGGCTGTAGCGGTCGAGCAGGGTGCGCTGTTCGGCATTGCTGGCGGTGATGTCGAAGCGGATCAGCCGGTAACCCTTGAGCCGATCGACGACCGTGGCGTCATTGAGCACTTCGTGTTCGATGACTTTGCAGCTGATGCACCAGTCGGCATACCAGTCGAGCAGCAGTGGGGTGCCGGCGGTTTTCGCCTCGAGCAGCACCCGATCCAGTTCCGCCGGGGTGCTGACGGTCTGCCACGAACCGCTGTTCTGCGCGGTCGAGCCACTGTCGGCAAGGCGTGTCGGGGCTATCGGGTTCAACGGGTCGGTCTGCCCGCTGAACGCGCCGTACCAGCAGGCCAGCGCGTAAAACAGCAGGAACATGCCGAGCAACTGGCCGAGGCGTTTGCGCGGCGGTTTGTAGACGAATTCCAGAGCGCCGAGGAACAGGCCGACACCGCCGGCCAACAAGCCGATCAGCAGCAACGTGATCTGCCCCGGCAGTACCCGGCTGAGCAGGCCGATCGCCAGACCGAGCAGCAATACGCCGATGCCGTTCTTCACGTACATCATCCACGGCCCGCTTTTCGGCAGCCACGCCGCGCCGCCGGTGGCCACCAGCAACAGCGGCGCGCCCATGCCCAGGCCGAGCATGAACAGCTTCAGGCCACCGCCCAGCGCATCGCCGCTGGCGCTTATATAAAGCAGTGCGCCGGCCAGCGGTGCGGAAACGCACGGCGAGACCAGCAGACTCGACACCACGCCCAACACTGCCGCGCCCCACAGCGAGCCGCCTTCGGTGCGCCCGGCAATCCGGTCGAGTCGGCTGCTGATGAAGTGCGGCAGTTTCAGCTCGAACACGCCGAACATCGCCAGTGCGAACACCGCAAAGAACATCGCGAACGGCACCAGTACCCAAGCCGATTGCAGCCGTGCCTGCAGATTCAGTTGCGCGCCGAACAGCCCCATCAATGCGCCGAGCAGCGCGAAACACGCGGCCATCGGCAGCACATAAGCCAGCGACAGATTGAAGCCGCGCAAACCGCCGACCTGTCCGCGCAACACCACGCCGGACAGGATCGGCAGCATCGGCAATACACAAGGCGTGAAGGTCAGGCCCAGGCCCGCCAGGAAAAACAGCGCCAGATCACGCCAGTCCCAACCCGCCACCGGAGCGGACGCGTCATTTGCCGCCGCGTTGCCCTCGATGCTCAGGCGTTCGGTTTCCGGTGGATAGCACAAACCCTTGTCGGCACAACCCTGATAGGTGACGGCCAGCGTGAACGACCGGGAATCATTGCGCGGCAGTTCTACATCGAGAATGCCGTGGTAGACCTCGACGTCGCCGAAATACTCGTCGTGCTTCTGTTCGCCTTGGGGCAGTTGTGCGGCGCCAAGTTTTACCTCGGCCGGCTCGGCGCGAAACTGGAAACGGTGGCGGTAGAGGTAATAGCCTTCGGTGGCGACGAAGCGCAGTTTGACCGATTGCGGCGTGCTCTCGACCAGGCTCAGTTGAAAGGCTTCGCGCACCGGCAGGAAATCGGCACTGTTGTTGACCGAGCCCAGTGTGGCGCTGGGTTTGCTGTCGAACAGACCGGCGGCGCCGGCCGGCAGGGCGAAGATGAAAAACAGCAGGCAGAGCAGACGGCGCATGACAATCTCGCGAATCAAAGGTGCGGGAATGATAGCGGACTTGGCCCTGCGCTGTGTGTCACACGCGGAACGCCTGCACGGCGGTGTGCAGCTGGCCGCCCAGCAACAGCAGGTTCTCGCCTTGCTCGCGGCCCTGACCGATGCGCAGCAGATTGTCCCCGCCCAATTGGTGAATCCGTTCGCTGTGATCGCGGATCTCGCTGACCGCACCGCTCTGTTGCGCGGTGATGTCGGCGATGCGGATCGCGGTGTCGGAGATGGTCTGGATCGCGCCGACAATCTTGTCCAGTGCCCCGTCCGCCGATTGCGCCTGATTGGCCGTGGCCTCGGCATGTTCGACCTGCGCGCGCATGCCCTCGACCGATTGCCGGGCGGCGGTTTGCAGGCCGGCGATCAGGGTCTGGATTTCGGCGGTGGCGCCGGCGGTGCGTTGTGCCAGCGAGCGCACTTCCTCGGCCACCACGGCAAACCCGCGGCCCATTTCCCCGGCGCGGGCGGCTTCGATCGCCGCGTTGAGCGCCAGCAGGTTGGTCTGGTCGGCAATCGAGCGGATCACCGTCAGCACGCCGCCGATGGTTGCCGACTCTTCGGCCAGGTGTTCGATCATCTGAGCATTGCCTTGCACTTCGCCGACCAACGCGTGCAGACCGGTGAGGCTCTGGCCGATCACTTGTTGCCCGTGTTCGACGGCCAGCCCGGCATGGCGGCTGGCGTCGGCGGCCTGCCGTGCATCGCCGGCCACCTGCTGGATGGTCGCTTCCAGTTCGCCGAGGGAATCACGGATCAGCGCGGTATCGCCGGCCTGATGTTCGGCACCGCTGTGCAAGTCATTGCTCAGCTCGGCGAGGGTGCGACTGCTGCCGGCCACTTGCTCGGCATTGCCGCGAATGGTCCCGACCAGGTCCACCAGATAGGCGCGCAGGCGATTGAGCGAGGCTTCGATGTCGTGCAGTTCGCGGTTGGTCTTGCCCAGATGAATGTCGCGGCTGAAGTCGCCTTCGGCCCAGGTCGACAGCGCCGGCGCGAGGTTGGTCAGGGTGCGGGCCAGGCGCCGCTGCAGGGTGTCGATCAGCAGCGCGATCAGCAGAATCAGACCGATCATCACGCCTTGCATCAGGCGGACTTCACCCTGGATTTGCCCGTGCTGGGCGCGCACCACCGGTTCGAGGCCGGCGATGGCCTGCTGCACGGCGGCTATTTTCTGGTGGGTCGCGGTGCTCAGGTCGGTGCGTTTCTGGATCTGCTCGCGGGTTCGCGCCAGTTCCGCCGGGTATCGACCGAGCAAACTGTTGAGTTCGCGTTTGAGGCCGACCCCGGCATCTTCGGCGGCGGCTTTTGCTGTGCTTTCGATGCCCATCATCGCGGCGAAATCGTCGCTGCCGGATTCACTGCTGGCGACCACGCCGAGCAAGGGCAGGACGTCGATTGTCTGGGCCTGGGCGCGGATGTTGCTGACTTCGCGCTCGACATCGGCGGCCAGTTCACTGCGTCCGCTGCTGACCAGTTTGTCCCGGGCCAGCGACAGTTTGCCCAGATGTTGGGAGGCAATCAGCAGGGGCGTCAGGTAAGTCGCATTGCCGCCGGCGTAGGTGCTGAGTTGATCGAGACTGGCGCTCAATTCGCGCTCGGCCTGCAGCAGCAGGGCCTGCGGATCGCCGGCCAGTTTGCCGGCGGCCAGCAGGTCGGTCTTGCTGAATCCATCGAGGTCGGCGAGGCTCGGGCGCAAGGTGTCGGCCAGCGCGGGCGGCAGCTCACCGAGTTCTTTCTGCAAATCATCGATGGCCTGACTGGCGTTGCTCAGGCGCAGGGCGTCGCCGCTGGCGAGGTAATCCTCGACGTTGCGTGCCACGTCATTCTGAAATCGCTGTGACAGTCCCAGGTAACGCTCCATCAACAGATACGGGCGCTCCAGGGCTTTTTGCGACCACCACAGCGTGGCGCCGAGGGCTACGCAGACGGCGACCAGCAACAGAGTATTGAGATTGGTGAGCAACTTCAGGCGCATGACGGCTACCAACGGCAGAATGGTAAGCGCCTGAATTTATTGCGGTTCTGTTACACGGTTATGACCGTTTGGGTCGAATCCGATGAAAAAGTGGCACTTTGCTTTGAGTCGCGAGCGGTCTGCACCCGATTGCGTCCCTCGCCCTTGGCGCGATACAGCGCCTCGTCGGCCTGGCTGGCCATCATCAGGCTGTCGGAGTCGTCGTGCATCTCCACCACGCCGGCGCTGAAGGTGCACCACAGATCCTGCGGCTGGGCCGGGTAGTGAATCTCGGCAAAGCGCTGACGGATTTCGTCGAGCACTTTGTGCGCCGCTTCTATATCGGTGTCCGGCATGACGATGGCGAATTCTTCGCCGCCGTAACGGCCGATGAAGTCGGTCTTGCGCAGACGCTGCTTGAGGAACAGCGCCAGGCTCTTGATGACCCGATCGCCCATGGGGTGACCGTGGCTGTCATTGACCCGCTTGAAGTGGTCGATGTCGAGCATCGCAAAGCTCAGCGGCTTGTTTTCGCGGCGGGCGCGGAACGAGCAGTCTTCGAGCAATTGCAGAATGTGCGTGTGGTTGTACAGGCCAGTGAGGCTGTCGCGGACCATCCGTGCTTTCAGGTTGCGCGCGCGGGCGGCGCGGTTGCGCACGGTGGTGATCAGGTGGCGCGGCTTGATCGGCTTGGTCAGGAAGTCGTCGCCACCTTCGCTCATGGCGTCGAGCTGCTTGTCCAGGTCGTCTTCGGCCGACAGGTAAATGATCGGCACGCTGACGTAGCGGTCGTTGTGGCGGATGACCTTGGCCAGCTCGGTGCCGGTGCAGGCTGGCATGTACATGTCGAGGATGATCAGGTCTGGCTGGAAGTCCGCCAGCTCGGCCATCGCTTGAATCGGTTCGATCAGGGTGCGGGTGACGATCCCGGCGCTGTTGAGCAGGCGTTCGGTGTGCAGGGCCTGGGCGCGGGAGTCGTCGATGATCAGCACTTTATAGGGTTCGTACTGGGCGACGCAGGTCAGGACTTCGATCTTCTCCAGCAGGCTCGACGCTTCGAGGGTGCCGGTGAGGAATTCCTGGCCACCGGCGCGCACTGCCGCTAGGCGGGTCGGGGTGTCGGTTTCGTGCAGGCTGAAGAACAGCAGCGGCAGTGGTTCTTCCAGACCTTGCTGGGCTTCGGCAGCGAGTTTCAGGCCGACGCCGGCGCCGCTGAAATCCACGTCCATGACGATCGCGGCCGGCAGGCGCTCGACCATCGACGAGCGAAACGCCGACACGCTGTCCAGCGCCTGGGCGCTCAGACCGAAAAACTCCAGCTGCTTGGCCAGCCGCTCGGCGCGGTCGTGATCCTGCAGCATCACGTAGATCGGTTTGCGCAGGGGCGGCAGGAAGGTCTGATCAAGCTGATCGCCATGGCGCAGGCCGGTACGCGACAAGCGCTGCATCAGGCGGTTGAGATCGGTGATCAGGCCGCTGCTCAGGCGTCCGCGATTGGCGTCCACCGCTTCCAGCGACTGGCTGATGTGGCGGGCCAGCTGCGTATGTTCGGGCTGTTCGAAACGCTCGGCAAAACGCAGCAGGCGCAAATTGGCCTCGCTCAGTTCGGCGAGATCGGCAGTGGACCACTCACTGCGTTGCAGGCGCTGCCATATCTCAAGAATCTGACGTGCCTGATGAATTACCCGCTGGGCAAAGTGGTGCTTGAGGCGCTCACGGCTGGGGTCTTCTGGCTCGGTCATATCCTGACTACTAGTTAGGGTGCATGCTGAGATCGACTGGTGGCTCTATGCTAGCACCTCTTTTCCCTTACATGAGTGTCGTACGTCAATAATCTGCGGTACGACATCATTCAGTTTCTGACTGGTGGGTTTCAATTTGAACCTGATCGTCGGGGAAGTCCCCATCTACCGGGCATTTGCCGATCTGCACACCGGTGAATTTGTCGCAGGCCGAGAAAGGTGGGGCGGGGTATTTGTGTTGTCCCGTTGCGGGTATCGGGGGCGGATTGGCGATGGTTCCGGTATCGGGGAATCCCTTAGATTGGTCTGTCCGGACCTTGTGGCGGGTGGCGAGACAGCGCCTGTCAATATTGACGGGTGCCGGGTCGAGGCACGTTGTTGTATGGTTGTGGTCGAACCGTTGAACCCAAGATTGAAAGGATATCGCCATGCTGGACTGGAAGAACCGCGCGGGCAGCGCGCCTGAACGTGCCGCCGAGCCCAAGTCGGCCGCCCGCAGCTATGTCGGCGGGCTGTTGTTCAGCCGGGCGCTGGCCACGCTGGTTGCCATTTATCTGTTGGTGACTATTGCCCTTGGCTGGTATTGGAGTCAGGAACCGGCGCTGTTTCCCGTCGCGCAGAACGCTCAGGTTGCCGCCGAGAAGGAAGGCAAGCAGATGGTGGTCGGTTACACCACCGTCGAAACCCTGAAAACCGTTGCCGGCACTTTGCTCGACAAGCCGGGCGGCTACATTTCCAACGACCGTTTCCCGCCGGGCCTGTGGATGGACAACATGCCGAGCTGGGAATACGGCGTGCTGGTGCAGGTACGCGACCTGACCCGCGCCCTGCGCAAGGACTTCGCCCGTTCGCAGTCGCAATCGGCTGAAGACGCCGACCTGGCCAAGGCCGAGCCGCGCTTCAACTTCGACAACAAGAGCTGGGTCCTGCCGTCCAGCGAGTCGGAATATCAGGAAGGCATCAATTCCCTGAGCCGTTATCAGGCGCGTCTGTCCGATCCGACCCAGAAAAACGCGCTGTTCTACGCCCGCGCCGACAACCTGAACAACTGGCTGGGCGATGTCGGCACTCGTCTCGGTTCGCTGTCGCAACGCCTGTCGGCCAGCGTTGGCCGGGTCAAGCTCAACACCGCGCTGAAAACCGAAGTGCCGGCGGTGGGTGAAGTGCCGCAGGTCGACGAGGAGGTTGTCGAGACTCCGTGGATGCAGATCGACAACGTGTTCTACGAAGCCCGTGGCCAGGCCTGGGCGCTGTCGCACCTGCTGCGCGCGATCGAAGTCGATTTCGCCGACGTGCTGGCGAAGAAGAACGCGACCGTCAGCGTGCGTCAGATCATTCGTGAGCTGGAGGCGTCGCAGGAGCCGATCTGGAGCCCGATGATCCTCAATGGCAGTGGCTTCGGTGTGCTGGCCAACCACTCGCTGGTCATGGCCAACTACATTTCCCGGGCCAACGCCGCCGTGATCGATTTGCGTCAACTGCTCAATCAGGGCTGAGTCATGGACGAGAGCGCCAGAGAGGCGGCCCACCGCGCTGCCTCGGATGCTGAACAGATCGCCTGGGTCGACGAGCAGGACAACCTGCTCGGTTCCCTGGTGCGCGCCGATCTGCGCGAGCGCGGGCTGATCGGCCGTGGCACCTACATCATGCTGTTCAACTCCGCCGGTGAACTCTGCGTGCATCGGCGCACGTTGAGCAAAGCCATTTATCCCGGTTACTGGGACGTGGCGGCGGGCGGCATGGTGCAGGCGAACGAGACCTACGCCGAGTCGGCGGCCCGTGAACTGGAGGAAGAGTTGGGAGTGAGCGGCGTCAAGCTGACGGCTCACGACCATTTCTACTTCGAGGACACCGGCAATCGCCTCTGGTGTTCGGCGTTTTCGGCAGTGTGGGACGGGCCGTTGATCCTGCAGCCGGAGGAAGTGCTCGAAGCGCGCTTCATTCCGGTCGAACAGGTCATGCTGGAAATCCAGCAAAAGCCTTATTGCCCGGACTCTCTGGCCGCGTTGAGACGCTATCTGAAGGCTCAGCAAAGCGACGTCGCAAAGAACACATAAATTGGCGCCGATTGGCACTTAGCAATCGGCGTTTTTGCCGTTACACTGCGCGACCTTTTCAAGCTGTGCCGGCCCGCTTTCAGGAGCTCATGGCACAGTAGCGCTGCCCCTGCCTGAGTGGGGCTTCGCGGTCGATAGCCTTGCCCAAGGCTACGATCAGTCTTTGTCCTCCCGAGAGGATTGCCGGTGGCCAAAAAAGCCGCATCCTTCGCCGCCCTGGGCGGCCTGGTATTTTCCACCGACGCAGGTCGTCATTGCCCGGAATGCAGCAAGCCGGTGGACGCCTGTATCTGCAAGCAAACCGTGATCCCGGCCGGCGACGGCATTGCCCGCGTGCGCCGCGAGAGCAAGGGCCGTGGCGGCAAGACGGTGACCACCATCACCGGCGTGCCCCTGGCCGAGGACGCACTCAAGGAACTGGCGACAACGTTGAAGAAACGTTGCGGCACCGGCGGTGCGTTGAAAGACGGGATCATCGAGATCCAGGGCGATCATGTCGAGCTGCTCCTGGCCGAGTTGGTCAAGCACGGTTTCAAGGCGAAGAAGTCCGGCGGCTAGCAGCCTCTGTGAAACCCACCGGCGGCTTGATTCAGCTCCAGGGTTCTTGGGTCTGACGTCGTTTCCATGGTTTTCACAGAGCCTGTTCATGACCGGTTTCTAAACTCAACGCTGTCAGCGCGGTCTACCGCCGCGCTGACGAACCGTCATTTTCATTCTTTAGACTGCGCCGGCCTGAGATCAGGCGACGCACTATGACTTCTTTATAGGGGACTTCGATGTCCGTACGACGCACACGCAAAGACGATGGCAGCCAATGGACAGTTGCGGACAGCCGCAGTGTTTACGGGATTCGCCATTGGGGGGCCGGGTATTTCGCGATCAATGACGCCGGTCGCGTCGAAGTTCGTCCGAACGGCCCGAGCAGCTCGCCTATCGATCTGTTCGAACAAGTCGACCAGTTGCGCAAGAGTGGCTTGTCCCTGCCGCTGCTGGTGCGTTTCCCCGACATCCTGCAAGACCGCGTCCGTCAGCTGACCGGCGCTTTCGATGCGAACATCGAGCGTCTGGAATACCAGAGCAAATACACCGCGCTGTACCCGATCAAGGTCAACCAGCAGGAAGCGGTGATCGAGAACATCATCGCCACCCAGAACGTTTCCATCGGTCTGGAAGCCGGCTCCAAGCCTGAGCTGCTGGCGGTGCTGGCACTGGCGCCGAAGGGCGGCACCATCGTCTGCAACGGTTACAAGGACCGCGAGTTCATCCGTCTGGCGCTGATGGGCCAGAAGCTCGGTCACAATGTGTTCATCGTGATCGAGAAAGAATCCGAAGTCGGTCTGGTGATCGAAGAAGCCGCCTCGCTGAAGGTCAAGCCACAGGTCGGCCTGCGCGTGCGTCTTTCGTCCCTGGCGTCGTCGAAGTGGGCGGACACCGGTGGCGAGAAATCCAAGTTCGGTCTGTCGGCGGCGCAACTGTTGTCGGTGGTCGAGCGCTTCCGCGCGGCGGGTCTGGATCAGGGCATTCGTCTGCTGCACTTCCACATGGGTTCGCAGATCGCCAACCTCGCTGACTACCAGCATGGCTTCAAGGAAGCGATCCGTTACTACGGCGAGCTGCGCAACCTCGGTCTGCCGGTCGATCACATCGACGTCGGTGGCGGACTGGGTGTGGACTACGACGGTACCCACTCGCGCAACGCCAGTTCGATCAACTACGACATGGACGACTACGCCGGTGTCGTGGTCGGCATGCTCAAGGAGTTCTGCGACGCGCAGGCCCTGCCGCATCCGCACATCTTCTCCGAAAGCGGCCGCTCGTTGACCGCGCACCACGCGATGCTGGTGGTGCAGGTGACCGACGTCGAGAAACACAACGACGACGTGCCGCAGATCGAGAACAAGGAAGCGCTGCCGGAAACCGTGCAGTGGCTGGTTGACCTGCTCGGCCCGACCGACATCGAAATGGTCACCGAGACCTACTGGCGCGCCACTCACTACATGAGCGACGTGGCCGCCCAGTACGCCGACGGCAAACTGACCCTGGCCGAGAAAGCCCTGGCCGAGCAGTGTTACTTCGCGGTGTGCCGTCGCCTGCACAACTCGCTGAAAGCGCGTCAGCGTTCGCACCGTCAGGTGCTGGACGAACTCAACGACAAGCTGGCCGACAAGTACATCTGCAACTTCTCGGTGTTCCAGAGCCTGCCGGACACCTGGGCGATCGATCAGGTCCTGCCGATCATCCCGCTGCACCGTCTCGACGAAGAGCCGCTGCGTCGTGCCGTTCTGCAAGACCTGACCTGCGACTCCGACGGCAAGATCAACCAGTACGTCGACGAGCAGAGCATCGAGACCAGCCTGCCGGTGCATGCGCTGAACGAAGGTGAAGACTACCTGCTGGGCGTGTTCCTGGTCGGCGCCTATCAGGAAATCCTCGGCGACATGCACAACCTGTTCGGTGACACCGACTCGGTGAACATCTATCAGAACGCCGATGGCAGCGTGTACCACGCCGGCATTGAAACCCACGACACCATCGAAGACATGCTGCGTTACGTGCACTTGTCGCCGGAAGAGCTGATGACCCACTACCGCGACAAGTGTGCCAGTGCCCGCATCAGCGCCAGCGAGCGCACCCAGTTCCTCGATGCATTGCGCCTGGGTCTGACCCGCTCCTCCTACCTGTCTTCCTGAGGCCAGGCTCCGCTTTCATCTGGTTGTCTGAAATTGTTCCGCTAACCGCGGACGTTTCAGATAACCGGGTGAGACGCTTCTTTTTCTCTTCGCGAAACGGCTTGTTCCAAGGCGAGCAAAGTGACGTCGTCTGCTTTTCGCGTAGGTCATTTCCGAATTTGTAGTTCGGCCCTCTACTCGGCCATGGGTCTCGGCGAGAATCCCCGCCCGCCCCCCTGTAGAGAATCCCCCCATGTTCGATCCAGCTGACGAGCCGTCGTTTCGTCTCGATGTAGCGGGCCTGTCCGACTCGCTTGAAGTCCTGGCATTCACGGGTTGCGAAGCCATCAGCGAGCCTTTTTCATTCGAGATCGACGTGCTGGCAGATGATCCGCATCTGGATCTTGCCGGCCTCATGTATCGTTCGGCGCGCCTGTGTTTCGGTTCTTGCGGCAATAGTGTTCACGGGCAGTTGCACAGTCTTGTCCAGCATGAACAGGGGCGCGGTGCGCGGTTGTTTCGGGCGCGGCTCGAGCCGCGGTTGAGCTGCCTGGGCCTGCGCTACAGCCAGCGCATCTTCAGTGATCTTTCGATACCGCAGATTCTTGATCAGGTGCTCAGGGAGCACGGTATCAGTGGCAACTGGCGCCGATTCGACCTGCAAGGCGCGTATCCGCCCCGGACATTCTGCACCCAATACGGCGAGTCGGATCTACAACTGGTGCAGCGGTTGTGCAGACAGGCACGCATTCACTATCACTTCGAACATGGGATTCGGAGACATTGCCTGGTGTTCGGGGACGATCCGACCCGGCTGCCACGCGCCGGGAACCTGCGGTCCGATGTCGAGGATGGGGAACCGTCGCCGACAGTGCGCCGCTGGCAATCGGGCGAACATTCGCGCCTGCACGCAGAAGGCTCGCGGCGGACACGTACGGCGCAGGGGGAGTCCGATTCGCCAACCCTGCGCAGTGGTCACTGGTTGACGATTTCCGGCCAGCTCCTGGCAGACGCCAATCCGCACTGGCTGGTGAGCCGAATCGAGCATCGGGCCGATCAGTCGCTCGAGCCGCCCTACAGCAACCGGATTTATGCCGTTGACCAGTTGGCGCTACCCCAATCATCCGTCGGATACCGGGGGGCGCGCATGTGCAGTCCGCAACGTGCGTGGGTGGTGGCGGTCGAGGAGGCACAACCTGATGCCGTGCGGCCGGTGGCTGTCCAGTTCGACTGGCTTTATCAGGGTGAAGGGGCCCGCCCCAGCCACTGCTGGCTGCCGCTGGCTCCGGCGTTGGCCGATACGCCGATGGCCTCATTGAAGGACGGGGTGGAGGTGGTGGTGAGCTTTCTGGAAGGTGACCCTGAGCAGCCCGTGATCAGCGGCGTCTTGCAGGTCCCGGCACTCACCGAAGCGATCGCGGATGACGCACCGTCACCACTGCCCGAGCGTCTGGCGAGTGCGGGCTTGCCTCAGTGGTTGAAGGCGGCCGAGCCTTTGTTGTTGCTGTGCCTGATACCGGGGGGCGGCAGTTATCGCCATTGCTCGGCGTCACTGTGCAGCTGTCGATTGGTCGCCGGGCTCAAAACGAGCGACGGAAGATGAGCGTCGCGGCCCCCGGACAGCGCGCTCAATGGTTGTTGCTGGACATCGCACAAGCGCCGCAGGCAGTGCAGACGTTACGTCAGGGATTCGCCGGTGTGCACAGCCTGAAGCTGTTTGACGGTACGGAGTTTCAGCCGGTCAGTGAACAAGGCCCTTGGCTGATCGACCTGCGTGACAGCCCGGCGCTGTCGGCGCTTTGCCACACCGATCCCATGACCTGGCAAGGGCTGCTGCTGGGCAGCGAAGCCTCGGCGCAGGTATTGCGCGAACACTTGCAGCGGATGCTGACCGTGTCCGTCGGCCTGAATCACCGGGCACTGCTCAATTTCTACAATCGCCAGACCGCCAGCTACTTTTTCGACGCCTGCGATGCCCGGCAATTGAGCTGCTGGCTCGGGCCGATCGGATGGCTGCGCTGGTTCGGCGGGAACTGGGCCGATCTGGCTGGCGGCAGTCAGGGCTGGCAGCAACTTCGCAATCCGGGGCTGGCCGTGGAGCCGCTGCGGATCGAACAAAGCCTGACCCGCCGACAGCGCGAACGTCTGCACCGTTGCCTGCTGGATCAGCATGTCTGGCGCTGGAGTCAGGCGACAGGAAGCGACTATCGGCTGATGTCAGCCTTTCAGGAGCAAGGCCTGGCGCTGGGGTTCAGCGAGCAGACGCTGCTGGACGACTGGTTGTGGCTGCGTTTGCAGCATCCGCGTGCCGAGCTGACACCGCTGCCGCAAGGTTTGACCCCACGGCAGCGGCTCGAACTGTTGCGTCGGCGCTGGCTGAACGACCCGTCGTGAGGCGCCGCTTCAGTGAGCGGCACCGCTGAACCAGCCATCGGTGCGCCGCAGCCACCACGCCAGTCCCCCGAGCGTCAGGCTGCGCAGCACCATGAACAGCAGGAATGAAATCCACAGGCCGTGATTGCCCAGACCTTGCAGCGCCCAGGCGACCGGCAGCAGCAGGATCACGGTCGCCAGCATGCCGTTGCGCATTTCCCGGGCGCGGGTGGCACCGATGAACAAGCCGTCGAGCAAGTAGCTCCAGACTGCGATCAACGGCAGCACGGCCAGATAGGGCAGGTAGATGAACGCGGTCTCGCGCACGCTCTGGATGTCGGTCTGCATTTCGATGAACAAGTGGCCGGCCAACAGAAACAGCGCGGCAAAGCCCAGGCTCGCCAGCAACGACCAGCCACCGGCAACCACCAGCGAGCGGCGCAGGGCCAGACGATCCCGGGCGCCGATGGCGTGGCCGCACAAGGCTTCGACGGCATGGGCCAGTCCGTCCAGCGCGTGGGCGGTCAACAGCAGGCCGTTGAGCAACAGCGCGTTGGCCGCGACCGTAGCATCGCCCAGTCGCGCGCCCTGCACGGTGATCAGGAAAAACACCGATTGCAGGGCCAGGCTGCGGATGAAAATGTCGCGGTTGACCGCCAGCAGCGGGCACCAGCTCTGCCAGAGTTTCAGGGCGGCCCAGGCGATGTGGCCGGGATAGGCGCGCAAAGCCTTGCGAGTCATCCACAGACCGAGCAGGGCGCCGCTCCATTCGGCGATCACCGAGGCGCGGGCCGAACCGACCACGCCCCAGTCCAGGCCAATCACGAACCACAGGTTGAGCACGATGTTGATCAGGTTGGTGCTCAGCAGAATAGCCAGCGGCGCCCGGGCATTCTGGGTGCCGAGGAACCAGCCGACCAGCGCATAACTGGCCAGCGCTGCCGGCAATCCGAACAGGCGGGTGTGGAAGAAGTCGCGGGTCAGCTGATCCAGCTCCGCCGACGGTTGCATGAAGTGCAGCGCGACCCCGCTCAGCGGTACGCCCAGCGTTCCAAGCAGCAGCGCCAGCCCCATCGCCAGCAGCAGGCCCTGAAGCAGAATCTGCCGCAAGGCTGCACCATCGCTGCGACCCGCAGCCTGGGCGGCGAAGCCGGTGGTGCCCATGCGCAGGAATCCCATGGCCCAGGCCAGAAAGGTGTACAGGCTGGCACCCACGGCCACCGCGCCCAGTTGATGGGCGTGGGGCAGATGACCGATGACGGTGCTGTCGACCAGCGCCACCAGCGGCACGGAAATGTTGGAGAGGATCATGGGGGCGGCGAGCGCCCAGACCCGGCGGTGGGTCGGGCGGTCGCGCCAGTCGGTGATCAGGTTGGACATGCGGGCTCCTTGAGGAGCTGCATTGTAGCGGGCGGCGTCAGTGAATGATCCAGCTCAGCAGCCACAATCCCAGCAGCAACCAGATGATCCCGGCAATGATCGAGGCATTCATGAACGCGCGGATCGCCGACCACAGCAGCATCAGGCCGACGATCAGCGCGATGATGCTGATGATCGAGGTGTCCATGCCCAGCGCTCTCGACAGCCCGTCGACAAAGTTGCCTCCGGCGTTGCCCAGCAGATTGAACAGGCCGCTGAGACCGTCGACGATGAAGCGGATGATCGAGCCGAGCGCCTGGCCCAGCCATTCGAAAAAGCTTTCTACCTGCATGTCTGTTTCCTGATGAAAGAGCTGAGCCTTGGGCCGCAGCGGGTGCGGTCGAGTTCCCTGCAAGCATAGAGGGTTTTAACGGGCGGCTGGCGCTTGCCTTCGCTCGACATCCCCCCGAAGCTATACGCCTTCAGGAGAGCCCGATGAACCTTGTTGAACTGACCGAACGCCTGCACGCCATTCGCGACCGCAATGACTGGCGGCAATTTCACAGCCCGAAAAACCTGGCCATGGCCGCCAGCGTGGAGATGTCCGAACTGGTGGAAATCTTCCAGTGGCTGACCGAAGACCAGTCCCGCGAACTGCCGGCGGACAAACTCGCCCACGCCGGGCAGGAAGTCGGCGACATCGTTCTGTACCTGTTGCTGCTGTGCAGCGAGCTGGGGCTGGACATGAATGAAGTGGTGCGCAGCAAACTCGCCGACAGCGAACGGCGGTTCAGCTGATGAGCGACCGTCATTTCGATCAGTTGGCGACCCGTTTCGCCGAAAAAATCTACGGCGGTGCAAAAGGCGCGATCCGCCTCGCGGTGTTGCAGGCCGACCTCTCCGAAGCCTTGCCGGACCGTCCGCTGCGGGTGCTGGACATCGGCGGTGGCCTGGGCCACATGTCGCTGTGGCTGGCCGAGCGCGGGCACGAGGTGACCTTCACCGAGCCGGCCGAGCCGATGCTTGAAGGCGCACGCCAGCGCTTTGCCGACGCCGGGCAAACCGCGACGTTCATTCAGGCGCCCTGGCAGGAACTGCTTGGCCAGCTCACCGAACCCTACGATCTGGTGCTGTGCCATGCGGTGCTGGAATGGCTGGCCGAGCCGCACGCGATCCTGCCGGTGCTGCATCAGTTGACCACGCCCGGCGGCTGGTTGTCGCTGGCGTTCTACAACCGCGATGCGCTGATTTACCGCAATCTGCTCAAAGGCCATTTCAAGAAAATGCGCAAGAACGACATGGCCGGTGAAAAGCAGAGCCTGACCCCGCAGCAGCCGCTCGATCCACGGGAACTGGCAACGCAACTCGCCGGGTTGTGGCAGGTCGAAACCCAGAGCGGGGTGCGCGTTTTCCACGATTACATGCCGGTGGAATTCCAGGCCCGCGCCGAGTTGATTGATTTGCTCGAGATGGAACTCGCCCACCGTCGTCACCCAGGCTTCGCCGGGCTTGGGCGCTACTTGCACTGGATCTGCCGGCCGATCTGATCGGAGCGAGATATGAAAGGTCATTCAGGGTTACTGCTGATCTGTCTGGGGTTGGCCGCTTGCCAGGGCAGCAACCCCTACGTAGCGCAGTCGCGACCGTTGCCGCCGGCCCCTCCGCAGGCAGCGACCACTTTCGACCGCAGCGCTTATCCTGCGCCGCCACGGGATTACGGGCGCTATCGCAGTTGGGCGTGGCTCAACGGTCAGCTGCCGCCGGGCACGGCCTGGGCGGATTCGGCGCAAGTGGCCGAAGCCGTCAGCAGTGCGCTGGATCAGCGCGGCTTGCGCCCGCTGCATGACAATCGCCCGGCCGACCTGCTGGTCAGCGCCAACCTGAGCCTGGAAACCCGCCTGCGTCAGGTGCAGGACGATTACGGTTACTACGGCGGCTATGGTGGTTATGACCGTTACGGCCGCGGTTACGGGATGTACAACACGGTGCCGATCGTCCGTACCTACCAGGAACAGGTCGTGGTGGTGCGAGTCGATCTGTTCGACGCCGGCAGTGGTCAGCCGGTCTGGAGCGCCAGCGCCGAAACCGGCACGCAAGGCAAGCAAAGTGATCGCACCGACGCGATTCGGGAGGCTGTCGAAAAGGCCATGTCGGCGTATCCTCCCGGTTAGCTTCTGGCAAATGAGAAGCTCCTCCAGGTTCATGTCTTCCACCGGAGAAAAACCATGTTCCGCCGTCTCGCTTTACTGGCTGTGGCCGCGCTGCTCAGTGCCTGCGCCGCCAACCAGGTCAACCATGACTTCGACGCCAGCCGCGACTTTGCCGCTTACCGCAGCTGGAGCTGGAAAGACCCCGCCCTGCAATACCGCCCCGACGATCCAAGGATCAAGAGCGACCTGACCGAACAGCGCATCCGTCAGGCCGTCGCCGACCAACTGGATCAGCGTGGCCTGCGCCCGGCCGCTTCGGGCGCCCGAGGCGATCTGTTTGTGCAGACCTACCTGATCGTCGAGGACCGTCAGCAACAGGTGACCACCAACTACGGCGGCGGTTGGGGCGGCCCGTGGAACGGTTACTGGGGCGCCCCGATGTACAACGAAACCCGCAACATCACCTATAAGGTAGCGACCATTCAGGTCGATCTGCTCGACGGCAAGGACGGCAAACTGGTGTGGCGCGGCAGCGACGAGCAGATGCTCAGCCGCACGCCGAATCCGGCGGATCGCAGCAATGCCATCCGCGAGACGGTGGCGCGGATCCTGTCCAACTATCCACCGCGTTAATCTGTTGAAAAAGTACGGGAGCCAGATGGCTCCCGTTTTTTATGGGCGGGTAAAACTGGCGTCTTGCCAGCAGTGTTGCCTGCGCGTGTCTACACTCATACCCATCCATGGAGGTTGCGCCCGGCCGTGCGCCGGCAAAGGAGTGCGCCATGTCCCGCCATTCGCCGTTCATCGATCCTGCCCGACAACGCGGGGCCATTGGCCTGATGGCGGCGCTGACTTTGGGCATGGCGCTGGTGTTCATCCTGGTGGTGGTCGACAGCGGTCGCTTGTACCTCGAGCGTCGTCATCTGCAACAGATCGCCGACGTCGCCGCCCTCGAAGCCGCGACCCGTGGCGGTAATTGCGGCGCCGGGGCCACGGCCAACGCTTATGCGCAGGCCAGCGTCGTGCGGAACAATTTCCCGATTCCCAGTGCCGGTCGCACCTTGGCCGTCGCCTGTGGCACGCTGAACCTGGACGCCAGCAATCTGCGGGTGTTTGCCGCCAACGCCGCCAGCACTGATGCGATCCGCGTTGTCGTCAGCCATACCGTGCCTCAGAGTTTTGCCGGTGCCATCGGTGGACTGTTCGGCGGCGCAGGGCGCAATGCAACCATCAACCTCAGCGCCACGGCAGTGGCGGCGTTGCCACCGCCGTTGGCTTCACTGACCATCCGCAGCACCACATTGAGTGTCGATACTGGCCGGTCGGCCGTGCTCAATGCGCTGTTCGGCGGATTGCTGGGCGGCAACCTCACGCTCAGTGCCGCAAGCTGGAACGGGCTGGTCAACACCAACATCAACCTGCTCGGCTATCTGGACCGGTTGAAGATCGATATCGGGCTCAGTGCCGGCGGCTACAGTGAAGTGCTCGGCAACACGATCAGGGTCAGTCAACTGGTCCAGACCGCGATCAACGTCCTCGACCCCAACGGCACCCTGAGCGCCACGGCGACCATCCTCGGGTTGCAGGCGATCAAGGCAGCGGCCGGTGCGACACAAGTGGTGCTGGGCAACCTGTTGAACGTTCAGGCCGGCACTCAGGCCACGGCGCTGGCGGTGGATTTGCGGGCATTCGATCTGATTCAGGGCTTCGTGCAACTGGCGAACAAGCAGAACGGCCTGGTGGCCAACCAGACGATCAACCTCGGCGTGGCGCAAATTACCGCCCGGGTGCAGGTGCTGGAGCCGCCGCAATTGTCGGCTATCGGTAACCCTCGGCTGGCAGCCGCCAACCCCTTGGGGCCGAACCGGATCTATGTGAAGACCGCGCAGGTGCGAACCCTGTTGTCGGTCAATCTGCCTTTGCTGGATACGATTTTGTCGCTGGTCAACGCCGTGGCCGATCTCGCCGGGCCGCTGACCAATACGCTCAATGCCCTGCTCAGCCTGAATCTGGTGGGCGTGATCGATTCGCTGACGTGCGCCCTGGGCGCGCCTTGCCAGACACCGTCGATCGAGGTGCTGCCCGGGCCGATTCGTCTCGACGTGGCGCTGGATGTGGCGGCGGCCAACAGCTACGTCACCGCATTCAGCTGCCTGACGCCGACCAACAAGACCCTGACCACCAACACCACGACTTCAGTCGCCAACCTGAAAATCGGCCGGATGGATCCGGCAGCGGTGTTCGGCAATAACGTCACCCCGCCGGCCGTGGTGGTGCAACCGTTGAAGGTGATCGATATCGGCGTGAAGACCTGCCGACGCTTCCTGGTGCTGCCGGTCAGTTGCGATCCGCGCATCCCTTCCGTCGGCGGCGGCCTCGACATCTCGGCCGATACCACCGTCGGCCAGAACGCCAACATCCCCCATGTCTACTCCGCACCGCCGGCTGCCAGTCTGCCGGAGATCAACCAGCCGCCGTTCTATTACAGCTACAGCACCGGCAACGTGGTCAGCAGCCTGAGCGACACCCTGAACAACCTCAACCTCAACATGCATGGCCCGACGGGCAGTCTGGTCGGTGGATTGGGGGCGATTCTGAGCTCCGTGAAGACCTTGCTGGTCACCACCATCAATACGGTGCTCAGTCCGCTGCTCGACACCCTCATCAACACGCTGTTGATGGCCCTGGGGATCAACCTCAATCAGGTCGATGTCGGCGCCAATCTCAGTTGTCAGTCGGGGCGGGCGACGCTGGTGATCTGATCGTCGAGGGCGATCGGCAATTCGATGCAGAACCGGGCGCCGTCGTCGCCGTTGCGCACGCTCAGGCGTCCGCCCATGTTCTCGACGATGCCGTAACTCACCGACAAGCCCAGGCCAGTGCCGACGCCCACCGGTTTGGTGGTGAAGAACGGCTCGAAAATCCGCTCCAGCAAACGCGGATCGATGCCGCCGCCGTTGTCCTCGACCCACAGCCGCACCACGTGTTCGTCGTGTTCGGCATGCACGGCAATCCACGGCTGGAAGTCGCGATTGGATTCACGCTTGCTCAACAGCGCGTCCCGGGCGTTGACCATCAGGTTGATCAACACCTGTTCCAATTGATCGACGTACCCGCGCACCTGCAGCTGGAAGTTCGCCTCGCCGATTCGTAGCTCGACGCCTTTGCCGCGCAGACCTTCGGACAGCAACGACAAGGTGCCTTCGATGGCGTCGAGCGGATTGAACGGGTGCTGTTCGATTTCCGAGCGCCGGCCGAACACCCGCATATGATCGACCACCCGCGCCGCTCGCTGGACCTGAGTGTCGATACGGTTGAGTTTGTCGGTCAGGTAATCGATCTGCACATCGCCGTTGCCCAGACGTTTGAGCACGTTGACGATGGCCATGCGCATCACGTTCAGCGGCTGATTGATCTCGTGGGCCAGCCCCGTGGCCATCTCGCCGAGGGTGGCCATTTTCGCGCTTTGGGTCAGTTGTTGCTGCGAACGCCGGACCTCGGTGTTGTCACGGCCCACCGCTTGCACTTCAAGCAGACGGCCCTGCTCGTCGAACACTCCGCGATCCGACCAGATCCACCACGCATGTTCGCGCCCCGGCAGGCGCAGGTTGATTTCGGCACTGCTCACCGGCGCGTCCGGAGTCAGTTGCGCCAGGCGCTGGACGAAGGCCTCGCGTTGTTCGTCCGACATCCAGCTGCCCAGATTCACCCCCGGCAGTTGCTCCGGGGCGCACTCCAGATACATCGCCAGTGGCCGGTTGCCGAAGGTCAGGGTCAGGTCGGGGCGATAGCGGCAGATCATGGCCGGCGAATCTTCCACGAGGATGCGATAGCGTTCTTCGCTGGTCTTGATCCGCTCGGCGGCGAGGGTCGCGTCGGTAACGTCCAGCCACAGCCCGACAGCCTCCACTGGCAGACCGAGATCGTCGCGCAACAGTTTGGCTTCGTCGAGCAGCCAGTGGGTGTTGCCCTGGGTGTCGAGCATCCGGTAGCGCGTGCTCACCGAACCTTCGCGCAACAACTGCCGGGTGCGTTCGAAATACGCCGCGCGATCGTCGGGATGGACATGATTCACCAGCGCACCGTCGGCGCAGTCGGCAAGGCTCCAGCCCAGCAATGGTTGCAGGCTGGCGCTGAAAAACGTCGGCTGCAGCGCGCCCTCGACATAGCGCTGCACGTAGATCACCGCTGGCGCGCTGGCGATCAGGTTGTCCAGTCGCGCATGGGCAGCGGCGGCCTGCTGTTGCTGGTTCTTGATGTCGCTGATGTCGAGCATGAAGCCTACGAGACGCCGCTCGGCGCCGATGCCCAGTGACTGGCCCTGCAAGCGGAACCACTGCGGTTGCGCCTGATCAACGGGTTGCAGGCGCACGCACAGCTCCAGCGCCTGACCTTCGTCCTGCAAGGCTTGCAGGCGGCTGCGCAGTTCTTCGCGGTCGGCCGGGTGCACCCGGGCGAACCAGGCCTGAATCGGCAGGCGCCCGGCGCTCAAGCCGAGGCTGACGGCCAGCGCATCGGCGAGCAGCACTTCGGCGCTGTCGCTGAACACCTCCCACCAACCGGTGCCGAGCAGGCTTTGCAGGATTTCCAGACGTTCCAGCTGCAAGTGGTGACGATGTTCACGCAGGCGTTCCAGCAGCGGCGCGGCGACGGCGGCGGCCAGTTGCAGCCAGTCGTGATCGCTCAACTCGGCGGTGTGTGGCTGCGCGCTGAAACAGCCGAAGAGCAACCATGCCGCCACGCCATGGGCGTCGCGGTAAGGCACGGCAAACCCTTCGGCGGGGCCGAACACGCTGCTCAGGCGGGGATGCTCGGCGGGCAGCACGCGTTGCGGTGCGGCGCCGTTAAGGCTGTCGAGTCCGGTACCCAGGCGCTGCGCCATATCCCACAGTCGCGGGGCGTCGGGTGCGCTGTAATGCTGATGAATCTGCCAGCCCTCGGTCTCTTCATCCAGCAGCGCTACGGCCAGGCAAGGCACCTGAAAACGCTGGCTCAGGCACTGCAACTGTTCGCCCAGCACCTGTGGCAGACGCGCCAGGCCGCAGAGCCGCAAGTGGTCGCGGATGTGTGCGGCGAGCCACTGGCATTGCTCGCGGCTGTTCGCCTGACGTCTTTCGCTCAGCAGGTCGCCGATATCCAGCAGTTGAAGAACCCAGCCATCCCCCTGCGGCTGTACCCAGCCGCGCAAGTGCAGCGGCGGACCGGCGAGGCTGAAAAAATCCAGATCGAGCAACTGTCCCTGCCAGTCGGCGGGCACGCCTTCGACCGCAAGCGCGCTGTGCGGCAGCAGGTAATCGAGCAGATGCGGCGTGCGAGCGGCGGACAGTTGTTGCGCCAGCACATGGCGCAGTGGCCCGGTCAGGTGGATGACCTGGCCTTCGCCATCCAGATGCAGCTGCAAACCGACGCCGGGCACCACGGGGTCGTCCATGACCGCTGGCGGTGTGGACGTTTGACGATTGAGCAGGCGGTCGAACAGCTTGTCACCGGAACTCAAAATTGCAGGCTCGAGCTGGCGGTCAGGTTGGCCGGTAGATTGGGTACCGCCCCGATACCGGGCAAGACCAGAAACGGTAACGCCTGATTGAGCTTGTTGGTCGGGTAGTTGATGGTCACGGTCAGCAGGCCGCCCACGTAGGTGATCGTGGCGTCGGTGGCCGCGTTGAAGTTCAGTGCTGACGGTAGCCACGCCAGGCGTCGGGTCAGTTCGGCGCGTGCCACGTTCTGGATCGCGGTCGCGTAGTTGGCGGTCGCCGGATCCAGTGCCACGCCACGCCGCACTGCTTCGGACGTCGACTGGGTAAAGGCCTGCATCAGCAACATCGGCAGGCTGTAGCTCACAATCCCGTAAAACACGGCAAAGAAGATGACGAAGACCAAGGCGAATTCGATGGCGGCGGCGCCTTTTTGCTTGCGGGGGAGGCCGGTTTTCATGAGTGCGTCTACCCTGACAGTCACTACGTAGTATCAGCATAGAATCATTCAGCCAAAACGGACGATTTTTACCGGATGCACAGCTTTGTCCTACTGATCTGGCTGACACTCTGCGCCGCGCAGGATGCCCGCGAACGCCACATCGGCAACGGCCTGACCCTCGGCGTCGGCGCGCTGGCGCTGGTCTGGTTGCTGGTCACCGGCAGCACCTGGCTCGGGGCGGATGCGGCGCAGGGCGGCTGGGCGGTGTTGCTGGCGCTGGCGCTCACGCTGCCGGGTTACCTGCTGGGGCGAATGGGCGGCGGCGATGTGAAACTAATGACAGCCCTGGCCCTCGCGACAGACGGTCAGCACCTGCTCGGCGCGTTTATCGGCGCTGCTCTCTGCAGTGCGATGTGGGTGCTGCTGGTGCCAAAAGTCTGGCTGCATGCCAGTCAAGGGGTTAGAGAACGTCTTCGATATTTCAGTCCTGAAATGTCAAAAAAGCTGCCATTTGCGCCGTTTGTGCTGGTTGGAACAATCCTGACTTTTTATTGGATCCATTAGTCGCCACTCGCCACTACTGCTATGTACATAGTCGGAAAGTGCGTCTACTTTCAAATGAGCGGTTATACAGCCATAGGCTGGCGGTACAGGAATGGTCAGCTTTGGCCCGGGCATGGAGTGGCACGTGAACAAGCTTACGTCGGCGGTAAAAGTCCTTGTGGTCGATGATCAGGCGCTGATCGTTGAAGAACTCTGTGAGTTTCTTGAGAGCAGCGGTTATCGCTGCGTGCCCTGTGAGTCCAGCAGCGAGGCGGTCACGCGTTTCAGTGAAGACCCGGCCATCGGCCTGGTGTTGTGCGACCTGCACATGCCGGACATGGACGGCATCGAGCTGGTGCAGGCGCTGCAGGGGGTGTCCGGCAAGAGCCGGGCGTTCGAAGCAATCATGCTTACCGGCCGCGCCGACAAGCAGGATGTGATCAAGGCGTTGCGCGCGGGGATTGCCGATTACTACCAGAAACCGGTGGATCTGGATGAGTTGCTGGAGGGGTTGCGGCGTCAGGAAACGGTGCTGCAGGAGCGGCAGAAGACCCTGCAACTGGGGCACCTGAATCAGAAGCTGCAGGATCTTTCTTCGTCGATCGATGATTTGTATCAGGATCTGGACAAGGTTCGGCGCGGGCCTGCGCCGGCTGCCCAGACCGTGGCAGAGGGTGACAGTGCAGAGATACCGGCGATTTTCGAGCAGTTGTCGCCGCGCCAGCTCGATGTGGCCCGGCTGGTGGGCAAGGGGCAGACCAATTATCAGATTGCCTGTGAGTTGGGGATTACCGAGAACACGGTGAAGTTGTATGTGTCGCAGGTTTTGCGGTTGACGCATATGCATAATCGGACGCAGCTGGCGTTGGCTCTGGCGCCGGGGAGTTCTTCTGCTGTTCGGCGGGGGGTTACGGCGCATTGACCTTGGCGGCCTTTGGGCCGGCCAGGCCTTGGGTTTGTTTTGGGTGAATATCCGTTTCTTTGGGTGTTGCGGCTGGCGGTTCCGCCCTTACGGCGGGTCACTTTTGGCAAACGCCCCAAAAGTAACCAAAAGGTCTAGGCCCCTGCGTTCGGCACCTCGCTTTGGCTCGGTGTTCCTTCGTTCCGGGATTCATCCGGGGGCATCGCCTACGGTTTGCTTCGCTGCACCTCCTCTCGATGCATGCGGCTGCGCCGCACGGTCGCTGCGCTCCCCCCCCGGATGAATCCCTCCACTCAGCCTTCCGATGGGGCCGGCACGTCAAAAGCTTTACTCGAGCTAACGCTCATCGTGTTGAGTGGTGGGAGGCAAAGCCAAAGCCAAGCCAAAGCAGGGGGAGTTTTGTGTTTTTAACCTGAGTTCACCTCGGTGTCTCAAGTCGGCGTATCCCTCCCATACACCTCGGTCGGTCCCCTCTCCCTTCGGGAGAGGGCTAGGGTGAGGGCAGCGTCCTGACTGACCTACCACATACCGTTCTCCCGCAGAGATTTCATCAGCATTTATGCCGGATATCGACTGACCTCGACGTTATCCAGTACTCGATTCACCGCCAGTTCGGCGAGCATGATGACTTGTTGTATCCCCAGAATCCGGTGCCGTTGCGGTGAGTCGACATAGGCCGCCACATCACTGGCCATGACGCTGGCCGAGGCCAGGGATTCGCAGGCGTGGGCCAGCAGGCTTTCGTCGTCCATGTCCGGTGAGATCTGAAACATCTGGCTCGGTTTACGGCCGGGGCATTTTTTCGGGAGGGGATTGAAGTGGTGATCGAGGGCGCGTTCGGCGGCTTCGTGGAGTTTCCTGGAATCGGCGGATTCGTAGGGAGAGGTTTCGTCAGTTTCGGGTGGATTGGGCGTCGGTTTCTTCATGAAAACATTACTCGATGGCTGGTTGAGTTGAAGCTGCCATCTTTCGTTTTCCAGGCGAAAGGGTGGCAGCTGTGCACGGACTGGAAAAACCGGTCAACCATCCAACCCGGCAGGCCCAAGAGCCTCCCGCGCACAGCCGCCATAACACTGCGAGCTGAAAAGGGCCGCAGTATGCCACGAGCATGGTTGGTCGAAATCGGGTTTTCCAGACCCGGCCGCTGATGCGTCAGCGACCCCCAAAGCCTATCCACCCCGTTTCCGAGGGACAACCGACGCGACGCGTCGGAAACATCCCCCAAAATCACGCCATCTGTAGGACGACAAACACGTTTGGAAATGTGTGCTTGCGCCGCGTTTATCCTCCCGACCCACTGTCCACAGTCCCACCCTGCTTCTGATCAAAGAATTCCGGAATCTCGTGTGTGTAGCTCTTCAGCCAGCGTTGCATGCTCAGTTCGCGTTCGTTGGGGGTGCTAGTCTGGGGTTTCGTGGAGGCGGCTTTGTTGCGGCTTTGCAGGAGCAGCCAGCCTTCGGTTTCCTGTTGTTGCGCCGAGGCGGGGCCGGGGTCGATGGCGTGGGTGGTCAGGGGCAGGGCGAGGAGGGTGAGGCAGAGCGCGGTGGCTTTCATGGCGGGGCTCCTTATTTGAGCATCGCGGTGGCGGCTGCGGTGACGGGGCTTGGGGTCTTGAGTTTCTGGGCGCGGGTCTGGGCCTCGTTGAATTGCTCAGGGCTCAGGTTCAGGCGGCTGACCAGTTCGGCGGCGCGGGTCCAGTCGTCCTGGTAGAGCAGCAGCGTCACCAGATTCAGGGCGGCCAGCGAATCGCTCTGCTTGAGTTCCATGGCGGTGAGGAATTCGAAGCGGGCGTCTTCTATGCGCAGTTGGTTGAGGTACACCACGCCGAGGTCGTTGCGGATTTTTTCGTCGGTGGGGGCCAGGCGGGCGGCGCGTTGCAGGTGAGCCTGGGCCTGGCCGTAGTCGGCGCGGGCGGCGGCGAGCTGGCCGAGGCCGTGTTCGGCTTCGGCGGCCAGGCAACTGCCGAGCAGGCCGCGATACAACGGTTCGGCTTCGCTGCGCCCCAGCAGGCGATAGACCTTGGCCTTGCGCAGGCGGACGTCGGCGAGGTTGTCCGGCAAGCTTTGCAGGTTGGCCAGGCTGGCGTGCAGTTTGCCGTCATTGGCCATGTCGTCGGCCAGGGTCATCGACAGCTGTTGTTCCTGGCTCAACGGGCCGCAACCGGCGTTCGGGTTCAGGGCGCTCCACGGCGTCTGGCCGTTGCTGGCGCAGCCGCCGAGCATCAGCAGGGTCAAGCTGGCAATCATTGCTTTCATGGCGATTCCTTCTATGAGCCCAGCGCCCGCGCCAGGGCGCTGAAGCCCGGGCCTGCGAGAACGATCAACAGCGCCGGGAAGAGAAACATCATCATCACGACGGACATTTTGGCGGACATTTTCGAGATGTATTCCTGCAGCCTGGTCAGGCGTCGGTCATCGAGCAGTTGCTTGAGCGCCAGCAGCGATTTCATCGCGCCCCCGCCCTGTTGCAGCAGTTGCTGAAGGATCACGCAGGTGTCGGTGAATTCGTCCACCGCCAGCAGGCGCGTGGCCTTGTTCAGTTCCTCGCCCAGCTCCAGGCCCGAGTCGACCCGGGCCAGCACCAGACGCAATTCCTGGGTCAGCACCGGCAGCAACGTCTGGCCTTCATGGCTGAGCACGCGCAACGCCTGCTCGACGGCCATGCCGGCTTCGAACAGGATGCGCAGCAAAGGAATGAAGGTGGAGATTTCCGTGGCCAGTTGTTTTTGCCGGCGGCCGGCGGCCATCGCCAGCAGGCGTTTGGGCAACAGGTAGCCGATGCCGAGGGCAAACAGCGGGGCGATCCATTGACGCTCGATGTGAGGAAACAGCACCCCTTGCAGCAAGACCGCCACGCTCAGCAACAGCAGCGGCGTACCGATCTGGCAGGCGGCGAACAGCGAACGCTGGCGGGCGCTGCGCCAGCCGAGGCGGTTCAGCAGGGTCTGGGTTTCGTTGTCGAGCTTGACTGCGCGCTGGCCGAGGGCGCTGCCGCCAAGTACTTGCAGCAGGTTGCCGAAACGATTGTCGCGCAGCAGCGCACCTTCCAGCCGCCGCGTGACCTGTCGCGCGCGACGGCGGCGGTCGAGCAGGCCGCTGATCAGCAACAGTGCAGCGCCCAGCATCAACAGGGCGCTGATCATCAGAGGCATGGTCATAGGCTGCGCAACATCCGCCAGAGCAGCAGGCTGCCGATCACCTGCAGGCCGAAGGCGCTGGCGAGCATCATCTGGCCGGAATGGTCGTTCCACATGGCGATCAGGTATTTGGGATTGGACAGCAGAAAGTACCCGGCCAGCCCCACCGGCAGCAGGCCGAGCACCCAGGCGGTGATGCGGGTTTCGCCGGTCATGGCGCGCAACTGGCGCGATGCCTGGTCACGTTCGCGGATCATCCGGATCAGGTTTTCCAGCAGTTCGCTGGCGTTGCCGCCGTAGCGATGATTGACCTTCAGTCCAACGGCGAACAGACGCAATTCGTCCTTTTCATACAGCTCGGCCACATCGCCCACGGCCTCCGGCAGGCTCACCCCCAATTGCACGTTGCGTTGTACCCGGCCCATGGCGTGTTTCAGCGGGTCTTCGCTGGCGTCGATCGCGCCCAGTACCGCGTCGGCCAGGGTGCGTCCGGATTTCAGGCTGCGCACCGTGTGATCGAGCAGTTGCGGCAGTTGCTCGATCATCCGCCGCAGACGGCGCTGATAGCGCCAGCTGACATAAAGACGCAACGCCAGCGGTGGCAGCACCAGCAGCAACAGAAAGCCGATCCAGCCACCGATTGCCAGGCCGATCAGGCTGCCGAAGGCCCACAGCAGCAACCACAATTCGAGGCGATCCGGGCGGCCGAGACCCGCCCGTAAAAAGGCTCGCTCCAGTCCGGCCCAGCGCGGTTTCTCCGCCAACAGCTGAGGTTGTCCCTGATTCAAGCGATCCAGCACCCGTTCGGTGCCGCCCTGGCGCCAACCGTTGTAGAACAGGCGCAGCGACAGCCCGAGCAACGCCAGACAGATCAGGATCAGCAACAGCGGTTTGAGCATGCCGTAGCCCTCACTGTGACAGCGCCGATTCACGGCGCAATTTGTCACCGGCCGGGTTGACCGCTTCGCGCAGAAAACCGAAACCGGTGCGGCGGTCGAGACGGAACAGGGTGTTGGTGACGTAGACGTCGTCGCGCACCCCGACCACTTCCACCACTTCGCTGACGCAGCGGCGGCCGTCGGGCATGCGTGTCAGTTGAATGATCACGTCGAGTGCCGCGCAGATCATCTGGCGCAGGGTGCGTTCGGCAATGGTGCGGCCGGTCAGGCCCACCAGGGTTTCCAGGCGCAGCAGCGCGTCCTGGGCATTGTTGGCGTGGACCGTGCTCATCGAGCCGTCGTGGCCGGTGTTCATTGCGGTCAGTACGTCGACCACTTCGACCCCGCGAATCTCGCCGAGGATGATCCGGTCGGGGCGCATCCGCAGGGCGTTGCGGATCAGGTCGCTGGCCTTCACTTCGCCGTGGCCCTCGGCGTTCGGCGGGCGGGTTTCCAGGCGCACCACATGCGGATGGCCGAGTTGCAGTTCGGCGACATCTTCGATGGTCACCAGCCGTTCGTGGGGGTTGATCAACTGGCTGAGAATGTTCAGCAGGGTGGTCTTGCCGGTGCCGGTGCCGCCGCTGATGAGGATGTTGCAGCGCTTGCCGACGGCCTCGGCGATGAAATCGAAAATCGCTTGGTCGATGGTCTGCATCGCCAACAGGTCGGTGCTTTTGAGCATATCCTTGCGAAACTTGCGGATCGACAGGCACGGGCCGTCGAGGGCGATCGGCGGGATGATCGCGTTGACCCGGCTGCCATCGGGCAGGCGCGCATCGACCATTGGCGACGACTCGTCGAGGCGCCGGCCGAGCGGGGCGAGGATGCGCTGCATCACCCGTTCGACGTGGTGCGCATCGATGAAGCGCAGGTCGCTCAGGTGCAGCACGCCCTCTCGTTCGATGAACACCCGGTGTGGGCCGTTGACCAGAATCTCGGTCACGGCGCTGTCGCGCAGCAGCACTTCCAGCGGGCCGAAACCGGTCAGCTCGTCGACGATTTCTTCAGCCAGACGCTCCATTTCGTAGCGGGAAATCGCCAGGTGCAGGCGGGCGATGTATTCGCCGACCTTGTCGATGACGAACTGCGACAACACTTGCCGCGAGCCTTCCAGCAGGTTTTTCCCCGATTCTTCGATGGCGTCGATGATGTAGCGGTGCAGCACCAGTTTCAGGCCGTCGTGGTCGGTGTTGCCGGTGGCGTTGCGCTGTGGCCCGCCAAACAATTGCTCGCTGCTCATGAGCTGCCTCGCAAGCGATCGAACCAGGTGACTTTGGGTTTGGCCAGGCCTTCGGAGCGCTTGGCCAGTCGTTCGCCGAGGGTGCGCAGACTCTGGCTGATGGCTTCGCGCGGGGCGAGTTCGAACAGGGTCACGCCCTGGTTCTTGGCATTCAGGCGCACTTCCGGGCTGTAGGCCAGCACTGCGATGACTTCCAGGCCGAAGGTCCTTCCGAGGGTGTCGGAGTCCGGCGCGACATTGCGCAGGTAGCGATCCACCAGCAGCCGGCCGTGATCAAGCTTCATGCCTTTTTCGCGCCACAGATTGAGCACTGCGAGGTTGCGTCGACAGTCGAGGACGTTCTGGTCGGTGTACCACAGCAGCTTGTCGCAATGGCTGACGAAGGTGCGCAGTGCTTCGCTGTCGGGCTGGCCGGTGAGGTTCACCACGATGTGCTGGAAGTGCTGGCGCAGGGCGCTGAGCAACATGTACAGCTCGGCGGCGCTGGTGCGTTCCAGCGGTTCGTCGCCGGGGGCATAGGCGAGAATGCGCAACCCGGCCTCGGCACTGGTGAAGGCGCTGTCGATCAGCGTTGCGTCGAGGCGACGCAAATGACGCAAGGCATCGCCGAAATGAAACGAACTCTCCAGCCCCAGCAGGGCCAGGCTGTCGCCGCGCGGCAGGCCAAGGTCAAGCAGCAAGGTCTGCTGGCCGCTCTTCTGCACCACCAGCGCCATGTGATTGGCCAGCAGTGCACCGTCGGCGTTGTTCTGGATGCTGTACAGAACCGTCAATCCGCCGAGCTGGGCGTTCGGCGTCACCGCCGGCAGGCGTTTGCTCAGGCGCCGCACCAGCCCGGCGACTTCGCTGGAGCGCGAGCCGTAGGCCACGAAATCCCGGGCACCGGCGCGCATCGCATTGAGCACCAGCTGATTGTCCATGCCGTCGCCGAGGGCGACGATCGCCAGCATCGGCTTGGCTTCGAGCACGCCTTCGATCAACGCACTCTGGGCCACCAGATGTTCACGGTCGAGGCCGACGAACACCAGGCTGGCGAAGGTCACGTCGACCAGCGCCAGCAGTTCGTCGAGGCTGCCGCCACCGGCGCTGACCACCTGGCCCAGCGGCGCCAGCGCGCCTTGCAGCCACTCGAGATCGGTGGTGTTGCGGGTGATGGCGAGAAAGGTCTGGCTCAGGCTCTGGCTCATTGCGATAACCCGCTGCGTTTATCGAAGTTGCCGTTTTCCAGGAAGTACAGGCGATACCAGTTCGGGTCGTAATTGCGCAGTTTCTCGCCGGGCAATGACGGCAATGGCGCGTTGACGGCCAGCGGCTGCACCAGGTGCGGGGTGACGATCATCAGCAGCTCGCGTTCTTCGCGGTTGATCGACGAGTTGCGGAAAAACGCGCCGAGTACCGGAATGTCGCCCAGCCCCGGAAACTTGTTCACCTCCGAGGCATTGCGGGTACTGATCAGGCCGCTGATGACGAAGCTTTCGCCGTCTGCCAGGGAGATGCTGGTGTCGGTGCGGCGAATGGTGAAGGCCGGCACTTTGGTGCCGCCGATGGTCACGCCGTTGTTGTAGTCCAGCTCACTGACTTCCGGGGCGACCTTGAGGGCGATCCGGTCGTTGCTGACCACGGTCGGGGTCAGGGTCAGGCGGATACCGAATTCCTTGTACTCGATGGAGTAGCTGTTGCTGTTGGCGCTGGGCACCGGGATCGGCACCTCGCCACCGGCGAGGAAACTCGCACTCTGTCCGCTCAAGGCAACCAGGCTTGGCCGCGCGAGGGTGTAGGCGAAACCGCTGCCTTCCAGCGCGTTGACGATGCCGAGGAACTTGCTGCTGCCACCGCCCCAGACGATGTTGAACATGTCGTTGGCCAGCGGAATGCTCGGCGCGGCGATGCGTGGGTCGATGTTGAGCAACGGAACCACACCCGGCGTGACCCCGGTGTTCGGCACGGTGCCCGGGGCGCCGAACAGAAAATTGTTGGAGCCTTTGCCATAGATCGACGTACCCGCTTCCTTGAGTTTGGTGCGGCTGACTTCGACGAAGCGGATGTCTGTCTGCACTTGCGAGGGCAGGTTCGGTTCGCTGCTGGACGGCAGCGCCGCCGCAGTCATCGCCGCACTGGCCTTGCCCTGCACGAACACCATGCTTTGACGCGGTGTGCTGGCGCAGGCGGTCCAGATCATCAACGTGGTGGCGCCGGGGCCGACGCCGGTGAGCAACACACCCTGATCGCCGGTCACGCGCACATCGGCGATCTTCGGATCGCCCACGGCCACCCGAGTGATCGCCACCGGCGATTGCACGGCCTGTTGCAGGCCTTCACCGACTTCCAGCACGGCCGGTAGCGGCGCAAGCGCAGCGCAGTTGCCGGTGGCGGCGGCCGCGCTGCCGATCGAAGCCACGCTCAGCAAGGAAAACTGCAGCCAGTGGAACAGGGGCGTAAAGCGTTTGCGCATGGAGGTGCATCCTTGCTCGATTCAGTGCGTGGGTTCGGCGGATTCGGTGCCGCGAATCACTTCCACGGCCGGTTTTCCTGGAACGGTCTGACTGGCGACCGCCATGGGTTTGGGTGGCGGTGTCAACGACAGTTGGCTGAACTCGATCAACTCGCGTCGAGGGCTGTCGAGGCCGGCGGCGACGTTGTTGTCGCCGGCCCAGTAGCGGGCCAGTTGTTGTTCGTCGGCGCTGCGCACGGCCAGCCGCAATACGCCGGCGCTGGAGGCCAGCATCAGGCGGTTGAGCAACGGCTCAGGCACCGCGAGCACCACGCTGCGGGCGGCGGCGCGCAGTTGTTCCTGCTTGAGTTTTTCTTCTTCGCTGTGGGCGGGACTGGCGGGCTGGCCGCTGTTGGTCAGGCCCATCTGACTGCCCACGCCCAGCACCCGCACGGCAGGCACCACCAGTTGGGCGGTCGGCTGCGGGTTGTTCTCATCCTTGCGCAAGAACAGCAGCACATCGACATAATCCCCCGGTGCCAGTTGGCCGCCGGCATTGATCACTTCATCCACCGCGACCGCCAGTGCGCGTTCGCCGGGACGGATCATCCGCGCCAGCGGGCTGCCGGCCTCGAAGCTTTCCTGGGTCAGCCAGGTGCCGGCGGACAGGGCGCGCCAGGGTGTGCGGCCGATCACCTGATCGACGCTGGCCAGGCTGCCGGCGGGGGCGGTGCGCAGTTTTTCCACGGCGACATCGGCGGCGGTGATGGTCACGAACGGTGCGATATCGCGCACCAGCACCACCACCGGCTGGCGAGTCGGATCTTCTACCGGTGGCGGGGGGGCGATCGGGTTGGCAGGAGCGGCAACCACGGGTTCGGCAGCCGGGGCCTGGCGACTCAAACTGAGCCCCCAGTAACCGGCGATGACGGCACCCAGCAACAAAATGCCGGCCAGACCCAGAGTGACGCGACTGTTCATGACGGCTCTCCCTTTCCCGCTGCGCTCTGTCTCTTGCAACAACCCGTGACGTCCAACGAGATAACTTCGCAATCAGGCAGCTATGAACGAGTAACTATTTCGCTATTTGACGGTAGCGCAGCCCGAACAAAATGCCATTACGCGGGCCGAAATATCCGCCGAAAGCAGGGGACTAAAGCGCCAAACATGGTTTTTTGCCGTTGTATGGGTCGCTAATACTTTGGTGTTAATCCGTTCTTACAGTTGTAGGTCCGGACATTGCCGACAATGCTGATGCTGGCACGGGGAAATCATGTTGCGAACGCATAACACCCGGTGCCTTCAAGGAGAATCAGTCATGTCCTTCGCAAAAAAAGCCGTGCAGACAATCAAATCCCAGGTCGCCTTCTACAAGGGGCTGGCCAAGGACACCGAAGGGGCATCCGGTATCGAATACGCGATCATCGCCGGGATGGTGGCCGTGGCGCTGGCGGTGTTCGTGGGGCCGATCTCCGGTGCCGTGACCACGATGTTCGGTACCATCCGGGACGCGCTGATCGGCTGATGTACATCAGGCGTCAGCTTGCGAATGCGTTCAAGGGGTTCTAACGTCAGCGCTCAGTCCATCGCAAGGTAATGCCTTATGTCTCCCTCCCCGACTCCCCGCCAACAGTTGCTTCTGGTCGATGACGAGGAGGACGCGCTGTTGGAGCTGGCGGAGTTGCTGGAGGGGGAGGGTTTTGTCTGTCATACCGCGACCTCGGTGAAACTGGCCCTGCATCATTTGACCCGGCATCCCGATATCGCGCTGGTGATTACCGATCTGCGCATGCCGGAGGAAAGCGGCATGTCGCTGATAAAGCGATTGCGCGAACACACCTCGCGCCAGCATTTACCGGTGATTGTGACTTCCGGGCATGCGGACATGGAGGATGTGAGCGACATGCTGCGGTTGCAGGTACTGGATCTGTTTCGCAAGCCGATTTATCACGTTCGGTTGCTTGAGACGCTGGATAATCTGTTTCCCAAGCCTCGGGTGAATGTTTCTTGAGGGTTTGACTTGGCGGCCTTTGGGCCGACCATGTTGTTGGGGTTTTGGGTGAATATCCGTTTCTGCGGGTGCGCCTGCTGGCGGTTTCGCCCTTACGGCGACTCACTTTTTTGACAAACGCCCGGAGTGCCGGCCCAGTCAAAAAGTAAGCAAAAAAACGCTTGCTCCTGCGTTCGGCCCGCTCGCTGGGGCTCGGGGTTCCTTCGTTCCGGGTTTCATCCGGGGGCATCGCCTACGGTTTGCTTCGCTGCACCTCCTCTCGATGTGTTTGGCTTCGCCAAACGGTCGCTGCGCTCCCACCCCCGGATGAATCCCTCCACTCAGCCTTCCGACGTCGCCCGTAGATCAAAAGCGGTACTCGAGCTAACGCTCATTGTGTTGAGTGGTGAGGAGCGATAAGCGATAAGCGAAAGCGGACTGCTTTTGTTTGATCGTTCCCACGCTCTGCGTGGGAATGCAGCCTGGGACGCTCTGCGTTCCGATCTGGGATTCGCCGGCGATCAAGCGGCTTACAACTGGTAACTGAAACTGATGCTGTAGCGTGGTCTGCGGTTGAACGTATCCAGCGCTTCATCGGACATCGCCTTGGCGGCTTCCAGGGCGATGTTGTAGTACTTGGCGTCACCGAATCTCAGGCCGAACGCCGCCGATGACAGGTTGTTGGCCTGCACCGGCAATTCATTGAACCAGCTGCGCGAGCGGTCGAGCACGAAGTACGGTTGCAGGATGCGCACCCAGTTGCCGTCGCGGTTGAAGCTGTAGTTGATTTCGTAAGCCACGCCCCAGCCCTTGTCGCCGGACGCCTGGTCGTCGGGATAGCCGCGGCCGAAGTTCTGGCCGCCGAATACGGCGCGCTCGCTGTCGGGCAGGGTGTCGTCACTCCAATACAACGCGGCTGACAGTACGCCTTGCCAGTTATCAAAGAACTTGTCGCTCTGCACCCCCGACAGACGCACCCGGAAAAAATCCAGGTCGATGGCGCTGTTGTTGGTGTGCGCTCCAAGGCTGTCGAAGCCTTGATACACCCCGCCACTGAGAATTCGCAGTTGCCGGGCATCGGCCTTGCGCCAGTCGCTTTCGAAGGCGAGTGCGCGGATGTCGGTGCGTTCTTCGACGCTCAGCGGGTAGCCGATGACGTTGTAACGGGTCTTGTCGTTGACCGCGTACAGGCGCGATCCGGCTGTCAGCAACTCATCCGAAGCGGCAATCAACGGCAGGCTGAAGCCGAGGGAGTAACGATCATTTTCGCGATGCGGCTTGAGTTCCAGACCGTTATTCAGCAGTACGTTGGTGCCGGGATCGGCCCGGTAGCGTGAGGCCGACAGGCTCAGTTGCGCACCTTCGTCGTTGATGAACTGGTTGTAGTCCAGCCGGTAGTAACGCTCATGGTCATCCCCCGGTGGAAACAGGCCGCTGAGGCTCAGCTGTTCGCCCATCGAGGTTTTTGAATTGCTGCTGATACCGAGCAAAGCCTGGGTGCCGTTGCGGTTGTCTTCGGTGGTGCTCAGGGTGCTGGTGAACGGTTTGCGGCTGGCCTGGGCGATCAGCGTGGTTGCGCCATCGGTGGTGCCGGGCGGTGGCACCTGGGCCTGAATCGTCACGCCGGGAATGCGGGTCATCAGTGTGGTGTAGCGCTCGAACGTCTTGCGTGTGAGAGGGCGCTCGGCCTGGAGCTTGGCGGCCAGTCGGTCGAGCAGGGCTTTGACCCGCCCCACGTCGCCCGCGATCTGCACGTCCCGGACATAGCCTTCCACCAGTACGACGCGCGCCACGCCGTCATTGAAGGTCTGCTGTGGCAGGAAGGCGTAGGACAGCAGATAGCCGTCCTGTTGATAACGTCGAGTGATCGTGCGGGTGGCTTCGATCAGGTCGGCGAGGCTGCTTTCACGACCGATCAGGGGTTTGTAGATTTCTGCCAGTTCATTCAGCGGATAAAGCGTGCCGCCCTCGATCTGCACGGTATTGAGTCGGATCTTCGTGCTCGTCATCAACGGCTCGGAGGCGCCGGGCTCCGGCACTTGCAGTGGCGCAGCACCCGGTCGATAGGCATCGGCGGGCAGGTTCGGCACCGGCAGGTTGCGGATCGTTTCGTTGCTGTTGAGAAAGCTCGGCAGGGTGTCGGCAAGGGCAGAGGAACTGAGACTGAGAAACAGCAGGGATGCCATAACGCGCATAGGACACTCCATGTTCAACCCCCGGCACCGGGCGGGTGTTCTCCTAAGAAAAAAGCGGAAGACTCGTGGGAATCTTCCGCCCTCAACCAAGCGTAGGCGCTGTAGGTTCGGCCGTCGAATCGGCCAGGTGCAATTTAGCGTTTGTTACCTCCCAATGCGCCGGTGAGACCACCGAGTACGCCGCCCAGACCTGCGCCGCTGCCGCCGTTGGTGGCGCCTGCGAGCGCTCCGCCGACGGTATTGACAGTGTTGCTGACGACGGTTGTTACAGGGGTCGTGGCCGGTGTACCCGCACCGCCGTTGAGCAGACCGCCGACGGCGGTTACCGTGCTGCCCACCGTGCCGACGGTACCACCGACTGCAGCGACTACCGGATTGGTTGTGGTGCCGGCGAGAGTGCCACCCAGATTGCTCACGGCGCCACCCACTTGCGCTGTGAGACCGGCTACAGGCCCGCCAAGCCCGGTTGTATTACCGACATTTTGCGTCAGGCTGGTCACTGCACTGGTCACAGGGCTCAGGCCTGCGCCGACGGCGTTGCCGACACTGGCCAGTGCCGTGGTGGGTGTGGTGATGGGGGTGCCGGAGCCACCCAGTGCGGTGTTGAGCGAAGCCACGGTGTTGCCTGTCGATACCAGCACATTGCCGGGTGCGCTCAGCGTAGTGTTGCCGGCTCCCAGACCGGCACCGACATTGGCCACGGCGCCACCGACCGTTTGCAGCAGACCGGTGCCGCCGAGACTGCCACCGATACCGCCCGAATTGCCACCCGTGCCGTTGGCTACCAGCCCGCCGGCCTTGCCAACTGTGGTGCCGACGTTGCTCAGCGCACCGCCGAGGGTGTTGGTAAGGGCATTGCCCTTGCCGGCCGCTGTCACGTTGTCACCGAGACCGTCCACGGTACCGCCGACTTTCTGGAGAACGCCGTTGAGGGGGGCACCAAGACCGGTGGTGCTCCCGAGTTTGTCGGTGGTGCTTTCAACCATGGCAATCACCGGCACCAGTTTCTGACTGACCTGGGTGGTGAGTCCGCCGAGCGGTCCGGTGGTCGTGGCGGTGCTGAGCGTGTCGCCAAGCATCGTGACTTTTTCGCCAACGCCGTCGAGTACCGGTGCCACTTTGGTCACCACCCCGCCGACTACCGGAATACTGCCGGTGGCGGTCGCCAGTTTGCCACTGACATCCGAAACACCGTTGCCAACATCCTGCACCACTCCGCCGACCGCCGAGGCGGTTACACCCACGCCATTCGGGGTGCTGGCCAGTTTGCCGATGCCATTGGACACACCATCACCCAGCGTGCCGACCACATTGCCAGCGGTATTGGCAACGCTCTGCACCACCCCTCCAACGACCGGGACCGTGCTGAGAGAGTCGCCCACCTGGCCGACACCATCGCCCACACCACTGACGGTGTTGCCGACATCCTGTACCAGGGTGGTCGTCACCAGCGTAGGGGTGGTGGGGTTGGTCGGGTTCGTTGGGTCAGTCGGATCAGTTGGATTGGTCGGATCGGTACCGCCCGTGCCACCGGTTCCTCCGGTACCACCAGTGCCAGCCGTGCCACCAGTCCCGGTCCCGCCGGTTCCACCCGTACCACCGGTGTTGCCCGTGCCTCCGGTTGCGCCCGTACCACCACTGCCCGCGGCGGCGCTGTCCGGGGAGGAGCTGCCGGAACTGCTGTGATGACCGCCACCGCCGCTGCTGCAGCCGGCCAGGCTCAGGGAAAGAATCAATGTCAGCGCTGTTGCCGATTTGCACCACTCTTGAGTTTTCATGTTGGGTATTCCTTGCACCTGTCACAACGTTCGTTGACTTCGATGGCCCGCCGATTCTGTTGCCGGCAATGCCTTCGTCCGTTGTGCTCATATCAGTCGCAAGGCCGGATCCACGCCATTCTCAAGTTGGTATTAACGCCTTTATGCAGGGGGCTGCGAGTGCCGCCTAACGACTAATACCGAGGATATAGGCGCGCAAAAAAAAGCCTTGAAAATCAAGGCTGGTTATTGGCGAAGAAGATGTACGCGGCGCGGGAAAACTTTAGTGATATATACACAATTGAGCAGGTTTTCCCGGCCTCGATGTCAGGCTACCGGCTGCCAGTTGCCCACCATGTGCTCCAGATCCCCGGCGCCGATCAGGCGTAACTCACCGCTGGAACCGGCCGCGCTGGCGAACAGACTCACCTCGCTCGGCAGCCGCACCGGTTTGCGAAAGTGCACGGTGACCTCAAGGTTGGCCTTGGGCAGATGATCCGCCAGTGCCGCCAGTGTGCGGGCCTTGTTCCACAAACCGTGGGCGATGGCTGTAGGGAAACCGAACAACTTGGCGCTGGCGGCACTCAGGTGGATCGGGTTGTAGTCGCCGGAGACTTTCGCGTACTGCCGGCCGATGTCCGCCGGCGCCTTCCACTGCGCCACTTGCGCGAGGGGCAGCGTCGGCTCCCAGGCCCGTTCGACCGGTTCACCTTCAAGCTTCACGCCGCGACAGAGCATTTGGCTTTCGGCTTCCCACAACGGCCCGAGTTGATCGTCGAGGGTGGTCAGCAGATCGAAGGTCGCGCCCTTCGGATGCGGTTGCAGGTTATGCACCCGGACGCTGACTTGCGCGCGACTGATCCCGCCCATTGGCCGCAATATGCGGATGCGGTTGCTCAGATGAATCAGCCCCAGCAGCGGGAACGGAAACTCTTTGGCGGTCAGCAATTGCATCTGCAGGGCGAACGCCAGGATATGCGGATAGGTCGGCGGCAGCAGACCGTCATCGGCGAAACCGCAGACCTTGCGATACGCCGCCAGACGTTTGCCCTCCACCTCGACGGCGCAACGCAAACCGCTGTCGGGCAGGGTGGTGCCGGTGATTTTGCGTCGGGTCGCCGCCCGGGCATACAGCCCCGGCAGACTCGGCTCGTGGTGCAGCGTATGCCATTCGATGGTCATGGTCAGGCTCCCAGAACGCTTTGGCCGCACACCCGCAGCGCTTGTCCGGTGAACGCGCCGGTGCCCGGTTGGGCCAGCCAGGCCACGGCTTCGGCGACGTCTTGCGGCAGGCCGCCCTGGCCCAGCGAACTCATGCGCCGCCCGGCTTCACGCAGGCCGAACGGAATGTGCGCAGTCATCTGGGTCTCGATGAACCCCGGCGCCACGGCGTTGATGCTGATGCCACGTTCCAGCAACGTCGGCGCCCAGGCCTGGGCCAGCCCGATCAGTCCGGCCTTGCTCGCCGCGTAATTGGTCTGCCCGCGATTGCCGGCGATGCCGCTGATCGACGCCAGCAGAATCACCCGGGCGTTATCGCGCAAGGTGCCGCTGTCGAGCAGGGCCTTGGTCAGTACTTGCGGGGCGTTGAGATTGACCGCCAGCACCGCGTCCCAGAATTCCGGGGTCATGTTGGCAAGGGTCTTGTCGCGGGTGATGCCGGCGTTGTGCACCAGAATGTCGAGGCCGTCCGGCAGCTGTTCGATCAGTTGCGCAGCGGCGTCTTCGGCGCAGATGTCGAGGGTAATGGCGCGACCGCCGAGGCGAGCCGCCAGGGCTTCGAGATCGGTCTTGGCTGGCGGTACGTCGAGCAGGATCACCTCGGCGCCGTCGCGAGCCAGAGTTTCGGCAATCGAGGCGCCGATGCCGCGCGCCGCACCGGTGACCAGCGCCTTGCGCCCGGCCAGTGGGCGCGTCCAGTCGGTCACTGGCGTGGCGCAAGGGTTCAGGCGAATCACTTGCCCGGAGACGAAGGCGCTTTTCGGCGAGAGGAAAAACCGCAGCGGCCCTTCGAGCTGATCCTCTGCACCTTCGCCGACGTAGATCAGTTGCAGCGTGCCGCCGCTGCGCAGCTCCTTGGCCAGCGAGCGGGAGAAACCTTCGAGTGCCCGTTGTGCGCTGGCGGCGAACGGTTCGCGCAGGTTTTCCGGGGCGCGACCGAGGATTACCAGATGCGCGCTGCTGTCGAGGTTCTTCATCAGTGGCTGGAAGAATTCGCGCAGTTGCTTGAGCTGGTCGGTGTGCTGCAAATCGCTGGCGTCGAACACCACGGCCTTGAGTTTCGGGCCATGTCCGGGAATCCATTGAATGGCAGACGCAGGCTGATCGCCGTAGCGATAAATGGCATCGGTCAGCCGATTGGCGAATGCACTGACCCGCTCGGCCAGCGGCCCGCCGCCGATCAGCAGCGCACCCTCCACTGGCCGCAGGCGCCCGGCCTGCCAGCGTTCCAGCCGCACCGGCGACGGCAGGCCCAGAGCTCCGACCAGACGGTGGCCGATGGACGAGTTGGCGAAGTCGATATAGCGGTCAGACATGGAACGCTCTCCAGAAGATGGGGTTCAAAGTGTGGACTGCGAAGGGCAATCAATCGTTCGATCCACGCAATAAGGCCTACGCTAGAACAGCAGAGTAGTTTGCCCTCGGCGCTTTTGTGGCCCGACCGGGTTTTCAGCGCTCGATTTTCAGACCGGATATTTCACAAGGAGCATTTCATGAGTCAGCTGCGCCGCGTCGCGATCATTGGTGGCAACCGTATTCCGTTCGCCCGCTCCAACGGGCCGTATGCCACCGCGAGCAATCAGGTGATGCTCACCGCCGCCCTCGAAGGCCTGATCGAACGCTACAACCTGCACGGCCAGCGCATCGGCGAAGTGGTCGCAGGGGCGGTGCTGAAATTGTCACGGGATATGAACCTGACCCGCGAGTGCGTGCTTGGCTCACGCCTGTCACCGGCCACCCCGGCCTACGACATTCAGCAGGCCTGCGGAACCGGCCTGGAAGCGGCGTTGCTGGTGGCGAACAAGATTGCCCTCGGCCAGATTGATTGCGGTATTGCCGGCGGCGTCGACACCACGTCGGACGCGCCGATCAGCGTCAGCGAAGGCCTGCGCAAGATCCTGCTGCAAGCCAACCGCGCCAAGACCACCGGCGACAAGCTCAAGACCTTTCTGCAATTGCGCCCGAAACACCTGATCCCCGAATTCCCGCGCAACGGCGAACCGCGCACCGGCCTGTCGATGGGCGAGCACTGCGAGTTGATGGCGCAGACCTGGAACATTCCCCGCGAAGAACAGGATCAACTGGCCTTCGAAAGCCACCACAAACTGGCGGCGTCCTACAGCGAAGGCTGGCACAACGACCTGATGACCCCGTTCCTCGGCCTGACCCGCGACAACAACCTGCGCCCGGACCTGACCCTGGAAAAACTCGCGACCCTGAAGCCGGCCTTCGAGAAAAGCGCCAAGGGCACGCTGACCGCCGGCAACTCCACGCCGCTGACCGATGGCGCCTCGGTGGTGTTGCTGGGTAGTGAAGAGTGGGCGAAGGAGCGTGGTCTGCCAATCCTTGCGTATCTGCGCGACGGCGAAGCAGCGGCGGTGGATTTCGTCAACGGCGCCGAAGGGCTGCTGATGGCTCCGGTCTATGCGGTGCCACGCTTGCTGGCCCGCAATGGAATGACCTTGCAGGACTTCGACTACTACGAAATCCACGAGGCCTTTGCTGCGCAGGTGTTGTGCACGTTGAAGGCCTGGGAAGATCCGGAATACTGCAAGACCCGGCTCGGGCTGGACGCGCCGTTGGGGGGGATTGATCGTAGCCGCTTGAACGTCAAGGGCAGCTCACTGGCGGCGGGGCATCCGTTTGCCGCGACGGGCGGGCGGATCGTGGCGAACCTGGCGAAGTTGCTGGATGCGGCGGGGCAGGGGCGGGGGTTGATTTCGATTTGTGCGGCTGGCGGACAGGGTGTGACGGCGATCATCGAGCGCTAGAAGAGCAAAAGCTTGCCCTCACCCTAACCCTCTCCCGGAGGGAGAGGGGACTGATTGGGGGATATTGGAGAGGTTCACCGACGTGAGAGATTGGTTATGAATCCATAATCGACACTTTTTTTCAGGTCGATGTATGACGCAAGACAACTCGGTCGGCTCCCTCTCCCTCCGGGAGAGGGCTGGGGTGAGGGCGCTTTTCAAGCTGCCCCCCAATCTCAAGTCCGGAACCGCCGCACCAACCCATCCAGCTCATTCGACAACCCCGCCAGACTCTGCGAATCCAGCCGCGCCGAATTCGCCAGTTCCGCCACCAACTGCGCATCACCATGAATCTGGCTGATGTGCCGATTGATGTCCTCAGCCACCTGATGCTGCTCTTCCGCCGCCGTAGCAATCTGCGTGTTCATATCGCGAATCACATCCACCGACTCACGAATCTGACCAAAGCTCTCCCGCGCTTCGCCGATGCGTGCCACCGATTGCTGCGACACATCGAGGCTGGCGCGCATTTGCTGGGTCACCGCGCTGGTGCGCTTGGCCAGGTTGCCCAGCAGCCCGTCGATTTCCGCCGTCGAATCCGCCGTGCGTTTGGCCAGTGCGCGAACCTCGTCGGCCACTACCGCAAAACCACGCCCCTGCTCACCGGCCCGCGCTGCTTCGATGGCCGCGTTGAGCGCCAGCAGGTTGGTCTGTTCGGCGATGGAGCGGATGGTGCCGAGGATCGACTGGATGTCGTTGCTGTCGCGCTCGAGTTGCTGCATCGACTGCGCCGATTGCTCCAGCTCCTGGCTCAGTTGATCGACGCTGTGCACCGCCGCATCGATCTGCTGCTGACCTTCGCGGGCCTGGCGCTGGCCGCTGTCGGCCGACTCCGCCGCCTGGCTGCACGAGCGGGCGACTTCGTTGGCGGTGGCGACCATTTCGTGGAACGCGGTCGAGACCATGTCCACCGCTTCGCGCTGGCGCCCGGCCGCTTCGGCCATGTCGCCGGAGACCCGGGTCGAGCTCTGCGAAGTGGCGAGGATTTTCCCGGCCGCGCCGCCGATGTGCTGGATCAGACTGCGGATCGCGGTAAGGAACTGGTTGAACCAGTTGGCCAGTTGCGCGGTTTCGTCGCTGCCACGGATGTCGAGGTTCTTGGTCAGGTCGCCTTCGCCCTGGGCGATGCCTTCCAGACCGCTGGCCACGCTGCGGATCGGCCGCACGATCAGGCTGGCGAAACTGGCGCCGACCACCGCGAAGAACACCGCCAGCACGGCAGCGATGATTGCGATCAGCCAGGTGAGTTTAGTGGCCGAGCTCATCACGTCGTTCTGTTTGATCAGGCCGATGAAGGTCCAGCCCAGTTGCTCAGAGGGCCAGACATTGGCCATGTAGCGCTCGCCGTTGAGCTCGATGTCAACCAGGCCTTTACCGGCCTTGGCCAGTTGCGCGTAGCCGTCGCCGAGGCTGTCGAGTCGTTTGAAGTTGTGCTCCGGTTGCTTCGGGTCGACCAGCACCGTGCCGGTGTTTTCCATCAGCATCAGATAACCGCTTTCGCCGAGCTTGATCTGTTTGACGATCTCGGTCAGCTGCTTGAGCGACACGTCAATGTTGACCACGCCACCCTGGGCACCCAACTGGTTGGCGACCGCGCGCACGGTGCTGACCAGTACCGCGTCATCGCCGGCCCAGTAGTAGGCTTCGGTGCGCAGGGTCTTGCCCGGGTTGGCCATGGCGGTCTTGTACCAGGGGCGGGTGCGCGGGTCGTAGTTGGCCATCTTCGGATCGCCCGGCCAGAAGGCATAGCCGCCGCTGTTCAATCCATAGGACACGTAGGAGTAGGCCGGGTGGGATTTGGCCAGCCCCTCGAACAGTGCAAACAGTTGTTTGTCGATCTCGCCATCCGAGGTGTCGGAAGCGTTGGCGCTCATGCGGCTGCGCACGCTGCCGTCGGCGTTTTTGACCAATGGTTGCGCCGCCAGGTAATCGACGTTCTGGCTGATGCCGTCGAAAAACAGCTGCATGGCATTGCTGACCTGACGGATCTCGCGCCCACTACTGTCGACAAAATCGTCCCGGGCATCGCTGCGCAGGTTCAGTACCACCAGCGTGGCGACCAGCACCACGGGCAAGCAGGCGATGATTGCAAACGCCCAGGTCAACTTCTGTTTGATGTTCATCCGCGCTCCAGATTTTCTTGTAGGCCCACGCAGTGCAGATGACTCGCGGTTATTGGCAGCCGAAAAACCTATTTCTCACCCGTTTCCTTGGGTGCGACATCGACATTTTTTTGGGAACGATTGTCGGACAAATTCCTCTGTCACAGAGGAATTCGGCCGCACGAGAGGGAAATTGAGGCCGGCAGAGAAAATTCTTACGAGCTGTGTGCAGCGGGATGTCAGATTCTGTCGCAAATGCCCTCAAGTCCTGTCTCCAACAACTTCGGCAGCCTCGGCTATGATTCGCAGCGGTCGATAAAGAGGCGGATCGGCCCGGTTTATCCGGCACAGTGTGTGCATCTTCAGGTTCACAGGTCGGCAACCCCTCCCCGCGATGCGAGGATTGCCGTATAACGAGTGACATTCGCGTGTTTGGTAATAAAGGACCCACAATAAAAGCTGATGAAGACTCCAAAACGCATTGAACCCCTGATCGAGGACGGTCTGGTCGACGAAGTGCTGCGTCCACTCATGAGTGGCAAAGAAGCAGCTGTTTATGTGGTGCGCTGCGGCAATCAGTTACGTTGCGCAAAGGTCTACAAGGAGGCGAACAAACGCAGTTTCCGCCAGGCGGCCGAGTATCAGGAAGGCCGCAAGGTTCGCAACAGCCGACAGGCCCGGGCCATGGCCAAGGGTTCCAAGTTCGGGCGCAAGGAAGCCGAAGACGCCTGGCAGAACGCCGAAGTCGCGGCGCTGTTCCGCCTCGCCAACGCCGGAGTGCGTGTGCCCAAGCCGTACGACTTCCTCGAGGGCGTGCTGCTGATGGAGCTGGTGGCCGACGAATACGGCGATGCCGCGCCGCGTCTGAACGACGTGGTGCTGGAGCCGGATCAGGCCCGCGAATATCACGCGTTCCTGATTTCGCAGATCGTGCTGATGTTGTGTACCGGTCTGGTGCACGGTGACCTCTCCGAGTTCAACGTGCTGCTGACGCCAACCGGCCCGGTCATCATCGACCTGCCGCAAGCGGTGGACGCCGCCGGCAACAACCACGCGTTCAGCATGCTCGAGCGTGACGTCGGCAACATGGCTTCGTACTTCGGTCGCTTCGCCCCGGAGTTGAAGAAGACCAAATACGCCAAGGAAATGTGGGCGCTGTACGAAGCGGGTACGTTGCACCCGGCCAGCGTGCTGACCGGCGAGTTCGACGATCCCGAGGACCTGGCCGATGTCGGCGGGGTGCTGCGCGAGATCGAAGCGGCGCGTCTGGATGAGGAGCGCAAGCAAGCCATTCGCGCGGCGGACGACGAGCCCAAGGGCAAGTCCGACGAACCGCCTCCGCCACCGTGGATGCAGTGAGCATCTGAAAAAGAAAACCCGGCTTCGGCCGGGTTTTACACATTCAAGGATTGATTGTGACCACCATTTCCCGCAATTCCCGGCTGATCATCACGGCCCGGCTGATTTCCGATTTCGGCGCTTTCCTGAACATGGTTGCGCTGGCCACTTATGTCTACCTGCTGAGCAACAGCGCGATGAGCGTGGGGATTTTTCTCGCCAGTCGCGTGGGCGGCGGAATCTTTGCGAGTCTGATCGGCACCGCGTTCTATCGTCGATGCAGTGGCCGTCTGCCGTTGATGGCCTTCGATCTGCTGCGCGCCGCTGTGCTCGGGCTGTTGCTGATCGTGCCGGTCAGTCAGCAGGCGTTGTTGCTGCCGCTGATCGCGTTCGGCCTGGGCTTTGGCAATTCGATGTTCGCCATCGGCCTCAACAGCCAGTTGCCGCGCTTGATCGAGCCGGCGCAGTTGCTCAAGACCAATGCCTGGATCACGTCCGCCTCGTCCATGGCGATGGTCGGCGGCAGTCTGGTGTCCGGGTTGTTGGTTGCGGGGTTTGGTTTTGAAACGGTGTTCGCGCTGAACGCGGTGACCTATCTGCTGGCGGCAGTGTTGATTGCGCCGCTGCGGTTCAGTGCACCTGAGCCGGTGGCCGAATCAAGCGATGAGCGCAGCGAATGGTCAGCGTTGGTCCAGGGCTTGCGCAGCGCTCCGGTGGTGGCGGCGATGCTGGCGGTGACCATGGCCGACACCCTTGGCAGCGCTGCGCACAACGTCGGTTTTCCGATCATCTCCAAACTGCTGACGCCGGACTCGGCCAGCACCACGCTGGGCCTGATGCTTGCGGTGTGGGCCGCCGGCAAACTGCTCGGCGCGCGGATCGCCAGTCGCCTGAACGGCTCGGAAAACGTTCATCTCGAGCGCCGCTATTTCGGTGGCGTGCTGCTGATGTCCTGCGGTTTCATCCTGATGTTCCAGCAGCACAGCGTCGTCGGTCTGTTGCTGTTTTCGCTGCCGGCCGGACTGGGCGACGGATTCTCGGAAGTCGGTCTGATGTCACGCCTGCAACGGGAGCCGGAGCCCTTGCGCCTGCCGATCTTCAGTTTCCTGACGCTGTTGCAGATGACCGGATTCGGCGTCGGCATGCTGATCGCCGCACCGTTCTATGAGTGGTGGGCGCCGGGTGCCGTGGTGCTGCTGTTCCACGGCATTCCCCTCGCCACAGTGCTGTCGATGAAAATCCTGCTGCTCAGGCGCGCGCGGGTTGCGCGCAGCAGCCCGACGCCAGTTCCTTGAGGATCGGACAGTCCGGGCGATGGTCGCCGTGGCAGTGCTCGACCAGATCCTGCAGGGTGTCGCGCAGTTCGCCGAGTTCGCGGATCTTCTGATTCAGCTCGTCGATGTGCTGGCGGGCCAGGGCCTTCACATCGGCGCTGGCGCGCTGGCGATCCTGCCAGAGGGTCAGCAGCTTGCCGACTTCCTCCAGCGAAAAGCCCAGGTCCCGCGAACGCTTGATGAATGCCAGCGTGTGCAGGTCATCGTCGCCGTAGATGCGATAGCCGCTGTCGGTGCGATGGGCAGCCTTGAGCAGACCGATCGACTCGTAATAACGGATCATCTTCGCGCTCAGGCCACTGTGGCGGGCCGCTTGGCCGATGTTCATCGGTTGTCCTCCAGATCCTCGGGTTTCCAGGTTTTCAACAGTAGCGCATTGCTCACCACGCTGACGCTCGACAGGGCCATCGCCGCACCGGCCAGCACCGGATTGAGGAAGCCGAACGCCGCCAGCGGAATGCCGATCAGGTTGTAGACGAAGGCCCAGAACAGGTTCTGGCGGATCTTCGCATAGGTCTTGCGGCTGATCTCCAGGGCGGCCGGCACCAGCCGCGGATCGCCGCGCATCAGGGTGATGCCGGCGGCGTGCATGGCCACGTCGGTGCCGCCGCCCATGGCGATGCCGATGTCGGCCGCGGCCAGCGCCGGTGCGTCGTTGATGCCGTCGCCGACCATGGCCACGACGCCGGTTTTTTTCAGCTCGGCGACGGTGGCGGCTTTTTCCGCCGGCAGCACTTCGGCATGGACGTTTTCGATGCCCAGCGCTTCGGCGACCACCCTGGCGCTGCCGCGGTTGTCGCCGGTCAGCAGGTGGCTGTGGATGTGCTGGGCGGCCAGTTGTTGGACCGCGTGCAGCGCGCCTGGCTTGAGGGTGTCGCCGAAGGCGAACAGGCCGAGTACGCGGGGCGCCGGACTTTGCTCGATCAGCCAGGACAGCGTTCGCCCCTCGGTTTCCCAAGCCTTTGCGGACTCGCTCAGGTCTCCGGCATTCAGACCGCTTTCTTCCAGCAAGCGCCGGTTGCCCAGCGCCCGGCGCCGACCATCGAGGCTGCCGGCGATGCCGCGCCCGGGCAGGGACTGGCTGTCGCTGACATCGGGCACCGTCAGATTGCGCTCGCTACAGGCATCCAGTACAGCTTTGGCCAGCGGATGTTCGCTGCCGCGTTGCAGCGCGCCGGCCGCTGTCAGCAGGGCGTTTTCGTCACCGTCGACTGCACTGAAATGTGCGATGCGTGGCGTGCCGGAGGTCAGGGTGCCGGTCTTGTCGAACACCACGGCGCTGACTTCATGGGCACGTTCCAGTGCCTCGGCGTCCTTGATCAGAATCCCGTGCCGCGCGGCCACGCCAGTGCCGGCCATGATCGCGGTGGGTGTCGCCAGACCGAGGGCACAAGGGCAGGCGATCACCAGCACCGCGACGGCGTTGATCAGCGCGGTTTCCAGCGGCGCGCCGTACAGCCACCAGCCGATCAGCGTGGCCAGGGCCAGCAGCAGAACCGTCGGCACGAACACCTGACTGACTTTATCCACCAGTTTCTGGATCGGTGCTTTCGCGGCCTGGGCGTCCTCCACCAGACGGATGATCCGCGCCAGCACGCTTTCCGCGCCGAGCGCCGTGGTGCTCACCAGCAAGCGGCCTTCGCCGTTGATCGCCCCGCCGGTGACCTTGTCGCCCGGTTGTTTGGGCACCGGCAGGCTTTCGCCGCTGATCAACGCTTCGTCGGCATGGCTCTGGCCTTCCAGCACTTCGCCGTCCACCGGGAAACGTTCGCCGGGTTTGACCAGTACGAGGTCACCGAGGCGCAGGGCGCTGATAGCGACGTCCTGTTCGCGGCCATCGATGACTTGAATTGCCCGCTCTGGCCGCAACGCTTCCAGAGCACGGATGGCGCTGGCGGTCTGGCGTTTGGCACGGCTTTCCAGGTATTTGCCAAGCAGCACCAGCGCGATGACCACTGCCGAGGCCTCGAAATACAGGTGCGGCATGCGCCCGGCGGCGGTGGCCCACTCATAGAGACTCAGGCCGTATCCGGCGCTGGTTCCCAGCGCTACCAGCAAGTCCATGTTGCCGGCCCCGGCGCGTACGGCTTTCCAAGCGGCGACGTAGAAGCGTGCGCCGAAGATGAATTGCACCGGGGTGGCGAGGGCGAACTGCACCCAGGCCGGGAGCATCCAGTGAATGCCGAACGGTTGCAGCAGCATCGGCAGCACCAACGGCAAGGCGAGGGCGATGGCGCAGATCAACGCCCAGCGCTCATGGTTCAGGCGTTGCTGGCGATTGTCTGTTTGCGGGTGTTCGAGTTCGAAGAGACTGGCCGAATAGCCGGCCTTGCTCACGGCGGCGATCAGGGTTTGCGGGTCGACCGCGCCGAGCAATTCGAGGTGGGCGCGTTCATTGGCGAGGTTGACGCTGACGCTTTTCACCCCCGCAACCTTGTTCAGGGCGCGTTCGACGCGACCGACGCAGGAGGCGCAGGTCATGCCGTCGATGTTCAATTCCACGGTTTGCTGCGGCACGCTGTAACCGGCGCGTTCGACCGCCTCCATCAACGCCGGCAGGCTGTCGCCGGGGGCCTGCACCCGGGCCTGTTCGGTGGCGAGGTTGACGCTGACGGCACTGGCGCCGCTGACTTTGCTCAACGCCCGCTCGACACGGCCGGCGCAACTGGCGCAGGTCATGCCGCTGATGGGCAGATCGAACGTGATGGAATCGGACATCGGTCGTACTCCCTGTAGAAGAGGCCTACAGGATCAACCTTGCCATGCTGGCAAGGTCAAGCGCCAATCCGAAAGTGTCAGTAACCGAGGCCGGTCGGCTTGAGGTACATGCCTTCCTGGTTCATCGCGATGCGGAATTTCAGGATGTCACCGGCATGCAGTTTTATCTCCTGCGAGCCCGGCGCGAGCATGCCCGGGTTGCAGCCCGGCATTTGTCCCGGCAGCAGTTTCAGGCGCAGCGAGACATTGCCCGGCGGCAGGTTGAACGACGTGCTTTGCTCCTGGAACAGGCGCGCCGACAGTTGATCCTGGATGTACACGCCGATTTCGCACGAGGTCGCGACTTCCAGGCGCTCGCGGGAAATGATCAGCACCCCGTAATCTTCCCCGGCGGCATGCACCGAAGGGATCGCGGCAAAAAGGCTGAGTACGCCAAACAGGCTGAAAGCTGACCAGCGCATGGCTGAATCTCCTGAATTCATGTCATTGATGCATGCAGCTTGGCCGAGCGCGGCGCCGATTGCCAGCCCGGCAGTTTTTTGCAGAACTTGACCTTGCCATCGTGGCAAGCCCGAAACTGCCGGCAACCTCACTCAAAGGAGTCATTCCATGCAAGTGTTCACTGTTGAAGGCATGTCCTGCGGTCACTGTGTCAAAGCCGTCACCCAGGCGGTGCAGAGCAAGGATCCGGCCGCCAGCGTGCGGGTCGATCTGGCGGCGAAGGAAGTCGGCGTCGAGAGTGCGTTGAGCGCCGAGCAGGTGATCGAGGCGATCAGCGAAGAAGGTTACGCCATCAAACTCGCCTGATCTTTTTAATAGTTAGCGAGCTACCGGAATGTTCAAGGCGTCCTCGCGCGGCTAGACTGTCGGGCTGCACTCCATCGAAGTGCCCCCCAACTGCCTGCCAGACCTGGACGCCTGATGAACTTCCGTACCCTTCTGATTCTCGGTGCCCTGACCGCTTTTGGTCCGTTGGCGATCGACTTCTATCTACCCGCCTTTCCCACCATGGCGCTGGCGTTCGGCACCGATGAGAAACACGTCCAGCTGACGCTGTCGGCTTACTTCTTTGGTCTGTCTATTGGTCAACTGGCTTACGGGCCGGTGGCGGATCGCTTCGGCCGGCGGATTCCGCTGCTCATTGGCCTGACGCTGTTCACGCTGGCGTCAGTGGCCTGCGCCTACGCGCCGAATCTGGAATGGTTGATCGGCGCGCGGCTCGTGCAGGCGCTGGGCGGCTGTGCGGGGATGGTGATTGCCCGGGCGGTGGTCAGCGACAAGTGCGATGCGGTGGGTTCGGCAAAAGTCTTCTCGCAACTGATGCTGGTGATGGGGCTGGCACCGATTCTGGCGCCGATGCTCGGCGGTCTGCTGGTCAACACCACGGGCTGGCAGTCGATCTTCCTGGTGCTGACAGCGTTCAGTGCCCTCGCCGGGCTGGCGGTGGCCCTCGGCCTGCCGGAAAGTCTGCCGGCGCATGTTCCGCGTCAGCCGTTGTCCGGTGCCCTGCGTCAGTACGGCCGGCTGCTGGCCGATCCGGTCTACATGGGGCATGCCCTGACCGGCGGCATCGCCATTGCCGGGATGTTTGCCTACATCGCCGGCTCCCCGTTCATTTTCATCAAGCTGTATGGCGTACCGGCCGAGCATTTCGGCTGGCTGTTCGGCACCAACGCGGCCGGGTTCATTCTGGTCGCACAGGTCAATGCGCGCCTGCTGGCCAAGCGCGGTCCGGCCTTTCTGCTGTCACGGGCGGTCTGGGTTTACCTGGCCGCCGGGCTGACGCTGCTCGCGGTCAGCGCCTTGCACACCGAGGCCCTGTGGCCACTGCTGATTCCGCTGTTCATCTGCGTGGCCAGCCTTGGCTGCATCAGCCCCAATGCGGCGGCGTGTGCGATGAACGGGCAGGGCGGTCGCGCCGGCAGTGCTTCAGCGTTGCTCGGCAGCATGCAATTCAGCGTCGCCGCCGGGGCTTCGGCGCTGGTGGGCATCCTGCACGATGGCAGCGCCGTGCCGATGGCCATGGTCATCAGCCTGTGCGGTCTGTTGGTCGTCTGCGCGGCGACACTCACCCGGCGCATGCAGAATGCCCGGGCGCTGGCAAAGGCGCAGGCCGAAATCCAGTAACGAAAGCCTCAGCCGACAGCGCGTTGCTGGCCGAGGTCGGGAATCTGATGGGGCGCGCAAATACGCGCTTCGAGGGTGCGAGTGAAGGCGCGGGCCTCGGCCTCACTGCGGAAGGTCACGGCGTGCTGGTCGAGACGAACTTGCCATTGGGACTTTGCCACTTCTTTTATCAGGATCTTCATTGCTGACCTCCCGGACGTAAAAGATTGCATCGCAGAGGACTCGATTGTAGTCCTGAATACGATCGCAATTGTGACAAGGGTCAAGCATCTGACTGACGGCAAAACGCGACCGCAGCCCCCGAGCCAGCCACATCGGAGGCTGGAGAAGGCTGCGGTCTCGCGAGTTTTAGAAACCTTCTAAAACAATTTTCCCCTTGGCCTTGCCGCTTTCCAGCAATTCATGGGCACGGCGCAGGTTGCTTGCGTTGATTGTGCCGAAGTGTTCGCCGACTGTGGTTTTCAACGTTCCGCTGTCGATCAGCCCGGCCACCCGGTTGAGCAGTTTGTGCTGCTCGATCATGTCCGGCGTTTCGAACAGCGAGCGGGTGTACATGAACTCCCAGTGCAGCGACAGGCTCTTGCGCTTGAGCTTGGTCACGTCCAGCGCCTTCGGATCGTCGATCAGCGCCAGTTTGCCTTGCGGCGCCAGGGCCTCGACCAGTTGATCCAGATGTTGTTCGGTCTGGGTCAGGCTGGCGACATGGGTCACGTGAGTGACACCGGTGCGTTTCAGTTCCTCGCTCAGCGGCTGACTGTGATCGATCACCAGATCAGCGCCCAGCTCCGTCACCCAGTCACGGGTCTCCGGGCGGGAGGCGGTGCCGATCACCTTGAGTCCGGTCAACTGGCTGGCCAGTTGGGTGAGGATCGAACCGACGCCGCCGGCCGCGCCGACGATCAGCAGGCTCTGGTCTTCATCGGTGTTGCCTTCGCGAATCTGTAGCCGTTCAAACAACAGCTCCCAGGCCGTGATCGCAGTCAGCGGCAGGGCGGCGGCTTCGGCGAAGCCGAGGGTTTTCGGCATGTGGCCGACAATCCGCTCATCCACCACGTGCAATTCGCTGTTGCCACCGGCCCGGGCGATGGAGCCGGCGTAGAACACCTTGTCGCCGGCCTTGAACAGGGTCACTTCACTGCCGACCGACTTGACCACACCAGCCACGTCCCAACCCAGCACCTTGGCGGCGCCGCCTTCCGGCGCGACGTTCTGGCGAACCTTGGTGTCGACCGGGTTGACCGAAATCGCTTTGACTTCGACGAGCAAGTCGCGCGGGCCGGCAACCGGCTCCGGCAGTTCGATGTCTTGCAGGGATTTTTCGTCGCTGATCGGGAGCGAGGCGTAATAGGCGATAGCTTTCATGGAGAACTCCGAAAGTGAATAAAGGAAGGCTTCAGGCGATGACGCGCAGACGCTTGAGTTCGAAGTGTTCGAGGAACGCCTCGGCCTGGCTGCGGAAATGCTGGATATGGGCGCTGGCATCGTGGGCTTGCAGGGCTTCGTCGCTGGCCCACTGCTCAATCATGTAGAAGGCCAGCGGATTGGCCAGGTCCTGGTGCAGTTCGTACTGACCGCAACCGGCTTCGGCGCGGGTCGGTTCAATCAGGGCGCGCAGGTGCTGTTCGAGGGCGTCCTGCTGGCCAGGTCGGGCAATCAGGGTGGCGATGGCGGTGAAAGGCTGGGACATGTTCGACTCCGGGACGGGATGAATTCGATGGATGGCATGATTGGCTATTTCTGCCGGAGATAAAACCGGCTAAAAGAGCAGTCTCTTTCAATATTTTTTTGATAATCGGGGCTGGGAATGCTGCGTTTCGATGACTTGCAGTTGTTTGTCCGGGCGGCGGATCTGGGCAGCCTGTCGGCGGCGGCTCGGGTGATGGACCTGTCCGCCGCTGTGGCCAGTGCCGCGCTCAAACGTATAGAACAGCAACTGGGCGCGCGGCTGTTGGCACGCTCCACTCGCAGTTTGCGGCTGACGGCCGAAGGCGAGGGGTTTCTCGAGTACGCCCGGGCGGCGCTGAGCAACCTCGATGAGGGTCGGCGTCTGCTGGCCAGCGGGCAGGATCAGGTCAGCGGGATTCTGCAGCTGTCGGCGCCTTCGGATTTCGGTCGCAACCTGCTGTTGCCGTGGCTCGACGATTTTCAGCACGAACACCCGAAGCTGACGGTACGTCTGCTGCTGGGTGACCGCATCGCTGATCTGTTTCGCCAGCCGGTAGACATCGCCTTGCGCTACGGCGAGCCGGAGGATTCGAGCCTGGTGGCGTTGCCGATTGCCCCGCACAACCGACGGGTACTGTGCGCATCCCCCGCCTACCTGGCCAGGCACGGCGAGCCGCTGCATCTGGAACAACTCGCGCAGCACAACTGCCTGCTGTACATGCTCGGCGGCCGGGTACATGACCATTGGAGTTTTCATGACGGCAGGCGCGAGGTCGGCCTGACCGTCAGTGGCGACCGCTTCAGTGACGACGCCGATGTGGTTCGCCTGTGGGCGGTGGCGGGAGCCGGCATCGCTTACAAGTCCTGGCTCGATGTGGCCGGTGATGTGCTGGCGGGACGGCTGAAAGTGCTGTTGCCGGAGTTGCTCTGCGAACGCGCTCCGCTGAATCTGCTGTGCGCCCATCGCGCACAATTGAGTAAGCCGGTGAACCTTCTGAGGGAAATGCTCGCCAGTCGTTGCGCCGAATTGAGTAGCCGATTTCCCGTTTTCACGGAGACTGATCATTAGTCGCAGGTAAATAGCGAAATTTCTCTCAGGAACAATCACCAGCCACGGGCGCTCCGGCAGAGGACGCAGCGAGCAACCCGCTTATACTAGCGGCCGCCTGATGCCCGTACCAAAAGGCCGATGCGAGAACGATCAGACCGCAACCGTCCGGGTAGGGACGAGGGTTGCGACATTGCTGCGGTTTTCTCGCTGCGGCGCGCTGCCTCGCTTCGGCTCAAGGTCTTTTGCGCGCCTTGGCCGACGACTGATTACTGGTCAAGATGTCTATGAGCTGTAGACGATACGATTCAACAGGGAGTGAATAGATGGAACATGCACCTTGCATCAGCCAGATCGCCACGTTGCTGGCCGATCCCAAACGCAGCGCAATGATGTGGGCGCTCATGGATGGCTCGGCGCGGCAGACCGAGGAACTGGCGTTGCTGGCGGGGCTTTCTCCGTCGTCAGCCAGTGCGCATCTGGGGCGCTTGTCCGCTGGCGGTCTGTTGAAGGTCGAGGCGCGCGGCCGCAAACGCTTCTTCCGCCTGGCGGCGCCCGAAATCGGTGCGGCCATCGAAGCCCTGGCCAGCGCCACTCTGGCCAGCGCTCCGCGAGAAATCCCTGCCGTGTTCAAGCGTGCCTCGCCGGCCGTCAGACCCCAGGCCGCCCCCTCGTCACTGCTGCGCGCCCGGTTTTGCGACGACCATCTGGGGGGAACGCTGGCCGCCGACCTGTACCAGCGACTGCTCGACGCCGGCTGGATCGAGCAGCTTGAAAACCGGGTGGTCGTGACGCACAAAGGCTCGACACAATTGGCTGGGCGCGGTGTGTACATCCAGGCGCTGGCCCATCGCAACGTCCAGGTGGCGTGTGCCTGCCCGGACTGGAGCGAGCGTCGCCCGCACATGGGCGGATCACTGGGGGCGGCATTGCTGCAGTTGTTCATGCAGTCGGGGTGGCTGGTGCTGCCCAACGATTCCCGTGCCCTGCAATTGACGGCGGCGGGCCAGCGGGAAATTCATCGATTTGCCTGTGAAACCGAGCTGGAAATGGCGTTGTAGAGCGTTCTCTTCCACTGATGTGCTACTGGCGTCGCCAACGGCTGCGAACACGTCGCATCTGGCACAGGCGCGCAACCGCTATCGCGCACACTCGATCCGGGGACTTTTCGGATTGAGGAGGTGGTATGGACACGGGAAACTTCAGCGCGGCAGATCGACTGGAGCGCCTGCCAGTCAGCGGTTATCACCGGATCATCTTCATCATCATCGCCCTGGCGTTTTTCTTCGACTCCATGGATCTGGCGATGATGACTTTCCTGCTCGGCTCGATCAAAGCCGAGTTCGGCCTGAGCAGTGCGCAGGCCGGCCTGCTGGCCAGTTCGAGTTTTTTCGGCATGGTGCTGGGGGCGTCGCTGTCCGGTCTGTTGGCTGATCGGTTCGGTCGCAAACCGGTGTTCCAGTGGAGCATCGTCCTGTGGGGGCTGGCCAGTTACCTGTGTTCCACGGCGCAGACGGTCGAGAGCCTGACGCTGTTTCGCATTCTGCTGGGAATCGGCATGGGCATGGAGTTTCCGATTGCCCAGTCGATGCTGTCGGAGTTGATCCCCGCCCAGCGTCGGGGTCGTTATATCGCGTTGATGGACGGTTTCTGGCCGCTGGGTTTTGTGGCTGCCGGGGTGCTGTCGTATTTCCTGCTGCCATTGATTGGCTGGCGCGACATCTTTCTGGTGCTGGCGGTGCCGGCGGTGTTCGTCCTGGCGATCCGCTTTTTCATTCCCGAGTCGCCGCGCTGGCTGGAACAGGCCGGCAAGCATGACGAGGCGGACAAGGTTTTACGCGGCATCGAGGCGCGGGTACAGGCCTCACTCGGTGGTGCCGCATTGCCGGAGCCGGTTCGCCTGCCGCGAAGCGTGACACCTCCGGGCCATTTCCTTTCGGCGCTCAAACAGATCTGGTCGCCGCTGTATCGCCAGCGCACGACGATGATCTGGAGCCTGTGGTTCTTCGCGTTGCTCGGTTTTTACGGCCTGACCTCGTGGCTCAGCGCGTTGCTGCAACAATCGGGTTTTGCCGTGACTCAGTCGGTGTATTACACCGTGCTGATTTCCCTCGGCGGGATTCCCGGCTTCCTGATGGCGGCCTGGCTGGTGGAGCGTTGGGGCCGCAAGCCGGTGTGCATCGTCACGTTGCTCGGCGGTGGGGTGATGGCGTTTCTGTACGGACAAAGCGCCGTGTTTGGCGGTAACGTGGCGCTGCTGATCGGTACGGGGCTGTTGATGCAGTTTTTCCTGTTCGGCATGTGGGCGGTGCTCTACACCTACACGCCGGAGCTGTATCCGACCTCGGCGCGGGCGACGGGCTCGGGGTTCGCCTCGGCCATTGGACGCGTAGGTTCTCTGCTCGGGCCATTGGTCACCGGGCTGGTGTTCCCGATCACCGGGCAGGGCGGAGTGTTTGCGCTGGGAGCGTTGTGCTTTACGATTGCGGCGGGGGTGGTGTGGCTGTTCGGGATGGAGACCCGGGGCAAGACGCTGGAAGAGTTGACTGAAGCGGTTGTGCGCTGAGAACTGAAAAGCCGTTCGAACACGGGTGTGTTCGAACGGCCTTGTGCTGTTACGGTTTCACCAACCGCGCATCCAGGCTGTTCTGCGCCAGGCGTTTGGCCTGATCCTGGGTCATGCCCAGATGTTCGTGCAGCGCATGGAAGTTCTCGGTGACATAACCGCCGAAGTACGCCGGGTCATCGGAGTTCACCGTGACCTTCACGCCACGCTCGAGCATGTCGAGGATATTGTGCTGGGACATGTGATCGAACACGCAGAGCTTGGTATTCGACAGCGGGCACACGGTCAGCGGGATCTGCTCGTCGATGATCCGCTGCATCAGACGCTCATCTTCGATGGCGCGTACGCCATGGTCGATGCGCTGGATTTTCAGCAGGTCGATGGCTTCCCAGATGTACTCCGGCGGGCCTTCTTCGCCAGCGTGAGCCACGGTCAGGAAACCTTCATGACGGGCACGGTCGAACACGCGCTGGAACTTGCTCGGCGGGTGACCCATCTCGGAACTGTCCAGACCCACTGCGACGAACGCATCACGGAACGGCAGCGCCTGGTCGAGGGTTTTCTGTGCTTCTTCCTCGCTCAGATGGCGCAGGAAACTCAGGATCAGGCCGCTGGTGATGCCCAGTTGCTGCTCGCCATCCTTCAGCGCGGCGGCGATGCCGTTGAGCACCACTTCAAACGGGATGCCACGGTCGGTGTGGGTCTGCGGATCGAAGAACGGCTCGGTGTGAATCACGTTCTGTTCTTTGCAGCGCAGCAGATAGGCCCAGGTCAGGTCGTAGAAATCCTGGGAGGTGCGCAGCACGTCGGCGCCCTGGTAATACAGGTCGAGGAATTCCTGCAGGTTGTTGAAGGCGTAAGCCTTGCGCAGGGTTTCGACGTCGCTCCACGGCAGGGCGATCTTGTTGCGTTCGGCCAGGGCGAACAGCAGCTCGGGCTCCAGCGAGCCTTCGAGGTGCAGGTGCAGTTCGGCCTTGGGCAGGGCGTTGAGCCAGTCGTACATATTCTTTTCTCATCAGGTGCAATGGCGAGCATTCTACAGATGCCCGCCGAAACAATTGGCAAAACCTGACCAACCGATCCATCACACCGCTTCCTGCTCCCGTCGATAGGCGTAGGTATCGGCGAAGCGCGACAGCAGGAATTCGGCGCAGGTGGTGGTCGGATATTTCGCCGGATGCTGTGCGTCCTGGCAACCGGGCAGGCACTCGATGCGAGTATCCGGATGCGGCTCGGCGAAGAATGGCATCGAGTAGCGATCCACGCCGAGCGGGCTGATGACCCGGTGCGGGGTCGAGCGATAACGGTCGTTGCTCCAGCGCGCCATCATGTCGCCGAGGTTGACCACGAAGGTGCCGTCGATGGGCGGTGCGTCGATCCACTGGCCTTTGACATTTTTCACCTGCAAGCCGCCGGCCGCGTCCTGATACAGCAGCGTGATGCAGCCGTAATCGGTGTGCGCGCCCGCACCTTGCTGTTCGGCGGAACTGGCGGTGTGGCGCGGCGGGTAGTGGATCATCCGCAGCACGCTGACCGGCTCGTTGAAGCGCGTGTCGAAGAAGTCGCGCTCGATGCCCAGCGCTAACGTCATGGCACGCAGCAGAGTTTGCGCGAGCGCTTGCATGTCGAGGTAGTGCTGTTCCATCAACGTTTCCCAGCCGGGAATGGCCGGATGACGGTTGGGACCGCGCAAGGGTTTTACTGCCAGCACCTCGGGATGATCGGCCGGCAGGTGCAGGCCCATGTCGAAGGTTTCCTTGAGGTCGCTGGGTTTGTCCGGGTCGAGCTGTTCGGTGGCGATGGCCCCGTAGCCGCGGTGATGACGGGTCTGGGTGATGTCGATCCTGAGCTTTTCTGCTTCCGGCAGCGCGAAGAAGCGTTGCGCGTGATCGAGCAGGGATGCAATGCGCTGCGCAGAAATCGGATGCCCCTTGATGTAGAAGAAGCCCCATTCGCGGCAGGCGTGGTCGATCTGTTCGGCGACGGCCGGCCAGGCGTTCTGGTCGTCGGAGTAGAGCGGCGAGATGTCGATGATCGGAAGTTGGTTCATTTTCGAATGCTCGTTAGCGACCGCTCCGATGCAGAGGGAGCGGTCAGGGGCAGGTGGATTACTTCGGCATCTCGGCCTTCATGCCTTCGACGTAGTAATTCATCGACGCCAGTTCGGCGTTGGTGGCGCTGACCCCCGCCGGGATTTTCTCGGCCCCGGCCTGATCCTTGATCGGCCCGGTGAACGGTTGCAGGGTGCCGCTCTTGATGTCAGCGATGATCTGCTCGGCTTCGGCCTTCACCGGTGCCGGCACCAGATCGCTGATCGGCAGTTCGACTGTGCCTTCCTTCAACCCGCCCCAGTAGTCCTGGGATTTCCAGTTGTGGTCGATCACGCTCTGGGTCGCCTGAATGTAGTGCGGCGCCCAGTCGTTGACGATCGAAGTCAGCACCGCTTTCGGGCCGAAGTGCGCCATGTCCGAAGCGTAGCCCACGGCATACACACCGCGTCGCTCGGCAGCCTGGATCGGCGCCGGGCTGTCGGTGTGCTGGAACACCACGTCCACGCCCTGATCAATCAGCGCGTTGGCCGCGTCGGCCTCTTTGCCCGGGTCGAACCACGAGTTGACCCACACCACTTTGATTTCGGTGCCGGGGTTGTACTTGTTCAAGGCCAGTTGAATGGCGTTGATGTCACGGATCACTTCCGGGATCGGGAACGAGGCGACGTAGCCGATTTTTTTGCTCTTGGTCATCTTCGCCGCGAGGAAACCACCGACGTAACGGCCCTCGTAGGTACGCGCGAGATAGGTGCCGAGGTTCTTGTCCTGCTTGTAGCCGGTGGCGTGTTCGAAGGTCACCTTGGGAAACTGTTTGGCGACTTTCACCGTCGGGTTCATGTAGCCGAACGAGGTGGTGAAGATCAGGTCGTAATTGTCCTTGGCCATGTTGCGGATCACCCGCTCGGCGTCGGCGCCTTCGGCGACGTTTTCCACGTAGTTGGTGGTGATCTGCGTGCCGAGTTTTTCCGCCAGCGCCTTGCGCCCCTGTTCATGCTGATACGTCCAGCCGTGGTCGCCGATGGGGCCGATGTAGACGAAGCCGACTTTCAGTGGATCGGCGGCACTGGCGCTCAGGCTGAGGCCAAGGCCCATGGCGATGCACAGCAGTGTTTGCAGTGGACGGTTTTGCATGAACGCGAACTCCCTTTTGTTGTGTGTGGGGAGGGCAATGCAAAAGGCTGACCAAGCGGACAACAATCTGGCTTGAAACCGAGGCGCGCCCATCGCGGGCAAGCCCGCTCCCACAAAAGCACCGCGATCCCTGTGGGAGCGGGCTTGCTCGCGAAGAGGCCGTAAAGTCCAATAAAAGTGCAGGCGTAGATAAAGCTGCCATCCACTGGTGCGCTAAGGTGTAACGAAACGTTAGCGCCACCCCGCAGTCAGTAGCTCATTCGCACTCTTCGGCAAAAAGGCCCGTCATGTTCACCATCCTCAAGCAAGAAAGCTTTCTGCTGTTGGCCGTCATCGCCACCTGTGTTGCGTATCCGCTGGAGCACTGGCTGCTGCACAGTGGCCAGTTTGTCGCGCTGACGGCCGGGCTGGTGCTGATCGCCTTCATCGTCGCCGCCTCGATGCGCGTTGCCCATCAGGCTGAACTGCTCGCGGAAAAAGTCGGCGATCCGTACGGCACGATGATCCTGACCCTCGCCGCCGTGCTGGTGGAAGTGGTGATCCTGGCGATCATGATGAGCAACGAAGCTTCGGCCACACTGGTGCGCGACACGATCTATTCGGCGGTGATGCTCGACATCAATGGCATCCTCGGCCTCGCCGCGCTGATGGGCGGGATCAAGCATGGCGAGCAGTCCTACAACGACGATTCGGCCCGCAGTTACAGCGTGATGATTCTCACCGCCATGGGCGTGTCGATGGTGGTGCCGGAGTTCATTCCCGAGGCCAACTGGAAAATCTATTCGGCCTTCACCATCGGCGCGATGGTGGTGCTTTATGCGTTGTTCCTGCGCATGCAGGTCGGGCCGCACAGCTACTTTTTCAGCTACAGCTACCCGGACAAACGCCGCAAGAAAGAGCCGGTGGAACAAGAGCCGAAACCGGTCAGCCTGGCGCTGTCGATCGGCATTCTGGTGTTCGGTGTGGTGGTGATCGGCGCACTGGCCGAGGTGATGTCCAAGACCCTCGATCTGGGCCTGGAAGGGACGGGCGCACCACCGGTGATCACGGCGATTCTGGTGGCAGCGATTTCCGCGGCGCCGGAGATTCTGACCGCGTTGCGCGCGGCGTTGGCCAACCGTATGCAGTCGGTGGTCAACATTGCGATGGGGGCTTCGTTGTCGACGGTGATCCTGACGGTGCCGGTGATGGAGGCGATGGCGCTCTACACCGGGCAGCCGTTTCAGATGGCGATGACGCCGGTGCAGACGGTGATGATCTTCATCACGCTGATCGTCAGCGCGATCAACCTCAATGACGGGGAGACCAATGCCATCGAGGGCATGACCCACTTTGTGCTGTTTGCGACGTTCATCATGTTGTCGCTGCTTGGGTTGTAATTGATCGTTGACCGATCGTTCCCACGCTCCGCGTGGGAATGCATACCGGGACGCTCTGCGTCCCAACGTCGGACGCAGAGCGTCCATGGCTGCATTCCCACGCAGAGCGTGGGAACGATCAGAGACTTCCGCTTGGATCAGGTACCGGCAATCAACTGCCTAGCCGCCTGGCTGTGATCGGCAATCAGGCCTTTGAGATCCAGACCTTCAACCTGCCCGTCAACCACACGCCACTTGCCGCCGACCATCACCCGATCCGCCCGGTCCGCGCCGCACAACAGCAGCGCCGAAATCGGGTCATGGCTGCCGGAGAAGCGCAGTTCATCGAGCTTGAACAACGCCAGATCCGCCTGCTTGCCGACCGTCAGTTCACCGATGTCGGTGCGACCCAGCAGGCTCGCCGAACCCTTGGTCGCCCAGCCCAGCACACGTTCCGGAGTGATCTTCTCGGCGCCGTAACGCAAGCGCTGGATGTACAGGGCCTGACGCGCTTCGAGGATCATGTTCGACGCATCGTTGGACGCCGAGCCATCCACACCGAGACCGAACAACGCGCCGGCATCGGTCAGTTCGATGCTCGGGCAGATGCCGGACGCCAGACGCATGTTCGAGCTCGGGCAATGACAGATACCGGTGCCCGCCGCGCCGAGACGGGCGATTTCGTCGGGGTTGAAATGGATGCCGTGGGCCAGCCACGTGCGCGGGCCGAGCCAGCCGACGCTGTCCAGATAATCCACCGTGCGCAGGCCGAAGCGTTGCAGGCAGAAGTCTTCTTCGTCGAGGGTTTCGGCGAGGTGAGTGTGCAGGCGCACATCGAGTTTGTTCGCCAGTTCGGCGCTGGCGGACATGATTTCCGGGGTCACCGAGAACGGCGAGCACGGCGCCAGAGCGATCTGGATCTGCGCGCCGTCGCCACGTTCGTGGTACTCGTGAATCAGACGCTGACTGTCGTCGAGAATTACTTGGCCTTCCTGCACGGTCTGTTGTGGCGGCAGACCGCCGTCCTTCTCGCCGAGGCTCATCGAACCACGGGTGAGCATGGCGCGCATGCCCAGTTCACGCACGGTTTCGACTTGCACGTCGATGGCGTTTTCCAGGCCATCCGGGAACAGGTAATGGTGATCGGCAGCGGTGGTGCACCCCGACAACAGCAACTCGGCCAGTGCGACTTTGCTGGCGAGGGCAAGTTTTTCAGGCGTCAGGCGCGCCCAAACCGGATACAGGGTTTTCAGCCACGGGAACAACGGCTGATTGACCACCGGCGCCCAGGCGCGGGTCAGGGTCTGATAGAAGTGGTGATGGGTATTGATCAGGCCCGGAAGGATCACGTGCTCACGGGCATCGAACACTTGATTGCATGGGGTCGATGGCTGCTGACCGGCGCCGAGCACTTCGGTGATCACACCGTCTTGCAGCACCAGACCGCCACGGGCATCGAGACCGTTGGCCGTGAAAATGACGAGGGGATTTTTTAACCAGGTACGGGTCGCAGGCATTGTGGCCGGCTCCTCTGAAAGTGGGGTTCAGGGTTGCCAGCTCAGTGTTGCCCTGTCTGCTGATCCAGGGTCGCCGCGAGGGGCGAGGTGCGGAGTTTCGAACAAAATGTTGCGACGGGCAAGCCCAACCCGACCAGACACCGGCATAACCCTGCGGAGGCAAGCCCCCCACAGGGTCCAGTGATTACCAGGGAATGGTTTCACCCTTGTAGTTCACGAAGTGATGGCCGCCCTTGCCGGCGAACGCATCCACCTGATCCACCAGGCCACGGGTGCTGGTCTCCACGTCGATGTCGGCACCTTCACCGCCCATGTCGGTTTTCACCCAGCCCGGATGCAGCGACAGCACCGTAAGTTTCTGCTCGCCCAACTGCGTGACGAAGCTGTTGGTCATCGAGTTCAGCGCCGCTTTGCTTGCCTTGTACAGCGCCAGTTCCGGCGCGTCGGGCATGGTCACGCTGCCGAGCACCGAACTCATGAACGCCAGCACGCCACTGCCGTCGCGGATCTGCCCGACAAAGCGCTGGGCCAGATTGATCGGTGCCACCGCGTTGGTGAAGAACAACTGACCGACTTCCGCCAGCGTCGCGCCGCCCGGGGTCTGCACTTCGGGGCCTTTGACCCCGGCGTTGACGAACAGCAGGTCGAAGGTCTGGCCCTTGAGCTTCTGGCTCAGGGCGATCACCGCTTGCTGGTCGTCCATGTCGAGTTTTTCGATCTGCACGTTGCCCAGAGCTTCGAGAGCCTCGGCATTGGAAGGATTGCGAACCGTGGCGGTGACTTGCCAGCCGTCGGCCAGCAGGGTTTTCACCAGTCCCAGGCCCAGGCCCCGGGAGGCGCCGATGATCAGTGCGTGCTTGGCAGGATTAAGTGCGGACATGACGGGCTTTCCTTGAAAGTTGAAAGATCACGGGTTCAATGGACAGCGTTGACCGAGCCGATGCTGCAATTCGAGGCGCAGCTCGCCGAGTTCGGCCATGCGGGTTTCGACCAGCTTGAGTTTGTCTTGCAGCAGTTGCGTGACGGTGGTGTCAGGATTTGGCGATTGCCACAGCGCGCCAACGCTGCTGCCGATCTCGCCGAGAGTAAAGCCCAGACGCTGCGCCGTTTTGATGTAGAGCACCAATTGCACCATCTCCGGCGGATAGTCGCGATAACCGTTGGCGCTGCGTTGCGCCGCGATCAATCCGCGCTCCTCGTAAAAACGCAGCGTGTCACGGCTGACATCGCAGGCCTGGGCCAACTCACCGATGCGCATCTTGCAGGTCTCGAAAGTGTTTGACCCTGGAGCATACTCCAGGCTTTACCGTGGTTGCTCCCTGAATTTTCGGAGCAAGGATGATGTGGACTTCAACGCAGTATCGGCAGGTGGTGCGCGGCAGCGCCTGGTATGACTTGATCGTGACGGCGGCGTTTGTCACACCGTGGAGTTTTGCTGTGTTGCACGGGTTGCTGACGGCGCTGAGTCAGGCGCTGGAGCTGCCCGGCGAGCTGCCGCCGTTCGAACCTGCGCATCTGTTGATCGCCAATTTGTTCGGTTCGGTGGTGTGCATGTGGGCGGTGCTGCGGATTCGTGATCCGCAGCCGGTTTATGGGCGCTATGACGCGGTGACGCGATTTCTGTTCGCCGCGTGGATGACGTATGCCGTGGCCCACGGCGCCAGTTTGTTGGTGGTGGGATTCCTGGTTCTCGAAGTGGCATGGGGCATTGCTCAGGCGTTGCCGGTTCGGTCGCTGTCGCGAGCCGTAACGGCTTAGTGCCCGGCCTGCCACGGCTGCCCCAGTGATACCGGCGCATACAGCCGTGTACGCACTGCATCGCGCGACAACAGCACCAGCACCAGAATGGTCGCGACGTACGGCAACATCGCCAGCAGACTCGAAGGAATCGCCAGCCCCAACCCCTGCGCCACCAGGTGCAGGATGCTGGCGAGTCCGAACAGATACGCGCCGAGCAGCAACCTCCATACCCGCCAACTGGCGAACACCACCAGCGCCAGGGCAATCCAGCCGCGTCCGGCGGTCATGTTCTCGGCCCACATCGGCGTGTAAGCCAGCGACAGATATGCCCCGGCCAAACCGGCCATCGCCCCGCCGAACAATACCGCCAGTGTGCGCACGGTCAGCACCGGCAAACCCATGGCACTCGCCGCATCCGGGTTCTCGCCGACCGCTTGAATGATCAGCCCGACACGGCTTTTCACGATCACCCACGCCACCAGCGCAAACAGCGCGAATGACAGGTAAACCAGCAGGTCCTGGGCAAACAGCATGCGGCCGATCAGCGGGATTTCACTCAAGAATGGAATCGCCAACGGCTCGAATCCCGCCAGCGGTTTGCCGACCCACGCCGCGCCGACAAAGGTCGACAGGCCGACGCCGAAAATCGTCAGCGCCAGCCCGGTCGCCACCTGATTGGCGTTGAACACCAGCGCCACCAGAGCAAACAGCGACGACAACAGCATCCCGGCGAGCATCGCCAGCGCCACACCGAGCCACAGGTTGCCACTGTTGAACGCGACGATGAAACCGATCACCGCGCCAAACAGCATCATCCCTTCCTGGCCTAGGTTGAGTACGCCGCTCTTCTCGCAAATCAATTCACCCAGCGCCACCAATAGCAGTGGCGTACCGCAGCGCACCATGGCGTAGAAAATATTGCTCAACAGATCGATATCCATCACAGCGCTCCGGCGGTTACGGCGGTGGTAGAAGTGCGCCGCACCCAGCGCAGGTTAAGACGTGGCCGATAGAGGATCAGCACGTCACAGGCCAGCAGGAAAAACAGCATCATTCCCTGGAACAACTGAGTGATTGCCTGCGGCAGATTCAGCGTCATCTGCGCACTCTCGCCACCGATGTACAGCAGCGCCATCAACAGGCTGGAAAACAGAATGCCGATCGGATTGAGCCGCCCGAGAAACGCCACGGTGATCGCCGCGTAGCCGTAGCCCGGCGAGACCTGTGGCACCAGTTGACCGATCGGCCCGGTGACTTCGCAGACACCGGCAAGCCCGGCCAATCCACCGCTGATCAACAGTGCGAGCCAGATCAGCCGCTTCTCGCGAAACCCGACAAACCCTGCGGCTCGCTTGTCCAGGCCCAGCACCTTGATCTGGAAACCGACGAAGCTTTTCTGCAACAACACCCACACCGCGACCAGCGCGAGCAAGGCGAAATACACGCCGATGTGTGCCCGACCGTCCTCCATCAACAGTGGCAGGCGGCTGGCGTCGCTGAACATTGCCGACTCGGGAAAGTTGAATCCGGCCGGATCCTTCAGCGGCCCGTGTACGCAGAACAGCAACAGGTTCAGCGCGATGTAATTGAGCATGATGCTGGTAAGGATTTCGTTGGCGTTGAAGCATGTGCGCAACCAGGCGGTGAGCCCGGCCCACGCGGCGCCGGCGAAGGTACCGGTAAGCAGGATCAGCACCAGCGCCCAACGGCTTTGCAGATCGATGATGTTCACCGCCAGCGCACTGCCGGCCAACGCACCGAGCAGCAACTGGCCTTCGGCGCCGATGTTCCAGATCCGCGCCTGATAAGCCACTGCGAGGCCCAACGCACACAAGAGGATCGGCAGGGTTTTGACCAGCAGTTCGGAGACGCCATACAGGTCGCTGACCGGGGCGATCAACAACGTGTGCAGGGTTTTCAGCGGGTCGTGACCGAGGGCGACGAACAGCAAAGATCCGCAGACCAGCGTCAGCGCCGCCGCCAGCACCGGCGAGCACCAGAGCATCAGGCGCGATTGCCGGCCACGGGGTTCGAGGGAAAGCAACATGGAAAAACTCCGTTAAGCCGTGGCCGGTTGTGATTGAGGGGTGTCGAACTGGCCGGCCATCCAGCCGCCGACGTCGCTGAGGCGGGTTTGCGCCGTGTCCTGCAACGCCGACAGGCGCCCGCCGCACAGCGCGCCGAGGCGGTCGCTGATCTGGAACAGTTCGTCGAGGTCTTCAGAGATCACCAGAATCGCCGCCCCGGCATCGCGCAGGGCAATCAGCGCGCGGTGAATGGTGGCCGCCGCGCCGACATCCACGCCCCAGGTCGGGTGCGCGGCGATCAGCAGTTTCGGTTGTTGGAGGATTTCCCGGCCGAGGATGAATTTCTGCAGGTTGCCGCCGGACAGGCTGCGGGCGGCGGTCTGGGTGTCCGGGGTTTTCACGCCGAAGCGCTGGATGATCGTTTGTGCCAGGGCTTCGACCTTGCCGCGCTCGATCAAGCCGTGGCTGACCAGGCCTTGTTGAAAGGCGGTGAGCAGGGCGTTGTCCGCCAGGCTCATGTCCGGCACCGCGCCATGCCCGAGGCGTTCGGCGGGGACGAAGGCCAGGCCGAGTTTGCGTCGCGCATCCGGGCGCTGATCGGCGACGGCGTGTTCTCGGAAGCGGATGGTTTTCGCTGTGTCGCGATGCAGTGTCTGTTCGCCGCTGAGCAAAGCCAGTAATTCGTCCTGACCGTTGCCCGCCACGCCGGCAATGCCGACGATTTCACCGCTGCGCACCTGTAGATCGATGTCGCTCAGGGAGCAGCCGAAGGGATCCGGGTTGTGCCAGTTCAATCCACTGACTTGCAAGTACGCCGCGCCACCGGTGACCTTCGTGAACTCGCCGATCAATGTCGCGGCTTCTCCCACCATCAATTGCGCCAGTTGCCGATCAGTGCAGTCGGCCGGTACGCAATGCCCGGCCACTCGCCCACCACGCAGCACCGTGGCGCTGTGGCACAAGGCGCGCACCTCGCCGAGTTTGTGGCTGATGAACAGAATGCTGCAGCCCTCGGCCGCGAGTCGGCGCAGGGTGATGAACAACTCGTCGGCTTCCTGCGGCGTGAGCACCGAGGTCGGCTCATCGAGAATCAGCAGGCGAATGTCCTGCATCAGGCAACGCACGATCTCGACCCGTTGCCGCTCGCCGATCGACAGGCTGTGGACAAGTCGCTGGGGTTCCAGCGCCATGCCATATCGGCGCGACACTTCACGGATTTTCGCCTCAAGCTGTTTCGGCGAACCGGCCGCTGCACCCATCGCCAATGCAATGTTCTGCGCCACGCTCAAGGTCTCGAACAGCGAGAAATGCTGGAACACCATGCCGATGCCCAACTGCCGCGCCTGGGCCGGGTTGCGCATGATCACCGGTTGACCCTGCCACAGCATCTCACCCGAATCGGCCTGGGTGACGCCGTAGATGATCTTCATCAACGTGCTTTTTCCTGCACCGTTTTCACCGAGCAGCGCGTGGATTTCACCGCGGCCGATGCTCAGGTCGATGGCGTCATTGGCAAGGCAACCGGGATAACGTTTGCTGATTTGGCGCAGTTGCAGCTGCGGTGTGGACGTGGGGTTTGGCATGACAGGCTCGGGTCGCTTGGAGTTGTGCCTGTGGATAAAGCAATTTCCTGGCCATTGAGTCAGGAACGCAGGTGGCTGCTGTTTGCCAGCCTGTGGCGTAGAGCCTGTGAATCGAATTCGGTTGCCTGCACGGCACCACTTGAGGGCAAAGCCTTTGATCAGGCTCCAGTTTTGCCCGCAACTGGCTGATCAAAAAACGAGCAACCGCGCCGAAGCCATGCAGAACCTGCGACTGCGCCAGCCATGAACGGCTTATCCACAGGTTGCTCCACAGTATTTGTGCGCAAGAAAAAATCCCGGGCATAAGCACTGGCGGGCTTTCTTCTAAAGGCGATAAACAACGCTAAGCGATTGTTTTTACGTGAAATTGTTCATTGTGATGGGCGATTGGACGAAAAGTGAGCAAATCCCGCAAAGCCACGTGACAGAAGGGTTACAGCCTCCTGTGCTCAGGTTATCCACAGCCGGGTGCACAGCGGATGTGGGCAAGTCTCGGGTATAAGCAAATCGGCTTGTGCCCTAAAACATGGCGGGGCTTCAACGCTGCAGCAGGATTCGCCCACGGCTCAGATCGGCCAACTGAGTTTGCAACAACTCGATGTGCGCTTCGCCCACGGCCAGTTGCAATTCGACGCCGTTGGCGGTGAAGTTTTCTTCCACCACCAGTCCGCCCAGGTCCGCGACCCGCAGCTTTACCAGCGCCAGTTCGCCAAAGGCGCAGGCGCAATGCACGGGCACGCGGCTGATCAACTCGATCTTCGGCGCGGCTTGCAGGCACTTGTTGGCGCCGCCGCCATAGGCCCGGGCCAGGCCGCCGGTGCCCAGCTGAATGCCGCCGTACCAGCGGATCACCAGCACCGCGACCTGATCGCAGTCCTGCGCTTCGATGGCTGCGAGGATCGGCCGCCCGGCACTGCCACCGGGTTCGCCGTCGTCGTTGCTGCGGTACTGATCGCCGAGTTTCCACGCCCAGCAATTGTGCGAAGCGTTCAAGTCGCTGTGCTGCTCGATGAAGGCTTGCGCCTCAGCGGGGCTGGTGATCGGCGCGGCGAAGGTGATGAAGCGGCTTTTGCGAATCTCTTCGCGGAATTCGCAAAAGCCCCTGTGGGTGTATGGCATAAAACGACTTATATAGAAGAAGTGAGGCCGCAGCCTTTGAGGATGATGCGGATCAGGTTGTTGCCGGCGTCTTCCATATCCTGTTTGGTCAACTTGCTGCGACCGGTCACCCGGCAGATCTGGGTGGCGAAGTCGGCGTAATGCTGGGTGCTGCCCCACAACAGGAAGATCAGGTGCACCGGGTCGACCGGGTCCATCTTGCCCGCGTCGATCCAGGCCTGGAACACGCCGGCGCGGCCCTGGAACCAGGCGCGGTAATCCTGATTGAAATATTCGGTCAGGCATTCGCCGCCGCTGATCACTTCCATCGCGAAGATCCGCGACGCTTGCGGCTGGCGACGGGAGAATTCCATTTTCGCGCGGATGTAGCGGGTCAGCGCTTCGGCCGGATCGTCCTTGGCCGTCAGGGTATTGAAGGTGCTGTCCCACAATTGAAGGATGTTGCTCAGCACCGCCACGTACAACCCGAGCTTGTTGGTGAAGTAGTAATGCAGGTTCGCCTTGGGCAGTCCGGCCTTGGTGGCGATGGTGTTCATGCTTGTGCCTTTGTACCCGTGACGGGCGAACTCGTCTTCGGCGGCTTTGATGATGGTCTCTTCGTTCTTCTGACGAATGCGGCTGGCGGGTTTGCCGCCGTGGGCTGGGACTTCAAAGGTCATAGGCACTTCCGGGTTTGTCTGTGGGGTGCAACCAGTTGCGTTGATAGCGCAACCACCGGCGCGGGACAAGCCCCGGGCGAATAAAACCCCGGTCGTCAGCGGGTGGCGGCGAGGCTTTCGAGAAAACTTTCCAGTACCAGATGAGGGCGACGGCCCTTGCGGGTAACCGAGGCAAGGCTCAAATCATAGAAGCGGGTACTGGCCTTGAGCGCGCGCAAGCGACCTTGTTGAACCCAGAGACTGGCATAGTGATCCGGCAAATAGCCGATGTAACGCCCGGTCAGAATCAGGAACGCCATGCCTTCACGGTCGGATGCGCTGGCGGTGCAATTGAGCGCCTGATAGTGCGCCTGGATCTCCGCTGGCAAACGGAAGGTCGGGGCGATGGCGTCCTGGCTGTTGAGGCGCTCGTCATCCAACTGTTTATCGTCAACGTAAAACAACGGATGACCAACTGCGCAGTAGAGCAACGAGCGCTCGCTGTACAACGGCTGATATTCCAGTCCCGACAATGCGCTGGCCTGCGGCACCACGCCGACATGCAGGCGGCCGTCGAGCACACCTTGTTCGACTTCGTTGGGGGCGATCATGCGGATCTGGATTTGCACGTCTGGCCCGCGTTCCTTCAATTGGGCCAATGCGTGGGTGATGCGCATGTGGGGCAGGGTGACGAGGTTGTCAGTCAGGCCGATGATCAACTCGCCGCGCAAGTGCTGGTGCAGGCCATTGACCTCGGTGCGGAAACTTTCCAGTGCACTTAGTAGCTGCAACGCCGATTGATAGACCTCGCGGCCTTCTTCGGTCAGGGAGAAACCGGCGCGCCCGCGTTGGCACAGACGCAGGCCGAGACGTTGTTCCAGATCACTCATCTGCTGGCTGATCGCCGAGCGACCGATGCCGAGTACGGTTTCCGCCGCCGAGAAGCCACCGCACTCCACCACGCTGCGAAAAATCCGCAGCAGGCGAATGTCAAAGTCACTGACCTGGGCCAGCGGATCGGGGCGGCGGCTGCTCATACTGTTGTTCTCATTGTTTAGCAGAGTTCTAACTGAAGGTTAGAAGAGTTGAATTTCAACGACTTTATCCCCGTGGCAATTTAGCTGCAACAACGCTTTCTATCGCTCTGAAGCTTATTGCCCTGCGAGGTTTTGCCCGATGAACATGCCTGAAAACGCGCCGTCGCCACTGGCCAGCCAACTGAAGCTGGACGCGCACTGGATGCCGTACACCGCCAACCGCAACTTCCAGCGCGACCCGCGTCTGATCGTCGGTGCCGAAGGCAGCTGGCTGATCGACGACAAGGGCCGCAAGGTGTACGACTCGCTGTCCGGTCTGTGGACCTGCGGCGCCGGGCATACCCGCAAGGAAATCCAGGAAGCGGTGGCCAAACAGTTGGGCACCCTCGATTACTCGCCGGGCTTCCAGTACGGCCACCCGCTGTCGTTCCAGCTGGCGGAGAAAATCACCGACCTGACGCCGGGCAACCTGAATCACGTGTTCTTCACCGACTCCGGTTCCGAGTGCGCCGATACCGCGGTGAAAATGGTCCGTGCTTACTGGCGCCTGAAAGGCCAGTCGACCAAGACCAAGATGATCGGCCGCGCCCGTGGCTATCACGGTGTGAACATCGCCGGCACCAGCCTTGGCGGCGTCAACGGCAACCGCAAGCTGTTCGGTCAGGCGATGATGGATGTCGATCACCTGCCGCACACTTTGCTGGCGAGCAATGCTTTCTCCCGTGGCATGCCGGAGCAGGGTGGTATCGCCCTGGCCGATGAGCTGCTGAAGCTGATCGAACTGCACGATGCGTCGAACATCGCAGCGGTGTTCGTTGAGCCTATGGCGGGTTCCGCTGGCGTGCTGGTTCCACCACAGGGCTACCTCAAGCGTCTGCGTGAAATCTGCGATCAACACAACATCCTGCTGGTGTTCGACGAAGTGATCACCGGCTTCGGCCGTACCGGCACCATGTTCGGCGCCACCACCTTCGGCGTGACCCCGGACCTGATGTGCATCGCCAAGCAAGTCACCAACGGCGCGATCCCTATGGGCGCGGTGATTGCCAGCTCCGAGATCTACCAGACCTTCATGAACCAGCCGACCCCGGAATACGCCGTTGAATTCCCGCACGGCTACACCTACTCGGCACACCCGGTGGCTTGCGCCGCGGGCCTGGCGGCACTCGACCTGCTGCAAAAGGAAAACCTGGTGCAGAGCGTGGCCGAAGTCGCACCGCATTTCGAAAATGCCCTGCATGGTCTGAAAGGCGCGAAGAACGTCATCGACATTCGTAACTTCGGCCTGGCCGGTGCGATCCAGATTGCGGGCCGTGACGGCGACGCCATCGTGCGTCCGTTCGAAGCCGGTATGGCGCTGTGGAAAGCCGGGTTCTACGTGCGCTTCGGTGGCGACACCCTGCAGTTCGGCCCAACCTTCAACAGCAAGCCGCAGGACCTTGATCGTCTGTTCGACGCGGTCGGCGAAGTGCTGAACAAGCTCGACTGATTTTCCTTCTATATAGATAAGCCAATGGCAGGCGCCCCTTGCGGGCGTCTGCGCACAAGAATTCAGGAGTTCCCCGATGAGCGTTATCCCGCATTTGATCAATGGCGAACTGGTGACCGAGAACGGTCGCGCGGTCGATGTGTTCAACCCGTCCACCGGTCAGGCTATCCACAAGCTGCCGCTGGCCAGCCGCGAAACCATCCAGCACGCCATCGATGCCGCCAAGGCTGCGTTCCCGGCCTGGCGCAATACGCCACCGGCCAAACGTGCCCAGGTGATGTTCCGTTTCAAGCAACTGCTGGAGCAGAACGAAGCACGCATCGCGCAGTTGATCAGCGAAGAACACGGCAAGACCCTGGAAGATGCTGCCGGTGAACTGAAGCGCGGTATCGAGAACGTCGAGTTCGCCTGCGCAGCGCCGGAAATCCTCAAGGGCGAGTACAGCCGCAACGTCGGCCCGAACATCGATGCGTGGTCGGACTTCCAGCCGCTGGGCGTGGTGGCCGGCATTACGCCGTTCAACTTCCCGGCGATGGTGCCGCTGTGGATGTATCCGTTGGCGATCGTCTGCGGCAACTGCTTCATCCTCAAACCCTCCGAGCGTGATCCGAGCTCGACCCTGCTGATCGCACAACTGTTGCTGGAAGCCGGTCTGCCGAAAGGCGTGCTGAGCGTCGTGCACGGTGACAAGACTGCGGTAGACGCGCTGATCGAAGCGCCGGAAGTCAAAGCGCTGAGCTTTGTGGGTTCGACACCGATTGCCGAGTACATCTATGCGGAAGGCACCAAACGCGGCAAGCGCGTGCAGGCCTTGGGCGGCGCGAAGAACCACGCGGTGCTGATGCCGGATGCGGATCTGGACAACGCGGTCAGCGCACTGATGGGCGCGGCTTACGGTTCCTGCGGCGAACGCTGCATGGCGATTTCGGTGGCCGTGTGTGTGGGCGATCAGGTGGCGGACGCACTGGTGGCCAAACTGGTTCCTCAGATCAAGGCGCTGAAAATCGGTGCCGGCACTTCGTGTGGTCTGGACATGGGGCCTCTGGTGACCGGTCAGGCGCGCGACAAGGTCAGCGGTTATGTGGAGGACGGCGTGGCGGCGGGTGCGACCCTGGTGGTCGACGGTCGTGGTCTGAGCGTTGCCGGTCATGAAGAAGGCTTCTTCCTCGGTGGTTGCCTGTTCGACAACGTCACTCCTGAAATGCGCATCTATAAAGAAGAGATCTTCGGGCCGGTGCTGTGCGTGGTCCGGGTGAACAGCCTGGAAGAGGCGATGCAACTGATCAACGATCACGAATACGGCAACGGCACCTGCATCTTTACCCGTGACGGTGAGGCGGCACGCCTGTTCTGCGACGAGATCGAAGTCGGCATGGTCGGCGTCAACGTTCCATTGCCGGTGCCGGTGGCTTACCACAGCTTCGGCGGCTGGAAGCGTTCGTTGTTCGGCGACTTGCATGCCTACGGTCCGGATGGCGTGCGCTTTTACACCCGTCGCAAGGCGATCACCCAGCGCTGGCCGCAGCGTGCGAGCCATGAAGCTTCGCAGTTTGCATTCCCTAGCTTGTAAGTAGAAAGGCAGTGCAAAGAAGGCCGACCTTTCAAGGTCGGCCTTCGCGTTTCAGGGCTTTTTTGACCGATATGACAGAATTGTGAAAATAAGGGTTGACGGCAGATTCTGAGTCTCTATAATTCGCCCCACTTCCGGCGCAGTCGAAACGGAAAACTCCTTGAGATTCAATGAGTTAAATAAGTTTCGAGCGTGGGCCGCTTCAGTTCATCGAAGCCTGGAAGGAGTTGGAAGTTCCGGTTTTTTTGGGTGCTTTCAACGGTTCGATCTTCTCGGTCGAAAGCGGAGAAAAGAGGTGTTGACAGCAGCGTGTAACGCTGTAGAATTCGCCTCCCGCTAACGAGAGATCGGAAGCGCAAGTGGTTGAAGTTGTTGAAGAAATCTTCGAAAACTTCTGAAAATAATCACTTGACAG
>NZ_JAERRE010000020.1:0-23983 GCF_016735645.1 Pseudomonas sp. B7
CTGACTGCGAGACCGCCAGCGCTGGCACGCCAGCTCCCACCTTGCCCGGTGCGGAATACACATTGTGCGAACGCCGCCAAACCTGTGGGAGCTGGCTTGCCAGCGATGGGGCCCTGTCAGTCGATGAAGAACTTACTTGGCCGCGACTTTCTCGGACTTGCCGTCATAGCGCTTGCGCCATTCGCTCAGGATCTCGTCGCGGTTCTTCGAGGCCCAGGCAAAGTCGTTCTTGATCAGGCGCTGCTCGTAGTCGGCCGGCAGTTCGGTCTGCGGCTTGGCGATGCCCGGCTGGGCGAGGACAGCGAAGTTTTCCTTGTACAGGTCCATCGCCGGGGCGCTGGCGGAGAAGTCGGCCAGTTTCTTCGCGGCCTCTTCATGCGGCGTGCCTTTGATCACGGCGGTCGCTTCGATCTCCCAGCCCAGGCCTTCCTTCGGCAGGATGATGTCCAGCGGCGCGCCCTGACGCTTGAGCTGAACGGCCGGGTATTCGAAGGAAATGCCGATCGGGAATTCGCCCGCCGCCGCCAGTTTGCAAGGCTTGGAACCGGAGTGAACGTACTGGCCGATGTTCTGGTGCAGGCCGTCCATGTAGGCCCAGCCCTGTTTCTCGCCGAAGGTTTGCAGCCAGGCGCTGACGTCGAGGAAACCGGTGCCGGACGAAGCCGGGTTCGGCATCACGATCTTGCCCTTGTACTCAGGCTTGGTCAGGTCCTGCCAGCTCACCGGTTTGCTCAGGCCCTGTTTCTCGGCCTCGACGGTGTTGAAGCAAATCGTCGCGGCCCAGACGTCCATGCCGACCCAGGCTGGCGGGTTGGCGGCGTCGCGGTAGTTCGCGCCGATCTTGCCCAGATCCTTCGGCGCATAGCTTTGCAGCATGCCTTGTTGATCGAGGATCGCCAGGCTCGATGCTGCCAGGCCCCACACCGCGTCAGCCTGCGGGCGATCCTTTTCGGCCAGCAGTTTGGCGGTGATGATCCCGGTGGAGTCGCGCACCCACTTGATCTCGACGTCCGGGTTGGCCTTTTCGAAGGCCTCTTTGTAGGACTTCAACTGCTCGGCTTCGAGGGCGGTGTACACCGTCAACTCGGTTTTTGCCGCGAAGGCATTCAGGCTGAAAGCAGCGAGCACAGCAGCGGCCAGGGCCATAGGCTTGAACATGATCGTTTTCCTGTCGGTGAGTTGAGGCTGAAGGGATAAGTCGTGGATCAGTGGCCGGGCGCCGTTTGCCGCCAGGCCTGGGAACGGCGCAGCAAGCCGCGCGAAGCCCACGCCAGCAGCAAGGACACGCCCGCCGAGGTGAACAGAATCAGGGTCGACATCGCCGCCGCGCCGCCGACGTTGCCGGCGTCATCCATGTTCAGCACCGCCACCGCCGCAAGGATGGTGTCGGGGCTGTAGAGGAAGATCGCGGCGGACACGGTGGTCATGGCCGAGACGAACAGGTAGCGCACGATGTCCAGCAGCGCCGGCAGACAGATCGGCACGGTGACCCGCAGGTAATGCCGGTAAAGCGGCACCTTGAGCGACAGCGCGGCGGCTTCGAACTCGGCGTCGAGCTGACGCAGCGCGGTGGTGGCAGTCATCTGCGCAGTGGTCAAATAGTGAGCAATGGTGCAGACGATCAGCAGGGTCATGGTCCCGTACAGCACGTGCAGCGGGTTGCCGGTCAGGTTGAAGAAGAAGACATAACCCAGACCCAGCACCAGCCCCGGTACCGCCATCGGTACGAAACTGAGCATGCGCAGCGTCAGATTCAGCCCGCGCTGGCTGCGGGTCTTTTCCATCAGGTAGGCGCCGGTAAAGATCAGCACGCTGCCGATCAACGCCGTGCCCAGCGCCATCTTCAAACTGTTGCCGTAGGCCAGCAAACCACCGCCGGCGGTCTCGTTGAATTGATAGTGGTTGAGCGACAGCGACAGGTTGTACGGCCAGAACTTCACCAGCGACGAGAACACCGCCATGCCGAACACCAGCAGCAACGCGGCGCTGATCAGCAGGACCACGCTGAGATAAAAGGCATCGCGCTTCCTAGATGGCGCCGGTTTGAAAACTTGGGCACGGCCGCTCATGGCGTCGCCGTGACGCCTGCGCAGCCAGGCATCGACGCCGAAGCTGAACAGCGCCGGCAGCAGCAGAACCATGCCGATCAACGCGCCGCGACCGAACTGCTGCTGGCCGACCACCGCTTTGTAGGCTTCCAGCGCCAGCACCTGATAGTCGCCACCGACCACCACCGGCACACCGAAATCGGTGATGGTCAGGGTGAACACCAGACAGAACGCGGCAAACACGGCCTGACGGGTCGCCGGCCAGGTGATGCTGCGGAAGGCTTTCGCAGGACTGGCGCCCATGCTCGACGCAGCGTCGAACAATCGCGCGTCCGCCAGCGACAGGGCTGACAGCAAAATCATCAAGGCGTGTGGGAAGGTGTAGATCACCTCACCCAGAACAATCCCCCAGAAACCGTAGATGTTGTCCGACAGCAGCCCGCGCAACATCCCCTGATTGCCGAACAGATAGACCAACGCGATCCCCGGCAACATCGACGGCGCCATCAGCGGCAGCAACGAAATCCCGCGCCAGAGGCCTTTGCCGGGAATCAGCGTGCGCTGCAAGGCGTAGGCAAACAGGTAGGCCAGCGGTACGACGATGGCCGCGACGCTGAGGGAAACTTTCAGGCTGTTACCGAGCAGCCAGTGGAAATTGTCGCTGGTCACCAACTCCTTGGCGGCGAGCCAGCCACCGCCCTGCCCGGCTTCGCTGCTGAAGCCGCGCCAGAAGATCGCCAGCAATGGCAACAGCACCGCCACACCGAGCAGCACCAGCAGCAGGAGTTTGCCGCCGAGGACGAAGATCCGGTCGCCGACCTCGGCCCCGGACACCTGCCGCGCGTGCTTGTGCGGTAGCGGCAGTGCGAGGTTGCTGTTCATCAGGCAAACACCTGCAAGCAGCGTGGCGGTAAGGCGACCATGATCTGCTGGGCGCCGAGGCGCGGCATGGCTTCCGGTGCCAGTTCGGCGAGCAAGGCGTGGCCGGGCAATTGATCGAGCTCGAAGCTCATGCGGCAGCGGTTGCCGAGGAAAGTGATCTCGCGGACTTTGGCCGGGAACAGGTTTTCCTCATGTACCAGCGGATTGACGTTGATCGCTTCCGGGCGGCAGAACAGTCGACCCGACGGACTGTGGACGCTGCCGTCGGCCAGGCGCAGGTTCATCCCGCCGACCTTGGCGTGGCTGTCGCTGCTGCGCTGGAACGGCAGCCAGTTGCCTTGGCCGACAAACTCGGCCACGAACGGAGTGGCCGGGCGGTTGTAGATGTCCTGCGGGGTGGCGTACTGCTCGACCTTGCCGTTGTTCATCACGGCGATGCGGTCGGCCATCAGCATGGCTTCATCCTGATTGTGGGTGACCATCAGGGTGGTGATGCCGAGGTTGCGTTGCAGTTGGCGCAGTTCAGTGCACAGATGCTCGCGGACCCGGGCGTCGAGGGCCGACATCGGTTCGTCGAGCAACAGCAGCGACGGCGCGGGGGCCAGGGCACGGGCCAATGCGACTCGTTGCTGCTGGCCGCCGGATAACTGGCCCGGGTACTTTTTCTCACTGCCGGTGAGGCCGACCAGTTCCAGCATCTGACCGACGCGACGGCGCACTTCATCGCGACCGCTGCCGGCGAGGCCGTAGGCAATGTTCGCTTCGACGGTCAGATTGGGAAACAGCGCGTACGACTGGAACAGGATGCCGTAGTCCCGAGCCTGCGGGGCGAGGTGGGAAACGTCGCGCTCGCCGAGGTACAACTCGCCGCTGTCCTGTTTCTCCAGGCCGGCGATGCAACGCAACAATGTTGTCTTGCCACAGCCCGACGGGCCGAGCAGGCACACCAGCTCACCGGCCGCGACATCGAGGGAGACGTTATCCAGCGCCGTGAAGGCGCCGAAGCGCTTCTGCACGCCGCGCACTTTCATCTGTGCGCCGGGGTTGGTCAGGGCAGTTGCGATTGCAGGGTTCATGGACAGGCCTCATCAAGCAGATGAGACGAATCCTAGAGTTGTAATGCGTCGGTCATATGGCAGTGAGGCAAAAACGACCGATAGTGGTATTCAGGGATTTTGGTTGATCAGGCCGGGGACATTTCCTGCGCCAGTCCGAGAAACGCCGCCGGCAACCGGGCGTTCTTGCGTTCCTTGAGGCAGTAGAGGTATTCGGGAATCTGCGGCGCATTCTCCAGGGTCAGCACCCGCAACTGCGGATCGTGCGGCACTTCCTGGCGGGCGATGATGCTGATGCCGATGTTGCGCAGCACCGCCTCGCGGATCGATTCGCGGCTGCCTATCTCCAGCAACGGGCCAAAACTGACGCCGGCGCTGGCCAGCAACTCTTCGGTGAGCCGTCGAGTGGTCGAACCCGGTTCGCGCATCAGCAAGGTATGTCCGGCCAGCGCGCTCAGCGTCACATGGTCGTGCGCCGCCAGCGGATGATTGCGATGCACCGCCAGCACCAGCGGGTCGCTGCCGAGCACCCGGCGGATCAGCCGGGCATCGTCGAGCAATTGCGACGACGCCGCGACATCCACCCGATAATCCTCCAGCGCTTCGAGCACCTGCTGCGAGTTGCCGATTTCCACCGACACCTCCACCTGCGGCAGGCGCTCGCGGAAGGTCTTCACCAGATCGAGGATGTAATACGGCGCGGTGGCGGCGATGCGCAGCGCACCCTGCACCTGGCCACTGTTGCGCAGGAAGAATTCGATGTCGGCCTCCTGCTGCAACAACGCCTTGACCATCGGCAACAGCCGCGCACCTTCGTCGCTGACACTCAGGCGCCGGCCGCCACGGTAGAACAGCTCTACCGAATACTGGCTTTCCAGATTGCGGATCTGGGTGGTCACGGTCGGTTGGCTGAGGCCGAGCTTTTTCGCCGCCAGCGTGATGCTGCCCAAGCGGGCCACCATGTAAAACGCTTTCAGCTCGGCACTCAGCACAACCGCCCCTCTTCCTCTATTTGCGCAGCAGGCGCAAACCGTTGAACACCACCAGCAGGCTCACGCCCATGTCGGCAAACACCGCCATCCACATGGTGGCGAGCCCGGCGAAGGTTACCCCAAGAAAGATCGCTTTGATCACCAGCGCCAGTGCGATGTTCTGTTTCAGGATAGCGGCGGTATGACGCGACAGGCTGATGAAGGCCGGTATCTTGCGCAGATCGTCGTCCATCAGGGCGACATCGGCGGTTTCGATCGCCGTATCGGTGCCGGCCGCCGCCATCGCAAAACCGATCTCGGCCCGAGCCAGTGCCGGTGCGTCGTTGATGCCGTCGCCGACCATGCCGACCCGGCGCCCTTTGGCGTAAAGGTCTTCGATGGCTTGCAGTTTGTCGGTCGGCAGCAAGTCGCCCTTGGCCTGATCGATCCCGACCTGCGCCGCAATCGCTTGCGCGGTGTGGACGTTGTCGCCGGTCAGCATCAGGGTTTTCACGCCCAGATCGTGCAGTTGGCGGATCGCTTCGCGGCTGGTTTCCTTGACCGTGTCGGCCACGGCGAACAGCGCCAGCGGGCCGGAGCTGTCGAGCAGCAACACCACGGACTTGCCTTGTTTCTCCAGTGCGAACAGCTTTTCTTCCAGTTGCGGCGAACACAGGCCCAGTTCTTCCACCAGTCGGTGGTTGCCCAAGTGGTAGACCTGACCGTTGACCTCGCCTTTTACCCCACGGCCAGCCAGCGCTTCGAAGTTATCCACAAGCAGAGCCGCGAAACCTTTATCCACAGCCGCGTTGGCGATGGCCAGCGATACGGGGTGATCGGAGCGACCGGCCAGCGCGGCGGCAATGGCCGGGGCCGTGGCGTCGGCGGTCGGGTCGAGGGACAGGTAATCGGTCTGTACCGGTTTGCCGTGGGTGATGGTGCCGGTCTTGTCGAGGGCCAGATAGTCGAGCTTGAAACCGCCCTCCAGGTACACGCCGCCCTTGACCAGAATGCCTTTGCGCGCTGCTGCCGCAAGGCCGCTGACGATGGTCACCGGGGTGGAAATCACCAGCGCACACGGGCAAGCGACCACCAGCAGCACCAGCGCGCGATAAATCCAGTCGAACCACGCGGCGGCCATGAACAGCGGCGGGATGATCGCCACGGCCAGGGCCAGGACGAAGACCACCGGGGTGTAGATTTTCGAGAACTGATCGACGAAACGCTGGGTCGGCGCCCGCGCGCCTTGCGCCTGCTCCACGGCGTGGATGATTCGCGCCAGGGTGGAATTGTTCGCCGCTGCAGTCACCGCATATTCCAGCGAACCGGCCTGGTTGATGGTGCCGGCGAACACTTTGTCGCCGACGGTTTTCTCCACCGGCAGGCTTTCACCGGTGATCGGCGCCTGATCGATGGTCGAACTGCCGCTGACGACTTCACCGTCCAGCGCGATGCGTTCACCGGGTTTCACCCGCACGCGGGCGCCGAGATCGATGCTTTTGACGTCGAGCTCGACCCAGTTGCCATCCGCCTGCAACACCGTTGCCTGCTCCGGCGTCATCTGCATCAGGCCGCTGATGGCATTGCGTGCGCGATCCAGCGAGCGCGCTTCGATCAGCTCGGCCACGGTGAACAGGAACATCACCATCGCTGCTTCCGGCCATTGGCCGATCAATACGGCGCCGGTCACGGCGATGCTCATCAGGGCGTTGATGTTGAGGTTGCGGTTCTTCAGGGCGATCCAGCCCTTCTTGTAGGTGGTGAGGCCGCCGCTGAGGATGGAAGTCAGCGCGATGATCGCCACCACCCAGGTCGGCGCGGCGCTGGTGAAGTGGATCACTTCGGCAGCGAGCGCACCGACGCCGGACAGCGCCAGTGGCCACCAATGTTTTTTCACCGGCGCTGCAACCGTCGATTCAACGCCCGCCTCCAGCGGCTCGGCCTGCATGCCGAGGGATTTGATCGCGTCGATGATTGGCGCGGTGTCCGGCAGATTGTGGGTCACGCCGAGCACGCGATTGATCAGGTTGAATTCCAGCTGCTGGATCCCGGCCAGTTTGCCGAGCTTGTTCTGGATCAGCGTCTGTTCGGTCGGGCAGTCCATCGCTTCGATGCGGAAGCTGCTCAACCGGGCGTCGGCGCTTTTTGCCTCACTCAGTTGAACAAGCGAAGGTGCGGCGACTTTCGACGAACAGCACGAGTCTTCACTCGAATGAACCGGCGCAGGCGTAACGGTTTTCGACCCGCAACAGGAATCGCCGGCGTAGGCATGTTTATGCACAGGCTGCAGTGTGTGACTGTGATCGTGCCCGTCGCCGGGCTTGTGGGTGTGCAGGGAATCGCTCATTGGTCGCGTCCATGAAGGTGCCTGTTGCCAAGTAAAGACCCTGTAGCCACTATAGGGTCAAGCACCCTTTTGGAGATTGCCGTCATGAAGATCGGAGAACTGGCGAAACAGACCGATTGCGCCGTGGAAACCATCCGCTACTACGAGCGTGAAAACCTGCTGCCGGAACCGGCCCGCAGCGATGGCAACTACCGCGTCTACACCCAGGCCCACGCCGAGCGCCTGACTTTCATCCGCAACTGCCGCACCCTCGACATGACACTCGAAGAAATCCGCAGCCTGCTCGCCTTGCGCGACAGCCCGCAGGATCAATGCGAAAGCGTGAATGCGCTGATCGACGAGCACATCCAGCACGTCAAGGCGCGAATCGATGGGTTACTGGCGTTGCAGACGCAACTGCTCGAGCTGCGCCAGCGCTGTGGCGAAGGGCCGGAGGCGGATCAGTGCGGGATCCTGCAGCGGCTGGAAGTCAGTGGCGGAGTTGTGGCGACGGAGGTTGAGCATTCGCATGTGGGCAGAAGCCACGGTCATTAAGCGCCAGAAACAACGGAGGGAGCCATTTGGCTCCCTCCGTTGTTTGTCACTCGTGCTTCAGACCGCCATCGGCGCGGTCATCGGCGCATGGTGCTCGTAGCCTTCCAGCGAGAAGTCACTCGGCTCCACCAGTTCCAGCCATTCCGGCTGATAAACACCGGTCTTGGCAAACTCCGGCACGCGATCCGAAATCTTCAGTTTCGGCATGGCGAACGGCTCGCGCTTGAGCTGTTCGTTGAGCATGTCCAGGTGGTTTTCGTAGACGTGGGCATCACCAATGAAATAGGTGAACCAGCGCGGCGTGTAGCCGGTCAGGCGACCGATCAGGCTCAGCAGCGCGGCACCTTCGGTGAGGTTGAACGGCGTGCCCAGGCCCAGGTCGTTGGAGCGGATGTAGAGGGTCAGGGAGATTTCCTTGGTCTCGACATTCGGGTGGAACTGGTACAGCAGATGGCACGGCGGCAGGGCCATTTCATCGAGCTGGGCGCAGTTCCAGCCGTGGAACAGGATGCGCCGGCTGCCCGGGTCCTTGATGATCGTGTCGACGCACTGGCGCACCTGATCGATGGCTTTGTACAAGACCACGTAGGCCTGGCCGTCTTCTTCGCCCTGGGCAATCTGCTTGTAACCGTTGCTCAGGGTTTGTTCGATGGCGGCGGTGTTGCTCAGCGGGATCTGCTTGTACGCCGGCCATTTGCGCCATTGCACGCCGTAGATCTCGCCGAGGTCGTCTTCGCCCTGGCGGAACGGGTTGGCCAGCCACTGGGCGTTTTCGTTGGCGTTCTGATCCCAGACCTTGCAGCCCAGCGCACGGAATTCGGCGGCGTTGTTCACGCCACGCAGAAAGCCGCACATCTCGCCGATGGCCGATTTGAAGGCCATCTTGCGGGTGGTGATCGCCGGGAAACCTTCCTGCAGATCGAAGCGCAGCATGGCGCCCGGAAAGCTGATGGTGTTCACGCCGGTACGGTTGGCCTGTTTGGTGCCGTTGTTGATGACGTGCGACACCAGATCGAGATATTGCTTCATGAGTTACCTGTGTCCTTGAGCCCCGGCAGACATCGCCGGGGTTCGAATATTTAAGCTGTCGGTGCAACCGGCGCCGCCGGGGCGCGGTGGTAGGCCAGCCAGATCAGGAACAGCCCGCCGATGATCATCGGTACGCAGAGTACCTGACCCATGGTCAGCCAGTTCCAGGCCAGATAGCCCAGTTGCGCGTCCGGCACGCGGACGAATTCGACGATGAAACGGAAGATGCCATAGAACAGCGCGAACATGCCCGAGACCGCCATGGTCGGCCGCGGCTTGCGCGAGAACAGCCAGAGGATCAGGAACAGCGCCACGCCTTCCAGTGCGAACTGATACAGCTGCGACGGGTGACGCGGCAGTTGCGCCGGGTCGCTGAACGGCGGGAATACCATGGCCCACGGCACGTCGGTGGCCTTGCCCCACAGCTCGGCGTTGATGAAGTTGCCGATGCGTCCGGCGCCCAGACCGATCGGCACCATCGGCGCGACGAAGTCCATCAGCTGGAAGAACGACTTGCCGTTACGCTTGCCGAACCACAGCGCGGCCAGCATCACGCCGATGAAACCGCCGTGGAACGACATGCCGCCCTTCCACACTTCGAAAATCAGCGTCGGGTTGGCCAGGTAAGCGCTCAGGTCGTAGAACAGCACATAACCCAGACGCCCGCCGACAATCACCCCCATCGACAGCCAGAACACCAGGTCGGACAGCTTTTCCTTGGTCCAGGTCGGGTCGAAACGGTTGAGCCGGCGCGATGCCAGCAGCCACGCGCCGCCGATGCCGACCAGGTACATCAGGCCGTACCAGTGGATTTTCAGCGGACCGATGGCCAAAGCCACCGGATCGATCTGCGGGTAAGGCAGCATTGCGACTCCTCGTTAGCATTCAAATCTTCAAAAATTCCCGGGCGACGCTGTCACCTCAGGATTAAGCCAGGATTGCGACCTGCCAAAACAGACGGCTCAGAACAGAAAGCTCAGGCCCACGCAAAACAGCAAAGCCGCGAACAGCCGTTTCAGCAACTTCGGCGACAACCTGTGCGCCAGCCGCGCGCCGAGACGGGCGAACACCATGCTGGTCAGGGCAATGCCCAAAAGCGCCGGCAAATACACAAAACCGACACTATGGGCCGGCAGCAACGGATCATGCCAGCCCAGAATCATGAAACTTATGGCACTGGCGACGGCAATCGGCAGGCCACAGGCCGACGAGGTCGCCACCGCCTGCTGCATCGGCACGCTGCGCCAGGTCAGGAACGGCACGGTCAGCGAGCCGCCGCCAATCCCGAAAATCGCCGACGCCCAGCCGATCACACTGCCGGCCATGGTCAGACCGAGTTTGCCCGGCACCGTTCGGCTGGCCTTGGGTTTGACATCCAGCGCCAGTTGCGCCGCGATCACCAGGGCGAACACACCGATGATCTTTTGCAGGTTCGGGCCGGAGATCGCTTCGGCGGTCAATGCACCGAAACCGGCGCCGAGCAGAATGCCCACGGTCATCCAGCGGAAGATCGGCCAGCGCACCGCGCGGCGTCGATGGTGTTCGCGCACGGCATTGACCGAGGTGAAGATGATCGTCGCCAGAGACGTGCCGACCGCCAGATGGGTCAGGATCGACGGATCGAAGCCCTGCAAGGTGAAACTGAACACCAGCACCGGGACGATGATGATCCCGCCGCCCACCCCGAACAGCCCGGCCAGTACGCCCGCACAGGCGCCCAGCGCCAGATAGAGCAGAAATTCCATGACTGCCTCCCAAGGCGCGCCCCCAAAACCGGAGCGGCATGGTAACGGATGGATACCCTTCGGCTCCACTGGCGATGGATGCACGGACGATGTCTGCGTAGAGTGGGCAAAAAACACACAAGGACCACCTTATGTGCCTGATTGTTTTCGCCTGGCGGCCGGGGCATGCCCAGCCGCTGATCGTCGCGGCCAACCGTGACGAATTCTACGCCCGGCCCAGCCTGCCGCTGGCCCAGTGGCCCGAGTCGCCGCATGTTCATGCCGGGCGGGATCTTGAGGCCGGGGGCACCTGGCTCGGTCTTGGCGCCAACGGTCGTTTTGCGGCGCTGACCAACATTCGCGATCCGCATCAGCCGCCGGCTCGACGTTCTCGGGGCGAGCTGGTGGCGGGATTTCTGACCGGAAACCTGTCGATCGATGACTACTTGTCCGACGTTGTCGCCCGTTCGCCGGACTATGCCGGCTTCAACCTGCTGCTGGGCAATGCCAACGAGCTGTGGCACTTCAATGCGCGGTCATCGGAACCGGTGATGTTGCAGCCCGGCGTCTATGGTCTGTCCAACGCCGGGCTGGATACGCCGTGGCCGAAACTGCTCAAGGCCAAGGCGGCATTGAGTGCGGTGCTGGATGATCCGCAGCCCGAGCGGTTGTTGGCTTTATTGAGTGATGCGCAAACGGCACCGTTTGCTGATCTACCGGATACCGGTGTGGGATTGGCGACCGAGTCGCTGTTGTCGAGTGTGTTTATTGCCAGCCAGAGCTATGGGACTCGGGCGAGTACGGCGCTGATTGTGCAGGCGGACGGGACGCGGCGGATGATCGAGCGCAGTTTCGGGCCGTATGGCGGGCATCTGGGGGAAGTGGAGATCGACCTATGAAGATCGCAGCCCGAAGGCTGCGATCTTGTCTTTCTAGAGCGGTTTGACCGCCGCCGGATTGACCATCTTCGCCAACCCAAGGTTCTTCAGCGCCAGTTGCAGGGAGCTGTGGATGACCTGCGGGTTGTCGATGGTCATCAGTTCCGCCAGCAGATCCTTGGCCTTGCTCAGGTGGATCTGGCGCAGCATCCACTTCACCTTCGGCAGGTTGGTGGCGTTCATCGACAGGCTGTCGAAACCCATCGCCATCAACAGCACCGCTGCCGCCGGGTCACCAGCCATCTCGCCGCAGATGCTCACCGGCTTGCCTTCGGCATGGGCGTCGCGTACCACGGTTTGCAGGGCTTGCAGCACCGCCGGGTGCAGGTAGTCGTAGAGATCGGCCACCCGTGGGTTGTTGCGGTCCACCGCCAGCAGGTACTGGGTCAGGTCGTTGGAGCCGACCGACAGGAAATCCACCATCCGCGCCAGCTCTTTGGTCTGGTAAACCGCCGCAGGAATTTCGATCATCACACCCACTGGCGGCATCGGCACGTCGGTGCCTTCGTCGCGCACTTCGCCCCAGGCCCGGTGGATCAGGTGCAGCGCCTCTTCGAGCTCGTGGATGCCGGAGATCATCGGCAGCAGGATCCGCAGGTTGTTCAGGCCTTCGCTGGCCTTGAGCATCGCGCGGGTCTGCACCAGGAAGATTTCCGGGTGGTCGAGGGTGACGCGGATCCCGCGCCAGCCGAGGAACGGGTTGTCTTCCTTGATCGGGAAGTACGACAGCGACTTGTCACCGCCGATGTCCAGGCTGCGCATGGTCACCGGTTGCGGATGGAACGCGGCGAGCTGCTCGCGGTAGATCGCCAGTTGCTCCTTCTCGCTCGGGAAGCGCTGGTTGATCATGAACGGCACTTCGGTGCGGTACAGACCAACGCCTTCGGCGCCGCGCTTCTGCGCCCGCGCCACATCGGCCAGCAGGCCGGTGTTGACCCACAGCGGCATGCGATGACCATCGAGGGTCACGCACGGCAGGTCGCGCAGGGTATCGAGCCCCAGCGCCAGTTGCTTCTCTTCCTCCACCACCTCGGTGAACTGCTTGCGCAGCACTTCGCTGGGGTTGGTGTAGACCTCGCCTCGTGTGCCATCGACGATCATTTCGATGCCGTCGACCTTGGCGTACGGCAGGTCGACCAGACCCATGACCGTCGGAATGCCCATGGCCCGGGCGAGAATCGCGACGTGCGAGTTCCCCGAACCAAGCACCGATACCAGACCGACCAGCGTGCCTTCCGGCACCTCGCCGAGCATCGCCGGCGTCAGTTCTTCGCTGACCAGAATGGTTTTTTCCGGGTAGACCAGGTTCTGCTGCCGCTCTTCCTGCAGATAGGCGAGCAGCCGGCGGCCCAGGTCCTTGACGTCCGATGCCCGCTCACGCAGGTACTCGTCGTCCATCAAATCGAAACGGTTGACGTGATCGGTCACGACCTGACGCAACGCGCCCTGGGCCCACTGCCCGGTCTTGATCACGTTGGTGATTTCGCTGCCCAGCGAGGCATCGTCAAGCATCATCAGATAGACATCGAACAGGGCGCGCTCTTCCGGACGCAGCTGGGTCGCGAGTTTGGCCGACAACGCACGCATGTCGGCGCGCACGCCTTCAATGGCGGTCTTGAACAGCGCCAGTTCCGCGTCGATGTCGGTGATGGTCTTGTCCGGCACCACGTCCAGATCCGCCGGTGGCAACATGACCACCGCGGTACCGACCGCCGCACCCGGTGAACCCGGCACGCCGACGAACTTGGCTTCCTGGATGCCCTTGCCCTGACGGCCCAGACCACGGATGGAACCTGTGGCCTCGGCGTGAGCGATTACGCCCGCGAGCTGCGCGCTCATGGTCACGAGGAAGGCTTCTTCACCCTCATCGAACTGGCGGCGTTCTTTCTGCTGGATGACCAACACGCCGACGACGCGACGGTGGTGAATGATCGGCGCCCCGAGGAACGAGGCGTAGCGCTCCTCGCCGGTTTCGGCGAAGTAACGGTAGCGCGGGTGATCCGCGGCGTTTTCGAGGTTCAGGGGTTCTTCACGCGTGCCGACCAGGCCGACCAGACCTTCGTTGGGTGCCATGCTGACCTTGCCGATCGAGCGCTTGTTCAAGCCCTCGGTGGCCATCAGCACGAAGCGGTTGGTCTCTGGATCAAGCAGGTAGACCGAGCAGACCTGGCTGCCCATGGCCTCTTTGACGCGCAACACAATAATCCCCAACGCCGCCTTGAGATCCTTGGCGGAGTTAACTTCCTGGACGATCTTGCGCAGCGTATTGAGCATGGCTCGGGGTCGAACTCCGTCGTCAGTCGCGCGCTAAAAGGCGCGGGGCAAGCTCTTTGAGAGCGCGGCGATACACTTCGCGCTTGAATGTCACCACCTGGCCCAACGGATACCAATAACTGACCCAGCGCCAGCCATCGAACTCCGGTTTACCGGTCAAATCCATCCGCACCCGCTGCTCGTTGGAGATCAGGCGCAGGAGAAACCACTTCTGTTTCTGGCCGATGCACAGCGGTTGGCTGTGGGTTCGCACCAGACGTTGCGGCAAACGATAGCGCAACCAGCCCCGGGTACAGGCGAGAATTTCAACATCTTCGCGTTCCAGGCCAACTTCTTCGTTCAGCTCGCGGTACAAGGCGTCTTCCGGCGTCTCCTCGGGATTGATTCCCCCCTGTGGAAACTGCCAGGCATCCTGATTGATACGGCGAGCCCATAGCACCTGGCCGGCGTCATTCGTCAGAATGATCCCGACATTAGGGCGGAAACCATCGGGGTCGATCACGGCAACAACCTCGCAAACGCATGTCGCCGCATTGTTCCACAAAGGTTGTGAAGGCGGCAACGAAGGTTCCGAGCTTATGTGCACTCTTGTGAAAAGACCGTATTCTTGTGGCCTTTTTACTGACTTTTCAGCGGGTAACTGCAATGCGCCTGGCTTTATTCGATTTGGACAACACCCTTCTGGGCGGCGACAGCGATCACGCTTGGGGCGATTATCTGTGCGAACGCGGCTTCCTCGACCCGATCGCCTACAAGGCACGCAACGACGAGTTCTACCAGGATTACCTGGCCGGCAAACTGGATAACGCGGCGTACCTGAACTTCTGCCTGGAAATCCTCGGCCGCACCGAAATGGCCGTGCTTGAGCAATGGCACAACGATTACATGCGCGACTGCATCGAGCCGATCATGCTGCCAAAAGCGCTTGAGTTGCTGAAAAAGCACCGCGACGCCGGCGACAAACTGGTGATCATCACCGCCACCAACCGCTTCGTCACCGCGCCGATTGCGGTGCGCCTGGGCGTCGAAACCCTGATCGCCACCGAGTGCGAAATGCAGGACGGCCGCTACACCGGACGCAGCACCGACGTGCCGTGCTTTCGCGAAGGCAAGGTGACGCGCCTGAACCGCTGGCTGGAGGAAACCGGGCATTCGCTGGAAGGCAGCTATTTCTACAGCGACTCGATGAATGACCTGCCACTGCTGGAGCAGGTGGCGAATCCGGTGGCGGTCGATCCGGATCCGAACCTGCGGGCCGAAGCCGAGAAACGTGGCTGGCCCGTCATAAGCCTTCGCGGCTGATATCGCCATCGCTGGCAAGGCCAGCTCCCACAAGGAATTTGTGAACGCGTCAGATCAATGTGGGAGCGAGCCTGCTCGCGAACGGGGTCGACGCGGTCCCAAGCCTTAAACCGGCTTCGCCCCCATCAACGCCGCAATGGCCAGAAATCCGACGCCGCTGACAATTGCCAGCGCCAGATTGAATTTCCGGTTGCCGACCCCGCTGGTCCATAGCCGATTAAGCCGAACAAGCAGCCAGACCGCGCTGAATGTGGCCACGGCATAGATCACGCTGGACCCCAGAATCCAGAACTGTCCCAACGGCCAGCCAATCAGGTGCACCAACCACCAGCCGGTGAAAGGCATGCTGAGCACGCCGATCAGCATCAGACACCAGACGAACAACCAGGGTCGCTGCATCGTGCTGGCCGGCCCCTCGCTGCGATTACGCCAGGAAACAGCGGCGAGCCCCAGCCCGCTCGCCAGTATCACCACGGTCGCCGCGACGTGAAGGACTTTCAGGGTGGTCAGGGTTTCCATGAATTTCTCTTTCCTTGGGCCATACCCATCAGCGTAGCCGTTCAGCCAAGAAACAGCTGATAGGCCGGGTTGTCGCTTTCGTCCCAGTATGGGTAGCCGATTTCCTCAAGGGCTGCGGGCACCAGATGACGCTCGTCGTGGGGCACTTGCAGACCCGCCACCACACGACCGTCCGCTGCACCGTGGTTGCGGTAGTGGAACATCGAGATGTTCCAGCGCCCGCCGAGCTTGTTGAGGAAGTTGAACAGCGCGCCCGGACGCTCCGGGAACTCGAAGCGCAGCACCACTTCATCGACCACGTGCGCGGCGCGACCGCCGACCATGTGGCGGATGTGCAGTTTGGCCAGTTCGTTGTCGGTCAGGTCGAGCACCGGGAAACCCTGTTCGGTCAGGCTCGCCAGCAAAGCACTGCGCGGGTCGTTGTCCGGGTGGGTCTGCACGCCGACGAAGATGTGCGCTTCGCTGCCATTGTTATAGCGGTAGTTGAATTCGGTGATCTGGCGCTTGCCGATGGCCTCGCAGAAGGCCTTGAAGCTGCCGGCCTTCTCCGGGATGGTCACGGCGATGATCGCTTCGCGGCCTTCACCCAGTTCGGCGCGCTCGGCGACGTGGCGCAAGCGGTCGAAGTTGACGTTGGCCCCGGAGTCGATGGCGACGAAGGTCTGGCCGCTGACGCCGCGCTGCTCGACATACTTCTTGATCCCGGCCACGCCCAGGGCGCCGGCCGGTTCGGTGATCGAACGGGTGTCGTCGTAGATGTCCTTGATCGCCGCGCAAATCTCGTCGGTGCTGACGGTGATCACCTCGTCGACGTAATCCTTGCAGATATCGAAGGTGTGCTGGCCGATCTGCGCCACCGCCACGCCGTCGGCGAAGATGCCTACAGTCGGCAGCACCACGCGTTCGCCTGCCGCCATCGCCGCTTGCAGGCAGTTGGAGTCGTCGGGCTCGACGCCGATGACCTTGATGTCCGGACGCAGGTATTTCACGTAGGCCGCGATGCCGGCGATCAGACCGCCGCCGCCCACCGGAACGAAAATCGCATCCAGCGGCTGCGGGTGCTGGCGCAGAATTTCCATCGCCACGGTGCCCTGCCCGGCAATGGTGTGCGGATCGTCGTACGGGTGGATGTAGACGTAGCCTTTTTCGTCGACCAGCTTCAGCGAGTAGGCCAGCGCTTCCGGGAAGGAATCGCCGTGCAGCACCACTTTGCCACCGCGCGAGCGCACGCCTTCGACCTTGATCTCCGGGGTGGTCTTGGGCATCACGATGGTCGCTTTCACGCCCAACACTTTCGCCGCCAGGGCCAGGCCCTGTGCATGGTTGCCCGCCGACGCGGTGACCACGCCGCGAGCGCGCTCTTCGTCGCTCAACTGGGTCAGCTTGTTGTAGGCACCGCGAATCTTGAACGAGAACACCGGCTGCAAGTCTTCGCGCTTGAGCCAGATGTCGTTGCCCAGCCGCTCGGAGAGCTGGCGGGCGTTCTGCAGCGGGGTTTCTACGGCAACGTCATAAACGCGCGAGGTGAGGATCTTCTTGACGTACTGTTCGAGCATCGGAAAGCATCACTGGCGGTTGGGCGGGACCAGCGAGTCTAACCCGGCTTTCGGCCGGACGACCACACGAATGCAGAGGTTTTAGCCCGGCTTGAGGCTATAATGCCGGCCTTTCCGTTCTTACCTTGCCCGCTTCCGGAGCCCGCATGACCCAGGATCAACTCAAACAGGCCGTGGCCCAGGCCGCCGTCGACTTCATCCTTCCGAAACTCGACGACAAGAGCATCGTCGGCGTCGGCACCGGCTCCACCGCCAACTGCTTCATCGACGCCCTGGCCCGGCACAAGGGCGCGTTCGACGGCGCGGTCGCGAGCTCCGAAGCCACCGCCGCGCGCCTCAAGGGCCACGGGATTCCGGTGTACGAGCTGAACACCGTGAGCAACCTGGAGTTCTACGTCGACGGCGCCGATGAAAGCGACGAACACCTGAACCTGATCAAGGGCGGCGGCGCAGCCCTGACCCGCGAGAAGATCGTCGCGGCCGTGGCCCAGACCTTCATCTGCATCGCCGACGCCAGCAAACTGGTGCCGGTGCTGGGCGCGTTCCCGCTGCCGGTGGAAGTGATCCCGATGGCCCGCAGCCACGTGGCCCGCCAACTGGTAAAACTGGGCGGCGACCCGGTCTACCGCGAAGGCGTGCTGACCGACAACGGCAACATCATCCTCGACGTGCACAACCTGCAGATCACCAATCCGGTGGAGCTGGAAGCGCAGATCAACGCGATCGTCGGCGTGGTCACCAACGGCCTGTTCGCGGCGCGTCCGGCGGATTTGTTGTTGCTGGGTACTTCCGAAGGTGTGAAAACACTGAAGGCTGAGTAAGCCGAAACTGCCCGTATTTTGGTGGGCAGATGAAAAAACTGTGGGAGCCAGTTTGCTAGCTCCCACATTGTTAGATGGTGCTGGTTAGTTCTGCGCAGGCTTCCTGAAGACATAAAACAGGTTCGGTTCGCTCACCAGATACAACGTCCCGTCGTCGTCCATCGCGATACCTTCCGCCTGCGGCACGGTTTTCTTCAGGCCCTGCCGGCCACCGCTCAACGACATGGTGCTCAACGGGCGCCCGTCCACATCCAGTTCAAGAATCAGCCGTGACTCGTCGGACAGCGCCAGTAAATGACCGCTGCGCTCGTCGTATTGCAGGCTCGACAGATCGCGCACGAACATCCCGGCATCGCGCTTGGGATTGTTGATCACGTGTACCGCGTAGGACTTTTCCGGATTGAAGTGCGGAAAACCGTGCACTTCATAGATCAGCATCGGATCCCGCTCCTTGGCCACGAACAGGCGCTTGCCCACCGAGTCGTAAGCCAGGCCTTCAAAGCCCTTGTTGCCGCTCATGTGCACACCGAGGGTCATTTGCTCGGCGTCCGCTGCATCGAGGAACGTGGTGTCGTGTTCCAGATGGATCTTGATCAGCCGTTGCTGGCGCTCATCGGTGATCACATAGGTGTCGGCGCTGATGAACTCCACCGCCTCCGGATCACCGAAGCCGATCAAGGCGACCCGACGCAGGATCGCGCCGTCCAGCGACAGCTCGATCAGTTCGGCATTCTTGTTGGTCACGGTGAACAGGCTCTTGCGCACCGGATCGTAGGTCAGCGCGGACACGTCGTCGTTCAGCCCATCGATGACTTTCGCTTCAATCTCTGCCCGATATTGATCCAGCCCGATGGACTGGCTGCTCATCGGCTGCCAGAGCGTATGCAGGTTGAACCAGGCACGCTCGAACAGGCGCATGTATTGGCCGATCGCAATCAATGCGATCAGGGCAATCATCGACAGGATGATGAACAGAGGCTTGGGGCGGGCAAGTCGACGCATTCAGGCAGGCTCGGAGTCAAAACAGGCGGATGAAATATCACGCCTGTCTGAACTGAAGCTTAATGGCCACTTGCCTCAGGCCACAACTCCACAGATCTGCAATCGCTGTAGGAGAGATTACTTCTGCTTTTCGAAGCGGTAGAACAGGTTCGGCTCGCTGACCATGTACAGCGAGCCCGCCTCGTCCATGGTCACGCCCTCGGCGCGGGGAATGGTTTTCTTCAAACCGTTGAAACCGCCAAGCAGGGTCATGAAGCTGACTTGTTCGCCCTTCTCGTCCAACTCCAGCAACAGGTGCGAATCAGCGGACAGAACGAGGGTATGACCGGTGCGAGGATCGATCGCCAGGGCCGACAGGTTACGAATATCGAGTTCGTCGCTGTCGAGTTTCTGCTTGTCGCCCTTGAGCGTCTGGCTGCCGTCACTTTTCCAGGTGAACAGCGCAGGCGGACGCTCTTCGCCCAGCAGCAGTTGCTGGTTGCGGGCGTCCCAGGTGATGGCTTCGAAGGCCTTGTTCTGGTCCTTCGACGGGCCCAGGTCGTATTTCGGGAAATCGTCACGCTTCAGTTCGCGAGTCTGGGCATCGACCTTGACGATGGAGAGCAGGTGCTCGCGCTCATCGACAATCGCCATCAAGCCGTTTTCCATCACCGTCAGGCCTTCCGGATTGCTCCAGCCCACCAGGGGCATCTTGCGCAACACGTCGCCCTGCAGGGTCAGCTCGACCAGAAACGGATTCTTGCCCATCACCGAAAACAGGGTTTTGGTCTGGGGGTTATAGGACAGGTCCGAAGCTTCGTCCTTTTCCATCCCCGGCAGCAGCTTGGCGTCGATGACCACCCGGTAGTCCGGGAGCCAGACGCTTTCCTGTTTCTCGGACGTGCTTTCGAAGCGTTCCAGCACCCACAACAGGCCACGGTCATCCCAATGCATGGCAAACGCCAGCCCGTACGCAGCGGCGGCTGCCAGCAATAGCCAGGAATACCAGCGCAGGGCGAAGCGTGAACGGCGGGCGGGTTTGAGCTGAGTTTGAGATGACATCAAAGGACGCGTTCCGAAAATTCAGGCTACGGGTAATAGCACAAAGAGGCCGGCTCAGACGCCAGAATGACCGGAATTATCCGGACAGAATGTGAAAAAAACGGCAAATGGCCGGAATGCCCTGCGTCTTTGCAGGCCGCATCACAAAACGAAAACGGGAGATTGCAGACTGAGGGCTGAGCTCAAACCTGCCATCTCCCGCTCGGCAACGCGATGTACGGATCAGCGAACGCTGCTGGTAAAACGACTGGCGCCCGGCAGTTCCAGCACGATCTCATCGCCAACGTTCAGCGGGCCGACGCCCACTGGCGTGCCGGTCAGGATCACGTCACCGGCCTGCAGCGAGAAGCAGCCGGCCATGTGCTGGATCATCGGCACGATCGGGTTGAGCATGGCGCTGCTGTTACCGTCCTGGCGCACTTCGCCATTGATGGTCAGGCGAATGCCGATGTCGGTCAGGTCGGCGAAAGTGCTGCCGACCACGAACGGTGCAATCACCGCCGCGCCGTCGAACGACTTGGCGATTTCCCACGGCAGGCCCTTGGATTTGAGCTCGGCCTGCTTGTCGCGCAGGGTCAGGTCCAGCGCCGGGGCGAAACCGGAGATCGCGTCCAGCACTTCTTCACGGCTCGGTTTGGTCGACAGCGGTTTGCCGATCAACACGGCGATTTCCGCCTCGTAATGCACCGAGCCACGCTCGGTCGGAATGCTGAAACCGCCTTCCAGCGGCACCACGCAACTGCCCGGCTTGATGAACAGCAACGGCTCGGTAGGCACCGGGTTGTCCAGTTCCTTGGCGTGTTCGGCGTAGTTACGGCCGATGCACACCACTTTCCCCAGCGGAAAATGAATCCGCGTACCGTCGACATACTGGTGCTGATAGCTCATTACCGACTCCTGCCTTTATTGATTCATCAGGGATTGCCAATCAAACCGCGAAAATCTTGCCCGGGTTCATGATGCCGTTCGGGTCGAACACCGCCTTGACCGCTTTCATGTATTCGATTTCCACCGGCGAGCGGCTGTAGGTCAAGTAGTCGCGCTTGGTCATGCCCACGCCGTGTTCGGCAGAAATCGAACCGTTGTACTTCTCGACGGTTTCGAACACCCACTTGTTGACGGTGGCGCACTTGGCGAAAAACTCGTCCTTGCTCAGGTTGTCCGGCTTGAGGATGTTCAGGTGCAGGTTGCCGTCGCCGATGTGGCCGAACCAGACGATTTCGAAATCCGGGTAATGTTCGCCGACGATCGCATCGATTTCCTGCAAAAATGCAGGGACTTTCGAGACGGTGACCGAGATGTCGTTCTTGTACGGTGTCCAGTGGGAGATGGTTTCGGAGATGTACTCGCGCAGCTTCCACAGGTTCTGCAACTGGGTTTCGCTCTGGCTCATCACGCCGTCCAGCACCCAACCCTGCTCCACGCAGTGTTCGAAGGTTTCCAGGGCGGTGTTGGCCACTTCTTCGGTGGTCGCCTCGAATTCCAGCAAGGCATAGAACGGGCAGTCGGTTTCGAACGGCGCCGGGACATCGCCACGGCCCATGACCTTGGCCAGGGCCTTGTCGGAGAAGAATTCGAACGCAGTCAGGTCGAGCCGGCCCTGAAAGGCGTGCAGTACCGGCATGATTGAATCGAAATCGGCGGTGCCGAGGACCATTGCGGTCAGGTTTTTCGGCGCACGGTCCAGACGCATGGTGGCCTCGACCACGAAACCCAGGGTGCCTTCGGCGCCGATGAACAGCTGGCGCAGGTCATATCCGGTGGCGTTCTTGATCAGGTCTTTGTTCAGTTCCAGCACATCGCCCTTGCCGGTCACGACTTTCATGCCTGCGACCCAGTTGCGGGTCATGCCGTAGCGAATGACCTTGATCCCGCCGGCATTGGTGCCGATGTTGCCGCCAATCTGACTGGAACCGGCCGAAGCGAAGTCCACCGGGTAGTACAAGTCATGTTCTTCGGCCGCGTTCTGCAATTGCTCGGTGACCACGCCCGGCTGACAGACGGCGGTGCGGTCGGTCAGGTTGATGTCGAGAATCTGGTTCATGTAGTCGAACGACACGACCACTTCGCCATTGGCCGCCACGGCTGCGGCGGAGAGCCCCGTGCGCCCGCCCGACGGCACCAGCGCCACTTTGTGTTCGTTGGCCCAGCGGACGACGGCCTGCACCTGCTCGATGGTCTTGGGAAACACGATGGCGCTGGGCGCCGGGGCGAAGTGTTTGGTCCAGTCCTTGCCGTAAGCGTTCAAGGAGTCGGCATCGGTCAGGACTTTGCCAGGCTCGACCAGGGTCTTCAGTTCATCAATCAGGGCAGGATTGGTCATCGACGGAACTCTCGAACAATTCATGGTCATCCTGAGAACGCTTCACGTCGCAGGAATGAGTGTTTAGCGGGGTGGCTATGCTAGCATACCGACCCCGCAGGCCAGTGCCCAAGGCCGGTTCTGCGGTGACGGCTTTCTTGTCGTCCAGGTCAATGTCTGTTGACCATTTCCTGCCATTTTTCTCCGGGATACAGGTTTACGCAGATGAGCAAGACTTCTCTCGATAAGAGCAAGATCAAGTTCCTTCTTCTCGAAGGCGTCCACCAATCGGCTGTCGACGTCCTCAAGGCGGCGGGCTACACCAGCATCGAATACCTGACAGGCTCCCTGCCGGAAGCCCAGCTCAAGGAAAAGATCGCTGACGCTCACTTCATCGGCATTCGCTCACGCACCCAGCTGACCGAAGAGATCTTCGATCACGCGAAGAAGCTGGTCGCTGTCGGCTGTTTCTGCATCGGCACCAACCAGGTCGACCTGGAAGCGGCCCGCGAGCGCGGCATCGCCGTGTTCAACGCACCGTACTCCAACACCCGCTCCGTGGCCGAGCTGGTGCTGGCCGAAGCGATCCTGCTGCTGCGCGGCATCCCTGAGAAAAACGCTTCCTGCCACCGTGGCGGCTGGATCAAGTCCGCAGCCAACTCCTTCGAGATCCGTGGCAAGAAACTGGGCATCGTCGGCTACGGCTCGATCGGTACTCAGCTGTCGGTCCTGGCGGAAGGTCTGGGCATGCAGGTGTTCTTCTACGACACCGTGACCAAGCTGCCACTGGGCAACGCGACCCAGGTCGGCAACCTGCACGAGCTGCTGGGCATGTCCGACATCGTCACCCTGCACGTTCCGGAAACCGCTGCGACCCAGTGGATGATCGGCGAGAAGGAAATCCGCGCCATCAAGAAGGGCGGCATCCTGATCAACGCTGCACGCGGCACCGTGGTCGAACTGGATCACCTGGCCGCTGCGATCAAGGACAAGCACCTGATCGGCGCCGCCATCGACGTGTTCCCGGTCGAGCCGCGCTCCAACGACGAAGAGTTCGAAAGCCCGCTGCGTGGCCTGGATAACGTGATCCTGACCCCGCACATCGGCGGCTCCACCGCTGAAGCGCAGGCCAACATCGGTCTGGAAGTGGCAGAAAAACTGGTCAAGTACAGCGACAACGGTACTTCGGTATCGTCGGTGAACTTCCCGGAAGTGGCCCTGCCGGCGCACCCTGGCAAGCACCGCCTGCTGCACATCCACGAGAACATCCCGGGTGTGATGAGCGAGATCAACAAGGTCTTCGCCGAAAACGGCATCAACATCTCCGGTCAGTTCCTGCAGACCAACGAAAAGGTCGGCTACGTCGTGATCGACGTCGACGCCGAGTACTCGGAACTGGCGCAAGAGAAGCTGCAACACGTCAACGGCACCATCCGAAGCCGTGTGTTGTTCTGATCCGTCGCTGAGCGACAAAAAAAGGGAGCCTTCGGGCTCCCTTTTTAATGCACGTGTGTCTCGTCCTGAATAAGGTTTACACCTTCTGACCCATTCTCAGGAGGGAGTAATGAATACAGGAAAAAGGCGCAGTCAGCGTGATTACACGCGGACCTTTAAATTGTCGGTCGTCGATCAGGTCGA
>NZ_JAERRE010000021.1:0-20796 GCF_016735645.1 Pseudomonas sp. B7
TTCAACCACTTGCGCTTCCGATCTCTCGTTAGCGGGAGGCGAATTCTACAGCGTTACACGCTGCTGTCAACACCTCTTTTCTCCGCTTTCGACCGAGAAGATCGAACCGTTGAAAGCACCCAAAAAACCGGAACTTCCAACTCCTTCCAGGCTTCGATGAACTGAAGCGACCCGCTTCGAAACCTACTTAACTCATTGAATATCAAGGAGTTTTCCGTTTCGACTGCGCCGGAAGTGGGGCGAATTATAGAGACTCAGAATCTGCCGTCAACCCTTAATTTGCTTTTTCTATCAAGAAATGAAAAAGGCCGCTTCTATGTTAGACGCGAACGAATTGCTGTCAGTGAATGCCAAGCCCGCCAACCAGCACATCAGCAATCAACCAATCACCTTTGCATACACCGATCGGTCAATATTCCCTCCGGACAGAACCACCCCGACCTTTTTCCCCTCCATCCTCCCCCGATCCTGCATCAACGCCGCCAACGCTGCGGCACCCGCGCCCTCCGCAAGATTGTGGGTGTCGGTGTAATACACGCGCATGGCTTCGGCAATCTCAACTTCGCTGACCGAGAGAATCCTCGCCGCCCCTTCTTTATAGATATCGAACGCCTGCGCAATCGGCTTGCGAACAGCCAAACCATCCGCGAACGTATTCGCCGAAGCGGTTTCGCAAATCGCGTTCGCTTCAAACGACAGCTTGGCGGCCGCGGCCTCTGTCGACACCACCCCCACCACTTCGGTATTCAGTCCTAGGGCGTCGCGGGCAGCGATCACACCACAGATCCCCGATCCGCAACCAATGGGCACGTAAACCGTATCCAGATCCGGCGCCGCACCGAACAGCTCCAGCGCATAGGTCGCTACGCCCTTGACCAGTTCAACGTGAAACGGTGGCACCAGAAAAAGGTCGTGCTTCTGTGCCAGGCGCGCCGCCTCTTCACGAGCCTCGTCAAAATCGCGCCCGTATTCGACCACTTCACCACCAAAGCCACGCATGGCGTTGTTCTTCTCCAGCGAGTTGCCCTGCGGCACCACGATCAACGCTTTCAGTCCCACGGCCCGCGCCGCCAGCGCCAGACTCTGACCGTGATTGCCACGTGTCGCAGAAACGATGCCTTTGACAGTCGGATGCTCACGACGCAGCCAGTGCATAAAGGTAATACCGCCACGCACTTTGAAGGCGCCGGTCGGCGTGTGGTTTTCATGCTTGACCCAAACGGTGCAGCCCAACCGCTCGGCGAGCAATGGCCAACGGTATTGGGCGGTGGCCGACATCACCTGATAAACCTGGCGGGCGGCGTTTTCGATGTCGTCGCGAGTGAATACGTGCATATAAGTGGCTCCTTGGACGTTGGCCCAGTCTAGGCACGGACGCATCACGTCGGCTTTCAAAAAACCGACCTGACTTTTACCCGCCCCCTTCACTACTATTGCGTTCATGAGCCCTCGAAACCGTCGCCATCCCATAACCGTTGATGAACCGATACGTCGTGTCGAAGCCGGCCCGTGGGCGATCGAGCTGCTGCCGGGCGCAGCCTACTCGGTGCGGTACGTGGCGACCCAATCAGCGATCGGCTTTGCCTTCGACAGCCAGCGCGGCGTGCACGCCATTGGTACTGACCGGATACGCCCCTTCGATGCGATGCCCAATGGCCTGGCGTTTGTTCCGGCTGGATGTGACGTGTTGTCCGAGTCACCCACGGGCGGCGAGTACCTGCGAGTGATACGCACGGACGGCACGGCACTGGCGGGAGACAGTGCGTTCAACAATCGCATCGACCCGCAGGCCATTCACCTCGCGTCGCGAATGCGCAATGCGCTGTTGCAAGCCTCTCTGGATGATGACTGGGAAAGCTGGGCGCTCAACCTGGCTGAACGGGTTGAGGGCCATGAGGCGGCAATGCATCAAGGCTCGATCACCGGCAGCCGAATGCGCCTGCTGGATGAATTCATTGACGCCGGTCTCGGCAGCCCGCTCGCCGTCCCGGCGATGGCGCAATTGCTGGAGTTGTCCGAAGGTTATTTCATGCGCGCCTTCAAGCAGGCGACCGGCAAAAGCCCTCACAGTTACCTGATCGACAGACGCCTGGCCAAAGCCCGAGCGTCAATGCGCGATACAACGGCCAGCCTCTCGCAGATAGCCCTCGCTTGCGGTTTCAACTCGCAGGCGCATATGACCACAGCCTTCAAACAGCGCCTCGGCGTGAGTCCGGCGCAATTGCGCACAGATTCGCGCCATAGCTCTGCTACCGACAAACAACATTCTTCTATATAGAAGAAGCGGCCAGAAACCCGGCACCTGCCGGGCTTGTTTTTTACCCAAACCATTTCAGCGAACAACCAGTGGCATTCAAACGCCCTTGTATGGTGTCCTGTTCGACAAGAGCCAGACACACTCCCGGTCCGGCTCACGTCATCCAGCATACAACCGATGAGGTCCGTTTCATGAGTAAGGCGCCCTACGCTCCACCCAAGGTCTGGAAACACATCGCTCCGTCCGGCGGCCAGTTCGCCAGCATCAATCGCCCGATTGCCGGGCCGACGCACGACAAGACGCTGCCAGTCGGCAAACATCCGTTGCAGTTGTATTCACTGGCCACGCCCAACGGCGTGAAAGTGACCATCCTGCTCGAGGAGCTGCTGGCGCTCGGACACACCGGCGCCGAGTACGACGCCTGGCTGATCCGCATCAATGAGGGCGATCAGTTCTCCAGCGGCTTTGTCGAGATCAACCCCAATTCGAAAATTCCGGCGTTGCTGGATCGCAGCGTAGAACCGGCCATTCGCGTCTTCGAATCCGGCTCGATCCTGCTCTATCTGGCGGAAAAATTTGGCGCTTTCCTGCCCACCGACCTGGCGGGACGCACCGAAACCCTGAACTGGTTGTTCTGGCAGATGGGCTCGGCGCCGTATCTGGGCGGTGGCTTCGGGCATTTCTATGCGTATGCGCCGGACAAGCTCGAATACCCGATCAACCGGTTCACCATGGAAACCAAGCGGCAGTTGGACGTGCTTGATCGACGTCTGAGTGAAAGCCCTTTCCTCGCCGGCAACGACTACACCATCGCCGACATCGCGGTCTGGCCTTGGTACGGGCAATTGGTGCGCAACAACGTGTACTCCGCCGCCGAGTTCCTTTCTGCTCACGAATACACCCACGTGCAACGCTGGGCGCAAGAGATTGCCGAACGGCCTGCGGTGATTCGTGGCCAGCGCGTCAACCGGACGTGGGGCGATGAAGCGAGCCAGGTTGCGGAGCGGCATCAGGCGAGCGATCTGGATTAAGCTTCACCTGATACGACGCGACGTCCGGTGCGGGTGTATCGGGCGTTGCGTTCGCTACACCAACAGGTCGGCCCACTGCCCCGGCGTCATCTTCGTCACCATCAGCAGCACGATCACGAACATCCCCAGAAAACCGGCAACACCCATCCAGAACCACTTTCGATACACGCAGCGGTAGTCATCAGCGAGCCCTGCCCCAGTCTCGACTGCGCTTGAAGCCATCACGTACAAACGCTTCTGAAGCACTAAAACCGGCAACCAGAGCGAGCCGACGCACAGGAAAATGATCAAGGACGTCAGTACCCACTCCGTGGTCAAAGGCATTCCGGCAAGCCTGGTCAACCCGTATCCCGTAGCGACCTGAATAAAGCCCGCCGGTGTGGTGATCCAGGCGTCGAACCGTACGACCATTCTCGCCACGTGCGCGATCACCAGAGGGTTGGCTGTACGGCTCGCGGCGATCAGGTAGAGGTACGACCCCATGCCGAATCCGAACAGGAAAACCGCGGCGATGATGTGAATGTATTTGAGGCATAGGTAGAGCACGGTCAGTTCTGCCCGTCAGAGAAATGCATCGACAGGCTCAGATTCTGCGGATCGTTGATGGCCGCCATGTACTCGTCAACGCTGACCTCTCCTACACAAGGACGTGCGCCAGCCTCGGGCTGGTATCCCTGCGCGATTTTCGCGGCCAGGGCAACGGCTGCGCAGCTGGGGATTTCCGGTCCCTTGTCATTCCGGGCGGTGAGCTGCACCGTCATGGCCAGCGGTTTTCCGTCGATACCGAGTCCTGTCACGTCGATATACATTGCGCTTTTGCCATCACCGAATCGCTCGAACCAGGTCCCCCAACGATGAAGCCGCGCGGCCCAGGGAAGATGATCACGAAACGCACCAAACCTGCGGGCCAGCGCGAACAGACCGTTGGCCACACCACCCAGCTTCAGGCCCGCACCCGCCTTGAAACTCAAGGTTCCTGCGCCATAGCGTTTAGCGAAGATATCCATGTCCGGCACGTCGACATTCGCCAGCACCCGAACGCCCAGGTGAGGCATCTTGCGCAACGTCAGGTCCAGCCAGCCTGCCACCTCATGAACCTGGCCATTCCTGAGTTGCCTGATCGGCTTGCCGGCGTAGGCCAGAACACCTTCAACCGTCGACAGGCCCGGCATTTTCGCCGACGAGGAAATACCATGTTCGATCGAATCGATGCGGGAGAAGCGATGCCGCTGTTCATCGATAAGGGCCGATGAAAGTGTTGGCACCGAACTGCAACCGCTGAGAATCGCCACCCCGGCCTGTTTCGCGCGGGCATCGAGGATTCCGATGTCGTTGACGAATGTTCGGCAGTCGGACAAATCGCAATAATGCACACCCGCGCCGATGCAGCGCTCGGCAACCGCATAGGATTGCCCTTGAAACGGGCCGCCGGTGTGGATGACCAGTTGAATGTTCATCGATTTCAGAGCTGCGTCAAACCCGTCCCCCATCGCGTTGCAGCACCAACTCTCGCAGACAACGCCCGACCGGGCTTTCAGCTCGTCGACTTTGTGCGCCAGTTTCTGCGGATCGCGGCCTGAGATCACCAGCTCGATGTCAGGCATCTCAATCAAATGCCGACTGACAATGCTGCCGAAATTTCCATAACCGCCGACCACTAAAACCCTGAGTGCCACGCAATGCTTCCTTGAAATGGATGACTGATTTCAGTCGGACAGCTTTTACTTACGCGGCCTGCCGACGCATCGTCAGAATCGCAGCCCCGAAACCGATAAACGTAGTTCCCACAACCCGACTGACCCAGCGGGACAGCGCAGGCCGGGTCAGCACGCCCTTGGCCCGCGAGGCGAGCGCTGCATAAAGCGTCAGCGACGTCACCGACAACGCCATGAAAATCGAGGTGAGGATCAGAAACTGCGGCAGCAATGTCGCGCCCTGATCGATGAACTGAGGAAACAGTGCGGTGAAGAACATTGTCGCCTTGGGATTGGTCACGGCCGTCAGGAACGCTGACTTGTACAGTTTGCTGCGAGTAGGCCGGACCTTTTTCGACTCATCTTCAACGTGCTCCGGGAGCATCGAACCCTTTTTGAACAACTGCCGGATCCCGAGGTAGAACAGATAACCGGCACCGATGATTTTCACCGCGTTGAACAGCATTTCGGAGCTGGCCAGCAAGGCCCCAAGTCCCAGCATCGCTGCAGCCGAGAGGCAGAACAGGCCACTGGCATTGCCGAGGGATGACCAGATCGCACTGCGTTGACCATGGGCCAGGCTGTTGTTGATCGCCATCAGGGTCGCGGGCCCTGGGCTGGCGATCGCAATCGCGGCAACCAGGGTAAAGGCCAGAATCGAGTGAGAATCCATTTTCCATGCTCGTTGGGGTGAGGTGGCCGCATATTACAGGAGCGCGGGAGCCAACGGACCTCCGGCCGCTACGCTTTACTTCTCGGTGTCAGCAGCCCAATGATGGAAACCGGCACCGACCTCGAATAACGACAACGGAGGGTCGTCCAGCGATCATGAACATTCTCTACGACGAACAGGTCGACGGCGTTTTGCCCGACGTCGACAAGACTGCACTTCTGCAGGCCCTGCTGCACCAATGGCCAGTCCTGGAAGTGCTGCATCAGCGCGAAGAATTGAAGCCGTATGAATGCGATGGGCTGTCCGCCTATCGCACCACGCCGCTGCTGGTGGTACTGCCACGACATATCGATGAAGTTCAGGGCGTGTTGCGGATCTGCCACGAACGACGTGTGCCGGTGGTGGCCCGAGGCGCCGGGACCGGTTTGTCCGGCGGCGCCCTGCCGTTGGAAAAAGGCGTGTTGCTGGTGATGGCGCGCTTCAACAATATCCTGCAGATCGACCCCGAAGCCCGCACCGCGCGGGTTCAACCCGGTGTGCGCAATCTGGCGATCTCCCAGGCCGCGGCGCCGTTCGGGTTGTATTACGCGCCTGATCCTTCCTCGCAAATCGCCTGCTCCATCGGCGGCAATGTGGCGGAAAACGCCGGTGGCGTGCACTGCCTCAAATACGGACTGACCGTGCACAACCTGCTCAAGGTCGAGATCCTCAGTGTCGATGGCGAACGCCTAACGCTGGGGTTGGAGGCGCTGGACTCCCCCGGTTTCGACCTGCTGGCACTGTTCACCGGTTCCGAAGGCCTGCTCGGGGTGATTACCGAAGTCACGGTCAAGCTCTTGCCCAAACCGCAGACGGCCAAAGTGCTGCTGGCGGCATTCGACTCCGTGGAAAAGGCCGGCCGCGCAGTGGCCGACATCATCGCGGCCGGCATCATCCCCGGCGGCCTGGAAATGATGGATAACCTGGCGATTCGCGCGGCCGAAGACTTCATCCACGCCGGTTATCCGGTGGACGCCGAGGCGATTCTGCTCTGCGAGCTCGATGGCGTTGAAGCCGATGTCCACGATGATTGCACGCGGGTCCGGCAAGTGCTCGAGCACGCCGGCGCCACCGAGCTGCGCCAGGCCCGGGACGAGGCCGAGCGCGCGCGATTCTGGGCCGGACGCAAGAATGCCTTCCCCGCCGTAGGACGATTGTCGCCGGACTATTACTGCATGGACGGCACCATCCCGCGCCGCGAGCTACCCGGCGTACTGCATGCGATTGCTCAGCTTTCAGCTGAATATGGCTTGCGGGTTGCCAACGTCTTCCATGCCGGCGATGGCAACATGCATCCACTGATTCTGTTCGACGCCAATCAGCCCGGCGAACTCGAACGTGCCGAAGCGCTGGGTGGCAAGATCCTCGAACTGTGCGTGAAGGTCGGCGGCAGCATCACCGGCGAACACGGCGTGGGCCGGGAAAAAATCAACCAGATGTGCGCGCAGTTCAACCGTGATGAGCTGAACCTGTTCCACGCCGTGAAAGCAGCCTTCGACCCCGGAGGCCTGCTCAATCCCGGCAAAAACATTCCGACCCTGCATCGCTGCGCCGAATTCGGTGCCCTGCACGTACACCATGGGCAATTGCCCTTCCCCGAACTGGAGCGGTTCTGATGGGCGATACCAAGGATTTCGATGACAGCGCCGCGCTGCTCGAACAGGTCAACCGAGCACTGGAAAACGCTACGCCACTGTGCATCCAGGGCGCCAACAGCAAGGCGTTTCTCGGACGCATCGTCGGTGGCGAGATTCTCGACACCCGCGCCCATCGCGGCATCGTCAGCTACGACCCGACCGAACTGGTGATCACCGCACGCTGCGGTACCCCGCGGGCAGAATTGCTGGCCGTACTGGACGCCTCGCAACAGATGCTGGCGTGCGAACCACCCGCCTTCGCTGACGACGCCACGGTCGGCGGCATGATCGCCACGGGCCTGTCCGGGCCGCGGCGGCCGTGGTCAGGATCGGTGCGCGATTTCGTGTTGGGCACGCGGATCATCACGGGTCATGGCAAGCATCTGCGCTTCGGCGGCGAGGTCATGAAGAACGTCGCCGGCTACGACTTGTCGCGCCTGATGACCGGCAGTTACGGCTCGCTGGGAGTCATCACCGAAGTCTCGCTCAAGGTGCTGCCCAAACCGCGCGCGTGCCTGAGCCTCAGCCTCGAAATGACCAGCGAACAAGCCCTGCAGCGCTTGGCCGAATGGGGCCAGCAACCGTTGCCGATCAGCGCCGCGTGTCACGATGGCCAGCAATTGCGCTTGCGTCTGGAGGGTGGCGAAGGTTCAGTGGCGGCCGCCCATGATCGCCTTGGCGGCGAGTTGATCGACAGTTCGTTCTGGGCCGACCTCAACGAACAACGCCTGGGCTTCTTCGATGAAGACCAACCGCTCTGGCGCCTGTCCGTGCCACTCAACACACCGCTGCTGAACCTGCCCGGCGAGCAGTGGCTTGACTGGGGCGGCGCGCAACGCTGGCTCAAATCGACAGCCGAAGCGACGGTCATTCGCAAAGTGGTCGGCGAAGTCGGCGGGCATGCGACCTGCTACAGCCACGGTCTGATCAATGAACCATTCCATCCTCTGGCGCCCGCCCTGCTGCACTATCACCGCCAACTCAAACGACAACTCGACCCCCGGGGCATTTTCAACCCCGGGCGACTGTACGCGGAGCTTTGAGCCATGCAGACCACCCTTAGCCCGCAAGCCCGACAACTGCCCCGCGCCGAAGAGGCCGAAAGCATCCTGCGCACGTGCGTTCATTGCGGATTCTGCAACGCGACCTGCCCGACTTATCAATTGCTCGGCGATGAACTGGACGGCCCGCGGGGACGCATCTATTTGATCAAACAGGTGCTTGAAGGCAACAAAGTCACGGCGAAAACCCAGCAACACCTGGATCGCTGCCTGTCGTGCCGTAACTGTGAAACCACCTGCCCTTCCGGCGTGGATTATCACAACCTGCTCGACATCGGTCGGGCAGTGGTCGACGCCGCCGTCCCGCGCCCGCTCGGGCAACGACTATTGCGTGAAGGGTTGCGAATCATCGTGCCCAATCCACGATTGTTCAAAGGGTTGGTCATTGGCGGTCAGATGTTCCAGGCGCTACTGCCCGATGCCCTGCAAGACAAACTGCCACGCGACGCGGTGATGCCCGCATCACGTCCCGTCATCCGCCATGCACGGCACGTGCTGATGCTGGAGGGTTGCGTGCAGCCGGGTTTGTCACCCAACACCAATGCAGCAGCGGCACGGGTGCTGGATCGTCTGGGCATCAGCGTGATCCCGGCCCGCGAGGCTGGTTGTTGTGGCGCGGTGGATTATCACCTCGACGCCCAGGCCTCCGGCCTTGACCGCGCCCGTCACAATATTGATGCGTGGTGGCCGGCCATCGAACAGGGTGCCGAAGCGATCGTGCAGACCGCCAGCGGTTGCGGTGCGTTCATCAAGGATTACGGGCATTTGCTCGGCGCTGATCCGGTCTACGCCGAGAAGGCAAGACGTGTCACCACGCTCGCCCGGGATCTGGTGGAAGTGCTAAGAGACGAACCGCTTGAATCCCTCGGCATCCACGCTGTTCAGCGCCTGGCCTTTCACTGCCCCTGCACCCTGCAGCACGCGCAGAAACTTGGCGGCGCGGTGGAGTCGGTGCTGACTCGACTGGGCTTTAGCCTCACGTCTGTGCCGGACGCACATCTGTGCTGTGGCTCGGCGGGCACCTACTCGCTGACCCAGCCAACACTGGCCCGGCAGTTGCGCGAACAAAAACTCAATGCCCTGGAAAGCGGCCATCCGGACGTCATCGTCACCGCCAATATCGGCTGTCAGACACACCTCGACGGTGCGGGGCGCACGCCGGTCCGGCACTGGATCGAGTTGGTGGATGCCGCGTTGCCTTCGGTTACCGAGGCGTAGGATCGCTGTCGAGGGCCAAACGATGGGCGAAAAAAAACCGCCTTTGCGGGGCGGTTTTTTCGACAAACCTCAGTTTGCGGCTGGGGCTTGATGGCTCACGGACAACACTGACGTGCGGGAATACTATTAATCTTTGGTTTTCGTTGCAACGTTATTTTGCGTGTATTTAACGATGATCTGCTCATACAAAGGCAGACCTGCAGGCCCTTTAACACACCAGATCATGCTGGCAGAAATAACGAATTACAAAACACACAGAGTCTTTTTCCAGGAACCTCAAAATCACGCCATGAGACCGGTTAATATGCCCGAGCTCACTCGACAGTGTATCTGTGAGGCTTGGCTGGAACCATAACGGTTTCATGCCCTTCGACACGGTTTTGCACCCGTGCCGGAATGATGGCTCGGAGGGATCACAACCGGCCGCCTCATGGATAACACTGACGTGCTTGTCCGAAGGCAAACATGATCCGGTAAGTGCGCTGGAGGTTTGGCCCCCGACCTGGAGGCCAAAACGTATGAAGCTGTTGCTGCGTACGCTGAGCCTCGTATGGAGATCGTTTCAAGCGTTCCGCTTTTACGAATTCCTGCGAGACCATTTCAACGACCTGAAGTAACCGGTCGTTGATACGGGAAGAAGCCCGTTTCAGTTTCGGCTGAAACGGGCTTTTTTACGCCTATAAATAGCTGTCATAAGTAGGATTCCTCTTAAAGTCTCTGTAGGACATTTCATTGATCACTTCGAAGACCTACGAACTAATTACCGCGATACAGGCAGCACCCTTCGCGCCACGCCACTCAGGCTGGTTATGAGCTAATAGCCCCTTCATTAAACCGTCGCTCAAACGTTGTACTAGGATAGGATCCAATTTCCCGTTTTGTTGTCGCCGGCCAAGGACATCAGCCGGAGAATCGGGAAAGCGCAATTCCCCCATTGCTACTCATGGATGAAACACATGAACTCACATCTGTTCCCTCACATCGGCAAGGTCATTGCCAGTACCGGCAGCCGGCATTTTCCGCGGATGCTGCATGACCTGATTCTCACCCAACTGGCCGTGGATGCCACACATATCCGGCAGATGCGCGTGGAGCCGGTCGGACGTGCGCAACCGCGCAGCGAGCCTGAATGCCCCAAAGAGGCGACGCTGACGGCCGAGACGGTGTATTCCGAACTGAGCACCGATCCCGGCAACAGTGACGTGCCCGCCCCCGAACCCTCCACGGTCACCGATGCGTCGCAGCTGCACCTGACCCGGCGCAAGGACGGTTACAGTTATGTGATTTCCGTGTACCGCTGCGGGCCGTCGAAGCGATTTTCCGCCCGGGAGCGCAGCCTGTTGCAGGACATCTCCCCGGTGTTGCTGCCGATGGTGGAAAAGCACATCCACGCGCTGCAACCGGCGAATGCGGATCCCGAGGCGCAAGCCGCGGCGACCGAAGCCTCGCTGCAAGGCTTGGAAACCCTGCGATTGCGCTTTTGCGAGCGCGTGCAGCAACTGGGCCTGAGCCTGTCGAACCGTGAGATGGAAGTGTGCGTCGGCCTGCTTGCCGGCCGCACCGCGCCTGAACTGGCCGAGCGACTGCAACTGAAGGTCAACACCGTCGAGAGCTACCTCAAGCGTGCCGCCATCAAACTGGGGATCAGCGGTCGCCATTCGCTGATGCGCTGGATGTATTCACCTGAAGACTGCCCGGCCGCCTGCGACCCGTCCAACGCGGCCTGATCGTTCGCACGCCTGTAAGGAAACCGCCATCCTGCCAGGAACGGCGGTTTTTTCATGCCCGCCGGTCAGTCCCGCGCCAACGCCTCGATCGGGTCGAGCCGCGACGCATTGCGTGCCGGCACAAAGCCGAACACGATGCCGATCAGCGTCGAGCAGATCACCGCCGTGAGCACCGAGGTCAGCGAGAACACCATTTCCCACTCCTTGATGAACAACGAGAACAAATGGCCGATGGCGTAACTCAGCGAAATACCGATGGCCCCACCGAGCAGACAGACCATCACCGCCTCCACCAGAAACTGCTGACGGATGTCCGACTGCCGCGCCCCCACCGCCATGCGGATACCGATTTCACGAGTACGCTCGGTGACCGACACCAGCATGATGTTCATCACCCCGATGCCCCCGACCACCAGAGAAATCACCGCAATCAGCGATAACAACAGTGCCAGCGAGCGGCTGGTTTTCTGCACGGTCTGCATCACGCTGTCGAGGTTGTTGGTAAAGAAATCCTTGGTGCCGTGACGCTGCAGCATCAGTTTGTTGACGTTGTCTTCCACCACTTTGCTCGGCTGGCCGTCCTTGATCCGCACACTGATGCTGTCCAGATAACGCTGTCCCAATAGCCGCCCGGCCGCGGTTTCATAAGGCACCCAGACATTCAAAGACTTGCTCGAGGAGAAGATGTTCTTGTTCTCCGCCGCCACACCGATCACGGTGCACGGCAGGTTGCCGATCAGGATCACCTGCCCCAACGGATCGACGCCCTCGCCGAACAACCGATGGCGGGTGTTGTGATCGATCACCACCACCTGAGCCTGGCGCCGGGCATCGCTTTCGCTGAACGGGATGCCCGACTCCATCTTGATTCCGCGCACCTGGAAGTACAGATCGCTGACGCCGTTGACCTGCGCATCGAGGTCGATATTGCGATAGCGCAGCAACAGATTGCGCCCGACCACCGGCGTGGCGCTGTCGACGTAGTACAGCTGGTTGAGCGCCGTCACATCCGCCGGCACCAGGGTTTCGATGGCCGCCGAGCGGCTGTCGCCGAAACTGGTGCCGGAGTAGATATCGATGGTGTTGCTGCCGATGGCCTGGATGTCCTTCAGCACATAGCGCTTGGCCCCTTCGCCGATGGCCGAGATCGACACCACCGAAGTGATGCCGATGACGATCCCGAGCATGGTCAGCAAGGTACGCATCCGATGGGAAATCAGCGCGACCCAGGCCATGTTGAAGGCTTCCTTGAACAACCCGAGGCTGGCCACCAGACGCCGCGCTGCCGTGGATTTGGGCACCGCGTCCTCATTGCTCAATGCCGCGGTGTCGCGCTCGTTGCGGCGGTCGCTGAGGATTTCGCCGTCGCTGACTTCGATGATGCGCTCGGCGTTGGCCGCGACCTTGGGGTCGTGAGTCACCAGAATCACCGTGTGCCCGGCCGCGTGCAGCTCCAGCAGGATGCGCATCACCTCCTTGCCGCTGGTGGTATCGAGGGCGCCGGTGGGCTCATCCGCGAGGATCACTTCCCCGCCGTTCATCAGCGCACGGGCGATACTGACCCGCTGCTGCTGACCGCCCGATAGCTGGCTCGGGCGGTGCGTCAGGTGCCCTTCCAGCCCAAGGCGCGCCAACAATTCACGGGCCCGGGCATGACGCTGTGGTTCCGGCGTGCCGGCGTAGATCGCCGGCATCTCGACGTTGTGCACCGCGCTCAAGTGCGGCAGCAAGTGGTAGCGCTGAAAGATAAAGCCGAAATAGTCGCGACGCAGTTCCGCCAGCGCCTGATTGTCCAGATCACGGGTTTCCCGACCGTTGATCCTGTAGCTGCCGGCGGTGGCGTAATCGAGGCAGCCGAGGATGTTCATCAGGGTCGATTTGCCGGAGCCCGAGGCGCCGATGATCGCGACCATTTCCCCGGCATGGATCGTCAGGTCGATATTCTTCAGCGCCAGAAATTCACGGTCGCCGGCAGTGAAACTGCGGCTGATGCCGGTCAGTTGCAGCAGAGGTTCGCTCATGCTCATGCCCCTGCCACTTTCGTCACCGGATCACCGATCACCACCCGGTCGCCTTCGGCCAGGCCGTCGTTGACCTGCACCTTGACGTTGTTGTTGATCCCGGTCTGGACATTGCGCGACTGCGCCTGGCCTTTGGCATCCAGCACTCGCACCGGGAAACTGCCATCGTTGTTGCGCGGGCCCAGCGCCGCTACCGGAATCGTCAGCACCGATTTGGCGGTGTCGAGCACCACCCGCACCTGGGCCGTCATGGAGATGCGCAAGCGGTGATCAGGATTGGGCACGTCGAACAGCGCGTTGTAGAACACCGCCGTGTTCTGCTTCGGTGTCCCGGCTGGCGGCGCTTCAAGGAAGTTCTGCGGCGCAGGGTCGGTGCCGCGCAGCTTGCCGTAATAACGCTTGTCCTCGCCCAGAATGGTGAAATACACCTCTTGCCCCGGTGCGATATGAATGACGTCGGCCTCCGACACCTGAGCCTTGACGGTCATGGTGTCCAGATCCGCCAGTTTCAGCAGAACCGGCGCCAGTTGGCTGGCAATCACGGTCTGGCCTTCCTGGGTGACGATGCCCACCACGTCGCCATCGATGGGCGCGACGATCCGCGTGTAGGCCAGATTGACCTTGGCCGTGTCGATCTGGATGTGCGCACTCTTGATCTGTGCATCCAGCGACATCAGGTTGGCCTGCTGCACTTCATAGTTCGATTGCGCGGTTTCGAAATCCTGCCGCGAGATCGAGGCGTCCTCCTGCAGATTCTGATAGCGCTCGTAAATCGCCTTGGTCTGGCGTAACTGAGCCTGAGTCGCCCGTCGCTGGGCTTGCAGGTTTTCTTCATCGACCTGAGCCTGGCGCAGCGTGTTCTGCAGCACCAGCGGGTCGATTTCCGCCAGCCACTGACCCTTCTTGACCTTGTCGCCAACCTTGACCTTGAGCGACTTCAACTGCCCCGAGACCTGGGCACCGACGTCCACCTGCTTGATGCCCTCCAGCAAACCGGTGGCGAGCACCGCGTTTTCAATGTCGCCACGTTCGACCGTGGCGGTCAGGTATTGCGGTGCTTCGGCCGGCGCCTGCACCGTGTAGAACACCAACCCGGCCACCAGCGTCAACGCGACTCCCAGACCGACTTTGCGCAACTTCGACTGTTCCATAAATGACCACAATTCCGTTCAGGGTTGAGCCCGGCCAGCGGCCGGGTTCCAGGATAAAAACTTCAATCAGGACAACACTTGACCCGCCGCCACCGTCAACCCGTCATGCCACCACGCCGCAAGACTGAAGACGTTGGGCGCCTTGAGAATCGTGAAGTGGTTGCCGGGGCCGTACCACACCGCCAGATCCCTGGCCTCGCGCTGCCAGCCTTCGAGCATCGCCGCCTGCTCGCGCTGATTGCCCGATGCGTCCAGCGTCGGGTCATCCACCAGCGCCAGACGCACCGGCCCGGTGTAGGCCAGAGCCGGTCGATAAACCGTGCGCAGCGCGGTGGCGAAGGTGCGTACCGGGCCCTGCATCGCATCGGATGACGCGCGTTCGGACAGCACACCCGCATGCACCATCCCGTCATGCAGCAGGCGCATTTGCGTGCTCTCGTCGGCTTCGGCAAAGGCCAGCGCATCAATGCCCAGAGACTTGCCGCTGGACAAGTGCAGCGATTCGATCAGTCGCATCAGCGCTGCCGTGGTGGTGTAAGGCTTGCCCACCACACTGTTACCGCCTGGTGATTCACTGTCGATCAGGGTCAGGGACGCCACCTCGCGCCCCGCCGCCTGCAACTGCGCCGCCATGGCGTAAGCCACCCAACCACCGAACGAATGCCCGATCAGGTGCACCGGTCCTTGCGGGTACAACTGCTCAAGCGCCCGCAGGTAAAACGTGGCGGCGCTTTCGACCCGGCTGTGCGGCACGGTGGCGCCGTCGAGGCCCCGGGGTTGCAGCCCGTAGATCGGCCACTCCGGCCCCAGCGCCTCGGTCAGATGGATGAACCCGGTGACACTGTCGCCGGCCCCCGGCACACAGAAAATCGGCGCATGCCCGGCGTGACCGGTCTGGATCGTCAGCAGCGGCTGATAGGCTCGGGATTCCATGGCTGTCGAAGCCTGCACTGCCTGACTGAGCGCCTGACCGAGCACGTGCACATGCGGCGCCTGCATCATGCTCTGGTGATCGCCCGGCACATCGATACAGTGCAACAGCGTGGATGCAATCTCGTCCGACCAGCCCAGAGTCGGGTGACGACGAGACAACTCCGTCGGATGCTCCTGCGCCCGGAACAGGTGCAGCGGCAAGCCCAATGGATTGATCCGGTAGTGCGCCAGCGCATGCCCGTGGGCGACCTCACGGTCGAGGTAATGCCACAGATCCTCCGGTGTAGCGGCCGCCATGTCCGGGTGCAGCAATTGCTCTTCGCGGCAACGGCTCAACAGCGGCTGGAAGTCGATCTGCTCCAGCTCGGTCTGCAACACCGCCAGATGCGCCAGCGCGGCTTGTCCCGCCTCGCCGCGCGTGGCCCAGTACATCGTGCAATGCTGCAGCAACTGGCGCTTGTGCGCGTGCTCATCGCTCCAGCGCGCCTTGCCCTGATCGGTCAGGCGCGGCACGAAGCTATCGATCAGGCCAACGAAGGACACCGCCTCATCCATGCCGAGCAACTGCATCGCCACTTCATAGGCCAATACCCCGCCGAACGACCAGCCGGCCAGGCGATAAGGCCCTTGCGGCTGCACCGACCGGATGATGTCCACCATGCGTGCGGCGAGGCATTCCATGGTGCGCAGCGGTGCCTTGCCGAACGGAATACCCGGCAGACCGTAGACCGGGAAATCACCGTCGATGTGCAAACCCAGCGCCGGGAAGTAGGCGTCCAGTCCGCTGAACTCATGGACCAGGAACAACGGTGCGCCGGTGCCACCGGCACGCACCACGACCAGCCCATCGTTCTGTTGCTCTGCGCCTGTGCGCTGGCTGAGCACCGTGCCGAGCGACTCGATGCTGGCATGCTGGAACAGCTCGGCCAGCGTCACTTCCAGCCCGCTCTGCTGCATCAGGTTGACCAGACGAATCGCCAGCAGCGAGTGCCCGCCCAGTTCGAAGAAATTGTCGTGACGACCAACCTGTTCGACCTGCAACACCTCGGCCCACAGCTGCGCCAGGGTTTCCTCCAGCGGATTGGCCGGAGCCTCATAGACGCGGCTGAGCAGTGCGTCCTGCGCCGGTACCGGCAAGACTTTGCGGTCGACCTTGCCGTTGTTGTTCAGCGGCAACGCGTCGAGTTGCACCCAGGCCGAGGGCACCATGTATTCCGGCAGGCGTGCTTGCAGTTTCCCCCGCAAACTGGCGCTGTCGACGCCCTCTTCGGCAGTGAAATAGGCTACGAGGCGCAATGGTTCCTGGCCGTCCTGCCGCGCCAGCACGATGGCTTCCTTCACACCGTCGCAGTTCAGCAGGCGATTTTCGATTTCCCCCAGTTCGATGCGGAAGCCGCGAATCTTCACCTGATCGTCGTTACGGCCGATGCACTCCAGCTGACCCGGTGCCAGCCAGCGTGCGAGGTCGCCGGTGCGGTACAGGAGCGCTCCCGGTTGATCGCCGAACGGGTCTTGCAGGAATTTTTCGGCGGTCAGTTCCGGGCGATTCAGATAGCCCAGCGCTACGCCCTGGCCGCCGATGTACAACTCGCCGATCACGCCCATCGGCACCGGTTGCTGACGGGCGTCGAGCACATAGACCTGGGTGTTGGAGATCGGCCCGCCAATCGGCACGCTTTCGGCGGTTTCCGACACTTCGCGCACTTCAAACGTCGTGGCGTAGGTGGTGGTTTCGGTTGGGCCATAGCAGTGGATGATGCGCAGCTCCGGCGCCTCGGCGAGCAAACGGCGGAAGGCGGCCGGATCGGCGCGTTCACCGCCGCAGAGCACAATGCGCAGGCCCTTCAGTGCCTCGGGGATCAGTTGAACGTACTGGTTGAACAGCGCGGTGGTGACGAACAGGATCGTGGCGCCCGAGGCCGCCAATTCCTGTCCGAATGCGTGAGGATCAAGCAAGGTCGCGTGATCGATCACTACCACTCGCCCGCCGTTGAGCAACGGGCCCCAGACGTCCATCGTGCTGGCATCGAACGCCGGGTTGGAGGCAAATGCCACGCGATCCTGCGGATTGAAATCGGCATAGCCGTTGTTGATCACCAGCCGACCGATCGCCCGGTGCGGCACCATCACCCCTTTCGGCGTGCCGGTGGAACCGGAGGTGTACATGATGTAGGCCACGGATTCCGAAGACTGCGGCAGGTCCGGATTGTGCGGCGGTTGCGCATCGAGTTTCAGCGCATCGAGGTCGATCCGGCGCACGGCGTAATCAACCGTCTCAGTGCTGAAGGTCAGCAGCGCTTTCGCCCCACAGTCCTCGACCATGAACGCCTGACGCTCGGCCGGGGCGTTGATGTCCAGCGGCACATAAGCCGCCGCACATTTTCCGATGGCCAGTTGCGCGATCAGCAGATCCAGCGAACGCGGCAGAAGAATCGCCACAGGATCGCCCGGTTGAACACCTTGGCCGATCAAGTGATGGGCCAGACGATTGGCCCGCTCATTCAACTCAAAGTAGCTCAGCGATTGCGCACCATGCACCGCTGACACCGCTTGCGGATGCTTCGTCACCTGCTGTTCGAACAGACGATGAACCGTCAACGTCGCCGGGTAATCCCGTTGAGTGGCGTTGAAATCGACGAGCAATTGCCGCCGCTCATCCCGCGGCAGGATCGACAACTGATCGATGCCCAGTTGCGGCGTCCGCTCCAATGCCTGCAACAAACTGCCGACCGCAAGATCCATGTAGTCGCAGATCCGCCCGGCATCGATCCCGGACGTGGTCAACGCGGTCAGGCTGAAGTCTTCGCCCAGGTCATCGACGCTCAGGCTCAGGCGGTAGTTGCTGCGCTCTTCGGCATCGAGCAACTGCATGCCCTGCCATGCCGCCACGACCTCAGCGGACGGCGTGCCTCCGCCACCACTGTGGCGGTAATTGAACAACGCATTGAACAGTGACGCCCCCGGCGCCATGGCGCTGCAACGCTGCACCAATGCCAGCGGCGCGTGTTCGTGATGCAGCAAGCGGTTCAAGCGCTGATGGGTCGCCAGCACGGCCTCCCTCACCGATTGCCCGCCCAGATCGATGCGCAGCGGCAAGGTATTGATGAACACCCCCAGCGCCCGTTCGGCCCCTTCACCGCCATGCAACCGGCCGAGCAACACCGTGCCGAACACCACGTTTTCACGCCCCGACAGTTGCCCCAGCACGTTGGCCCAGGCCAGGTGCATCAAGCTCGCGGCACTGACGCCCAGACGTCTGGCCCTGGCCCTGACTCGCTGACTCAACGCGGTGTCCAGCAACCGTTGCACATGCCCGTTGCCGCTGTCCGCGACAGAGCTCTGGCCATACGGCAGGGTCGGTTCGTCAATGTCGCCAAGCATGTCACGGAAGAACGTCTCATGTTCCTCTTCGCTCAGCCCCGAGCGAGTACGAGCGACATAGGTGCGATAAGGCACCGGTTCGGCCAGTTGTCGCACCTGGCCGAGCAGGACCGCCTGCATCTCGTGGCGCAACACTTCCAGCGCAATGTGATCCATGACCAGGTGATGGAACAGCAACAGCGCCACCACGCGCCGATTGACCGCATCCCAGCCGTGCACCACGCGCATCAGTGGCGCCTGCGTGACGGCCATGCGGTATTGCCGGGCATCGAAGCGGTTGCGCAACTGGCTCAGCGCATCCACTTCAGCGGCGTCCAGTTCGACCGTTTCACACACCAGCGATGCCTGACGCCAGACCACTTGCACCGGCTCTTGCAGACCGTCCCAGAACAGCGACGTACGCAAAATGTCATGGCGCTCGATCACGGCCTGCAAGGCCTCGGCGAACACCCGCAGACGTGACTCATCGGCAAAGGCGAACTGCGCCTGCAACACATACGGATCGCCCTGTGGCGCCGACAAGTGATGGAACAGAATGCCGGCCTGCAACGGTGCCAACGGATAAATGTCCTGCACATTGGCCGCACCGCCGGGAATGCTGGCGACGATGCGGTCGATGGCGGGCTGATCCAGCGCAACCAGGGGCAGCATGTCCGGAGTGATGTGTTTGCAGTCCGGCGCGATACGGTTGGCCGGGACTTCGGTCTCTGTCTCATCGCCGACCGCGGCAGCCAGTGCAGCAAGCGTCGGTTGACTGAACAGCACGCGCACATCGGCGGCCAGACCGACATGGCGCATCCGCGCCACCAGATTGACAGCCATCAGCGAGTGCCCGCCCAACTCGAAGAAGTTGTCGTGGCGCCCTACTCGCTCCACGTTGAGCAGTTCGGCCCAGAGTCCGGCGAGGAGGATTTCCACCTCGCCGACCGGGGCTTCGTATTCGCGGGTGATGAGCGAGGCTTGATCCGGTGCCGGCAGGGCTTTGCGGTCGAGCTTGCCGTTCGGACTGAGCGGCAGAGCATCCAGATGCACAAATACCGCCGGCACCATGTAGTCCGGCAGGTGCTCCAGCAGGTGACCGCGCAACACGTCGATTTCCAGCCGGGCGCCGGTGTAATAGGCGACCAGACGCTTGTCCCCCGGCACATCTTCGCGGGCCAGCACCACGGCTTCCTGCACGCCGCTGATATCGGTCAGGCGTGACTGGATTTCCCCGAGTTCGATGCGCAGGCCTCGGATTTTCACCTGATCGTCGTTACGGCCCAGGTATTCGATGTTGCCATCGGCCAGATAACGGGCGAGGTCGCCGGTGCGGTACATCCTGCCGTTCGGCTTGAATGGATCGTTGAGGAAACGCTCGGCGCTCAGCTCTGGGCGATTCAGGTAACCGCGCGCCACTTGAACGCCACCGATGTACAACTCGCCGACCACGCCTTGCGGGACCGGTTGTTGCTGGGCATCAAGGATGTACAGGCGGGTGTTGGCGATCGGTTTGCCGATGGGCGTGTTGTCCGGCGTGGTTTCGATTGGTCCGGCGCAATCCCAGGCCGTAACGTCCACTGCTGCTTCGGTCGGGCCGTAGAGGTTATGCAATCCGCTACCCGGCAATTGCTGTTTGAAGCGCCGCACCAGACTGCCCGGCAACGCTTCACCGCTGCACATCACCTGACGCAGACCGTTGCAGCGCGCGGTGTCGCCATGGGCGAGGAACACGTCGAGCATCGACGGCACAAAGTGCAGTGTGGTGATGCGTTCGCGCTCGATCACTTCGCTCAGGTACAACGGATCCTTGTGCCCGCCCGGACGAGCCATGACCAGTCGCGCGCCGGTCATCAGCGGCCAGAAGAACTCCCAGACCGAAACGTCGAAGCTGAACGGCGTCTTTTGCAGCACTGAATCTTCAGCCGTCAGGCGATAGGCGTCCTGCATCCACAGCAAGCGGTTGACCACCCCGCTGTGCTCGTTGATCACGC
>NZ_JAERRE010000022.1:0-9500 GCF_016735645.1 Pseudomonas sp. B7
GCGTGATCAACGAGCACAGCGGGGTGGTCAACCGCTTGCTGTGGATGCAGGACGCCTATCGCCTGACGGCTGAAGATTCAGTGCTGCAAAAGACGCCGTTCAGCTTCGACGTTTCGGTCTGGGAGTTTTTCTGGCCGCTGATGACCGGCGCGCGACTGGTGATGGCCCGTCCGGGCGGGCACAAGGATCCGCTGTACCTCAGCGAAGTGATCGAACAACAGCAGATCACCACGCTGCACTTCGTGCCGTCGATGCTCGATGTGTTCCTCGCCCACGGCGAAACCGCGCGTTGCCATGGTTTGCGTCAGGTGATGTGCAGCGGCGAGGCGCTGCCAGGCAGTCTGGTGCGGCGCTTCAAGCAGCAACTGCCGGGCAGTGGTTTGCACAACCTCTACGGCCCGACCGAAGCAGCAGTGGACGTTACGGCCTGGGATTGCGCCGGACCAATCGAAACCACGCCGGACAACACGCCCATTGGCAAACCGATCGCCAACACCCGCCTGTACATCCTTGATGCCCAGCAACAACCGGTACCGCAAGGCGTGGTCGGCGAGTTGTACATCGGTGGCGTTCAAGTGGCGCGCGGTTACCTGAATCGCCCAGAGCTGAGCGCCGAGCGTTTCCTCAACGATCCATTCAAGCCGAACGGCAGGATGTACCGCACCGGCGACCTCGCCCGTTATCTGGCCGATGGCAACATCGAATACCTGGGCCGTAACGACGATCAGGTGAAAATCCGAGGCCTGCGCATCGAACTCGGGGAAATCCAGTCACGCCTGACCGATATCAGCGGCGTGCAGGAAGCCGTGGTGCTGGCCCGCGAAGATGTGCCGGGGGACAAGCGTCTGGTCGCCTATTACACCGGCGCACGACTGGTAATCGACGTGTTGCGCGGTCACCTGCTGGAACATTTGCCGGATTACATGGTGCCGGCGGTATTCGTGCACCTGGGTGCGCTGCCACTGAGCCCCAACGGCAAGCTCGACCGCAAGGCCTTGCCGGCGCCGGATCAGAGTGCTGCCATCACCCGCGAATACGAAGCCCCGGTCGGCGAGGTGGAAATTCTCCTCGCCGGACTCTGGGCCGAATTGCTCAACGTGGAACGGGTAGGACGCCACGACAACTTTTTTGAACTGGGCGGGCACTCATTGCTGGCGGTCAGTCTGATCGGCCGGTTACGTCAGGAAGGCATGGAAGCGGAGGTCAGGGCGTTGTTCGAACAACCGACCCTGGCCGGTTACGCCGCAATTACGGAAAGAATGGAGATCGTCCTGTGAACGTGATCGAACTGTTGGCAACACTCAAGGCTAAAGACATCCAGTTGGCGGTCACCGACGACCAGTTGCGCGTCCAGGGCAACAAACAGGCGCTGAGTGATCCGGCGGTGCTGGCGTTGCTGCGCGAGCACAAACCGGCGCTGATCGAGCTGATCAAGGCCGGGCAATATTCAGCGACCAAGAGCGGCCAGGTCGACGTGCCGGCCAATGGCATTGCCCCCGGAACCACGCGCATCAGCCCGGCGATGCTGACCCTGGCCGAACTTGATCAGGTGACCATCGACCGTCTGGTTGCCGACGTGCCGGGTGGCGCCGCCAATGTGCAGGACATCTACCCGCTGGCGCCGTTGCAGGAAGGCATTCTTTATCACCATGTCAGCGCCACGCAGGGCGACCCATACGTGATGCAAGCGCATTTCGCCTTTGCCGATCGCGGGCGCTTGGACGCGTTCGTTGAGGCTTTGCAGGCCGTGATCGATCGCCATGACATTCTCCGTACGGCGGTGGTCTGGGATGGACTGGATACACCGCAGCAAGTGGTCTGGCGTCACGCTGAATTGCCGGTGGAAGAGATCGATGCCGAAGGCGATGCGCTGGCGTATTTGCACGAGCGTTTCGATGCCCGGGAATTTCGCATGGATGTGGGCCGGGCACCGATGATGCGTCTGGCCCATGCGTGGGACGAAGCCGGGCAACGAGTCGTTGCGACGCTGCTGTTCCATCACATGGCGCTGGATCACTCGGCCCTCGATGTGGTGCGCCATGAGATGCGCGCGTTCCTCACGGGGCAGGGCAATCTGCTGGGCCGGCCGGTCGCGTTTCGTGACTACGTGGCGCAGGCGCGACTGGGTGTCAGCGAGAGCGAGCACGAGGCGTTCTTCCGCGACATGCTCGGCGATATCGACGAGCCGACCTTACCGTTCGGCTTGCAGGATGTGCAGGGCGACGGGCACGGCATCACCGAGCTGAGCGTGCCGGTGGAAGCGGCCTTGGGCCAACGCCTGCGGGGGCAGGCGCGGCAGCTCGGGGTGAGCGCGGCCAGTCTGTTCCACCTGGCCTGGGCGCAGGTGCTGGCCACGCTCGCCAGCAAGCAACGCGTGGTGTTCGGCACAGTGTTGATGGGGCGACTGCAAGGGGCCGAAGCGACTGACCGGGCGCTGGGCATTTTCATCAACACCTTGCCGGTGCGGGTCGATGTCGACACCCAGAGCGTACGCATCGCCGTGCAGGCGACCCACGCGCGCCTGACCACCTTGATGCGCCATGAACACGCGCCGCTGGCGCTGGCCCAGCGCTGCAGCAGTGTGGCTGCGCCGACGCCGCTGTTCAGCGCCTTGCTCAATTACCGTCACAGCCACGGCGCCGGGTCGGCCAGCGCGCAAACCCTTTCCGCGTGGGAAGGCATCACTACTCTGCACTCGGAAGAGCGCACCAATTACCCGCTGACCCTGAGTATCGATGACCTCGGCGACGCCTTCAGCCTGACCTTGCTCGCCACCACTGAGGTCGATCCGCAGCGGGTGTGCGATTACATGCGCGGTGCCCTGAACGGCCTGGTGTCCGCGCTGGAACAGGCACCGGATTCGCCGATCAGCCAGGTGCCGATCCTGCCGGAGGCGGAGCGCGAGCAGATTTTGCGCGGCTTCAATGCGACCCGGGCCGACTACCCGCAAGGGCTGACCATTCACCAACGTTTCGAGGCGCAAGTCATCGAACGGCCGGAAGCGGTGGCGGCAGTGTTCCTCGGTGAACACGTGACCTATGCCGAGCTGAACCTGCACGCCAACGCCCTGGCCCATCATCTGATCAGCCTGGGCGTTCGCCCCGATGATCGCGTGGCCATCGTCGCTCGACGCGGGCTCGACACGCTGGCCGGACTGCTGGCGATTCTCAAGGCCGGGGCCGGTTACGTGCCGCTCGACCCGGCGCATCCGGCCGAGCGCCTGAGCTACCTGCTCAGCGACAGCGCCCCGGTGGTGGTGCTGACCCAGAGCGATCTGCGTGATCGGTTGCCGACACTGGACGTCCCGGTGATCGACCTCGACCGCCATACCTGGCCGCTGAGCCTGGCCCTCGACCCGCGGGTGCCGGGATTGACCAACGAGCATCTGGCCTACGTGATCTACACCTCGGGCTCGACCGGGTTGCCCAAGGGCGTGATGGTCGAACACCGCACCCTGTCCAACCTCATCGACTGGCACTGTGGCGCGTTCGATCTGTGTGCCGGCCGCCACACTTCAAGCCTTGCCGGCTTCGGCTTCGACGCCATGGCCTGGGAAGTCTGGCCGGCCCTGTGTGCCGGTGCGACCCTGCACCTGGCGCCGACCCGCGACGGCAACGAAGACATCGACGCCTTGCTCGACTGGTGGCGCGCGCAGCCGCTGGACGTGAGCTTCCTGCCCACTCCGGTGGCCGAATACGCATTCAGTCAAAACCTCGAACACCCGACCTTGCGCACGCTGCTGATCGGCGGAGATCGCCTGCGGCAGTTCAGCCGTCACCAGCACTTCGATGTGATCAACAACTACGGTCCCACCGAAGCCACGGTGGTGGCGACCTCGGGCAAGGTCGACGCCGGGCAGGCGCTGCACATCGGTCGGCCGGTGAGCAATGCCACGGTCTATTTGCTGGATGACCAGCAACGTCCGGTGCCCATCGGGGTGGCGGGGGAGTTGTATGTCGGGGGCGCCGGGGTTGCCCGGGGTTATCTGAATCGTCCGGAACTGACGGCCGAGCGCTTTCTCGACGATCCGTTCAACAGCGGGCGCATGTACCGCACGGGTGACCTGGCGCGCTGGCAGAGCGACGGGACTCTCGAGTACCTGGGACGCAACGACGACCAGGTGAAGATTCGCGGCGTGCGCATCGAGCTGGGGGAAATTGAAACCCGGCTCAACCAGTTCCCCGGTATTCAGGAAGCGGTATTGCTGGCCCGCGAAGACGAACCCGGCCAGCCGCGTCTCGTCGCCTATTACACCGAACAGGCTCAGGTCGAACCGCAACCGGTGGCTGAGCTGCGTGCTTGCCTGCTGGCGCAGTTGCCCGAGTACATGGTGCCGGCGGCATTCGTGCGACTGGACGCATTGCCGCTGACCGCCAACGGCAAGGTTGACCGCAAAGCCTTGCCGGCGCCGGATCGCGCGGCGCTGTTCACTCGCGAGTACGAAGCACCGCAAGGCGAGTTGGAAACTACGCTGGCGCGAATCTGGGGCGAAGTGCTGCAGGTCGAGCGGGTCGGGCGCCGGGATCACTTCTTCGAACTGGGGGGGCATTCGCTGCTGGCGATGCGCATGGTGTCCCAGGTTCGCCAGCGCCTGGGCGTTGAACTGGTACTGAGCGAGTTGTTCGCCAATGCCGAACTGGCGGCGGTCGCCGAGGTGCTGGACCAGGCCGGGCGCAGCTCGCAACCGGCGATTGTCCCAGTGCCTCGCGACGGCGCGCTGCCGTTGTCGTTCGCCCAGCAACGGCTGTGGTTTCTGGCGCGCATGGAAGGGGTCAACACCGCCTACAACATTCCGCTGGGTCTGCGTTTGCACGGCCATCTCGACGAGGTGGCGCTGCAACAGGCATTGGCGCGGATCGTCGAGCGTCACGAAACCCTGCGCAGCCGTTTTGTTCCGCATGACGATGAGGTGCAGGTGATGATTGCGGCGGTCGACAGCGGCCTGCTGCGGGTCGAGGATCTGCGTCAGCATTCACGCGCCGACGAAGCCATGCAGGCATTGATCCGTGAACAGGCTTCGACACCGTTCGAGTTGCAGAACGATCCGTTGATTCGCGGGCGACTGGTGCGGCTGGCCGACGATCACCATGTATTGCTGTTGACCCTGCACCACATCATCTCCGATGGTTGGTCGATGGGCGTGCTGACCCGTGAACTGATGGCGCTGTATCAGGCGTTCAGTCATGGCGAGGCCGATCCGCTACCGCCACTGGCGCTGCAATATGCCGATTACGCGATCTGGCAACGCCGCTGGTTGAGCGGCGAAGTGCTGCAACGGCAGAGCGATTACTGGCAGCAGAATCTGGCCGGGGCCCCGACCTTGCTGGTGCTGCCGACCGATCGTCCGCGTCCGGCGCAACAGGATTACACCGGCAGCAGTGTCGAGTTCCGGCTGGACGGGCCACTGAGCGCCGGGCTCAAGGCGCTGAGCCAGCGGCACGGCGTGACGATGTACATGACGATGGTGAGCGCCTGGGCGCTGTTGCTCGGTCGCTTGTCCGGGCAATCGGACGTGGTGATTGGCTCGCCGATTGCCAACCGTGGCCGGGCGGAAATCGAAGGCTTGATCGGGCTGTTCATCAATACCCTGGCCCTGCGCATCGACACCTCCGGCGGGATCAGCGTCGAGGCGCTGCTGGCCCGGGTCAAGGCGTGCACGCTTGAGGCACAGGCCCATCAGGACCTGCCGTTCGAGCAGGTGGTGGAAGTCACCCGACCGGCGCGCAGTCTTTCCCACAGTCCGTTGTTCCAGAACACCCTGAGCTGGGAGAACAGCGTCGGGCCGGCGCTGGAGCTGGGTGAACTGGCGCTGGAAAGCGTGGCCGGTCCGACCCGTTTCGCCAAGTTCGACCTGTCGCTGACCCTCGGCGAAACCCGCGAGGGCATTCGCGGCGTGCTGGAATACGCCACGGCGTTGTTCGATCAGTCGACGATCCAGCGTTACGCCGGCTACTTCGAGCAATTGCTGCGCGGGATGGTTGCCAACGATCAGGCGGCGCTGGAACAACTGGACATGGTTCCGGCTCACGAGCGTGAACAGTTGCTGGTTGCGTTCAACGACACGCACGCGGAATTTGTGTCGGGGCTGACGATTGCGCAGCGATTCGAAGCGCAAGTGATCGAGCGACCCGAAGCGGTTGCGGCAGTCTGCCAGGGGCAGGCGTTGACCTTTGCCGAGCTGAACCGACAGGCCAATACCCTGACTCATCACCTGATCGGGCTGGGTGTTCGCGCCGATGATCGGGTGGCCATCGTTGCCCGGCGCGGGCTCGATACGCTGATCGGGCTGGTGGCCATTCTCAAGGCTGGCGCCGGTTACGTGCCGGTGGATCCAGCGCACCCGGCGGAGCGTTTGAACTATCTGCTGAGCGACAGTGCGCCAGTGGCCGTGTTGTGCCTGAGTGATTTGCGTGAACGCCTGCCGGCGCTCGATGTACCGGTGATCGACCTCGATTTGCAGGGCTGGCCGGACACCGAACCCAGCAATCCGCAGGTGCCGGGCCTGACCAGCGAGCACCTGGCCTACGTCATCTACACCTCGGGCTCCACCGGTCTGCCCAAAGGCGTGATGGTCGAACACCACACCCTGAGCAACCTCGTCGACTGGCACTGCCGGGCGTTCGACCTGTGTGCCGGCCGCCACACTTCAAGCCTTGCCGGCTTCGGCTTCGACGCCATGGCCTGGGAAGTCTGGCCGGCCCTGTGTGCCGGTGCGACCCTGCATCTGGCGCCGGCCCGCGATGGCAGCGAAGACGTGGACGCGCTGCTCGACTGGTGGTGCGCGCAGCCGCTGGACGTGAGCTTCCTGCCGACACCGGTGGCCGAATACGCCTTCAGCCAGAACCTCGAACACCCGACCTTGCGCACGCTGCTGATCGGCGGCGACCGCTTGCGTCAGTTCAACCGCCAGCAGTCGTTCGATGTGGTGAACAACTACGGCCCGACCGAGGCCACGGTGGTTGCCACCTCGGGCATCGTCGAAGCGGGGCAGGCGTTGCACATTGGCAAACCGATTGCCAACGCGACGGTGTACCTGCTCGATGAGCAACTGCGTCCGGTACCGGTCGGCGTGGCCGGGGAGCTTTATGCAGGCGGCGTCGGTGTGGCTCGGGGTTACCTGAATCGTCCGGACCTGACCGAAGAACGTTTTGTAAACGACCCGTTCAATCATGGGCGTATGTATCGCACAGGCGACCTGGCCCGATGGCGCGCCGACGGTTCCATCGAGTACCTGGGGCGCAACGACGATCAGGTGAAGATCCGTGGTGTGCGTGTCGAGCTGGGCGAAATTGAAACCCGCCTCAACCAGTTGCCCGGCATCCAGGAGGCGGTGTTGCTAGCCCGCGAAGACGAACCTGGCCAAGTGCGGCTGGTGGCGTATTTCACCGAACAGCCACAGTTCGAACCGCTGGCCGTGGCGGAGCTGCGGGCGCATCTGCTGAGCCAGTTGCCGGAATACATGGTGCCGGCAGCCTTTGTCAGACTCGACGCCTTGCCACTGACTGCCAACGGCAAAGTCGATCGCAAGGCGTTGCCTGCGCCGGATCGCAGCGCCTTGTTCACCCGCGACTATCAGGCGCCGCAAGGTGAACTGGAAACCACGTTGGCGCAGATCTGGGCCGAAGTGCTGCAAGTCGAACAGGTCGGGCGTCAGGATCACTTCTTCGAATTGGGCGGTCACTCGCTGCTGGCGATGCGCATGCTGTCTCAGGTACGCCAGCGACTGGGCGTGGAGCTGACCCTCGCCGAGCTGTTCGCCAATGCTGAGCTCGCCGCCTTGGCCGAGGTGCTGGCCGAGGCCGGACGCTGCACGCAACCGGCGATCAGGCCGGTGCCACGCGAGGGCGCGCTGCCGTTGTCGTTCGCCCAGCAACGCTTGTGGTTCATGGCGCAACTGGAGGGCGCCAATACCGCCTACAACATTCCCCTCGGCCTGCGCCTGCGCGGTCGGCTCGACGAAGCGGCCCTGCAACGGGCACTGGCGCGGATCGTCGAGCGTCACGAAACCCTGCGCAGCCGTTTCGCCCAGTTCAACGAAGAAGCCCAGGTGCTGATCGCGCCCCTCGACAGCGGTGTGCTGTTGCGGGTCGAGGACTTGCGCCAGCATCCGCAGGCCGACGAAACCTTGCAGGCGCTGATTCAGGGCGAAGCGTCGGGGCCGTTCGATTTACAGGACGATCCGCTGATTCGCGGGCGTCTGGTGCGACTCGCCGATGATCATCATGTGCTGTTGCTGACCCTGCACCACATTGTCTCCGATGGCTGGTCGATGGGGGTGCTGACCCGCGAATTGATGGCGCTGTATCAGGCGTTCAGCCATGACGAGGCCGATCCGCTGCCGCCGCTGGCATTGCAGTACACCGATTACGCCGTGTGGCAGCGCCGCTGGTTGAGCGGTGAAGTCTTGCAACGGCAGAGCGATTACTGGCAGCAGACCCTGGCCGGTGCGCCGGCGCTGTTGATGCTGCCGACCGACCGTCCACGCCCGGCCCGGCAGGACTACGCCGGCAGCAGTGTCGACATCCGGCTGGATGAACGTTTGAGCGCAGGTCTCAAGACGCTGTGTCAGCGGCATGGCGTGACGCCGTATATGGCGGTGATGAGCGCGTGGGCGATGTTGCTCGGACGCTTGTCCGGGCAATCGGACGTGGTGATCGGCTCGCCGGTCGCCAACCGTAACCGGGCGGAAATCGAAGGGCTGATCGGGCTGTTCGTCAACACGTTGGCCGTGCGCATCGACACCTCGGGCGCGCTGAGCGTCGAGGCGTTGCTGGCGCGGGTCAAGGCGTGCACGCTGCAAGCGCAGGCCCATCAGGATCTGCCGTTCGAGCAGGTGGTGGAAATCACCCGGCCGGTGCGCAGCCTGTCCCACAGCCCGTTGTTCCAGACGCTGCTGAGCTGGGACAGCGGCAGCGGCGCGACGCTGGCCCTCGGTGACCTGACGCTCGAAGGCGTGGCCGAGCCGAGTCACTTTGCCAAGTTTGATCTGTCGCTGACCTTGGGCGAGGCGCAAGGCGTGATCCGGGGTTCGCTGGAATACGCCACGGCGCTGTTCGATCAATCGACGGTTCAGCGTTATGCCGGTTACTTGCAGCAGCTGTTGCAGGCCATGGTCGCCAATGATCAGGCGCTGCTGGAGCAGGTGGACGTGCTGGCCGAGGATGAGCGTCGGTATTTGTTGCATCACTTCAATGCGACCGAAGTCGGCTATGACCTTCAGCAAAGCATCCATGGTCTGTTCGAGGCGCAGGTTTTGCGGTCGCCGCAGGCTGTGGCGGTGCTTTCCGGTGAACAGCGACTGAGTTATGCCGAGCTGAATGCTCGGGCCAATCGTCTGGCCCATCACCTGCGCGGTTTGGGCGTGGGCCCGGAAGCGCGGGTGGCGATCTGTGTCGAGCGTGGGCTGGACATGGTGGTCGGGCTGCTGGCGATCCTGAAGGCCGGCGGCGGTTATGTGCCGCTGGATCCGGCGTATCCGCTGGAGCGTCTGGCTTACATGC
>NZ_JAERRE010000023.1:0-5562 GCF_016735645.1 Pseudomonas sp. B7
ATCTTGACGATGACCTACTCTCACATGGGGAAACCCCACACTACCATCGGCGATGCATCGTTTCACTTCTGAGTTCGGGATGGGATCAGGTGGTTCCAACGCTCTATGGTCGTCAAGAAATTCGGGTACTGACTCGTGACCGGATGGCCTCGCTTCAGCAAATTGGGTATGTGACAGCTTTCGGTGCTTTGTGAGCGTCGAACTTTCGGTTCATTTTCGTCTTCACACACCGCAATCTGGTTGCTCTGGTTTAGAGAGCCGACGCAAATTGCTTGGGTGTTATATGGTCAAGCCTCACGGGCAATTAGTATTGGTTAGCTCAACGCCTCACAGCGCTTACACACCCAACCTATCAACGTCGTAGTCTTCGACGGCCCTTCAGGGAACTCAAGGTTCCAGTGAGATCTCATCTTGAGGCAAGTTTCCCGCTTAGATGCTTTCAGCGGTTATCTTTCCCGAACATAGCTACCCGGCAATGCCACTGGCGTGACAACCGGAACACCAGAGGTTCGTCCACTCCGGTCCTCTCGTACTAGGAGCAGCCCCTCTCAAATCTCAAACGTCCACGGCAGATAGGGACCGAACTGTCTCACGACGTTCTAAACCCAGCTCGCGTACCACTTTAAATGGCGAACAGCCATACCCTTGGGACCGGCTTCAGCCCCAGGATGTGATGAGCCGACATCGAGGTGCCAAACACCGCCGTCGATATGAACTCTTGGGCGGTATCAGCCTGTTATCCCCGGAGTACCTTTTATCCGTTGAGCGATGGCCCTTCCATACAGAACCACCGGATCACTAAGACCTACTTTCGTACCTGCTCGACGTGTCTGTCTCGCAGTCAAGCGCGCTTTTGCCTTTATACTCTACGACCGATTTCCGACCGGTCTGAGCGCACCTTCGTACTCCTCCGTTACTCTTTAGGAGGAGACCGCCCCAGTCAAACTACCCACCATACACTGTCCTCGATCCGGATAACGGACCTGAGTTAGAACCTCAAAGTTGCCAGGGTGGTATTTCAAGGATGGCTCCACGCGAACTGGCGTCCACGCTTCAAAGCCTCCCACCTATCCTACACAAGCAAATTCAAAGTCCAGTGCAAAGCTATAGTAAAGGTTCACGGGGTCTTTCCGTCTAGCCGCGGATACACTGCATCTTCACAGCGATTTCAATTTCACTGAGTCTCGGGTGGAGACAGCGCCGCCATCGTTACGCCATTCGTGCAGGTCGGAACTTACCCGACAAGGAATTTCGCTACCTTAGGACCGTTATAGTTACGGCCGCCGTTTACCGGGGCTTCGATCAAGAGCTTCGCGTTAGCTAACCCCATCAATTAACCTTCCGGCACCGGGCAGGCGTCACACCCTATACGTCCACTTTCGTGTTTGCAGAGTGCTGTGTTTTTAATAAACAGTCGCAGCGGCCTGGTATCTTCGACCGGCGTGGGCTTACGCAGCAAGTGCTTCACCCTCACCGGCGCACCTTCTCCCGAAGTTACGGTGCCATTTTGCCTAGTTCCTTCACCCGAGTTCTCTCAAGCGCCTTGGTATTCTCTACCCAACCACCTGTGTCGGTTTGGGGTACGGTTCCTGGTTATCTGAAGCTTAGAAGCTTTTCTTGGAAGCATGGCATCAACCACTTCGTCGCCTAAAGGCAACTCGTCATCAGCTCTCGGCCTTGAAACCCCGGATTTACCTAAGATTTCAGCCTACCACCTTAAACTTGGACAACCAACGCCAAGCTGGCCTAGCCTTCTCCGTCCCTCCATCGCAATAACCAGAAGTACAGGAATATTAACCTGTTTTCCATCGACTACGCTTTTCAGCCTCGCCTTAGGGACCGACTAACCCTGCGTCGATTAACGTTGCGCAGGAAACCTTGGTCTTTCGGCGTGGGTGTTTTTCACACCCATTGTCGTTACTCATGTCAGCATTCGCACTTCTGATACCTCCAGCAAGCTTCTCAACTCACCTTCACAGGCTTACAGAACGCTCCTCTACCGCATCACTTGCGTGATACCCGTAGCTTCGGTGTATGGTTTGAGCCCCGTTACATCTTCCGCGCAGGCCGACTCGACTAGTGAGCTATTACGCTTTCTTTAAAGGGTGGCTGCTTCTAAGCCAACCTCCTAGCTGTCTAAGCCTTCCCACATCGTTTCCCACTTAACCATAACTTTGGGACCTTAGCTGACGGTCTGGGTTGTTTCCCTTTTCACGACGGACGTTAGCACCCGCCGTGTGTCTCCCATGCTCGGCACTTGTAGGTATTCGGAGTTTGCATCGGTTTGGTAAGTCGGGATGACCCCCTAGCCGAAACAGTGCTCTACCCCCTACAGTGATACATGAGGCGCTACCTAAATAGCTTTCGAGGAGAACCAGCTATCTCCGAGCTTGATTAGCCTTTCACTCCGATCCACAGGTCATCCGCTAACTTTTCAACGGTAGTCGGTTCGGTCCTCCAGTCAGTGTTACCTAACCTTCAACCTGCCCATGGATAGATCGCCCGGTTTCGGGTCTATTCCCAGCGACTAGACGCCCTATTAAGACTCGCTTTCGCTACGCCTCCCCTATTCGGTTAAGCTCGCCACTGAAAATAAGTCGCTGACCCATTATACAAAAGGTACGCAGTCACAGAACAAAGTCTGCTCCCACTGCTTGTACGCATACGGTTTCAGGATCTATTTCACTCCCCTCTCCGGGGTTCTTTTCGCCTTTCCCTCACGGTACTAGTTCACTATCGGTCAGTCAGTAGTATTTAGCCTTGGAGGATGGTCCCCCCATATTCAGACAAAGTTTCTCGTGCTCCGTCCTACTCGATTTCATGACTAAGAGACTTTCGCGTACAGGGCTATCACCCACTATGGCCGCACTTTCCAGAGCGTTCCGCTAATCTCAAAGCCACTTAAGGGCTAGTCCCCGTTCGCTCGCCACTACTAAGGGAATCTCGGTTGATTTCTTTTCCTCAGGGTACTTAGATGTTTCAGTTCCCCTGGTTCGCCTCTTGCACCTATGTATTCAGTACAAGATAACCATCTTATGATGGCTGGGTTCCCCCATTCAGACATCTCCGGATCAAAGTCTGTTTGCCGACTCCCCGAAGCTTTTCGCAGGCTACCACGTCTTTCATCGCCTCTGACTGCCAAGGCATCCACCGTATGCGCTTCTTCACTTGACCATATAACCCCAAGCAATCTGGTTATACTGTGAAGACGACATTCGCCGAAAATTCGAATTTCTCAACTAAGAGAACTCACAAATTTTACCTTAGCCTGATCACCACCAGTGAAAGTGGCCATCAGTCTATCTTTCTATCACATACCCAAATTTTTAAAGAACGAACTAGTCAAAGACTAGAAATCAACATTCACCATCGCAGCGATGGAATGCTCATTTCTAAGCTCTTACTTCAGAAGCAGTAGTGGTGGAGCCAAGCGGGATCGAACCGCTGACCTCCTGCGTGCAAGGCAGGCGCTCTCCCAGCTGAGCTATGGCCCCGTATTTCTACAGGCGTTTCCCACACAAAATTGGTGGGTCTGGGCAGATTCGAACTGCCGACCTCACCCTTATCAGGGGTGCGCTCTAACCAACTGAGCTACAGACCCAATTTCGGGCTGCTTCTTTCGTCTTCTTCAATGAATCAAGCAATTCGTGTGGGAACTTATGGAGCAGCTGATGTCGTCGATTAAGGAGGTGATCCAGCCGCAGGTTCCCCTACGGCTACCTTGTTACGACTTCACCCCAGTCATGAATCACACCGTGGTACCGTCCTCCCGAAGGTTAGACTAGCTACTTCTGGTGCAACCCACTCCCATGGTGTGACGGGCGGTGTGTACAAGGCCCGGGAACGTATTCACCGCGACATTCTGATTCGCGATTACTAGCGATTCCGACTTCACGCAGTCGAGTTGCAGACTGCGATCCGGACTACGATCGGTTTTATGGGATTAGCTCCACCTCGCGGCTTGGCAACCCTTTGTACCGACCATTGTAGCACGTGTGTAGCCCAGGCCGTAAGGGCCATGATGACTTGACGTCATCCCCACCTTCCTCCGGTTTGTCACCGGCAGTCTCCTTAGAGTGCCCACCATTACGTGCTGGTAACTAAGGACAAGGGTTGCGCTCGTTACGGGACTTAACCCAACATCTCACGACACGAGCTGACGACAGCCATGCAGCACCTGTCTCAATGTTCCCGAAGGCACCAATCCATCTCTGGAAAGTTCATTGGATGTCAAGGCCTGGTAAGGTTCTTCGCGTTGCTTCGAATTAAACCACATGCTCCACCGCTTGTGCGGGCCCCCGTCAATTCATTTGAGTTTTAACCTTGCGGCCGTACTCCCCAGGCGGTCAACTTAATGCGTTAGCTGCGCCACTAAGAGCTCAAGGCTCCCAACGGCTAGTTGACATCGTTTACGGCGTGGACTACCAGGGTATCTAATCCTGTTTGCTCCCCACGCTTTCGCACCTCAGTGTCAGTATCAGTCCAGGTGGTCGCCTTCGCCACTGGTGTTCCTTCCTATATCTACGCATTTCACCGCTACACAGGAAATTCCACCACCCTCTACCATACTCTAGCTCGCCAGTTTTGGATGCAGTTCCCAGGTTGAGCCCGGGGATTTCACATCCAACTTAACGAACCACCTACGCGCGCTTTACGCCCAGTAATTCCGATTAACGCTTGCACCCTCTGTATTACCGCGGCTGCTGGCACAGAGTTAGCCGGTGCTTATTCTGTCGGTAACGTCAAAATTGCAGAGTATTAATCTACAACCCTTCCTCCCAACTTAAAGTGCTTTACAATCCGAAGACCTTCTTCACACACGCGGCATGGCTGGATCAGGCTTTCGCCCATTGTCCAATATTCCCCACTGCTGCCTCCCGTAGGAGTCTGGACCGTGTCTCAGTTCCAGTGTGACTGATCATCCTCTCAGACCAGTTACGGATCGTCGCCTTGGTGAGCCATTACCTCACCAACTAGCTAATCCGACCTAGGCTCATCTGATAGCGCAAGGCCCGAAGGTCCCCTGCTTTCTCCCGTAGGACGTATGCGGTATTAGCGTTCCTTTCGAAACGTTGTCCCCCACTACCAGGCAGATTCCTAGGCATTACTCACCCGTCCGCCGCTGAATCCAGGAGCAAGCTCCCTTCATCCGCTCGACTTGCATGTGTTAGGCCTGCCGCCAGCGTTCAATCTGAGCCATGATCAAACTCTTCAGTTCAAACATCTTTGGGTTTTTAAGAAACCCTAAACTTGGCTCAGCAATCGTTGGTTACATCTTTGATTTCTCGCGGAGTAACTTGTGATGCTGATAATCTTGTTGACTATCAGTCTGACTCCACAAGCACCCACACGAATTGCTTGATTCAGTTGTTAAAGAGCGGTTGGTTAAGATCTTTCGTCTCAACCGAGGCGCGCATTCTACAGCAGCCTCATTTGCTGTCAAGTGATTATTTTCAGAAGTTTTCGAAGATTTCTTCAACAACTTCAACCACTGCGCTTCCGATCTCTCGTTAGCGGGAGGCGAATTCTACAGCGTTACACGCTGCTGTCAACACCTCTTTT
>NZ_JAERRE010000024.1:0-1313 GCF_016735645.1 Pseudomonas sp. B7
TGTCTCGTCCTGAATAAGGTTTACACCTTCTGACCCATTCTCAGGAGGGAGTAATGAATACAGGAAAAAGGCGCAGTCAGCGTGATTACACGCGGACCTTTAAATTGTCGGTCGTCGATCAGGTCGAAAAAGGCGAGTTGAGTTATAAAGAGGCTCAAGAGCGTTATGGCATTCAGGGTAAATCGACCGTACTGAACTGGTTACGCAGGCATGGTCGGCAGGACTGGAGTCAAGGCGCGTCCATTCGCTCCAAGAGACCCCGTTCCATGGATGAGCCCGATAAACCACTGACACCCGAACAGCGAATCAAAGAGCTCGAAGAAAAGCTGGCCCAAGCCAACCAGAAAGCTCAGTTTTTCGAAGCTGTCGTTGATGTTTTAAAGAACGACTTCGGTGTTTCTGTCGTAAAAAAGCGATCCGGCAAGTCCTCTCCCAAGGGCAGATCCAAGACCTGAGCATTAGTCGGGCTTGCCAGTTCATGGGGATTTCCCGTCAGGCTTATTACAAGCGCAACCGCGCGTGTGATGCCCGGGCCCGTCATGCCCAGGAAGTGATGGGATTCGTGAGGGAGAAACGACTTAGGCAACCGCGCCTTGGCACCCGAAAACTTCACAATCTGATGCACACTGAGCCAGAGGTGTCCGTAAAGGTCGGTCGAGACCGGTTATTCGATATCTTGCGAGATCGGCGCGAGCTGGTTCCCCGCAGACGGGCCTATCACAAAACGACAGATAGCCATCATCGCTTTCGCCGGCATCCAAACCTGCTCAAAGATGGACCGATTCAGGTAGTTGCCAAGGCGCCAGAGCAAGTATGGGTTGCGGACATCACCTACCTACCGACGCAAACGGGTGTGGCTTATCTGAGTTTGATCACCGATGCGTACTCCCGAAAAATCGTGGGGCACCATGTCCATGAAAGCTTGCACGCCGAATCGGTGATCCAGGCGTTCAACAAAGCCCTCAAGCAGCGGACAACGAAGCAATGTTTGGTGCATCACTCGGATAGAGGCGTCCAATACTGCTCCGAGCTTTATCAGCGGCTGCATGCCAAATACGGCATCACCTGCTCAATGACCGATGGCTACGACTGCTACCAAAACGCGTTGGCTGAGCGTGTGAACGGGATTTTGAAAAACGAGTTATTGCTGCATCGCCCCAAAAATTTTGCAGAGGCCATCCGGATGGTGGACGAGTCGGTGCAGATCTATAACAACGAGCGGCCTCATCTGTCGCTGAAATACAAAACACCCGATGCGGTGCATCGGGCGTTTTGAGGCTGAAACAGGTGTAAACCTATTTCAGGACTAGACA
>NZ_JAERRE010000025.1:0-1087 GCF_016735645.1 Pseudomonas sp. B7
TGCCGGACTTCAAGACCCTGGCCACGGTCAAGAGCAAGGAATACAAGGGCAGCCGCGCCAACGAACTGCGCATCGACGACACCACCAGCGAGATCAGCATCGCGCTGCGCAGCGATCACGGCGCGAGTGCGATCAACCTTGGTTACCTGACTCATCCGCGTCCTTCAGGCGGGCAGCCACGCGGCGAAGGTTTTGAGTTAAGAACCGACCGCCACGGCGCCGTGCGTGCCGGAGCCGGTCTGCTGATTACCACCGAACCGCGTCCGAACGAATCGAAACACCACAAGGACCTGCCGGAAACCGCCGAACGCCTGGCCACCGCCAGCGATCAACAGGACGGTTTCGCCACGCAGGCCAAGGAACTTCAAGCCCAGGAAGCCGGCGATCAGGACGACGTGGCCAAGGCCTTGCACGCGCAGCATCAAGGCGTGCTCGGCTCGGGACCTGCAAACCTCACCGCCAATGAATTTCCCGAATTCACTGAGCCGCATCTGGTACTCGCCAGTCCCGCCGGCATCGCCCTGACCACACCGCGCTCCAGCCACATCGCCACCGGCGAACACCTGGCGCTGAGCAGCACCGGCCACACCAGTTTTTCCATCGGCAAACGCCTGCTGGCCAGTGCCAGTCGCGGCATGCGCCTGTTCGTGCAGAGCATGGGGTGGCGTCTGGTCGCAGCGTCCGGCGACATCGACGTCAAGGCGCTGAAGGACAGCATCAACCTGCTGGCCAAACTCAACATCACCGCCAACGCCGACCGCATCACCATCACCGCCAAGACCGAATTGGTGATCCAGGGTGGCGGCAGCGCCACGACCTACAACGCCGGCGGCATCACCCACGCCACCAGTGGCCCGTACACCGCCCACGCGGCGAACTTTGCTTACACCGGTGCCAAGAGTCTCGCGGGCGTGTTCCCGGAGCCGCCGAAACCGGGCAAGGGCAACCTCGAATTGTTCAACCAGTACGCCGGTCGCCAGGGCATCAAGGACGGCGATTACGAAGTCATCGATGCCTTGGGCAAAAGCATCAAGGGCAAGCTCGACGCGAAGGGCTTCGCCAGCGTCGCCGGCGCCGCACCGGGGCC
>NZ_JAERRE010000026.1:0-1057 GCF_016735645.1 Pseudomonas sp. B7
CGGATCAGGCGAAAAATCCCAACGGTGACAGCGCCGATTGTGCGCCGCGGACCTGCACCAACGGGTGTCCGGTGTCGATGGTCACCGGTGAGGAATTGCTGACCCTCACCGATGGCGTGCTCGACGGGCTGCTGCCGTTCGAGTTCAGCCGCTTGTATCGCACCAGTGCGGTCGAGATCGATGTCGGGCTGGGGTTTGGCTGGAGTCACTCGCTGGCGCATCGGCTGGAGGTCGAGGGCGCTTCGGTGGTCTGGGTTGACCATGAGAACCGGCGCACGCCGTTTCCGTTGCCGAGTATCGAGAGGCCGGCGATTCACAACAGCTTGTCGCGGGCGGCGATCTTTCTGGGGGATGAGCCGGAGGAGTTGATCGTTGCGCTGGCGGGTGAGACGGCGCGGTTTTATCACTTTCGGGCTGGGCGTCTGACGGCGGTCAGCGATGCCTATGGCAACCGGTTGCGTATTACGCGGGATCGTCTGGATCGCGTTGAGCGCCTCGACAACGGGGCCGGTCGTTCCCTGTTGCTGCGCTATGAGCGGGCGCATCTGGTCGCGGTCGACTATCAGGTTTTTCGGGAGTCTGCCTGGCGCACCGAGCAGACGCTGGTCAGCTACCGCTTCGATGCCCGTCATCGATTGATCGAGGCGACCAACGCCGTCGGCGAGAGCGAGCGTTACGACTACGACGACCAGCACGTCATCCTGCAACGGCAGTTAACGGGCGGCGCGAGTTTCTTCTGGGCGTGGGAGCGTGGCGGCAAGGCGGCACGCTGCGTGCGGCACTGGGCGTCGTTTTCGCAGATGGACACGCGCTACGTCTGGGATGACGCCGGCCGTGTCACCGTGCAGTACGTCGACGGTCGCGAAGAGGTTTATGTCCACGACGACACGGCGCGGCTGGTGCGTCAGGTGTCGGCGGACGGTGGCGAGCAGCTCAAGGCCTATGACGCGCAAGGTCGGTTGGTCGCCGAGCAGGATGCGCTGGGGGCGGTCACCGAATACCGCTACGACGATGCCGGACGGCTGATCGCGCTGATTCCGCCGGACGATGCGCCGAC